>NZ_BJND01000008.1 GCF_006539505.1 Streptomyces spinoverrucosus
TCGCCCGACTTCGCCAACCCTGACCCGCTCTCCAAGGAGTGGGAGACCACACCACGCGAGGCCAAGGACGCCCTCACCGCACAGTCACTCGTGGCGTGCATCCTGTTCGCCGTCGCCCAGCCCCGCGACTGCTTCATCAAGGCATTCCACTTCGAACAGGTCTGACCGATTCCTGGCATGTCCACGCACGGCGACTCACACCGCGGCCCGGGCGGCACATGGGCCCCGGACCGGGGGTGGGGGCATTCAGACAGTTCCCGCGCGAAGGCCCTGACCCAGCAAGTGAGGGCGTGGCAGCAAGCTGTGCGGATCCGCTTCTTCTGCGAAGGGTACGCGGTGCGGATCGACCCGCTGGCTTTCGAGACGCTCCCAGGGTGCCGCTCGACCTGCTGTTCTCGTGCCTGCGCAATGGCTGCGTACCAGCGGTGCCGCTGCTCGGCCTCGCGGAACTCCTTCTCCCGCTGTTGGCGCTCGGCGTCTGCCGCCAGGTGCTCGAGCTTCTGCAGCAGGCGCCCCAGCCGGGACTCCAAGGTCCATCGGGCGCCATCGCTGTACGAGTACGCATGCTCATACCGGCTTCCGAACGGTGCGCCGATCGCAAGACGCCCGTCGAACTTCTCGTCGTACGTGGGTGGTCGTACAGGGGTATGACCTCGGGCTTGCCCCTGGTGTTGACCACGGTCCGGGACCAAGCGAGCGCCTTGCGCGTCGCACGGACCAGACGGTGAGGGCGGCCCACGCTCTCGGGCACATCGACAGTCGCGCCGGTGGAGACTGGGCCGCCTTCTCGGCTTCCTCGTCGACCAGTCGGGGAAGATCACGGTCCCGGATCCCGCTCCTCAGATAAGGCGGAGCGCAGCCGGGAGATCAGCTCGACTCCGTCGGGCGCGCACAAGCTGGGCTGGTCCGGTCGCGCGAAGACGCAGTCGCCTCGCTGCCGGCAGGGGCACGGGCGGCTTCGTCAGCGTCTTCTTCCTACCGTTCCATTGCTGCCTGTACCTCGCGAGGGTGCTTGCCGTGCTTGACGTAGTAGCGGCCGTCCGCCGTGACGACCGCCACGGGTGGCCGCTGCTGCGCCACTTTCTCTTGATCAATCCGCGCTTCTCAAGCGCCGCAGCCGTATGGATGGCCTTTGGCGGGAGAACCACGGTCTCAGAAGCACCGCGATCTCTCGCTCCACTCGGCTTACTGCAGGGAGGAGCGTCACGATAGGCGGCAGAGGCAGGGTGCTGTCGGGTTTCGTAGCTCGTCTGGGCCGCTGGAGTCGTGTGAAGGTCCGGACGTGGTCAATCGATGTCCGGATCATCGGCCTCTTCCAGGAGCCGGGTCGCGAGGTCGTCGGCCCACTCCACAGCCCAAGCGCGGAAAGCGGTGATGGTGGCCTCATCGAGCCCATAGGCCGCAAAGGCTTCGTCATCGGTCCACTCGGCGCCCGTGAGGTTCGCCTGCAGGTCCTCGCGCTCGAAGCGGCCACGGGCATGGCGGCGGCCGAACTCCTCCAGCTCGGCATTGGACCAGCGGCGGGAGGCCGCGAACACGTCGATCAGGTCGCGGGGCGCTCCGCGGTCGGCGAGGGCACGGACCTTGGTTCCGATCACGTCTTCCTCCGCTAGGACGGGCCCGTACGGGCTCTGGGCGCCGGCCGCCAGAAGATCTCCTTGAGGATGTCGACCTCGCACTCCTGCCCGGTGGCCGGGTCGGTCACGGTGAAGCGGGCGGACAGTGGGGCGGTCTCCAGCGCGTGCACCTTCCAGCCGCGAGTTTCCAGGCCGGCCCGCAGCGTGGCCGCGTTGTCGGCCATGGGCGCCGGGTTCTCGGTGGCGACGTCGAGGTCCTGGCTGGGGCGGTTCACGAGGTGGTGCGCCTGCACGGCATATCCGCCGGTGAGGACCAGGGGTATGGGGAGCCGAGGGCGATCACGTCCGCCAGGAGCCGTGTGTGCAGCTCCGGCATGTCCGTCACGCGGCTGCCCGGGTGCGGGAGGCGAGCTGGGGGAAGGCGTCTTCCCATACGGTGCGCACGGTGCGACCGACGAGGGTGCGCAGCACCGGCCACAGCTGGAGGAGCAGGTCCCGGTTGAGGTAGCGGGGCAGGTCGTCGCGTAGGCCCTCGTGCAGGACGGTGCGGTACAGGCCCATGCGCTGGCGAGGCTTGCTCAGGTCGTACGAGGTCATCCCCGACCAGGCCATGTGCAGTGGCAGCTCCACGATCCCCTGGGTCGGGCCGTGCAACTCGTCCAGCGACTCCGGCAGACGCCGCCGGAACTTCTCCCGGTACAGCGCCAGGTCCTCGGCGACCGCGCCCGAGAGCTCGCTCGGCGTGGGTGCGGGATGCTGTGGGCTGGAGGGCATGAGTCCATTATGGCGGCCGGAGAAGTGGCGCGGGTCATGATGAGCCAGCGGCCTCTGGAGTGAGCGGGACGGAGCCTGCTGGGGGAGCTGGTCGTGGCAGCTCGGCTTGCCCTGGCCGTCGGGACGGGTTGTCGGCCGTGACGCTCGTTTGACGCTCTGGGCGCCCTCACGCTGCTGGAGTTCCCTGCCTCGATTTCGGCCTACTGTCGAGCCCAAGTCGCTGCTCAGCACGTGAGAGGTGGGGGCAGCAGCAGCGGTGTAGGAGGCAGGCGTCGAGCACGCCAGGACCGTCGCACACAGTTCGGTTTCCTTTACGAGGGCGTGGCGTGCGAGCTGGCGTCGAGGGCTGCGGCGCGGAGTGCGGCTGCCACGTGGGTGACGGCGTACGCCCGGAGGTGCGTCCGGGGCGAGGGCGGCGGGCACGGTGGCCGGGCCAAGCTCCACCTCGTCGCGGGCGGCGTCGCCATCCGGGTCGCCCAGCGCATCCCCGCGATGACCGAGGCGATCTGGCATAACCGCAGGACCAGCGGCGCCCCGGTCCCCCGATCCCTGATCGCGTACGACAGCGGTCCGGCGCGGGGTCCCGATGAACACTTCGCTGCTGTCAGGGCCGGCGCGGTGTCGATCTGCTGCTGGCCGGTGTGGAGCGCGGCCGCGACCATGTCTCTCCTCAGGTGGTCGTACTTCTGCTGAAGACGCCGCGCCTCCGGGAGAGACGGTGGCTCCGACGGGGTTGGTCAACGCTTTTCGCGTCGGCTGCGGATGCTCAGGGCGATGGCGGAGACGAGGAACCAGAAGGCACCGAAGGCTGAGTATCCGGCGACGGTGGACAGGCTGCTCGTCGCCGAGGCGGACATGGCGGCGAAGGAGGCACCGGCGAGGACGGACAGTCCGCCGCTGATGACCATGGGCCACTGGGAACCGACAGTGCGTCGGCGCCGGATCGCCACGACGAGCTGGAGCGCTCCGGAAAGGAGGGCCCAGATGCCGAACACGAGCAGGGCCGTCCCGATGGTGGAGAAGACGGCGATGATCATCCCGGCGGTGGTGGCGAGGCCGAGAGCCATGTTGGTGGTACCGACGCGGTCCGTGGAGCCGGTGCCGGCCATGCGACGCTCGAGGAGCGTGGCGATGACGTCCCACAGGGGATAGATGACGAGCAGCACGGCCGCGATCACTGTAGGCCTGTCCGTCGATACGAGCGAGGCGGAGGTCGTGACGACGAGTGCCACCCAGATCAGGGAGAAGGCGACTCGGATCAGGTAGAGCGATCGGAGACCGGAGGTCGTCGTCGTGGTCGTGGTCGTGCTCGAAGTCACGGAAGTCTGAGTCATCGGGTTGTCCCGTTTTGTGATCGTGATGGATTGAGACGGTCGCCTCGATGAGGAGTCTCAGCGGCCTCGGGAGGGGCCGTGTACTTCGAGCGAAGTAGTTCTGCCATCCACTTCGAAGATGAATGAGTTCTGCCGTCCCGATCGCCCGGACCGGGTTCGCCGTCTACATCATTCGAAGTACACGGCCGCAGCACCCGTGGACGAGAATTGGGCCATGGTCAAGGCGCAGAACTATCACGACGGGCCCCTGGCACCCCTGTGGGTCCGCCGCCCCGAGGCGCTGCACCTCATCGCCTATTCGGTGGCCGCGCTGGCGTTCACCGGCCAGATCGTGGCAGTGATCCTGCGAGGGTCGGATTGGCCGACGGCCCTCTCCGTGCTCCTCGCCGGTGGCGGTGTCGCCCTCTCATGGTGGAAACCGTGGGCAGGACTGGTCGTGACGAGCGCGGCGTCCTTCGCCGTCACAGCGGTGGGACACGACCCCCTGTCGGTGTGGATGATGGCGGTGCTCGTGCTGTTCTCGGTCACCCTCCGGGGGAAGCAGCCGCTGGCCGGAACCGGCCTCGTGGCGGCGTTCTTCCTGGGGGCGTTCATGACGCTGGGAGGATTCCGTGGCGGCGCGATCGTGGGAGCCGCCGCACTCTTCTCAGCCGTAGCAGGAGGTGCGACGGGGGCCGCGCTGCGCATCCATCGAGAGTACTGGCTCACCCTGGAGGAACGGGCCGAAAGCGCCATCGCCACCCGTGAGATCGAAGCCACCCGACGGGTGACCGAGGAACGACTCCGCATCGCCCGGGACCTCCACGACGTCATCGGCCATCAGGTCGCGATGCTGAGCCTGCATCTCGGTGCCGCGGAGATCGGGCTGCCCGAAGACGCCGAGTCCTCCCGGCAGGCCCTCGTCTCAGCCAGGTCCAGCGCCCGCACCGTCGTCGTCGAAACGCAACGGATCCTCGCGCTCCTCCGCCTCGGAGACGACATCTCCGACGACGAGGCGCTCCGGCCGGCCCCGGCGCTCAGCGGCCTGGAAAGCCTCATCGCCTCTTTCGAGAGCATCGGCCTCGACGTCCGGCCCTCCATCGACATCCCCGCCGGTTTCGTGGAGCCCAGCGTCGGCGTGACGGTCTACCGGGTCGTTCAGGAAGCGCTCACGAATGCCTACCGGCATGGAGAGGGGGCGGCAACGGTGGATGTGCGCGAGCGCGACGGCAGGATCTGCGTCACCGTGGAGAACCGCGTCGGTCACTCACGGCGCGGCTCCGGCTCGGGCAGCGGACTCGGACTCGTGGGGATGCGCGAACGCGTCGAGTCCTCCAGTGGGCGGCTGACGATCGACAGTGACGACGGGCGATTCCGGGTCCATGCGGAGTTCAGCCCGCTGGGAGCCGCCGTATGACGACGCGGATTCTGATCGTCGACGACCAGGACGAGATCAGGGCCGGGATCCGGGCGATGCTTCGGCTCGACCCGAGTCTCGTCGTCGCGGGTGATCTCTCCGATGGACTCCAGGTCGTCCCCTACCTCCGGGACCACCCCGTCGACCTGGTCCTGATGGACATCCGGATGCCCGGCATCGATGGTGTCGAAGCCACCCGCCGGATCCGCGAAGAGTATCCACCCGAAAAACTGCGGGTGATCGTGCTGACCACTTTTGACCAGGACGACATCGTTCTCGCCGCCCTTCGCGCGGGCGCCAACGGTTTCCTGAGCAAGACCGTGAGCCCCGCTGAACTCGTCGCCGGAATCACCGAGGTCGTGGGCGGTGGCGGTGCGCTGTCGGCCGCCGCGACGGCCGCGCTCATCGGTCACATGACCGACAGTCCGCCCCCGGTGATCGACCGGGAACTGCTGCGACGCTTCGACGCTCTGACACCCAGGGAGCGGGACGTGGTCGTTCTCGTCGCGAGCGGTCTCGGCAACGACGAGATCGCGGCCCAGATGTCCGTGTCGCCGTTCACCGTGAAGACGCATGCGGTGCGGGCCATGACGAAGGTCGGCGCACGTGATCGAGCGCAACTCGTCTCGTTCACCTTCCGGGCCGGCCTCTACCCCTGAGCCTGCCGAGCAGAACCGCAAAGAGCCTCTGAGCTGCGGGTCTTCTGGATTGGCCGGACGTGGCCGGGTGCGCGCTCCGGCTCGACTGCGTGAGGGGCGGGGTCACAGGCTTGACCTTGACATCGTGACAAGGTGTTCCCTGGGTGCAGGAGGTGGTTTCGATCAACCCGACAAACGGAACCCCGCAGAACGCCCGCGCGGCGGACGCCCTGAGCGCCGAGGACTCGTCGGTCCGGCTACAGGCGGCCCTGGCGGTCGGCTCGAACCCCGACCCCGGCTTGCTGGAGACGCTCGTCGAGCGCTGCGCGGCCGAGCCGGACTTCTTCGTGCGGGACATGCTGTCCTGGACGCTGACCCGCCTCCCGCCGGAGATCACCCTGCCCCGGATTCGCCAGGAACTCTCCTCCGAGCGCACCCAGGCCCGCAGCCAGGCGCTGCACACGCTCTCCAAGATCGGCAACAAGAGCGCGTGGGCCTGGATCACACGCGACTTGCTGCGCGATGCCGACGACGAGGTCGCGCGGACCGCGTGGCGCGTCGCGGTCGTCCTCGTGCCCGAGGACGAGAAGAAGTACCTGGTCGACGAACTGGTCATGCAGCTCGGCCGCGGCGACCGGAATGTGCAACTGAGCCTGAGCCGGGCCCTCGTCGACCTCGGTGACGTGACCGAGCCCGCCCTGGACAAGGCCGCGGCGAGCCCCGACCCGGCCGTGGCCGCCCACGCTCGTGCCACCGAGTTGCTCCGGCGGAACCCGGAGACCGGTTTCGACACGGCCATCGACGAGGCGAAGCGTGTCGTCCTGCTCGGCCCGGAGCGAGCCGAGGCCGCGAACGCTGTGGAGACCGCGGAGTGCTGATCGGTGAAGTAGCCCGTCATTCGGGGGTGAGCACCCGGATGCTCCGGCACTACGACGCCCTCGGGCTGGTGCGACCGACCGGTCGCACCGTCGGCGGCTACCGCGAGTACTCCGCCGAGGACGTCCGCAGGATCTTCCACGTGGAGGGCCTGCGGTCCCTCGGACTCTCGCTCAAGCAGATCGGGCGGGCGCTGGAGGATCCGTCCTTCACGCCGTCCACCTTGGTCAGCGACCTCATCCGGTGGACGGAAGACCGCTTGGAGCGGGAACGGCAGTTGCTCGAACGGCTCCGCGCGATCGATGCGTCGGCGCCCATGGGCTGGCAGGACGTCCTGCGCATCGTCGAGCTCATGCAGGGGCTCGGCTCGACCAGTGCCGCGCGCAGGCAGCAGGCCGTCTTGGCCCGGCCGGGGGGTGTGTCGGCTCCCGCCGAGGTGCTGGCCGGAGCGGTCCTGGCCGAATCCGATCCCAACGTCGCGGGCGCCCTGCGCTGGGCGCTCGCCCGGTCGGGCGGCGACGGCGTGGCGGCACTGACCGCCGGCGCGCACTCGGAGGACGTCGACATCCGGCGGCGCGCGGTGCTGGCGATCGCCGAGATGGCCGAGGCCCCCGGGGCGACCGCGGTGCTTGCGGACACGCTCGGCGACCCGGACACGACGGTGCGCAGGTACGCGGCTCTCGCCTTGGGCAGGCGTGGCGTGACCGGGGCCGTGCCGACGCTCGTCGGCATGGTGGTCGAGGGCTGCAACGACGTCGAAGCGGCGGAGGTCCTCCGAACGCTGTCCCAGGACCCCGGGTGTGCGGACCGGATTCTGACCGCGCTGGTCGACGAACTCGCCGCGCCCTCCGCGGACTCCGCGACGCGCATCCGTCTGACCCAGGCGCTGGTCGAGCTGTCGGGGACCGGCGTGCGGGAGATCCTGCGCCAACTGGCCCACGACGACGACCGCGCCGTCGCCCTCGTCGCCTCGGCCTTCATCACGGTTCTCGACGAGCGGTCTCCCGAAGACCGAGGCGACGAGGATTCCTGACGGGCTGCCGTGGCTACTTCCTTTCCGGCTCCCTGCCCGGCCGCAAGGACTCGTTGATCTGCCGCACCGGCTCATGGACCGTCAGCCTGCCGTCGTCGACGCGCCACAGCACGTCCGCGCGCGCGGCGAGCTCGGGCTCGTCCGTGACGTAGACGACCGTGCCCGGATACCGCTCCAGCAGACGTTCCACCAGGCCGGAACCGAGCGCTTCTCCCGACCTGGCCTCGTCCAGCAGCAGCACCCGGGGCCCGCTGCGCAGCGCCCGTACCATCGCCACCTGGTAGCGCATGGCCGTGGAGAGGCCGCGCCCGCCCTCGCCCACCCGGGTGTGCATGCCGTCGGGCAGCAGCTCGGCCAGGGCCTCGATGCGTTCCTCGTCCGCCTTGTCGGCCGTGTCCGGTGGTTCGCCGTGCCGCAGGTTCTTGCCCACGCTGCCGCGCAGCAACGGCAGTTCGGGGCTGGCCAGCCTGATCACCCGCCGTACCGATTCCGGGTCGTGCCGGGCCAGGTCCTGACCGTCGAGCAGTACCGCGCCGGCGTCCGGCTGCTGCAGCCGTGCGATGAGGCGGAGCAGGAGCGACTTCCCCGCGCCCGGAGGTCCCTGCAGCAGTATCCGCTGCCCGGGCCGGGCGATGGCCGACGCGTCCAGGACACCGTCCACGCGCAGCCCCGCGAGTTCCAGCTGCCCGGGCCCGTTCGCGAGGGGCTCGGCTCCGCGTGTGCTGCGCAGCGGCGCCGGCGCGGCGAGGACCTCGGCGATGCGCCGCCGGGCGACGCGCGACTGCTGCCAGTACTCCTGCACGCGGACCAGTGAGGTCAGGGGCCGGCCGAGGAAGTTGGCCACCGTCAGGAGCGAGGCGAGGGCCTCCCAGGTGGTGCCCGCCAGCAGGCCCACAGTGACCACGATCAGCAGGATCCCGATGCCGCACGCCTCGGCCGTCGCCGACATGGCTCCGGTGAGACGGGCCTGGCGCACCATGGCGCGGCCGTAGTCACGGCTGCGCCGCCGCATGACGCGGCGCTCCTGCGCGACGCGTCCGAGGGACTGCATGACGGCGGTGTGGGTGACCCGTTCGTTGACGAAGGCGGCGAGCCTGCCGTTGTGCCGTCTGGTTTCGCGTACGCGTTCGCGCAGTCGTCGCCCGAGCAGCGCGACGGCGCCGGCGGCGAGGAGGATCAGTGCCGCCGAGATCGCGCCGACGCCCGGGGCGATGACGGCCAGGACGACGAGCGCGCACGTCACGAACACCCCGTCCACCAGCAGTGGTGCCACGCCCTTGCTGATCCACAGCCGTAGGGCGGACGCGTCACCGGTGAAGCGGAGTACGGTGACACCGATCGTGCGCCGGTCCGGTCCCCATGCCTGGCTGCCGGCGACGTGGTCGAAGAGACGCATTCTGACGCTGTGCACGTAGCTCTGGGCGAGCCGTTCGGCGAGCGGTTCGCCCGCCGCCTTGAGCAGTACGGTCGCACAGGCCGACGCGGCGAGTCCGATGGCCAGTGCGGTGGGCGCGTAACCGGCGACGTGTGTGTAGATGGCGCTGCGGTCCTGGCCGGACGCGATCTGCCCGTCGTGCGTGACGCGGTAGGCCGCGCCATGCACCAGGAGGGCGAAAGCGACCACGCAGACCGCCTGCCCGAAACCCGCGAGCACCAGCAGGAGCATCAGCCGGCGCCGTACACCGCCGAGCGTGTGGGGCAGCCGGACGCGCTGCTGTCCCGGGGCGGTCACGCCACTGTCTCGGCCGTGAGGGGGCCGCTGTAGTCCGTCAGCCGACCGTGCTCCTGCGACAGCCCGCTGTTGCCCCCGGTGACCTGCGCGTCCGCCAGCAGTTGAGCGGCGACGGAAGGGTCGGACAGGGCAGCCGTTTCGTGCACGGGGATGTCCACGCCGGCCACCGCTTCGGCCATGGCCAGCGGGGAAGCCGTCAGCACCCCGCTGAGAGCCACGACGGGAAGGTGCTCGTCACGCAGCAGCCGTACGCCCGCCACCGCGCTGACCGAATCACCGGCCGCGAACACGATGGCGTCCACGTCGGCACGGAATTCCGGCGTCCGCATCAGCGCCGCCGTCTCCCGTTGCAGGATCCCGTCCGCGACCTCCAGCACGATGGCGTCTGTCTGGTGACTGGTCAGGTCCGTGATCGCGCCGCGCAGAATACGGATCACCTGCGGCATCGGCAGCTGGTAGGTGGTGGCGAAACCCAGGTCGGTGAAGTCGATGACCCGCGCCGCGCCCGCGTCGGCCATCAGGGTCGGATCCCCGGGCGCACCGGTGCCGGTCACCTTGGCCGCGCCGACCCGGAGGCCGGCCAGGCCGAGGCCGCGGATGAGGGCGGCGGCCACGGTCGTTTTGCCCGCGTTCATCGATGTGCCGAGTACGGCGATGGTGCGCGGGCGCGGAGCCTGGACCGGCACCACGAGCCGGGCCAGGTGGGCAAGGCTGATGACCTCGCCGTGCTCGTCGGTGACCAGGCCCAGCGGCTCCAGCCGGGTGGGAGGGTTCATTTTGGAGTGCGAGGAGACCACCCGGCCGGCTATGCCACCGCCGGCGACCAGGTCACAGGGTCCGAGGTCGCCGGGCACCTCCGCCTCGAATTGATCGGGGGCATAGCGTGCGCCATAGGCGACCACAATCGTGTCGCCGACGAACAGCCTATTCCGCTTTCCATGTGCTTGCCCGAGGAATTTGTGCTGCCCTATTCCGGTTACCCGGCACAGCACCAGGTCGCCTGCCCGCGGAGGCTCTTCCGACCTGCTCAGACCCAGTGCGCGGGTGCTGTCGTAGCCCAGTTCGACCAAGCAACGGGCCGTATAGGAAACCTTCGCCACCGCATTGCCGGAAGCGTTGAACCGCACGCTCTGCATGGATTTCTCCTTACCTGCACGAACCGAAAATCGTCCCGCGAAGCACCGTAGGGGAGGGCCGACGGAAAACCTAATGAGAGATTCCTCATCAGTTAAATCGGCGGTGACCAAAAAGGAAATCGTGGGGAGATCACCCGCAAGGGCACGGGCCCGAGTACCCCCTGACCAGCGCCGTCGGCAGAAAGGCAGAAAGATGAGGATTCCCTCACATGCCGGGTCACGGCGCCGGAGTGACGGCAATATGACTGGTCATGGTGGCACAGGACGAGCGTGCACCGGACGCGCCTCCCGTGTCCGGGGAGTCGGCGGTGGTCACACGCGTGTCCACGCGGCGTGACGACGTGCCCGGGAGGTCGCGAAAGGCGTCCGGCGGGCGGCGCCGTATCGCCGTTCCCGCACGGTTGCGGATCATGGGATGGCTGGTCCTGCTGCTGTTCATCGCGCTCGTGACCGTCACGATCGTCACCAGGAACCTGCTCGTCGGCCAGGCCCGCAGCGAGGCGACCCAGGCCCTGTACCAGGAGGCGCAGGAGTTCCGGCAGTTCGCCGAATCCGGCGTCAACCAGACCACCGGGCAGCCGTACAAGAACGGTGAGGAACTGCTGCGCCGCCACATCGCGCGCCAGTACCTCGAAAGCGGCGAAATCATGCTCGGCGTAACCGCGGACGGCACAGTGATCGGCCGTCCCGGCGGCGGGCAGGACGTCTTGACGAGCTCCACGACAGAGTTCCGGCAGATCCTACGGTCGCCGGTGCTCACCGGCACGGTGGCCACGCGCGACGGCCCCCTGCGGTGGTCGAAGGTCCCCGTCGTCGGCGATCAGGGCCGTTCCGAGGGGACGTTCGTCGTCGCGTACGCCGTCGACCGCGACACACGCGAGGTCGACCAGATGATGCGGACGCTGGCGCTGGTGAGCGCCATCGGGCTGGTACTCGCCGCCGGTGCCGCGTGGCTGGTGTCGGGGCAGATTCTGGAACCGGTCAACACGGTGCGGCGCGCGGCGGCCCGCATCAGCCACGACGATCTCACCGAGCGCATCCCGGTGCACGGACACGACGAGATCGCGGCGCTCGCGGAGCAGTTCAACGGCATGCTCGATCGCCTGGACCAGGCGTTCGGCGCACAGCGGCAGTTCCTCGACGACGCCAGCCACGAGCTGCGCACACCCATCACGATCATCCGCGGCAACCTCGAATTCGTGGCCGACGACGACCCGCTGGAACGCGCCGAGGTCGTCCGCCTGTGCACCGACGAGCTGGACCGGATGAGCCGCATCGTGGAGGACCTGCTGCTGCTCGCGAAGTCGCGCCGGCCCGACTTCGTGGTGCTGGAGGACGTCGCGCTCCCCGATCTGACCAGTGACATCCACGCCAAGCTGCGTGCGCTCGGTGCGCGGCAGTGGCAGCTGGACTCCATCGCCGAGGGCGAAGCGCGGCTCGACCCCGATCGCGTCACACAGGCGGTCGTGCAGCTTGCCGCCAACGCGGTGCAGCACACCGGGCCGGGCGACACGATCCGGCTGGGATCGGCCAGACACGTGGACGAGGTGCTGTTCTGGGTCGCCGACTCCGGCCCCGGAGTGCGGCAGGAGGACGGTGAGGCGATCTTCGAGCGGTTCTCGCGCGGCTCGACCGGCGGGGCCCGAGGCAACCGCACCGGCGCGGGACTGGGACTGACCATCGTCACCGCCATCGCCGAGGCGCACGGTGGCTGGGTCGAACTGGAATCGGTGCCGGGTAACGGCGCCACGTTCACCCTCCGCTTCCCCCAGCCCGAACGCCGCGACGACCACATCCGGGACCAGGAGGGACGGCCGTGAACCGGATACTGATCGCCGAGGACGAGGACCGCATCGCCAGGTTCATCGACAAGGGACTGCGCGCCAACGGCTTCACCACCACGGTCATCCGCGACGGCGACGCCGCGCTCGCCCACGCCCTGTCCGGCGACCACGACCTCCTCGTACTCGACATCGGCCTGCCGCGCCGCGACGGTTACGTGGTGCTCCGTGAGCTGCGCGAGGCGCGGGTCGCCCTGCCCGTGATCATCCTGACGGCTCGCGACAGTGTGCGCGACACGGTCGCCGGGCTGGAGGGCGGCGCGGACGACTACATGACCAAGCCCTTCCAGTTCCAGGAGCTGCTGGCCCGGATCCGGCTGCGGCTGCGCACCGCGGGGACGGCGGTGGCCGAGCCCATGATCCTCAGCATCGACGGGCTGACCCTGGACCTGCGCACCCGTCAGGCCCGGACATCGCAGGGGCGGACCGTCGAGCTGAGCGCGCGGGAGTTCGCCCTGCTCGAACTGCTGCTGCGGCACCCGGGACAGGTGCTCTCGCGCGGCCAGATCCTCAGCCAGGTCTGGGGCTACGACTACGACCCCGGCTCGAACATCGTCGAGGTCTACATACGCCAACTGCGGCGCAAGATCGGCCCGGAAAGGATCACGACCGTGCGCGGCATGGGCTACCGATGCGGGTGAGCAGCGTGGATGAACGATCCCTCAACTTCCCCTCACACCGGCCTCATCCGTTCGGAAGAGAGTAAGCGGCATGGATTCGGTCAGCAGCAACACGCGCAGCAGCAGACACCGTCGCTATGGCGTCCTGGCGACCGTGCTCGCCTTTCCCGTGGTGGCGGGCGCGACAACGTGGGGCTACGCGGACGGCTGGTTCGGCGGCTGGGGGCCGGCGGTCGTCCAGCAGGGCCCGGCCACCCCGCAGTCGATCCGGCCCAGCACGCCACCCCCGGCCGACGAGTCGCCGACAGGGGCGGGCGAGGCCCCGGCAGACACCAGGCCGAGGCCCACGCCCACCGCCGCAGCCGGGTGGGACGGCGCCGACGACACGGCGGATGACGACACCAATGCGGGCGACACCACCGCGGGCGACAGCGGCGAGGGCGACACCAGTCAGGCGTCCGCCGGTCAGGACGCGGGCAGCGACGACGAGGACGCGGGCAGCCGGGCCGGTGAGGGCACGGGCGGGAGCAGCGCGGGGGATGCCGGAGCGGGGAATGACACGTCCGCGGGCGATGGTGGTACGTCGGATGGGGGCTCCGCCGCTGGCGATGGGGGCGCGTCCGCGGGTGAAGGTGGCTCGTCCGGCGGCGACGGCGGCGGGGCCGACACCGGCGACGGGGACGGCGGCTCGGACGGCGACTGACGCCCCACACGGGACGTCACCGGTCCGCCGTCCTCGATGAAAACGGCCTCACTTTCGGCTCAACTCAGGCTCATATACGGGGTCCAACGTTGTCCTCATGAACGGCGAGTGGACACCAAGGAGCCTCAAGTGAACGAGCGAGTGGTCCTGTACGGACACGACACGATGGGGCTCGGCCACGTCCGGCGCAACCTCGCCCTGGCCGCGGCGCTCCGCGCGGGCCCGGGCGCCCCTCAGGTGCTGGTGCTCACCGGCGCCGCCGAGGCGGGCCGGTTCCCGCTGCCCGAGGGCGTGGACCTGCTGGTGCTGCCCGGCGTCGCCAAGGAGGAGTCGGGCGGCTACCGCAGTCGCCGCCTCGACGCCCCGCTCGCCGACATCGTGGCCCTGCGCAGCAGCGTCCTGGCCTCGGCCCTGACGTCGTACGCCCCGCACCTGCTGGTGGTCGACAAGGTGCCACGCGGCTTCGCGGGCGAACTAGAGCCGGTCCTCCCGGCGTTGCGCGAGGCCGGCACCCGCGTCGTACTGGGCCTGCGCGACATCCTCGATGCGCCCACCGCTGCCGCCGCCGAGTGGAGCCGACTGCGGACCACCGAGGCGCTGCGCCAGTACTACGACGAGGTCTGGGTGTACGGCGACCAGCGGGTCAGCGACCTGTCCGCCGACTGCCGTGTCCCCCCGTCGGTACGGCGGCTGCTGCGCTACACCGGTTTTCTCGCCGAGGGCCGCCCGAGCGCCCCGGAGGCCGGCCTGCCGCCCGTCGCCGACGGCGAGCCCTATGTGCTCGGTCTGCTCGGCGGCGGCCAGGACGGCGACGAGCTCGCCGAGGCGTTCGCCGCCGCGCCCCGCCCCGCGGGCGTCGCGGGCGTCCTGGTGGCCGGGCCCTATCTGCGTCCCGGCACGCGGGCCGCGCTGCACGCCGCCGAGGCCGCCGATCCGGGGCTGCGCGTGGTGGACTTCTGCCTCGACCCGGTGCCCTGGATGCGTGGTGCCCGTGCGGTGGTGTGCATGGGCGGCTACAACACCGTCTGCGAGGCGCTGTCCACGGACACACCGACGCTGGTCGTGCCGCGGGTGCGGCCGCGCGCCGAGCAACTGGTGCGCGCCCGGCGCCTGTCGGAGCTCGGCCTCGTCGACGACGTACACCCGGACGACCTCTCTGCCGCGCTGCTCGGCCGTTGGACCGCCGATGCCGTCACTCGGCCCCGCCGAGCGCGCAACGCGGTCGACCTCGGCGGCATGGACATGGTCCGCCGCCTCGCGGAAACCCACTTCGAGGAGGCCCGCCATGCTGCCTGAGACTGTTTCCGATGGACGCGTGGGGTATGTGCTGAAGCGCTATCCGCGCCTGTCAGAGACCTTCATCGTCACCGAGCTGCTGGCTCGCGAGGCCGCCGGTGAGGACATCGCGATCGCGTCTTTGGGCTTCGCGCGCGACCCGCGCTTCCACCCCGGGATCGCGGCGGTCCGTGCCCCCGTCACCTGGATGCCGGAGATCCACGGCACGCCCGCGCTGTGGGAGGTGCTGCGCGCCGCCCACCGCGAACTGCCCGGCCTGCCCGCCGTACTGCCCGAACTGATGGCCCTGCCGCCCGCCGAGGCCGTGCAGGTCCTGCACGTGGCCGGCTGGGTGCGCAGCGCCGGGATCACCCACCTGCACGCGCACTTCGCCACGCTGGCCACGACGGTCGCCCGGCTCGCCTCTGCCCTCACGGGAGTGCCGTACTCGTTCACGGCGCACGCCAAGGACATCTTCCACGACTCGGTCGATCGGGTGGCGCTGCGCGCGAAGCTCGCCGACGCCCACCACGTCGTCACAGTCAGCGAGTTCAACGCACGCTGGCTGCGCGAGCGGTTCGGCGATGCCGCGGCCAGGGTGCACGCCGTCCACAACGGACTCGACGTCGCAGGGCTGCCGTTCAGCGAGCCGAGGGTGCGGGGTGGCCGCGTCGCGTTCGTCGGGCGGCTGGTGGAGAAGAAGGGCCTCGCCGACCTCATCGACGCCATCGCACTCCTGCGGGAGCGGGGCAGGCCGGTACCGCTCGATGTCGTCGGAGGCGGAGTGCTCGACGGCGCGCTGCGCGAACAGGCGCAGGTACTCGGCCTCGGTGACCTCGTTACCTTCCACGGGCCGCTGCCCTCCGACCGCGTACGGCAGGTGCTGCGGGAAGCCAGCGTGTTCGCCGCACCGTGCGTCCACGCGTCCGACGGCGACCGCGACGGCCTGCCGACGGTGCTGCTCGAAGCCATGGCCGCCGGGACGCCGTGCGTGTCCACACCGGTCACCGGCATACCCGAGGCGATCGTCCACGGCCGTACCGGGCTGCTCGTCGGCGAGCGGGAGCCGGATGCCCTGGCCGACGCGGTCCTACGGCTCCTCGACGACGCCGAGTTGCGGGTGCGGTTGGCCATCGCCGCGCGCGCCCATCTGGAGGAGCGGTTCGACAGCCGGGTGCAGGCGGCGGAGCTCGCCCGGCTGCGGCGGGCGCACGCTTCCGTGACGGCACAGGGCCTTACCGCGGCGCCCGCCGCAGCCGGGATGGAGGCCGGGCGATGAGCGGGGGGACCGCCGTGTACGTCGTCACCGACCCCGGCGTACCGGTCTTCGGCGCCAAGGGCTGTTCCGTCCACGTGCAGGAAGTGCTGCGCGAACTGCGGCGCCGTTACCGCACCGTGCACCTGATCACCACCCGGCCGGGCGGCGCCGCGCCGCAGGACCTGGCCGAAGTCGTCGTCCACCGGCTGCCCCGCCCGGGCGGGGCCGATCTGGCCGCCCGGGAGGCCGCACAGCGCTCCGCCGACGAGGCAGCCGCCGCGATCGTGGGGCGCCTGTGCGACACGTACCGGATCGAAGTCCTCTACCAGCGTTACGCGCTCTGGAGCGCCGCCACGCTGGAGGCCGCCCGGCGTTCCGGTGTACCGACCGTACTGGAGGTCAACTCCCCGTTGCCGCAGGAGCAGGCCGAGCACCGAGGCCTGCACGACGCCGTCGCCGCGCACCGCTGGACGCTGCGCGTGCTGGACGCCGCGGACGCCCCGTTCGCCGTGAGCGGTCCCGTCGCCCGCTGGGCGGAACGGCTCGACCCGCGTGGCCGGGTGATCCCGGTCATCGGCAACGGCGTCGACGTCACCCGTTTCACGTCTCGGCCGCGCAGGCAGACCGCCGAGCCGGTGGTCGCGTTCGCCGGTACGTTCAAACCCTGGCACGGGCTGGACCTGCTGGTCGACGCCGTCGCCGTCGCACGTACCCAGGGCCCGGCGATGCGGCTGCTGCTCATCGGGGACGGCCCGGAACTCGCCGCGACGAGGGCGCGGGCCCGCGCCGCCGACGTGCCGGTGGTGGCGACCGGGCAGCTTCCCCCGGCCGAGGTGCCGGACTGGCTGCGCGGCGCCGACCTCGCCGCCGCGCCCTACCCGACGGGCGACCACTACTTCTCCCCGCTGAAGGTCGCCGAGTACCTCGCCGCCGGGCTGCCCACCGTGGCCAGCGCGATCGCCGACCTGCCGCAGCTCGTGGCCGACGGCACCGAGGCCCTGCTGGTTCCGCCCGGTGACGTCCGGGCGACCGGCGGCGCGCTGGCCGGGCTCGCCACCGACCCGGACCTGAGCGCGCGGATGGCGCGGGCGGCACGGCAAGCGGCCGAGCAGCGGCTGTCCTGGTCGGCCGTGGTCGACCGGGCGCTCGGCCTGGTCCCCGGCCTGCCGGGGACGACGACCGAGGCGGTCGGCTGACATGGGAGGCATACGCGGCACCGGATTTGATCTCGCCGCCCTGCGTGCCACCCTGCGCCATCTGCTGCCGCTGCTGCGGCAGGAGCGCGGGCTTGTCGCGCTCGGACTGCTCGCCATGCTGGTCGAGGTGCTCGCCACGCTCGCCGAACCGTGGCCGATGAAACTCGTGATCGACGAGGTGCTACCGGCCGTACTCAACGGCGAGCAGCCCGAGTCCGGGCAGGTGCTCGGGCTGCCGGTGCTCGCCATCGTCGCCGCGGTCGGGCTGCTCGCCGCCGCCGGGCTGCGGGCGGGCGCGGCCTACGCCGCCACCGTGTGCTTCGCGAAGGCCGGTGCCCGGGTGACGACCCGGATGCGGTCGGCGGCGTACGACCGCGTGCTGGCCCAGTCGGTGCGCTACCACCAGTCGAAGTCATCCGGCGACCTGCTGTCCCGGCTCACCGCCGACGTCATCCGCATCCAGGAGGTCGCCGTCACCGCGGGGCTGCCACTGGTCGGCAGTGTCGTGACCTTCGTCGGCATGACCGTGGTCATGCTGATCCTCGACCCGCTGCTCACCGTCGCGGCCCTGGTCGCCGTGCCGTTCTTCGTACTCGCCGCCCGCCGCACCGGCGGGAGGGTTACCGCGGCCGCCCGGGAACAGCGCCGCAACGAGGGCGCCGTCGCCGGGCTCGTCGGCGAGGCGCTCGGGTCGGTGCGCGTCGTGCAGGCCTACCGCCTGGAGGAGCCGCTCGCCAGCCGCTTCGGCGCCAGCAACGCCGCGAGTCTGCGCAGCGGCGTACGCACCCAGCGCCTCGCCGCCGGCCTGGAACGGCGTACCGATCTGGTCATCGGCGCGGCCACCGCGATCGTGCTGCTGGTGGGCACCAAGCGGGTGATGGACGGCGCCCTGACCCTCGGCGAGCTGGTGGTGTTCGTCAGCTATCTCAAGAGCGTGTTCAAGCCGATGCGCAACCTCGCCAAGTACACCGGGCGCATCTCCAAGGCGGCGGCGTCGGGGGAGCGGATCGCCGAGCTGCTCGACGCCGAACCGGAGCTGCGCGACATGCCGTGGGCGCGTCCGCTGCGCGATCCCCGAGGTGACATCCGGCTGCTCGACGTGACCGTCGAACACACTCCGGGCCACGCCGTGCTCTCCGATGCGTCCCTGCACATCCGCCCCGGCGAACGGGTGGGCATCGTCGGGCCGAGCGGCTCGGGCAAGTCGACGCTCCTGGCTCTGCTGCTGCGCATGCTGGATCCGCAGTCGGGCCGGGTCCTGCTCGACGGGCACGACCTGCGCGATCTCACCCTGGCGTCGGTCCGCTCGGCCACCGCGGTGGTGCTGCAGGAGTCGGTGCTGTTCGCCGACACCGTACGGGAGAACATCCGCCTCGCCCGCCCCGAAGCCACCGACGCCGACGTCCACGCCGCCGCCGTGGCCGCCGATGCCGACGGCTTCATCCAGGCCCTGCCCCACGGCTACGACACCGTCCTCGCCGAGCGCGGCGACTCCCTGTCCGGCGGGCAGCGCCAGCGTCTCGCCATCGCCCGCGCCATCCTGCGCGACGCCCCCGTCGTGCTGCTCGACGAACCCACCACCGGCCTCGACGCCGAGAGCCGCCGAGCGGTGCTCGCCGCGCTGGACCGGCTCACCGAAGGCCGCACCGTGCTGGTCGTCGCCCACCACGAGGAACTGCTCGCCTCCTGCGACCGGGTCATCCAGATCACCGACGGCCGCATCGAGCAGCTGCCGCACACGGGGCCCGCCCGCCCCAAGGGCGAACGGTGGCGCGGCGTGTGGCCCTTCCCGACATCCACGCGTTCCGGAGGCTCGCGATGACGCCCGTTCCGCTGCGTCCCTCTATTCACGATCCGGCGCTCGCCGCGGTCGCCCGACTCACCGACCGCACCGAGCTCGCCCGGCAGCTGGAGGCACTGCCCTGGCTGGAGGGCGCCGACGGCTCGCGCGCCGTGGTGCGGCTGCGCTGGAAGCCCGGCACCAACCTCCGGATCGGCGCCGTCGTGCCCACGGCAGCGGGCCCCGCCGCCGTCCTCCTCGCGGCGTTCGGCCCCGAGGCCCGCGGCAAGGCGGAGGGGCTTGCCGCACGGGCCGTCCGCCGGGGCGTACCGGTCTCCCTCGACGGCGACACCGTCGCGGTGCCCGCGCAACTCGACCCGCACCTGCGCCGACTCGTCCCGTCCGGAGGCGTTCCGCTCTCCTACAACCCCGCCCGCCGCTGGGTCGGACGCGACGGCGCCTGGGCGGTGAAGGCGCACGCCGCGGCCCCGCCACCCGGGGTGACGGCGCTGCTCACAGCGCCCTCCGCGGAGCTTGCCGAGCATCTGCCGCCCGCCCAGCACGACCACAGCGGGCGCCTGGTACGAACCGCCTGGACGTCGGGTTCACCGCCGCAGCCCGCCGACCTCCCGGCGGTACGGGCCGCGCTCACGACACTGCACCGATGCCCGCCGCCCCCCGGGCTTCCCGTCCTCGACGCGGCGTCGGCCCTACGGGCGGGGGGCCGCAGCGCCCGGGCCGTGGCAGCAGCACTGCCCGAGCAGGGCCCACGCGCGCTGGCCCTGCTCGCCGTCCTTGAGGAGCACGCACACCGCTGGCCCGCACCCACCGCGCTGCTGCACGGGGACTTCAGCCCGGACCAGGTCGTCGTGCGTGACGGCGGCGCCGTACTGCTCGACCTGGACCGAGCCGCGCTCGGCCCACCCGGATGGGACTGGGCCCAGTGGACCGTCGCGCAGATCGCGAACGGCGGCCTGGTGACGGCGGCACCACGGCACCCCGAGCCGCTGCTGCTCCTTGCCGCAGCGCTCCAGCGCGCCGTCGAGCCGCTACGCCGACTGCGCCCCGGCTGGACGCGACTGGTCGCCGACGTCCTGAACAGCGCCGAGTCGGCCGCGACCGAGCTGAGGAGTCAAGGGTGAAGGCGCTGGGCCGGATACCGGCGGAGTTCACGGCCCGTAGGGCCTGGCCGCATCCCGACGGCTTGGCGGTGGAGGCGACGACCCGCGAAGGGGCCGTCGTCGGGCTGATCGTCACGGACGACGAGGTACGTGTGCTGGCCGGCGCCGACCCGGCGTTGCCGGCGCTCGGCCCGGCGCTGGATCGGCCCGGCAGCGTCCTTCTGGGACATCGGCCCGGCAGACGCGCGGTGCTGCGCGACCACGAGGGGCACTACGTCAAGGTCGTCCGCCCCGGCCGGACGCACCGTGTCGCCGACGGGCTGCGCGAGGTGCGGGATCGTGTCGCTGGCCTCCCGGACGCCCCGGCGGTGCCCGCGGTGCTCGCCGCCGAGCCCACCGAGGGATGGGTCCGGCTGGCGGCGCTGCCCGGCCCGAGCCTGCACACACTGCTGGCGACCGCGCCCGACGACGTGGCCCAGTTCTGCGCCCGGGTCGGCGCCGCCCTGGCCGCACTGCTGCGGGCCCCGGCGGACGGCCTGCCCCGGCATTCCGTAGCCGACGAGGCGGCGGTGGTACGGCGGTGGGCTGCCGAGGCGGACGCCGCTGCGGGCGGCGGGGGGCGGTTCGGTGCTGGCGGGGTGGCTGGGGGGCGGTCTGGTGCTGGCGTGGGTGCTGGGGGGCGGTTCGGTGCTGGCGCGGGTGCCGGGGGACTGTTCGGTGCCGCTGCGAGTGCCGGGGAGCGGTCCGGTGCCGCCGCGAGTGCCGCGGGACTGTCCGACGCCGCTGGGGGCACCGCGGGCCTGTCCGATGCCGCCGCGTCGGTCACCGCCGCGCTCCTCGCACTGCCGCAGCCACGCTGGGCGGTCTGCCATCGCGATCTGCACGACAAGCAGCTCATCGCCCTCACCGCCGAGCCGTCCGGCGCACCGGCCGACGGCCCCCTCGTCGGCATGCTCGACCTCGACACGCTCGCCGCCGCCCACCCCGCGCTGGACACCGGAAACCTGCTGGCCCACCTGCACCTGCGCACCCTGCAGGGCCGCTGCGCACCGGCAGTGGCCGCAGCTTGCGCCCGCGCCCTGACCGGCGGTGCCCTCGGCGCCGTCCTCGACCCCGTCGCCCTGCGGGTCCACACCGCCGCCGCACTCCTGCGACTCGCCGCCGTCTACACCTTCCGGCCCGGCCGACCGGACCTCCCGGCCCGCCTCGCGGCCGTCAGCGGTGATCCCGTCCCTCCCTCATGGAGCAATGCGTGAAAGAGCGGAGGCGTTGCTGAGGAACGCCTAACGGAGCCGGTCCGGCAGGCCAGGCCGAGTGCGGTCGAGGCGCCGAAGGAGTTGCCCGCGACGTACGCCGGTGTCAGCGCCGCGAGGTCCTCCTCGTCGTAGACGGCCAAGTCAAGAGCAGGTGCAAAGCGCCGTACGGGTGTATTCAGGTTTCATGGGCGCTGGACGACTGCGCGGCAGTCATCGCCGATCACAGGAGCCGCATCAGGCTGTGCTGGCGGTACCACTCGGGCTCATCGTGCTCGTGGCGGTGGGTGACATTCTCGCTCCCCCCGAAGTACACCTCGGCCCTTTCCTGGCCGCTGCTCCCGCGATCACCGCATCGTTCGCAGGGCCTCGGACCACCGCGTGCATCGGGGCGGTCGCGGTTCTGGCCCAGGCCGTGATCGCGATCGTGCGCACCAGTCTCACCGACCTCAACCACAGCTTCCAGCTCACGACGCTCGTTCTGATCTCGGTGTTCGTCACGCTGTTCGCCCACCGGCGCGAGCGACACGAGAAGGAGCTGACGCAGCTGCGCTCAGTGGCGCAGGCCGCACAGCAGGTCGTGCTACGACCGCTGCCGCGCCGGATCGGCCCGCTGCACATCGCCTCGGTCTACCTGGCCGCCGAAGCCGAGGCGCAGATCGGCGGCGACCTGTTCGCCGCGGCGCGCGCCGGGCAGGGGACCCGGTTCATCGTCGGGGACGTACGGGGCAAGGGCCTGGAGGCGATCGGCGACGCTGCCCTCCTTCTCGGCGCCTTCCGCTCCGCCGCCCACCGCCAGGCCGACCTTGCCACGCTGGTCGCCTATCTGGAAGGAACCGTCGCCTCGGACCTCGACGACCCGGGAGCGGCCGTATCCGGAACCGGATCTCAGAGCGAAGCGTTCATCACCGCCACCGTCCTGGACATCCCCGATGACGCGCCGGTCGTCCACCTGATCAACTGCGGCCACCCACCGCCTCTGCTGCTGCACAAGGGCCAGGTCACCTCGCTTGATGTGAGCGATCCGGCCCCGCCTCTGGGGCTCGCCGAGTTCGCCGCCGCCCCCTCCGCTGCGGAGACCTTCCCGTTCGAGCCTGGTGACGTCCTCCTGCTGTACACCGACGGCGTCATCGAGGCCCGTGACGGCTCGGGGGCCTTCTATCCGCTGGCCCAGCGCATGGGCACCGTTCCCGAAGACGATGCTCAGGGGTTCGTGCGTCATCTACAGGAAGACCTCCTCGCGTATACGCCGGGAGGTCATCTGGGCGACGACGCTGCCATGGTGGCGATCGAACGCGGACTGACAGCCAGGACGAGCCGAGCGCGAGAGGTGAAACCCTCGTAGGTCTGTCTCTGTGTGCGCGGTGTTGCGCCGCGACACCGCACTCAGTCCAGAACAGCCGGTCCAGGACAGCCGATCAATGATCTCCGCTATCACCCTGGCGTGAGGTGCGGCCGAAAAACTTACAATTGACAGAAGCGCTCCCCTACGCCGCTAGCGTGAGCTGATGCACACTTCCGCGTCTCGCGCGTCCCTGCTGCCTGCCCTGAGGCCCCGGACCCAGGAAGGTCTCTACGACTTCTACAAGGAACTACGCAGCACCGACGACCTCTTCTGGGACCGCCACCTGGACGCCTGGATCGCGACCAGCCATGCCGTGGTCAGCAGCACTGCCGGTGACCCGCGATTCTCCTCGGTGCGCTATCCCGACATCGCGGCCGTCTCCGAGGAACTAAAGCCGCTGGCCCGGGTCCTGAGCCGGCAGATGCTCTACAGCGACGCACCCGACCACCCCCGGCTGCGCGCCCTGCTGAGCAAAGCCTTCACCCCCCGGGCAGTGGCGACGCTCCGCGACCGGATCTCCGTGGCCGTCGAGCAGATCATCACCCGCGCGGCGCCGACCGGACGAATGGACATCGTCGCGGACCTGGCCCGACCCCTGCCCCTGAACGTCATCTGCGACCTCCTCGGCGTGCCGGAACCAGACCGACCCACCTTGTCCTCCTGGTCCGACCCGATCGCCGCGGCCATCGGCAGTTCCCGGCTCGACGCCGACGACAGCCGTGCCGCCTCCCAGAGCATGGAACGCATGCTCGCCTACCTCCGGGAACTCCTCACCCGCCGTGACTCCCCGCCCGCGCCCCACACTCTGCGCGCACTGCTGACCACGCGGGTCGACAGCACCGACCAGGACTTCGACGAACTCCTCGCCAACTGCGCCCTGCTCCTGATCGCCGGCCACGAGACCACCACCCACTTCATCGGCAACGCCGCCCTCGCCCTGCTGCGCCACCCCCAGGCAGCCGACCAACTGCGCCATCGGACCGACCTGATCCCCGCCGCCGTCGAGGAACTCCTGCGCTACGACAGCCCGGTGCAACTGATGCTGCGCCGAGCGCGGCACGATCTGGACCTGGCGGGCCGCGCCATCGCCGCCGGGCAGGTGGTGCTCCTCGTGTGCGGCGCAGCCAACCGGGATCCGGCCGCGTTCCCCGACCCGGACGTGCTGGACTTCCAGCGGCCCGGTGGACGGCACGTCGCCTTCGGGTACGGCCCCCATTTCTGCCTCGGCGCGGCGCTGGCCCGGCTGGAGGGCACCATCGTCCTGGAAGCGCTCCTGACCCGGCTTCCCGACCTGAGGCTCGCCGGCACCGCGCCGCAGTGGCAGCGCAGCCTCAACTTCCGCGCGCTGACCCGCCTGGACGTCGCCTTCACCCCTGTCTTCGGATGATTACGCACGAGGGTTCTCGGCATGGCGGAGTTCAGCGCCGCTCAGGGGCTGCCCTTCAGGGATCCCGTCTCGCGGCTACTGAGAGTCCGGTGCGGGCAGCAGCCGCTGTAGCAACGACTGCTCCAGCCCGGCCAGGATGGCTCCGCTGCCGGTGTGGTGGCTACGTGGTCACTGTGCCGTGGGGCCGCTTCGGTCAGCGCTGCCCGCCCCTTCTGTGTGAGCGTCACGTAGGTGGCGCGCGCCTCGCCGCTGTGGCGCTGCTCCGCTTGGACGTGCGGGCGAGCTGGTGATGCAGGCGGCTCTTCTCCCAGCCCATCAAGCGCACCGAGGGCCGACCTCCAGCGGCAGGAGTGCGACGAGGAAGTCTGCGCCGACGAGTAGTTGATGCGGAGGGCGAAACTCACATGCACGCCTCGGTGATGACCTTCACCTTCTCGAAGATCCCGTCGAGCAGGTCCTGTTGGCGGATCATCCAGAAAGCGACGGCGCGCAGCGCGCCGAGAGTGCGTCAGTCGCTTGCGGGAATGGGCCGCCCGGCGATCTCCCGGGCCTCGTCCGGGGGAACCCCCAGCATGCGCAGCATCATCTCCGCCATGCCTCTGGCGGTCGCGTCGCTGTCGGCATCCGGACGGGTGAGGCGCAGGTCCAGGAGGGCCAGCAGGCTGCCGCCCAGTGCGGAGAGGGCGATCTCGGGGTCGGTGAAGGTGAAGCGGCCCGAGGCTGCTCCCGTCGTCAGGTCGCCCAGCGCGCGGGGGGACAGGCCGCGGTCGGAGTGGATGTGCCCGAGGCCGCGGTGGCGCAGGATCCGCATGATCTCCGGGTGCGTCTCGGCCATCCCGGCGCTGAGCCGTACACCGAACGCGACCCGCTCGGCGGGGTCGTCGATGCCTTCCAATCGTTCGTCGATCGCCCGGCCGTACTCGTCGAGGGCGTCGAGCACCGCCTCGTCGAAGAGGGCGGCCTTGGACTCGAAGTGGTTGTAGAAGGAGCCGAAGCCGACGTCCGCCCGATCCGCGATCGCCTGGATGCTCACGCCGGTGTCGCCGGACTCGGCCAGGATCTGCCGGGCCGCACGGATGAGTGCCTGCCGCGTCGCGGCGCGGCGGCGTTCGAACCGGTTGCTGGGCGGGGCTGACGTCGGCATGGGGCAAGTCTATCCATGACCACCAGTACTGATGGATTCATCAGAAATATTTTGTGAAACCGTTGACGTGGATCGAGTCAGAGCTGATGATTTCCTCAGATAAGCATAAGCAGGGCTAGCCGCTGATCGGGGACGCCACGCCCTGCCGCACGAGCCACGGAGGGCACATGCCTGACCCCCACAGCACCCATCCCCACAGCCCGCCGACCGACCTCAAGACGGCCCACCAGGACCTGCACAGCGAGCAGGGCGCCCTGCGCGGCGAGCACCCCGGGCGGTCCCGCAACCCGGTGATCAAGGTGGCCGATCTGGCCTGGCTGGAGTTCGAGAAGCCCGACCTGGACCGGGCCGAGGTGTTCGCCCGCGACTTCGGCTTCGCCGTCGCCGCCCGCACCGAGCGGGAGCTGTGGCTGCGCGGCACCTTCGCCGGCACCCTCTGCACGGTGATCCGCAAGGGGCGCACCTCGCGGTTCATCGGCCCGGCGTTCCGCGCCGCCGAGCGGGCCGACCTGGACCGGCTGGCCCGCGCCACCGGCACCGCCGTACGGGACGCGAACGTGCCGGGCGGCGGGAAGGCCGTCGACCTGCTGGACCCCTCGGGCTTCCCGGTGCGGGTCGTGCACTGTGCCGAGCGGCTGCCCGCGCTGCCCGAGCAGCAGCCCCTGCTCCTCAACTTCGGCACCGAGCACCGCCGTACGAACGCCACCCAGCGTCCGCCGCGTGAGCCGTCCCGCGTTCAGCGGCTGGGGCACGTGGTGCTGGAGACACGGGTGTTCGCCCGCGCCCTGGACTGGTACCTGGACACGCTCGGCATGATCGTGTCCGACTTCCTGTTCCTGGACGGGCAGCGCGACCGGGGCCCGACGATGGCGTTCATCCGCTGCGACCTGGGAAGCGCGCCCGCGGACCACCACACGCTGGCCATGCACCTCGGTCCCGGCGCCGGCTACGTCCACTCCGCCTACCAGGTCACCGACCTCGACGCGATCGCCACCGGCGGCGAATACCTCAAAGAGCGCGGCTACCAACGCAGTTGGGGCATCGGCCGGCACATCCAGGGCAGCCAGCTCTTCGACTACTGGCGCGACCCGGACCACTTCATGCTGGAGCACTTCGCCGACGGCGACCTGTTCTCCTGCGACGTCGAGCCCGGCTGGGCGCCCATGTCCGCGAGCGGGCTCGCCCAGTGGGGACCGCCGGTCACGCGTGACTTCCTCGGTGCGAACCCCTCTCCCGCCAAGGTCCGCGAGGTGCTGCACGCCCTGCGCGGCGACAACGAACTCGACCCGGCGCGACTGCTGGGCCTGCTGAAAGCGATGAACTCATGAGCACCAACGTCCTGCGCACCACCGACGGCTGGTGGGCCGTCCGCGGCGACCGCGCCATCCGCATCGAGACCAAGGCGGCTACGACGGCTGAGCTGATCGCCGACCGTGACGCGGTCCGCGAGGCGGCCGCCGCGAGTGACGCGACCGGCACGCCCGTCGCCGACCTGGCGGCGCTCTCCCCGGTCACCACCCCATGCCGCGTGGTCGCCCAGATGGTCAACTACCGCAGTCACGCCCGCGACTCGGGCTTCACCGGCGAGATCCCGCCCACCTTCTTCCGCAAGGCGTCCGGCTCGGTCAGTGGCCCGGCCGACACCGTCGTGCGGCCCTCGCACGTGAAGTTCCTGGACTACGAGATCGAACTCGGCCTCGTCATGGGCGCGCCGCTGCCGCTCGGCACCGTCGTCACGGAGCAGGACCTGCCCTCGTACGTCGCCGGGCTGGTCATCACCAACGACGTCAGCGCACGCGACGTACAGCTGACCAAGACGCAGTTCTACGAGAGCAAGTCGTACCCGACCTTCACGCCCACCGGGCCGTACCTCGCCCTGCTGGAGCCGGAGGACTTCGCCCATCTGCTGAACCTGCGGCTGAGGCTGAGCGTCAACGGCGACCTGCGCCAGGACCGCACCCTGGCCGACATGATCGTCCGTCCCGCCGAGGCGCTGACGCTGCTGGCCCGCTTCCAGACACTCGACCCGGGCGACCTGCTCCTGACCGGCACCCCCGGCGGTACGGCGCTGAAGGCCCCGCCCAAGGCGGTGGAGAAGATCGGCGCGCTGCTGCCGCCCGCCGTGAAGTGGAAGGCGTTCTTCAAGAGCCAGGCCCGCAACCCGCACTACCTCCACGCGGGCGACCTGATCACCGCAACCATCGCCACCCCGGACGGGCGGATCGACCTCGGCGAGCAGCGCACCGCCGTCGCGGACGCCAAGTAACGCGAGAGCCGAGTGACGCGAGAGCCGAAACGCAAGAAGTGAGCCGCACATGAAAGCACATCAGGCCGACCCGGGCAGCGCGGCCCGCACGGCGCCGGTGGTCATCGTCGGGGCGGGCCCGGTCGGTGTCACCGCCGCCATCCTGCTCGCCCGCCGCGGGGTCCGGAGCATCCTGCTGGAGCGGCACCGGGACGTGTACCCGTTGCCGCGCGCCGTGGCCATGGACGACGAGGTCCGCCGGATCCTCCAGGCCGTCGGCATCCACGAGGAGTTCACCGCCATCGCCCGCCCCGCCAACGGCCTCAGGCTGCTGGACGCCCGGCACCGGGTGATGGCCGAGTTCCGGCGGGACGACCCGCACGGCTACCACGGCTTCCCCCAGACCACCCTCTTCGACCAGCCCGAACTGGAGCGGCTGCTGCGACGCGAGCTGGCCCGGCATCCCGAGTGCGAGCTGCGGGGCGGAGTGGAGGTCGTCGCCGTCGAACAGGACGTCCCCGGTGGCGGGGTGCGGGTCACGCTGCGCGACGAGGCCACGGACGTGGTGGAGCACCTGTGGGCGGACGCCGTCCTGGGCTGCGACGGCGCGGGCAGCCTCACCCGCGACGCGATCGGCGCCGTATGGGAGGACCTGCGCTTCGAGGAGACCTGGACGGTCGTCGACGTGCGCACCGACCTGCCGGTACGCACCTGGGAAGGCGTCGACCAGGTCTGCGACCCGGCCCGGCCGGGGACTTTCATGCGGGTCGGCGAGGACCGCTACCGCTGGGAGTTCCGGCTGGGCGCGGGCTCCGAGGACCTGCGGGAGCTGGTGGCTCCCTGGGTGGAGCTGCCGTACGACGGCGAAGGCTTCGAGGTGATACGGCAGGCGCGGTACACCTTCAGGGCACGCGTCGCCGACCGCTGGCGCCGGGGCCGGGTCTTCCTGCTCGGCGACGCCGCGCACCTGACCCCGCCGTTCATCGGGCAGGGCCTGTGTGCGGGGCTGCGGGACGCCTACAACCTCTCGTGGAAGCTCGCCCGGGAACTGGAACAGGGCGCGGACGACCGCCTCCTCGACACCTACGAGAACGAGCGCAAGCCGCATGCCCGGCGCATGATCCGGCTCGCGATGGCGACGGGCTGGGCGATGACCGGCGGACAGGGCAGAGCCGCCGCCGTACGCCGCACCGCGCTCGGCGCGGCCTGCCGTGTCCCCGCGCTCACCGCGTACCTCACCGAGCACGGCCTCAGCCCGGCGCTGGGCCGCGGCCCCCTGGTGCACCACGGCCGCCGCTTGGCGAGTGTCCTCGTCCCCCAGCCGTGGGTGACGACGGACCGTGGCCGCATCCGTCTCGACGACGTGCTCGGCGACTCCTTCGCCGTCCTGTCCGCCGTACCGCCCACCCCGGCCGTCCGGGCCGTCGCCCAGGCGCTCGGCGCCCGGATCGTCCGCATCGACATCCCCGACGGCGCCACTGCCGGGGACACGGCCGTCACCGACGACGGAACCCTCGCGACCTGGCTGCGGGCCGCCCGGGCGGACGCCGTCCTGCTGCGTCCCGACCGGGTCGTGATGAGCATCGTCCCGGCAGCCGACGGCGGCCTCACCGGTACGTCCACCTGGTCGCCGCTGCTGTGCACGTCCCGCCGCCCCGTCCCTGCCGCCGCACAGGCAGCCGACGACCAATGAGCCGTCACACGGCTGTTCACACGGTTCCGATGAGGTGGGGGACGGTGACCAGCACGCGACCGCGGCCGCCGGCGTCGACGCTGGCTGACAGCTTCCGGTCAGTTTCCTGACCTCAACCAGACGTGGTCCACGCTGACGCGCGATTGTCAGTGCCGGGTGTCACGCTGGTCTCAGACTGGACCTGCGAAAGGGAATCGCCGTGATCACCACTGACCTCACTCCCGGCTCCCCTTGCTGGCTCGACCTCGGTGCCCCCGACGTCCGGGCCGCCGCGGACTTCTACGGCGCGGTGCTCGGCTGGGAGTACGAGTCCATGGGCGAGGGGGAGGACATGGAGGGCGGGATGTTCCGGAAGGACGGCAAGACCGTCGCCGGGCTCGGCAAGCTCACCGAGGAGGGCGCCCGCTCGGCCTGGATGATCTACTACGCCGTCACCGACGCGGACGCCACAACCCAGGCCGTGGAGCGCTCGGGCGGCACGGTGCGGGTCGCGCCGAGAGACCTCGACGACTGGGGCCGGATGGCGCAGTACAGCGACCCGTTGGGGGGCCAGTTCGCGGTCTGGCAGCCGGGGAAGAACGCGGGCTTCGAGCTGGCGGACGAGCCGGGGTCGCTGTCCTGGACCGAGCTGTACACGACCGACGCCGCGGTGGCGAAGGAGTTCTACGGCGGCGTCTTCGGCTGGCAGTTCAGCGACATGGAACTGCCGGGCGGCGGGGGCGCGTACACTCTCATCACCCCCGCCGGGCTTCCCGAGGAGCGCATGCAGGGCGGCCTCATGCAACTCCCCGCGGAGAACCTCACACTGGCGAACGGGCGGCCGTACTGGCACCCGGTCTTCAACGTCACCGACTGCGACGCCGCGGTCGCCAAGGTCACCGAGAACGGCGGCAGCGTGCAGATGGGGCCGGAGGACGCCGAGGGCGTCGGCAGGCTGGCCGTCTGCGTCGACCCGTCCAACGCGGACTTCGTGGTGCTCACGCCCGCACGGCCGACTCAGCCGAGCTGAAAGGAAAGGGGGCGCGGGAACTGCGCGACCAGCCACACACAACCCGCAGCCGCCGTCCCGCAGGCACGCGCCCCCACCCTTGCGTCTACTGCCGCCCGAGCAGCTTGTTCATCCGGGTGATCTCATCGGTCTGGGCCGTGACGACGGCGTCGGCCAGGTCCTTCGCGGGTTGGTAGGCGCCGTTCTCGATCTCACTCCTGGCCATCTCGACCGCGCCTTCATGGTGCTCGACCATCAGCGTCAGGAACGCCGTGTCGAACGCCTTGCCCGAGGAGTTCTCCAGGCCCTCCAACTCCTCCTCGCTCATCATCCCGGCCATCGAGTGACCGCCGTGCTCCCCGGAACCGCCCGCGCTCGGGACCGGCTCGCCCCACTCGGCCAGCCAGCCGGACATCGTCCTGATCTCCGGGTCCTGCGCCTTCCTGATCTGCGCGGCGAGGCTCCTGACCTCCGGCGAGGCAGCGCGGGTGGCGGCCAGGTCGGCCATCTCCACGGCCTGGCGGTGGTGCGGGATCATCCCCTGCGCGAAGGAGACGTCGGCGGCGTTGTGCCGGGCGGGCGACGCGCTCGGCCGGGTGGACGGGGTGTGGTCGTCGTGCGCGGTGGAGCCGCAGGCGGACAGGACGACGACGGCTGCGACGACGCCTGCCGCGGCGGCGGCAAAGCGCGCGAGGGTGTGGTGTGTGCTCATGGTTTCGGAACTCCCTTGACGGTGACTGGAGGCATGCCGGAGCACGGCGGTCACCCCTGACCGGACAGTCCGGGCAGCAGGGGGATGCCGTGCGGGTGCCTCTAGATCCGCAGGAGTTGGAGTTCCGCCAGGTCGGGCGGCGCCCGCCCGGTTTCTGTCGCCGCCGTCGCGCGGCCGGGTGCCGCGAGGAGTACGGCCGAGGCCGTCGCCACGGCGGGGATGAGCACGGGCGGGGCGTACGACGTCCCGATGCCGCTCGCCGAACAGCTGGCGTCGGCGTGGTCCACGTGGCCGGGCAGGCCGTCCTCGACGGCGTGGGCACAGGCCTGCCCGGGCTCGTGGATGGTGGGTGCGGGTGGGGCGTGCGAGTCGGCGTGGCTTGCCGCCGCGTGCCGGATGGGCGAGTCGGCGTGGCCGGCCGTCGCGGCGCCGGGCGCCAGTCCGTGCATGGCCAGCAACCCCGCCAGCACCGCGAGCAGCATCAGGCCACGCCCGGCGGGGCCACGACGGGTCTGCTGCGCGGAGCTGGTCACGGCGCTCATCCTAGGCGGCACGCGTCATGCCGACGTGGCGGGACCTGGCACGCCCTCCTCCAGAGGGGTACCCCCAGCGGCGTTGTCGTCGGTTGCCGACGGCCCGTGCTCTCCGCACGCCCCCGCGGCGGTCCACCCGAAGTTCAGTCCCACTGGATGTCGGCCAGGCTCCCCAGCGGCTCCCGGTCGGCTGTGGCCTCGGGCACGTGCAGAGTGTCGCCCTTGTGCAGGGTGGCGGAGAAGCTGAGGTGGGTACGTTCTTCCAGCTCGCCGAGGGTTACCTGGAAGACACGGAACTCATCCAGTTCGAGGGCCTCGAGCTGGTCGAGGTTCTGGGTGAGCAGGAACGCCCTGGCCTTCAGTTCCCCCTGCTCCATGAAGGTGATGATCTTCCAGAACTCACGGGGAAGCTTCACGCGGCGGAAAGTGCGGTCGTTGTCCTGGAAGACCGGGCCGCCGAAGACGCTGACTTTGAGGTCGTCGACGTCGATGTCCTCGAAGACGGCGTCCTCCAGTTCCCCCCACAGCCCGTTCCTCGAGCTCTGGTTGAAGTCGTCCATCTGCGGGGTGATGTTGGTGTAGAAGAACGAGTCGGTGTTGGCCTTCTTGGCCTCCGGCAGGCTGCCCCACAGCAGGTCGGCGCGGCGGGCGAGGTGCCCGCGATCCAGCCGGTTGTTCTCGTACAGTTCGTTGCCCACCTGGGCGCCGGCGGGCAGCCGCGCGTCCTTGACGAAGGGAATTCCGCTGCGGTTGAGCCTCTTCAGCGAGTTGCCGTCGATGTTCCAGGCGACCCAGAACGGGAAGCGCCGCTTCTTGCTCAGCGTGAGCGAGAAATGGGTGTAGGGGATCACTTCGGAGCCGTCGAGAAGGACGGCGTCGCGAGCGAGGTCGGCGTCCAGTTGCGGGGCTTCTATGCGCTCGCCGAGGAAGTCGGGGTTGTAGCCCGCGACGGCCCGGATGTCCTCCGGCGCCGGCGGAGCCAGGGTGATCTCAAGCTTCTCGAACACCGAGGCCGGCAGGCAGGCCAGTCCGTGCTCGTCGGGCTCGCCCCGCCTTTCCCCGCCGAAGTGCAGCCCGGCCATGACATTGCTCGGGCGGCCGTTGCCCTGCTTGAACAGCCACACCGCGCCGGAGTCGCCGCCCATGCTGATCTCGCCGTCGGCCGCCGGCCGGTCGGGGTCGGGGGCGATCTCGAAGCAGCCGATGGTCTTGATGCCGACCTGACCGCCGTAGTTGAGCTTGGCGATGGTGTCGATGCGGCGGACGATGCCATGGGTGACGCCGGTGGTCCGGCCGCTCTTGACCACCTTGTCGTCGAGCTGGGGCTCGCCCAGCTCCGTGGGCGCGACGCCGAGCTCGAAAATCTCCTGGATGAAGGCGCGGTCCTCGATCGTGGCGACCGCGCAGTCACCGGCGACGCCGAGGTGGGAGCGCTTGAGCACGCCCAGGTGATTGCGGTCGATGCGGTTGTCGTCGTGCCGACCGGGCTGGACGACCTCGGCGCCCAACTCACCGTCCGGTCCGTGCAGGACGTGCCAGTTGCTGAGCACGTACGGGGTGCCGTCGGCCCGGTCGAACACCACGCAGCCGATCGTGCCGGCCGACACCGTCACCGCACCGACGCTCACCCCGGGCTCGATCGGGTCCAGCCGGGTCTTGCGGGCCGGGCTCTCCACCTCGGCCACCTTCCGGAACTGCGGCTTGTAGCTGCGCTCGATGACGTCGGTGGGCACCTCGACGCCGTCCACCGTGATCGTCTCGGGGATGAGCGTCGTGCCGAGCGCCGCCAGCGACTCCGGCTCGGCCTTGCTCTCCACCGTGAACTGCAGCGCGACCTTCCTGCCCCGCCGCCCGTTGGTGACTTTCCGGCCGATGCCCACGGAGGTGATGTTCGGATCCGCCAGCAGCTCAGGTCCACGGCTGCGGATGTAGCGCCGCAGCGAGGTGATCAGTTCGTCCTCGGAGGACGCTGTCTTCTTGGCCGACGAGGTGGTCTTCTTCTTGGTCTTGGTGGCCATGACAGGGTTGGTCCCTTCGCCAGAGGGGACGGCGCACCCTGAGGCGCCGTCCCTTACGTTCTGTGTGCCTCGGGGGCGCAACGGCACGTACCGCGTCGTTCATCTCTTCCGCCAGTGCGACAGCGGTCTTGAGGTCCCCCTCGGTGATGAACTCGCCGATGCGTCGTCCGGCCGTCCCCGCACCGGGTCGAGACCCGGGGTTGCGGAAGTTGTCGGTCGGGACGGTGGCCTGATTCTGGTCGGAGCCCCAGTTACAGACCACGTTCCGTGTCTCGGGTTCCGACGCGGCGGTCGGCCCCCGGTATACCTGGGGGTCGCACGGCTTGTCCGATGTGTGGACATCGGCGTCCGGTGCGAACTTCGCGGTGTGGACCTGCGGTGCGGTGTACGACTTCGACCCGTAGCCGAGCCCGGTGGCCGAGTCGTGGGCTTCCAGCAGATCCGCTGCCAGCGAGATCAGTGCGTCGGGCGGCACCCACTCCCGGGCGTGCACCCCGCCCAGCATCAAGACCCCTGGTACCTCGTCGGCCTGCCGTGTCTCGACCCGCAACAGCCGCGTGGTGCGGCCCTCGTGGGTGGTGTGGGGCGGAGTGATGACCTCGGTGGCCCCGGGGTACGCGCTGTGCAGGCCGGCGATCGCCGATTCGGTCTCGGCCACGTTGAGATACACGGTCATTCCTTCCGGCCGAGACCGTGAGGGAAGGCGTCCCGGTCGGCGAAGCGGTCACCGCCGCCGGCCTCTTCCTTCCGGGCGAGCCAGTTCTCCGTGACGTTCTCCACCGCGGTCGGTGGAGTTCCACGCCCGCCCGGCTGCCGCGCGCGACGGCACGGCAGCCGACGTCGGGACGGGTATCGTGGATGAAGTCTCTGAGCGCTTCAGCGCTCTCCGCGACCACATGGCAGCGGAAGAAGGCCGGCTCCTCGCTCATGGCCGCAGCCCGTCAGCGAGCGCCACGGCCTGCGAGGCGTTCACCCGGCCGAAGCCGTAGTCGTCGTTGTGACCGGCCCCGTCGTAGTGGACTCCCGGGCCTCCGACCTTGTCGGCCGACTGGTGCATCACCTCGCGCAGCTGGTCGCGCGTGAGCTGGGGGTTCACGGACAGCGCCAGTGCCGCGCACCCGGCCGCGCAGGGTGCGGCGAAGCTGGTACCGGTGTTGGTGCCGTAGCCTCCGCCGGACCTGGTGCTGAGGACGTCGACGCCGGGGGCGATCAGTTCGACCTCCGGACCGCGTGCCGCGTTGTCCTCCCGGTCCCGCCTGGTCGAACGCACCACGGCGATCACATCCGGGTGGGAGACCACCTCATCCTTGGCGACGTCGACATTCTTTCCGTTGCTCGCCGCCCAGAAGATCGGCAGTCCCTTGCCCTGACGGCCGCTCGAGGCGGCAAACATGAGGGCGAGGTCGAGCGTGCTGGTCAGATCCCACTCCGCGACGTTCGGACCCAGGCTGCTGACCAGGATGTCCGCCCCAGCCTCAGGGCCGGTCCCGGTGAGCTCCGTCGAGGGGTCGGCCGCGTAAGCCACGGCGCGGGCGAGGGTCGTCTGCGTACCGATCTGGTCCGTCAGGCACGCCAGCAGTACCAGATCGCACTTGGGGGCCGCGCCCGTACCGCCCGCCGCGTTGTTGAGCCGGGCCCCGGCCATGCCGGCACAGAAGGTGCCGTGATCGCTGTCGGGCATCCCCGAGATGCCCTGGAAGAAGGCCACGCCTCCCATGTCGTCGCTGAAGAAGCCGGACAACGGATCCACCCCGGCGGCGAGGTCCGGGTGCCCCGCGTCGAAGCCATTGTCGATGACGGCGACACGGACCCCTTCCCCGAAGGTACGGTCCCAGGCCGGCTCGATGTGGACGTCGGCGTCCGGAGTACCGCCGTTGGTGCCGAGGTTGTGCCATTGCCACTGCTCGGCGTAACGGGCTCCGGTGGGCGTGAATCGGCCCGGGACGTGCTCGATGAACGCCGGTTCGGCGAAGACGAAGCGGTCGTTGTCATGGAGTTCGACGGAGGCGGCGAGGGCGTCCTCTGAGGTCGTGGTGCGCACCTCGTACAGGTTGTTCGCGAAGCCGAGTTTGCCCACGACGGTCAGACCGGCCGCCGCCAGCTCGCGCTCCGCCTCCTCCTCCGAGAGGGTCGGCTCCAGTCGGACGGTCAAAAGGTCGGTCGCGATTCCGATCCTGCCGTTGGGCCGCCGGATCACCTTGCCGGCGGCCTCCGCCCCGGGGATCTCCTCGCCCGTCCTGAACGCTTCGCGGGTCTGCCGGTTCGGCCTGACGAATACCCAGTTGGCCCGGGTGAAGGCGTCGGTGGTCTCGTCGTCGACACCGGCATCCCGTATCTCCTCGCGGGCGCTCCTTCCCAGTTCCTCCTCCACCTCGGTAGCGGCTCCGGCCTGACGTTCCGCGCCTATCCTGACCGCGACGACATCGTCGAGTTCTTCGGCCTCGACGAGATGACCACGCTGGTAGTACTGCCGTGACATCGCATTCGCCTCTTCCACGCGCGCATTCACACATTCCGTATCGCGATGGAAACCCTTGGTGATGCCCCATTTCCCCCTGGAATTGGTAGGCCCTCTTTCAGTAAGCGACGGGGTGCGAGGATCGGCAACTCCGTGGCAAAGGCGGCAAATCCGGTTTCCATTTCACCTTTTGCCTCATCAACGAAAAAACTGGTGACGTGGGATCAATTGTGGAGGATTGTGGGTGTAGGGGCGTTGCTGATCCTTAACGAGCGCCTGAATCGCCGTCAGGTGCTCGTTGTCGTCGGGAGTCTCGACGCCGGGTGCGCCGTGCCGCAGACTCACGCCTGACCGGGTCGTTTCGCGTGAGCCGAGGAGGTGGGCACGGAGTGGATACGACCGTGGAGTCGGCGTCGGACCGATCGGACGGCGGGAGCCGGGCCGCGCCGGGGCCCGTGCTGGGCCGGGCGCTGCGGGTGCTCGGTGCGTTCAGTCCCGCCCGGCCCGCGCTCACGCTGAGCGAGCTGTCGCGGAGCTGCGGGCTGCCCACCTCGACGGTGCACCGGATGCTCGGTCCGCTGCTGGAATGGGGCGCGCTGGAGCGCGGCGCGGACGGGCGGTACCGGGTGGGGCTGCGGCTGTGGGAGCTGGGCGCACTCGCGCCGCGCGGGCCGGGGCTGCGGGAGCGGGCGCTGCCGTATCTGGAGGACCTGTTCCAGAGCACCGGGGAGAACGTGCAGCTCGCGGTGCGGGAAGGCACCGAGCTGGTGTTCGTGGAGCGGATCCGGGGGACCGGTGCGGTGCCCGTGCTCACCCGGGTCGGCGGTCGCTTCGCGATGACCGCGACGGGCGTGGGCCTCGTGCTGCTCGCGCACGCGCCGCGCGAGGTGCAGGACGAGGTGCTGGCCGGGCCCGTACGCCGCTTCACCGAACGGACCCTCACCGATCCGCAGGCCCTGCGCCGCGTCCTCGGCGACATCCGCCGCGTCGGCTACGCCGTCAGCGACCGGCAGGTCACCATGGACGCCCTCTCCGTGGCCGCCCCCGTGTACGGGCCGGGGGAGGGCGTGGTCGCCGCGGTCTCCCTGGTCGTACGCCACTGCGAGGGCCACCCCCGCTCACCGCACCTGCTGGCACCCCTCGTCTGCACGACGGCCCGAGCCATCACCCGCGCCCTGGGCACCCAGCCCACCGCCCCACCGGCCCGGGAGGCCACACAGTGCATGGTGGGGGAGGACTGCACCTGCGGGGTGCCTTCGGCGACCCGGGAGGGGTGACCCCCTCCGCCCCCCGCCCCCGATTCCTTCCCGGCATCCGGGAAACCCCCTCGCCCCCCGTCGCCCGCCCGGCCAGAATCCCCGCATCCGCCGCACCCCGGGGCGCGTCGAGCCGCCGTACCGCACCACCTGCCCCGACCGGCGTGCGCCGGACGCCGGACCGAGCCGTCGGCGACGGGGCGACGGAGGCTGCCATGCCTGTCCCGCGCAGCTGTTCGCCACCCCGCGTCCCCGTCCAGTGACCAGCCTTCGCGTGAGCCTCACGAAAGGAACGCCAGTGACCGCATTCGTGCGCAACCAGTGGTACGTCGCCGCCTACGCCCACGAGGTCGGCCGGGAGCTGCTGGGCCGTACCGTCCTCGGTGAGCCGATCCTGCTGTACCGGACCGAGGACGGCCGTGCCGTGGGCCTCGCCGACCGGTGTGTGCACCGCCGCTTCCCGCTGTCGGAGCACCCCAGCCGCCTGGAGGGCGACAAGGTGGTCTGCGGCTACCACGGCTTCACCTACGGCACCGACGGCGTCTGCGTCCGCGTCCCCGGCCAGACCCGCGTCCCACGCACCGCCCGCCTCGCCACGTACCCCGTCGTCGAGCAGGACTCCTTCGTGTGGGTGTGGATCGGCGACCGCGAGCCCGGCGACACCCTTCCGCCCCGCGCCCCCTGGCTGGACTCGCCCCACTACACCACGGTGTGCGGCATGGAACCGATCGAGGGCGACTACGGCCTCCTCGTCGACAACCTCCTCGACCTCTCCCACGAGACTTATCTGCACGGCGGCTACATCGGCACCCCCGAGGTCGCCGAGACCCCGATCACCACCGAGGTCGACGACAAGTCCGCGATCGTACGGGTCAGCCGGCACATGGACGACGCCGAGTGCCCGCCGTTCTACGCCAACTCCACCGGCATCCAGGGCCGGATCACCCGCTGGCAGGACATCGAGTACCACGCCCCCGCCCTCTACCTGCTGCACTCCCGCGTCGCCCCCGTCGGCACCCCCGCCCCCCGCCCGGACGGCAGCGACCCGGACGCCTTCCACGTCGAGGTGGTGTACGGAATCACACCGTCCACCGAGAAGTCGACGTACGACTTCTGGGCCGTGGCCCGCGACTTCGCGCTCGACGACCAGGAGGTCACCGAGTACCTGCGGTCCAGCAACCACACCGTGGTGATGCAGGACGTCGTCGCACTCAACGCCCTCCAGCGCGCCCTGGACACCGAGAAGCCCGGCTACCAGGAACTGTCCATCAACATCGACACCGGCGGCCTGGCCGCCCGCCGCATCCTGGCCCGGCTCGCCGCCGAGAACTCCCCTCAGGCAGCGGCCCGATGAACACCCTCACCGAGGGCGAGGTGTACCGCATCCACTGGGTCCCCGGCACCGACCGCCTGCTCGCCGTCTGCCACTGCGGCGGCGAGCGGGAGTTCGAGGACCCGGTGGCGCTGTGGGACTGGCTGCTCGCCCACCCGGAGGGCCACAGCAGCCCGCACGCCCACGCCTCGCCCGCCGCCTCCTGACCGTCCGGAGATGCACGTGACCACCGTGAGCACCGCCCTGCCGACCACCGCGGAGCCCGAGCACGAAGGCGAACTCACCCTCGTCGTCGCGGCCCGCGACCACCTCGCCGAGGGCGTCGTCCGCCTCACCCTCACCCGCCCCGACGGCGCTGCGCTGCCCCCCTGGCAGCCCGGCGCCCACCTCGACCTCTGCCTCGCCTCCGGCCTCGTACGGCAGTACTCGCTCTGCTCCGATCCCGCCGACCGCACCCGCTGGCAGGTGGCGGTGCTGCGCGCCCCGGACGGCCGGGGCGGCTCCGCCGAGGTCCACGACCGCCTCGCCGCCGGCGACCCGGTGCGGGTTCGCGGCCCCCGCAACAACTTTCCGCTGCACCCCGCACCCCGCCACCTCTTCCTGGCCGGCGGCATCGGCATCACCCCGATCCTTCCCATGGTCCGGCAGGCCGAACAGCACGGCGCCGACTGGGAGTTGGTGTACGGCGGGCGCAGTCTCGCCACCATGGCGTTCCACGCGGAACTGCGTCAGGCGTACGGCGACCGGGTACGGCTCGTGCCCCAGGACCGGGACGGGCTGCCCGACCTCGACGCCCTGCTCGGCACCCCGCGCCCCGGCACCCTCGTCTACTGCTGCGGCCCCGAGGGGCTGCTGCGGGCGGTGGAGGAGCGGTGTGCCTCCTGGCCGGCCGGTGCGCTGCACGTCGAGCGGTTCGCACCCAAGGTCGCGACCCAGGAGGCGGAGGGCGAGTTCGAGGTGGAGCTCGCCCGCAGTGGCCGGACCCTCACCGTCCCACCCGGCACCTCCGTGCTGGACGCCGTCGAGCAGGCCGGTGTGCAGGTGCTGTCCTCCTGCCGCGAGGGCACCTGCGGCACCTGCGAGACCGCGGTCCTGGCCGGGACCGTGGACCACCGGGACTCGCTCCTCACCCCCGACGAACAGGCCGCGCACGACACGATGATGATCTGCGTCTCGCGCGCCGCCTGCCCACGGCTGGTCCTCGACCTGTGAGCGCGGCTCAGCCCTGCTGCCCGCTGATGTTGACCATCCAGGCGACCCCGAAGCGGTCCGTGCACATGCCGAACACATCGCCCCACATCTGCTTCTCCATGGGCACGGCCACCGTGCCGCCCGCCGACAACTTCTCCCAGTAGCCCCGCAGTTCTTTCTCGTCGTCGCCGGTCAGGGCGATCGAGTAGGCGTTGCCGCGGTTGAAGTCCTCGCCCGGGGAGTCCGCGCCCATCAGGGTGAACCCGCTCGGCGTCTCCAGCATGCCGTGCATGATCTTGTCGGCGTCGGGCGTGTCCGCCTGGCCGCCGAGCTCGCCGTAGGTGTTGACCGACAGGGTGCCGCCGAAGACCTCCTTGTAGAACTCCAGCGCCTGGCGGGCGTCGCCTTCGAAGTTGAGATACGGGTTGAGTCGCGAAGCCATGAGAACCTCCCGAAGAGAGCGAACGGCCATTGCTTTCGCACCCTAGCGGGGGCCACTGACAACGGCCTGTCCACGCCATTACGCCGTCACGGCGTCGGTGCATCGAGTCAACGGGACTGTCGCGGAGCGTGTCGCTGTTCGGCCGAACGGGTGACATCGCGTAAGAATTGGCTGGTGCAGGCGATAAGTGCGAGGCAGATCGGGGGGAGCCGGTGAACAGTCACGATGTCACCGATGAACAGTGGGAAGGGCTCGCCCAGGTCGTGCCGCTGCGGGGCCGGGACGCCTGGCCGTCGGCGGTGGACCACCGTGCCCTGCCGGAGGCGGAGACCGAGGCGCGCCGCCGTTTCGTCGTCCTGCGCGTCAATGTCTTCGCGGACGCCCGCGAGGTCGCCGAGACCCTGATGGCCGGTATCCCGGTGCTGCTCGACCTCACGGGCGCCGAGACGGAAGTCGCCAAGCGGGTCCTGGACTTCAGTACGGGCGTCGTCTTCGGCCTGGCAAGCGGGATGCACCGCGTGGACCGCAACGTGTTCCTGCTGACCCCGCCCGGGACCGAGGTCCAGGGGCTGATGGAGGGTGCGGCGGGCGTTCCCGGGATGTAAGGGACACGCTGTCGTCGCCCGATCGTAGGAAGGTCCGACAGACGGAACGGTTCGGCCGTCCCGAGGTCTTCTACGGTCCGGACATGGCCGCGTCCCCCACCATCACCGCCCCGCCCCACGCCCCCCTCCCCTCCGGCCCCGGGTGTCCGGAGCGGCCGTGCGTCACGGAGTTGCGGCTGTCCGCGTTCGCCGGGCACCGCGGGGCCCGGTTCCCGCTCGGGCCGTGCACGCTGCTCGCCGGGCCGAGCGGATCCGGCAAGACGACCGCGCTGCGGGCCTACGAGGCGCTGGCCCGGCTCGGCGGCGGCGCCCCGCTCGGGGACGTGTTCCCCGACCCGGTCGCCTGCGTGCCGGAGCGGGCCCGGCCGGACGCCCAGCGGCGGCGCGGTTTCCGGATCGGCTGTACGACGGACGGTCCCGAGGGTCCGGTACGGCTCGACGTCGCCGTACAGGTCGAGCCCGAACTGCGCATCGTGGGCGAGCGGTTGACGTCCGGACGGCTCGTCCTGCTGGAGACGGCCCTGCGCGATCCCGGTCGGCGTGCCGTGCAGGCCGCGTGGCACACCGGGGGGTCGGCGCCCGTGACGCGGGCCCCGCTGCCCGACGACCGGCTCGGCACCGCGCTGCTGCCGTTGCGCGTGGCGGGCAAGACCGACGGGCAGCGGCAGGTGCTCGCCGCCGCCGAGCAGATGGTCGTGGCGCTGCGGTCGGTGTTCGCCTGCGATCCGCTGCCCGAGCGGATGCGCACGCCGGTGCCTGCCGGTTCCGGACGGCTCCTCGGCGGCTGCGACAACCTCGCCGACGTCCTGTGGCGCACGCGGCAGGAGTGCGTGCGGCGGCACGGGCAGTTCGTCGCGGCGGTACGGGCCGGCTGCGCCGGGAGCGTGGCGGACGTACTCGCCGAACCGTCGGCCGACGGCACGATCCGGGGGAGCCTCGACCGCGGCGACGGCTACCGGACCGGCTTCGGGCGGCTGGGGGACGGGGAGTTGAGGTACCTCGCGCTCGCCCTGGTGCTGTTCACCGGGCCCGGCGTCCTGGAGGTGGACCCGGTCGGCGAGGTGCCCGCCGCGCTGCAGACGCTCACGGTGCTCGCCGACGGCTTCGACCGCTCCCTGGACGTGCCGCAACGCACCGAACTGCTGCGGCTGGCGGCCCGGATGGGCGAGCGCGGGCACATCCGCTGCGTCGGCGCGGTGAGCGACGCCTCGTGGGCGGCGGGGGAGGACGGGATCACGGTGGTACACCTGAAGCCGTGACAGCACAGTCAGCACATCCCGAACCGCCGGACCTCGCCGCGCTTCAGCGCAGGCTCGCCGCGTTCGCCGCCGCGCGCAACTGGCAGCCGTACCACACGCCCAAGAACCTGGTCGCCGCGCTCAGCGTCGAGGCCTCCGAACTCGTCGAGATCTTCCAGTGGTTGACGCCCGAGGAGTCGGCCCGCGTCATGGCCGACCCCGACACCGCGCACCGCGTCAGGGACGAGGTCGCCGATGTGCTGGCGTATCTGCTCCAGCTGTGCGAGGTGCTCGGCATCGACCCGCTGGCCGCGCTCGCCGCGAAGATCGACCGCAACGAGGAGCGGTTCCCGGCGCCGGACGGTCCCTGAGCAACCAGCCCGGGAGGGCGCCGCTCCACTTTCACGCTCCGTATCCAAATTCCGAACTGAATCCGAATTGTTGTCCACAGATTTCCGTCTTCCACTGGCTTTTCGTCTCAGGCGCCCTCACGCTGGGTAGTGAACAAGGGAGTGCGGGCAGACGTGCGGAGAGAGCGCGTCGGGACAGACGGGGGCAGCGCATGGACGCGGTGCGACTCATCCTGACGAGCAGGCGTGCCCTGGCGGGAAGCGGTGAGGTGGCCGAGATCATGACGGAGGTGTGGCAGGCGCAGGCCCTGGCCCAGGCGATCGGCAGCCGCCTCGCGGTCTTCGGCCCGCCCGAACTGCGCGGCGAGGCCCTGGGGTTGACCGAGCTGGCGGGCCGCGGCTGCGGCGTGCTGGACGCCCCGGAGCTGGCCCCCGGTGAGCTGCGCGCGGCCCAGCTCACCGAACTGGGCGACGCCCGCCAGGCCCTGCTCTATCTGGGCAGCCTGCTCGGCGAGGTGGGCATAGCCCTCGTCGGCATCACCTGCGCCGCCCCCGACGAGGGGACGTACTGGCAGTGCATGGAAGCCATCGACGCGGCGGACGAATCGAGGGACCGGGTCCTGGAGATGCTGCGCAAACTGGCGGACCGAGAGCAGACCGTGCCCGCACGGGAGGCGGGTTAGGCTCCCCGCCCCTACACCCGCCCCAGCCCCTCCGGAGGCTCGACCCCCCGCTCCTCCGACGTCACCGGGGCCGGTCTGTTCGTGCCCGCCGCCTGAAGGTCCGCGTCCAGGGCCGACAGGTCCGCGTTCAGCGCCGCCATCAGCTCCTCCATCTGCTGCAACAGCCCCTTCGGCCGGGCGTCGCCCCCGCCCTGCTGCGGCACGGTCTCTTCGGACATGACGGCCTCCTCGGCCTGGCCCCCCGGGGAGGCCGGTGCGGGTGTCGCTCCGGTGTCGACGGCGTCGAGGGGCCGGTGCGGGCGCCGGGCGGTCCGGCTCCGCCCGAGCCAACGATCACCACCCGAGCGGGTCACTGGCACCGGCGCGCACCCGTGAACGGGGTTGACGTATTTCACCCTCGGCGGGGAAGCGGCGGCGCCCCGCACGACGGCCGCCGGGACCGATGGGGCGCCCGGAATCCCGAACGGGCAGGATGGAGGCATGGATCTTCGAATCTTCACCGAGCCCCAGCAGGGGGCGACCTACGACACCCTGCTCACCGTCGCGAAGGCCACCGAGGACCTCGGCTTCGATGCCTTCTTCCGCTCCGACCATTACTTGAAGATGGGCTCCGTGGACGGCCTGCCCGGCCCCACCGACGCCTGGATCACCCTCGCCGGACTGGCCCGTGAGACCCGGCGCATCCGGCTCGGCACGCTGATGACCGCCGGCACCTTCCGGCTGCCCGGCGTGCTCGCCATCCAGGTCGCGCAGGTCGACCAGATGTCCGGCGGCCGGATCGAACTCGGCCTGGGCGCGGGCTGGTTCGAGCAGGAGCACACGGCGTACGGCATCCCCTTCCCGAAGGAGAAGTTCGGCCGCCTCGAAGAGCAGCTGGCGATCGTCACCGGGCTGTGGGCCACGGAGGTCGGCCGGACCTTCGACTTCCAGGGCACGTACTACGAGCTCAAGGACTCGCCCGCGCTGCCCAAGCCCACCCAGCCGAAGATCCCGGTCCTCATCGGCGGCCACGGCGCGACCCGCACGCCCAAGCTGGCCGCCAAGTACGCCGACGAGTTCAACATGCCGTTCGCCTCCGTCGAGGACAGCGAGCGCCAGTTCGGCCGGGTCCGCGCCGCCGCCGAGGAGGCGGGCCGCAAGGGCGACGACCTCGTCTACTCCAACGCCCTCGTCGTCTGCGTCGGCAAGGACGACCAGGAGGTCGCCCGCCGCGCCGCCGCGATCGGCCGCGAGGTCGACGAGCTGAAGCTCAACGGCCTGGCCGGTTCCCCGGCCGAGGTCGTCGACAAGATCGGCCGTTATGCCGAGATCGGCTCCAGCCGTCTCTACCTCCAGCTCCTCGACCTGCACGACCTGGACCACCTGGAGCTGATCTCCGCCCAGGTCCAGTCGCAGCTGTCGTAAGGCCACCCGAGGCCGGGGCCGCCGACCCCGCCGCCGCGTCCCTCATCCCTTCCGCCCCTGCTCCCGCGCCTTCAGCTCGGACACATACCCCGCCCCGACCGCGAGCAGGGCCGAGGACAGGGCGAGGAACGCGACGGCGGGGTTGACGTATCCCGGGACCCCGGCCGCGTAGCTCTCGCCCGTCTTCGTGTGGCACATCAGCCGGATCGGGACCACGTGCACGCTGGCGCGCAGCGTCACTGCCGCCTTCTCCGGGCCCCCGGCCGCCAGGCACGGGCGGATCGGCGAGGAGCTCGTACCACCGTCCTCCACCTCCATATGCGCCCCGAACACATGCAGCGCCCCCCAGGAGTACAGCGCGGCGGTCGCGGCTCCGGCGAGGGCGGCGCCGAAGCGGAACCGCGTGGCCCTGTCCGCCCGACGGATGCCCTGAGCGGAGAGGCTGCTGAAGGCGTAGCCGCACAGGCCGAACGCGGTGATCGCACCGACCATGATCAGCAGCAGGAGCAGGAACCAGTCGCCCATCAGGTCCCCGGCCTCTCCTGCTGCCGTTCCTGCTCCTCCTTCTGCCAGGCGCCCACCCCGAGCTTCCCCGTCGTCCCCAGATCCAGTTCCGGGACCACCGTCACGGGCGCGGCGCCGGGCTTCGCCCAGGTCCGCACGTAGGGGGCGTTGACCGCCTCGCCGAACTGCGTGGTGTTGCGCCAGACCAGACCGGCCCAGGCGCGCTCGCCGGGCGCCAGGGTCAGCGGCCGGGGCGGGGCGTCGGCCCCCGTGCCGGAGGCTATGGCATCCCCGCCCTTGAGGATCCGCACGCCCTCGACGGGCTCGTGCTCCTCGTCGAGGATCTGGACCTTCGGGTAGCCGTTGAGCTGGTACGGCTCGGTGCCGCAGTTCTCCAGGTGCAGGCCCACGACCCGCAGCCCCATCGCGGCGTTGCCCTCATCGGCGTACACCCGCACCCCCGAGGACGGGCACGCGCCTCCGGCGGAGGGGGCCTCGGCGGTGGGGACGCTCCTGACCATGGAGATCGAGACCCGTTCCCCGCCGCCGGTCATGACGACGGTCCGGCGCACCGGGCGACCCGGCTCCACCGACTCCACGGTCTCCTCCCCGGTGGACATCACCTCACCCGTCTCCTTCGTGAAAGCCAAGGAGACGGTGTACGTGAAGGGTTCGGTCCCGTCGTGAGTGATCTCGAACTCGACGCGGTCGCACGCGGCGCCGCGCAGGCCGGTGATCCTGACCCCGCCCCGCTCCGTCCACGACGGGTCGGCAGGGCAGGAGGAGGCCGCGTCGCCGCTCGGCGAAGCGGCTTGCTGGGTGCCGCACGCCGTGAGCAGCAGCAGGGCGGAGGCGGGGAGAAGGAGGGAGCGCATCCGCCGAGTCGATCAGTACCGGCCCCGTGGAGCTGTGACGGAAGCCACCCCTCCGGTCACAGCCCTGTCACAGCCGAGCGGTGCCCGGCCCCGCCCGAGCGGAAAATCCCAGGTGGTGCCGCTCTGTTGTCTGTACGTTGTCAGGGACCCGCGGGCGCGCATACCCGCACTTCAGACCCTTTCGAGGCAACCACCGTGTTCCTGACGATCAGTACCACCGGCACCCAAGAACGCCCCGCGACCGACCTCGGGTTCCTGCTGCACAAGCATCCCGGCAAGGCGCAGGCGTTCTCCACCTCCTACGGCACGGCGCACGTCCTCTACCCCGAGGCCGACGCCCAACGCTGCACGGCGGCGCTGCTGCTGGAGGTGGACGCGGTGGCACTGGTCCGGCGCGGCAAGGGCAAGGGCCGGGGCGGCGCACCCGACGCGGCCCTGGCGCAGTACGTCAACGACCGCCCGTACGCGGCCTCCTCGCTGCTCGCCGTCGCGCTGAGCGGCGTCTTCTCCAGCGCGATGCGCGGGGTGTGCAACGCCCGCCCGGAGCGCGCCGCCGAGCCGCTCCCGCTGCGCATCGAGGTACCCGCGCTGCCCGCACGCGGCGGCCCGGATCTCGTACGAGGCCTCTTCGAGCCGCTCGGGTGGGCGGTCACGGCCGAACCCGTGCCGCTGGACACCGAGTTCCCGCAGTGGGGCGACTCGCGGTACGTGCGGCTCGTCCTGGAGTCCGAGGCGCTGACCCTCGCCGCCGCCCTGCGCCACCTGTACGTCCTGCTGCCCGTCCTCGACGACGCCAAGCACTACTGGGTCTCCTCCGACGAGGTCGACAAGCTGCTGCGGGCCGGTGAGGGCTGGCTGCCGGACCACCCGGAACAGAAGCTGATCACCAGCCGTTACCTCTCGCGGCGCTGGTCGCTGACCCGCGAGGCGATGGAACGCCTGGAGCTGGTTCGGCTGGCCGAGGCCGACGACAGCGAGGTCGAGGACCTCGACAACGCGGTCGAGGCCGAGACCGAGCAGGAGGAGAAGCCGACGCCGCTCGCCGTGCAGCGGCGGGAGGCGATCGTGGCCGCGCTCCAGGAGTCCGGTGCCGCCCGGGTCCTCGACCTCGGCTGCGGGCAGGGCCAGTTGGTGCAGACGCTGCTCAAGGACGTGCGGTTCACCGAGATCGTCGGTGTCGACGTGTCGATGCGGGCGCTCACCATCGCCTCCCGGCGGCTGAAGCTGGACCGCATGGGGGAGCGGCAGGCCGCGCGCGTCAAGCTCTTCCAGAGCTCGCTCGCCTACACCGACAACCGGCTCAAGGGCTATGACGCCGCCGTGCTCAGCGAAGTCATCGAGCACCTCGACCTGCCCCGGCTGCCCGCCCTGGAGTACGCCGTGTTCGGCGCCGCGCACCCCCGCACGGTCCTCGTGACCACCCCCAACGTCGAGTACAACGTCCGCTGGGAGACCCTCCCGGCCGGGCACGTCCGGCACGGCGACCACCGCTTCGAGTGGACCCGCGAGGAGTTCCGCGCCTGGGCGGACGCGGTCACCGAACGGCACGGATACGACGTCGAGTTCAGGCCGGTCGGACCGGACGACCCGGAGGTCGGCCCGCCCACACAGATGGCCGTTTTCACCATGCGCAAGGAGGCGAAGGCAGCATGACCGAGACGCACAAGGGCCGTGTCCTGCCCGTCACCGACCTCTCCCTCGTGGTCCTCGTCGGCGCCTCCGGCTCCGGCAAGTCCACCTTCGCCCGCAAGCACTTCAAGCCCACCGAGGTGATCTCCTCCGATTTCTGCCGCGGCCTCGTCTCCGACGACGAGAACGACCAGAGCGCCAGCCGCGACGCCTTCGACGTCCTGCACTACATCGCGGGCAAGCGCCTGGCCGCCGGCCGGCGCACGGTCGTCGACGCGACCAGCGTGCAGTCGGACGCCCGGCGGCAGCTGATCGAGCTGGCCCGGGAGTACGACGTGCTGCCCATCGCCATCGTGCTCGACGTGCCCGAGGAGGTGTGCGCCGAGCGCAACGCCGCCCGCACCGACCGGGCCGACATGCCGCGCCGGGTGATCCAGCGGCACATCCGCGAACTCCGCCGCTCCATACGCCACCTGGAGCGCGAGGGCTTCCGCAAGGTGCACGTCCTGCGCGGTGTGGCGGACGTGGAGAGCGCCACCGTCGTCACCGAGAAGCGCTTCAACGACCTCACCCACCTCACCGGCCCGTTCGACATCATCGGCGACATCCACGGCTGCTCCGCCGAACTGGAGTCGCTGCTGGGCAAGTTGGGCTACGTCGACGGAGTGCACCCCGACGGCCGTACGGCGGTCTTCGTCGGCGACCTCGTCGACCGCGGCCCGGACAGCCCCGGTGTGCTGCGCCGCGTGATGTCCATGGTGACGTCCGGCAACGCGCTCTGCGTGCCCGGCAACCACGAGAACAAGTACGGGCGTTACCTCAAGGGCCGCAAGGTCCAGCACACCCACGGGCTCGCCGAGACGATCGCGCAGATGGAGGGCGAGAGCGAGGAGTTCAAGCAGCAGGTACGGGAGTTCCTCGACGGACTGGTCAGCCACTACGTCCTCGACGGCGGACGGCTGGTCGTCTGCCACGCCGGTCTGCCGGAGAAGTACCACGGCCGCACCTCCGGCCGGGTCCGCTCGCACGCGCTGTACGGCGACACGACCGGCGAGACCGACGAGTTCGGGCTGCCGGTGCGCTACCCGTGGGCGGAGGACTACCGGGGCCGGGCGGCCGTGGTGTACGGCCACACCCCCGTCCCGGAGGCCACCTGGCTGAACAACACCATCTGCCTGGACACCGGCGCCGTTTTCGGCGGCAAGCTCACCGCGCTGCGCTGGCCGGAGCGGGAACTGGTCGACGTACCGGCGGAGAAGGTCTGGTACGAGCCGGTCAAGCCGCTGCGCTCCGAGGCGCCGGGCGGGCAGGACGGGCGGCCGCTGGACCTGGCGGACGTACAGGGCCGGCGGGTCGTGGAGACCCGGTACGCCGGGCGGATCTCCGTCCGTGAGGAGAACGCGGCGGCGGCCCTGGAGGTGATGAGCCGTTTCGCGGTCGACCCGCGGCTGCTGCCGTACCTCCCGCCGACGATGGCTCCGACGGCGACCTCCCACATCGAGGGCTATCTGGAGCACCCGGCCGAGGCCTTCGCGCAGTACAAGGACGACGGTGTCGCGCGGGTCGTGTGCGAGGAGAAGCACATGGGCTCGCGGGCGGTGGCGCTGGTGTGCCGGGACGCGGAGGCGGCGCGGAAGCGGTTCGGGGTGGATGGACCCACGGGGTCGCTGTACACCCGGACCGGCCGCCCGTTCTTCGACGACGAGTCGGTCACCGAGGAGATCCTCGGGCGGCTCAGGTCTGCGGTCGAGTCGGCGGGCCTGTTCGCGGAGCTGGACACGGAGTGGCTGCTGCTCGACGCGGAGCTGATGCCGTGGTCGCTGAAGGCGTCCGGGCTGCTGCGCAGTCAGTACGCGGCGGTCGGCGCCGCCTCCGGAGCCGTGTTCCCGGGTGCGCTGGCCGCCCTGGAGGGCGCGGCGGCACGCGGCGTCGACGTCACCGGCCTGCTGACGCGCCAGCGGGAACGGGCGGCCGACGCGGCCGCGTTCACCGAGGCGTACCGGCGCTACTGCTGGACCACGGACGGCCTGGACGGCGTACGCCTGGCCCCGTTCCAGATCCTGGCCGTACAGGGCCGCAGCCTCGCCGCGCTGCCGCACGACGAGCAGCTCACCCTGCTCGACCGCCTCGTAGAGCACGACGGCACGGGTCTGCTGCAGACCACCCGGCGGCTGTACGTCGACACCGGCGACCCCGAGTCGGTCCAGGCGGGCATCGACTGGTGGCTGGAGATGACCGGCCGGGGCGGCGAGGGCATGGTCGTCAAGCCGCTCGGCGCCGTGGTGCGCAGCGAGGAGGGGCGTCTGGTGCAGCCCGGCATCAAGTGCCGGGGCCGTGAGTACCTGCGGATCATCTACGGTCCCGAGTACACCCGCCCGGACAACCTGGCCCGGCTGCGCTCCCGGTTCCTGAACCACAAGCGGTCGCTGGCACTGCGCGAGTACGCGCTCGGCCTGGAGGCCCTGGACCGGTTGGCCGAGGGCGAGCCGCTGTGGCGGGTGCACGAGGCGGTGTTCGGGGTGCTGGCCCTGGAGTCGGAGCCGGTGGACCCGCGGCTGTAGGGCCTGTCCGGCGGATCATCCCGGAAGACGCGGGACCTGATCCGCCGGACAGCCCTGGCCGAAAGAGGGGGTGAACAGGAGCGCGAATGGTCAGGATGGAGGCATGGGATTCCACGTCGACTCCGAGGCCGGGCGGCTGCGCCGCGTCATCCTGCACCGGCCCGATCTAGAGCTCAAAAGGCTCACCCCCAGCAACAAGGACGCCCTGCTCTTCGACGACGTCCTGTGGGTACGCCGGGCGCGCGCCGAGCACGACGGGTTCGCCGACGTGCTGCGCGACCGCGGTGTCACCGTCCACCTGTTCGGCGAGCTGCTCACCGAGGCCCTGGAGATCCCGGCGGCCCGCGCGCTCGTCCTGGACCGGGTCTTCGACGAGAAGGAGTACGGCCCGCTGGCCACCGACCACCTCCGGGCGTCCTTCGACGCGCTGCCCACCCGGGAGCTGGCCGAGGCGCTGGTCGGCGGGATGACCAAGCGGGAGTTCCTGGACGCGCACGCGGAACCGATCTCCGTGCGCTTCCACGTCATGGACCTCGACGACTTCCTGCTGGACCCGCTCCCGAACCACCTCTTCACCCGGGACACCTCCGCCTGGATCTACGACGGCGTCTCCATCAACGCCATGCGCTGGCCCGCCCGGCAGCGCGAGACCGTGCACTTCGAGGCGATCTACCGGCACCACCCGCTCTTCCGCGACGAGGGGTTCCACATCTGGTCGGAGGGGCAGGCCGACTACCCGTCGACCATCGAGGGCGGGGACGTCCTGGTGATCGGCAACGGCGCCGTGCTCATCGGCATGAGCGAGCGGACCACCCCGCAGGCCGTCGAAATGCTGGCGCACAAGCTGTTCGCGGCCGGCTCCGCGGAGACGATCGTGGCCCTCGACATGCCCAAGCGGCGGGCGCTGATGCACCTCGACACCGTGATGACCATGGTCGACGGCGATGTGTTCACCCAGTACGCCGGGCTCGGCATGCTCCGCTCCTACACCATCGAGCCGGGCGTCGGCGAGAAGGAGCTGAAGGTCACCGACCACCCGCCGGAGCACATGCACCGCGCGATCGCCGCCGCGCTCGGGCTGAGCGAGATCCGGGTCCTGACCGCCACCCAGGACGTGCACGCGGCCGAGCGCGAGCAGTGGGACGACGGCTGCAACGTGCTCGCCGTCGAACCGGGCGTGGTCGTCGCCTACGAACGGAATTCCACCACCAACACCCATCTGCGCAAACAGGGCATCGAGGTGATCGAGATCCCGGGCAGCGAGCTGGGGCGGGGGAGAGGCGGGCCTCGGTGCATGAGCTGTCCGGTCGCCCGGGACGCCGTATAGAGCCACCGGCCGCCGTATAGAAATGCTGAAGTTCGTATAGACTTCCAGCGTCCCTGTCCCTGTACTTCTGGAGCGCCCCCCATGGCGACAGTCCCGACCGCCCTCGCCGGCCGCCACTTCCTCAAGGAGGTCGACTTCACCGAGGAGGAGTTCCGTGGCCTGATCGAGCTGGCAGCCGAGCTGAAGGCCGCCAAGAAGGCCGGGACCGAGACCCAGTATCTGCGGGGCCGCAATATCGCGCTGATCTTCGAGAAGACGTCGACGCGCACCCGCTGCGCCTTCGAGGTCGCCGCCGCCGACCAGGGCGCCTCGACGACGTATCTCGACCCCTCCGGTTCGCAGATCGGGCACAAGGAGTCGGTGAAGGACACCGCCCGCGTGCTCGGCCGGATGTACGACGGGATCGAGTACCGCGGGGACAGCCAGGCCAAGGTGGAGGAGCTGGCGGCGTACGCCGGCGTGCCCGTCTTCAACGGCCTCACCGACGACTGGCACCCCACGCAGATGCTCGCCGACGTCCTCACCATGACCGAGCACGGCGCCCGGCCGCTGACGGAGACCGCGTTCGCCTACCTCGGCGACGCCCGCTTCAATATGGGCAACTCCTACCTGGTCACCGGCGCCCTGCTCGGCATGGACGTCCGGATCGTCGCCCCCAAGTCCTACTGGCCCGCCCAGGAGATCGTCGACCGGGCCCGCGCGCTCGCCGAGACCAGCGGCGCGCGGATCACCCTCACCGAGTCCCTGTCGGAGGGCGTCGCGGGCGCCGACTTCGTCGCCACCGACGTCTGGGTCTCCATGGGCGAGCCCAAGGAGGTCTGGGACGAGCGGATCGCCGCGCTCGCCCCGTACGCCGTGACCATGGACGTGCTGCGCGCCACCGGCAATCCGGACGTGAAGTTCCTGCACTGCCTGCCCGCCTTCCACGACCTCGGCACCAAGGTCGGCCGCGAGATCCACGAGCGGCACGGGCTGGACTCCCTGGAGGTCACCGACGAGGTCTTCGAGTCGGCCCACTCGATCGTCTTCGACCAGGCGGAGAACCGGCTGCACACCATCAAGGCGGTCCTGGTCGCCACCCTCGCCTGAGAATCCTGGTCCTGACCGTGCTTGATCAGGCCTTATGCTGACCGGCGGCCCGGAGCCACCCTTTCCGCGGCCGTCGCGCGCCCCACCCCGGCGCACCCCGCACCACCAGAAAGAGCACCACCCGCATGCCCCGCATCAAGTCCCCCGCCCTCCTGGTGGCCGAATCCGGCGCCGACCGCGAGGGCCACGGCCTCAAGCGCACGATGGGCCTTTTCCACCTCATCTGCTTCGGCGTCGGCGCGATCGTCGGCACCGGCATCTTCGTCGGCCTGTCCGACTCGGTCGCCCAGGCCGGTCCCGCGGTCGTCGTCTCCTTCGTGCTCGCCGCGATCACCTGCGTGTTCACCGCGTTCGCCTTCGCCGAGCTGGGCGGCGCGATCCCGGTCTCCGGCTCCTCCTACTCCTTCGCCTACGCCGGACTCGGCGAGACCACCGCCTTCCTGGTCGGCTGGTGCCTGCTCCTGGAATACGGCGTCTCGGTCTCCGCCGTCGCGGTCGGCTGGAGCCAGTACGTGAACGAGCTCCTCGACAGCCTCCTCGGGCTCCAGCTGCCCGCCGCGCTCTCCGCGAGCCCCGGCGACGGCGGGATCGTCAACCTGCCCGCCGTCCTGGTGATCGCCATGGCCGCCGTCCTGCTGGTGCGCGGGGTGCGCGAGAGCGCCCGGGCCACGGCCGCGATGGCCGTGCTCAAGCTGGCCATCCTCGTCGCCTTCTGCGCGATCGGCTTCAGCGCCTTCAAGGACGGCAACCTCATGCCGTTCGCCCCGGCCGGTCTGGCCGGCATCGGCGCGGGCACGACCGCCGCCTTCTTCTCGTACATCGGCTTCGACGCGATCACCACCGCCGGTGAGGAGGCGAAGAACCCGCGCCGGGACATCCCGGTCGCCATCCTTGTCTGCATCGGCGTGGTCACCGTGCTGTACTGCGCGGTCGCGCTCGCCGCGATCGGTGCCGTCGGCGGCGACGAGGTCGGCGGCCGGCCCGCCGCGCTGTCGTACGTCGTCGACCGGGTCACCGGCTCCGGGATCGGCGGCGGGATCATCGCCTTCGGCGCGGTCGTCGCGATCGCCTCGGTGGTGCTAGCGGTGATGTACGGCCAGAGCCGCATCCTGATGTCGATGTCCCGGGACGGACTCGTCCCGCGCGTCTTCGAGAAGGTGTCCCCGAGGACCGCCACCCCGGTCGCGGGCACCCTGATCATCGCGGTGGTCTTCGCGGTCCCGGCGGCCTTCTCGTCGCTGGACTCGGTGGTCAACCTGTGCACCATCGGCACGCTCGCCGTCATGGCCGCCGTCAACATCGCGGTGATCGCCCTGCGCCGCCGCGAGCCGGACCTGCCCCGCACCTTCCGCGTGCCGCTGTACCCCGTGCTGCCCCTGCTGGGCGTTGCCTTCTGCCTGTACCTCATGTACGAGACGGGCCGGACGACCTGGATCCAGTTCGCGGTGTTCCTCGCGGCCGGTCTCCTGGTGTACCTCGGCTACGGGCGCCGCAACTCCCGAATGGCCCAGGTCACGTCGCCGGACGCGGACGCCAGTGAGGCTGACGCTGACGCGGTACCACAGGCAGTCTGAACCACACCGCCTTGCCGGACTCGGTGGGGCGGTGACCGCAGGACGCGCTCAGGGTGCGGATCAGCAGCAGCCCGCGCCCGTGCTCCTGCCAGGGGTCGGGCTCGCGGTCGGCGGGATGCGTGAGATTGCCGGGCGGCGCCGGGTCGGGATCGTGCACCTCGACCCGGCAGCCGGTCGGCAGCAGCTCCACGACCAGCTCTATCGGGGCGTTGCCCGCCGTGTGCTCCACGGCATTGGCGACCAGCTCGGCGGTGAGCAGCTCGGCGGTGTCGCTGTCGGCGCCGTGCTGCAGCTCCGCGAGCGCCGTACGGACCAGTGCGCGAGCCACGGGCACGGCCGCGGCGGAGTGCGGCAGCGCGATGCGCCAGGAGGCGGGGGCAGAGGGGCGTTCGTGCAAGGCTGTTCCGTTCATGGTGCAGGGCGTGTCCCGAGTGCCGAGAGATTCAGGCTGTCCTGCTTTCAACTTTAGGAATCGTACGGCGCCCCTCGGCAGGGTCTCACGACGGGCACCGCCCGGGACCTTCGGCCCGGTGAGTGCGGCTTACCCCGGTGAACGACCGGCCTCGCCCGGGTGCTCCCGCTGTTACCGCGTTATTGATGTCCGGTGACCTCTGTGACGAGACCGAACCCCTGTGACCAGGTGAGACACCCACGCTTGCTCCTATCGCGCACTCCTGACGACAGTCACGAATGAGTGATAGCTTCAAGGGGTAGAGGTCAGTGAGGCAGTGCCCGCCCAAGGAGGCCGCACCCCATGAGTCCCTTCACCGGCTCCGCCGCCCCCACCTCGCCCTGGCGCCATCTGCGCGTCGACCGCGCCGACGGTGTGGCCACCGTCACCCTGGCCCGCCCCGACAAGCTCAACGCCCTCACCTTCGGCGCCTACGCCGACCTCCGCGACCTGCTCGCCGAGCTGTCCCGCGAGCGGTCCGTGCGCGCCCTGGTGCTGGCCGGCGAGGGCCGCGGCTTCTGCTCCGGCGGGGACGTCGACGAGATCATCGGCGCCACGCTGTCCATGGACACCGCCCAGCTCCTCGACTTCAACCGGATGACCGGCCAGGTGGTGCGGGCGGTACGGGAATGCCCGTTCCCGGTGATCGCGGCGGTGCACGGCGTGGCGGCGGGCGCCGGGGCGGTGCTCGCACTGGCGGCCGACTTCCGCGTCGCGGACCCCAGCGCCCGCTTCGCGTTCCTCTTCACCCGGGTCGGCCTGTCCGGCGGCGACATGGGCGCCGCGTACCTGCTGCCCCGCGTCGTCGGCCTCGGCCACGCCACCCGCCTCCTCATGCTCGGCGAACCGGTCCGCGCCCCCGAGGCCGAGCGCATCGGCCTGATCAGCGAACTGACGGACGAGGGCCGAGCCGACGAGGCAGCCCACCGCCTGGCCCACCGCCTGGCCGAGGGCCCCGCCCTGGCCTACGCCCAGACAAAGGCCCTCCTCACAGCCGAGCTGGACATGCCACTGGCAGCAGCCGTGGAACTGGACGCATCAACGCAGGCCTTGCTGATGACCGGCGAGGACTACGCAGAGTTCCATGCGGCGTTCAAGGAAAAGAGGCCCCCAAAGTGGCAGGGGAGGTAGGGGTGGTGATTTCGGCTCAGGGGACTGTCCCACCCTCAGGGGCGCGGGGAACTGCGCGACCAGCCACACACAACCCGAAGCCGCCCACAAAGACCAGCCACCCCCTACGAGTCGCGATCCTCGGCGGCGGCCCCGGCGGCCTCTACGCCGCAGCCCTACTGAAACGCCTAGACCCCACCCGCGAAATCACCCTCTGGGAACGCAACGCCCCCGACGACACCTTCGGCTTCGGAGTAGTCCTCTCCGACGAAACCCTCGGCGGCATCGAACACGCCGACCCACCCGTCTACGAGGCCCTCCAACAGCACTTCATCCGCTGGGACGACATCGACATCGTCCACCGAGGAGTACGCCACACCTCCGGAGGCCACGGTTTCGCAGCCCTCGGCCGCAAACACCTCCTGGAGATCCTGCACACCCGCTGCCACCACCTCGGCGTAGACCTCCGCTTCCGCACCGAGGCCCCACCCCCACCGACCCTCGCGAGCTCCTACGACCTCGTCATCGCCGCCGACGGAGTCAACAGCACCACCCGCGACACCTACGCCGACGCCTTCCGCCCCCACATCACAACGCACCGCTGCCGATACATCTGGCTGGCCACCGACTTCCCCTTCGACGCCTTCCGCTTCGAGATCGCCGAGACCGAACACGGCGTGATGCAACTCCACGGCTACCCCTACGCCCCCGACGCCTCCACCGTGATCGTCGAGATGCGCGAAGAGGTCTGGCACGCGGCCGGTTTCGACGAACTCGGCGAGCCCGAATCCATCGAACGCTGCGCCAAGATCTTCGCGGACGCGCTCGGCGGCCGCCCGCTGACATCCAACAACTCCACCTGGACCACCTTCCGCACCGTCGTCAACGAAAGCTGGTCGCACGGCAACGTCGTCCTCCTCGGCGACGCCGCCCACACCGCCCACTTCTCCATCGGCTCCGGAACCAAGCTCGCCGTCGAGGACGCCCTCGCCCTCGCCGCCTGTATCCAGGAACAGCCCTCGATCGAGACGGCCCTGACCGCGTACGAGGAGGAGCGCAAGCCCGTCGTCGCCTCCACCCAGCGCGCCGCCCGGGCCAGCCTGGAGTGGTTCGAGAACCTCTCGCTCCACCTCGACCAGCGCCCCCGCCAGTTCGCCTTCAACCTGCTCACCCGCAGCCGCCGCGTCACCCACGACAACCTGCGGCTGCGCGACACGCACTTCACCGAGGCCGTGGAGCGCGAGTTCGGCTGCCCGCCCGGCACGCCCCCGATGTTCACGCCGTTCCGGCTGCGCGGCCTGACCCTGCGCAACCGGGTCGTGGTCTCGCCGATGGACATGTACTCGGCGGTCGACGGCGTCCCCGGCGACTTCCACCTCGTCCACCTCGGCGCCCGCGCGCTCGGTGGCGCCGGGCTGGTGATGACCGAGATGGTGTGCGTGAGCCCGGAGGGCCGGATCACCCCCGGCTGTGCCGGTCTGTACACCGGCAAGCAGGCCGAGGCGTGGCGACGGATCACCGACTTCGTGCACAGCCAGGCACCCGGCACCGGAATCGGCGTGCAACTCGGCCACAGCGGACGCAAGGGCTCGACCAAGCTCATGTGGGAGGGCATCGACGAGCCGCTCGACGACGGCAACTGGCCGCTCGTGGCCGCCTCCCCGCTGCCGTACAAGCCCGGCAGCCAGACGCCGCGCGAGCTGTCCCGTGCCCAACTCACCGACATAAGAGAACAGTTCACCGCCGCCGCCTGGCGTGCCGCGCGGGCCGGTTTCGACCTGCTCGAACTGCACTGCGCCCACGGCTATCTGCTCTCCGGTTTCCTCTCCCCGCTGACCAACCGGCGCACCGACGCCTACGGCGGCTCGCTCGCGAAACGGCTGCGCTTCCCGCTGGAGGTCTTCGACGCCGTAAGGGCCGTGTGGCCGGAGGAGAAGCCCATGACCGTGCGCATCTCGGCCACCGACTGGGCCGAGGGCGGCACCACGCCCGAGGAGGCCGTCGCGATCGCCCGCGCCTTCGCCGCGCACGGCGCCGACGCCATCGACGTGTCGACCGGGCAGGTGGTGGCCGAGGAGCGGCCGGAGTTCGGGCGGTCGTACCAGACGCCGTACGCCGACCGGATCCGGCACGAGGCGGGCGTCCCGGTGATCGCGGTCGGCGCGATCTCCTCCTGGGACGACGTCAACTCCCTGATCCTGGCGGGCCGCACGGACCTGTGCGCGCTGGCCCGCCCGCACCTGTACGACCCGCACTGGACCCTGCACGCGGCGGCCGAGCAGGGCTACGACGGTCCGGGCGTCGTCTGGCCCGCTCCCTACCGTGCGGGCAGCAGGCCACCCCGCACCGGACGCACGGACGCCCCCAAACCCCGGTTGACACTCAGCAGTTGAGGCCGGCCATCCCGGCCGTGAGGGTCATGCGTGGTCAGAGGCCCGCGAAGACCGCCCCCGCGTCCCGCAGCCGTTCGTGCAGCCCTTGGAATACCGCCGCCGATCGCACACCCGGCCAGTTCGCGGGGAGCAGGCTCGCCGGCAGGCCGGGGTCGGCGTACGGCAGATGGCGCCAGGAGTCCAGGGCGAGCAGGTAGTCGCGGTAGGCGTCCTCGGGCGGGGTGTCGGTGCGCCGCTGCCAGTCGTGCAGCACGCCCGCGTGCCGGTCGAGGAACGCCTCGTGCTGCTTGGCGATCGCGGCCAGGTCCCACCAGCGGGCGACCGCCTCGACGGTCGGCGCGAAGCCGAGGTGCTCGCCGCGGAAGAGGTCGACGTAGGGATCGAGGCGTAGCCGTTGCAGGGTGTGCCGGGTCTCCTCGTAGAGCCGGGCGGGAGCGATCCACACGCCGGGTGAGGCCGTGCCGAAGCCGAGCCCGGCCAGGCGGGAGCGCAGCACGTGCCGCTTCTGCCGTTCCGACTCGGGCACGGAGAACACCGCGAGCACCCAGCCCTCGTCCTCGGGCGGCGCGGTGGCGTAGATGCGCCGGTCGCCGTCGTCGAGCAACTGGCGGGCGTCCGGGGAGAGTTCGTAACCGGCCGCACCTTGTGCGGTGCGGGCCGGGACGAGCAGGCCGCGCCGCTTGAGCCGGGACACCGACGAGCGCACCGAAGGCGCGTCCACCCCAACCGCGGCCAGCAGCCGGATCAGCTCGGCGACGGGTACCGGGCCGGGCATGAAGCGGCCGTACGCGCCGTAGAGCGTGACGATGAGAGACCGTGGAGCGTGCTGGTCGGACACGTTGATCATCTTAGGTCGTACGGATCACTGCCGGTCACCTTCGGTGCGCAGGCGGAACCTCTGGAGCTTTCCGGTCGCGGTGCGCGGGAGGGCGTCCAGGAAGACGATGTCGCGGGGGCATTTGTAGGGCGCGAGTTCGGACATGACGAAGGCGCGCAGGGCCGTGGCGTCCCGTTCGGCGCCCTCCTTGAGGACCGTATACGCCACCACCGCCATGCCGCGCGCCTCGTCGGGCCGGCCGACGACCGCCGCCTCCACCACGTCCGGATGCCGCAGCAGCGCGTCCTCGACCTCGGGTCCGGCGATGTTGTACCCGGCCGAGATGATCATGTCGTCGGCGCGGGCGACGTACCGGAAGTAGCCGTCGGGCTCGCGGACGTAGGTGTCGCCGGTGATGTTCCAGCCGTCGCGCACGTACTCCCGCTGCCGTGGGTCGGCGAGATACCGGCAGCCGACCGGGCCGCGCACGGCCAGCAGTCCCGGCTCGCCGTCGGGCAGTTCGCGCCCCTCGGCGTCCACCACGCGCGCGTGCCAGCCGGGGACGGGCACACCGGTGGTGCCGGGTCTGATGTGCTCGTCGGCCGCCGAGATGAAGATGTGCAGCAACTCGGTGGCGCCGATGCCGTTGATGACGCGAAGGCCGGTGCGCTCGTGCCAGGCTTGCCAGGTGGCCGCGGGCAGGTTCTCGCCGGCCGAGACGCAGCGGCGCAGGGACGTCAGGTCGTGGCCGTCGAGGTCGCCGAGCATGGCCCGGTACGCCGTCGGCGCGGTGAACAGCACCGACACCCCGTGTTCGGCGATCGCGGGCAACAGCTGCTTCGGGCCCGCCTGTTCGAGCAGCAGCGCGCCGGCGCCGGCCCGCAGCGGGAAGACGACGAGACCACCGAGGCCGAAGGTGAAGCCGAGCGGGGGGCTGCCCGCGAAGACGTCGTCGCTGTGGGGGCGCAGCACATGCTTCGAGAAGGTGTCGGCGATTGCCAGCACATCCCGGTGGAAGTGCATGCACCCTTTCGGGCGACCGGTGGTGCCGGAGGTGAACGCGATCAGCGCCACGTCGTCGGCCGCCGTGTCCACGGCCCGGTACGGCGTGCCGGGCGCCGGGAGGTTGAGGAGGTCGTCGGGCGCGTCACCGCCGTAGGTCGTGATCCGCAGGTCCGGGATCTCCGCCTTGGCGAGGTCGTCGACGGCCCGGATGTCGCACAGCGCGTGCCGCACGCGGGCGATCTCGCAGATCGTGCTCAGCTCGTGCGGGCGCTGCTGGGCCAGCACGGTGACGGCGACCGCGCCCGCCTTCAGCACCGCCAGCCAGCAGGCGGCCAGCCAGGGCGTGGTGGGGCCGCGCAGCAGGACACGGTTGCCGGGGACGATGCCGAGGCGGGTGGTGAGGACGTGCGCGAGCCGGTCCACGCGGGCGCGCAGGTCGCCGTACGTCCACGTGGGGCCCTGCGGGGTGTGGAACACCGGGCGGTCGTCGGGCGGGCCGTGCAGGAGGTCGGCGGCGCAGTTCAGCCGTTCGGGGTAGTGCAGCTCCGGCAGGTCGAAGCGGAGGTCCGGCCACTGGTCGCGCGGGGGGAGGTGGTCGCGCGCGAAGGTGTCGACGTGGGCGGAGCGGATCGGACGATCGTCCATGGTGGTTCGCCCCCTTGCCTGGTGGGCGTCGTGGTGGGCGTCGTGTTGGGTTCGCACCAGGAGCGTATCGCGTTGGTGACGGCAGTCAACGGGGCGCGATACCGTCGGGTGAGACCGCTCCGGAGGGAGGACCGGCAGTGCCCGCATTCTCACTCGAACCGGAACAAGCCGCCTGGTGCGCCGAGCTGCGCACCCTCGCCGCGGAACGGCTGCGCCCGCTCGCCGAGAAGGGCGAACCCGGCCACGTCAACCGACCCCTCGTCACCGAGCTCGGCCGCCTCGGCCTCCTCGACCGCCTCTTCACCTCCGGCGCGCTCGACCTCTGCCTGATGCGCGAGTCCCTCGCCTACGCCTGCACCGAGGCCGAGACCGCCCTCGCCCTCCAGGGCCTGGGCGCCCACCCCGTCCACGCCCACGGCACACCGGAACAGCGCGAACGCTGGCTGCCGGGGGTGCGCGCGGGCAGCGTGGTGGCCGCGTTCGCACTCAGCGAGCCGGGCGCGGGCTCGGACGCGGCGGCGTTGTCGCTGAGGGCGGAGCCGGAGGAGGCTGGTGGTCCGTCGAGGGGCGGTGCTTTGGTCGGTGAGGCCGGTGATCTGCCGCGAGGAGGCGCTTCGGTAGGTGAGCCCGGCGGCCCCTCGTGTGGAGCCCCTTCGGTGGGGGAGTCCGGCGTTCCGCCGCGAGCCAGCGCTTCGGTGGGCGAGCCCGGCGTACCGCCCCGAGCCGACGCTTCGGTTGCTCAGCCGGGTGTCGTACCGACCGGCGCCTCGCTGGCCGCCGAGGCCGACGGCTCCCGGTGCTGGCGGCTCAGTGGTGAGAAGTGCTGGATCTCCAACGCCCCCGAGGCCGACTTCTACACCGTCTTCGCGCGTACGACCCCGGATGCGGGTGCGCGCGGAGTCACCGCCTTCCTGGTGCCGGCCGACCGGCCCGGCCTCACCGGCACTGGGCTCGACATGCTCTCCCCGCACCCCATCGGGGCCCTCCACTTCGACGCCGTGCCCGTCACTGCCGACGATGTGCTCGGCGAGGTCGACCGGGGCTTCCGGGTCGCGATGGGCACGCTCAACCTGTTCCGGCCCAGCGTCGGCGCCTTCGCCGTCGGGATGGCTCAGGCCGCGCTGGACGCGAGCCTCGTGCACACCGCCCAGCGGGACGCCTTCGGCGGCAAGCTGAGGGACCTTCAGGCCGTCGCCCACCAGGTCGCCGAGATGGCCGTACGCACGGAAGCCGCCCGCCTGATGGTGTACGCGGCGGCGACGGCGTACGACGACGGCGCGGACGGTGTCCCGAAGCGGGCCGCGATGGCGAAACTGCTCGCCACCGAGACCGCGCAGTACGTCGTCGACGCGGCCGTCCAGCTGCACGGCGCGCGGGCGCTGCGGCGCGGCCACCTCCTCGAACACCTCTACCGCGAGGTGCGCGCCCCACGCGTCTACGAAGGGGCGAGCGAGGTCCAACGCGGCATCATCGCCAAGGAGTTGTACGCCACCCTGGAGGCCCGACCGTGACCGCCGAGCGCATCGATCCGCCCGACCTCTCCCCGGCCACCGGCTTCTCGCACGCCGTCGTCGCCACCGGCTCCCGGCTGGTGTTCCTGGCCGGTCAGACCGCCCTCGACACCGACGGCAAGATCACCGGCGACACCCTGCCCGAACAGTTCGAGCGGGCGCTCGGCAACCTGCTGACCGCCCTGCGCGCGGCCGGCGGCACCCCGCCCGACCTCGCCCGCGTCACCGTCTACGCCACCGACGTCGCCGCCTACCGCGCCCACGCCCCCGAACTGGGCCGCATCTGGCGGAGTCTGGCCGGACGGAACTACCCGGCGATGGCGGTCGTCGAAGTCGTACGGCTGTGGGACGAGGCGGCGATGGTGGAGCTCGACGGATTCGCCGTGCTGCCCTGACGCCAGGGCGAGACGACCCGGCCGTCCGGCAGCAGCTCACCGGTGTCGTCGAAGACGATCGCGCCGCTGCACAGCAGGGTCCACCCCTGCTCCGGGTGGGCGGCGACGACGTGCGGGGCGCGGGCGTCGGGCCGGGAGCACGAAGGCTGGTGGGAACACATGGCGCACCTCCACGGTCGTAAGACCATCCGTACGGCCCACACCATGCTCCCGCCGTGAACGTGGGGGAACCGACCGCCTAGAAGCGTGACAAGAAGGGGACAACACCCGGACGGTTCCCGGACGGCCGGGCGGACTCGCCACCGAAGGAGTGACGATCACACTCCTGGACGCGGGCGCCCGGTACCAGTGGTAGCCCCACTTCAGGAGGTCCTTCCATGTTCCTGCGCCCTGCGCTCGGCGCGGCCGCCGCCGCCCTGGCCCTGTTCGCCGCCACCCCCTCCACACCGGCCGCCGCCGAAACGCACGAGTCGGTCACCGTCGACTCCAAGGGCCGGATCGCCCCCGACGGCACGATCACCCTCACCGGCACCTACCGCTGCGTCGGCAGTACCGGACCGGTCTTCGTCAGCTCAATGATCGCCCAGAGCGACCCGTCGATCCGGCACGGCATCGGCGGCTCCCTCGCGGTGTGCGACGGCAAGGAGCACCGCTGGGAGAACACCGGCAAGCCGTACAACCGCGTGATGAAGGCGGGCACCGCCCAGGTGGAAGTCACGCTCATGGAACTGCGCCCGCAGGGCGGCCTGCCGCTGCCCGCCTTCCACGCGACAAAGCAGCAGGACGTCCGGCTGGCCAAGAGCTGAACGGCCTGTTCGGGACCGGGTGCGCCCGCACCGTCATGTCACCGGGCGCACCCGACATCCAGCACTTCGATCACGTCACCATGGCGGGTGTACAAAAGCCAGCACCAGTCACCGAACGCCGCGGACAGATCCGAGGCCCGTGTGGTCCGGTCCGTGGCCACGGCCCCGATGAGCGTGATGATTTCCTCGTGCGCGTCGTCCGGGACGTCGCACAGCACGTTGGCGGCCCGCTGGACCATTTCCACTTTCATCTCGCCCCCCGCGGACAGCATGAGCAGCCGAATACAGAGGTCGCTCGACCAGGATAATCCCCCATTGGGATGAATCACGATCCGTCACCGGGCCGGTGAGCCCGAGCAACGCGGCCACACCGATACGGGCCCGAATGAGCAAGATGCAGAAGTGGACATTTGCGGTCACTGTGGGACAGGGCCGGACACCGGCCGATCTTGCCGAGCATCGGACTAGCCGAAGGAAACGTGATGGCCGTAGCTTCAGACATGCTCGTCCCGGCACTGCGCGAGGTCCGCAAGGCCGAAGTCGCGCTGGCCAACCGCTTCAACGCCCACCTCGCAGGCACGCCCGCCGGGGAGTACCGGGAGGTCCTGGAGCGCCGCGCCGGCGACGCCCGAGGGCACATCTACCGCATCGACGAACGCCTCGGAACGCTTCAGTCCCGCGGCCTGATGCAGACCGTCTGGGGCAATGCCTGGCGGTTGACCGGGCAAGCCGCCCGGCTGCCCTTCAGCGTGACCATGGCCGTCCCCAGCGCCATGTTCGGGGGACGTGGACCGGCGACGGAGCACCAGCTGCTGAAGAACGTCGAGGACGAGTACGCCGTCACCGCGTACGCCGTGGCCATCTGCCGGGCCGCCGAGCGCATCGCCCAGGAGGCCCAGGACGCCGCCAGCTCGGAGCTGCTCAGTTCCATCCGCCGCGACCACGAGGAGGCGCTGGAAGAGCTCGGCAACAACCTTGAGCAGCGCGCCGAGGCAGCGGTGGCGGCCGCCCAGACCGCCGACGGTCTGACCGCCACGGGCGCAGCCCAGGGCGTCCGCGCCTGGAGCAGCTGGCTGCGCGAGACGGCCGAGCGCATGCCCGGTGCCGACCGGCTCCAGGGGGCACCCGAGGGAGCCCTGATCAGGGATTTCGAGCTGCCGATCCCCGACTACCGCAGGCTCAGCAGCAGGACGATCCTCGAACGCCTCCCGCACCTGCCCCAGCGGGACCTGGCCACCGTCGGCGCCTATGAGCGCGCCCACGCCGCCCGCCCCGCCATCCTGAGCAGGATCGCCGACCTGCTCGGTCCGGAGCCCTGGCCCGGCTACGACGGCATGCACGAGGACGAGATCATCAAGCGGCTCGGTGACGCCGAGGAGAGCCTCACCCGGCGGGTGCTGACCTACGAGCGCCGCCATCAGGCCCGCTCCAGCATCCTCTCCGCCGCCGAACGCATCCCCGCCTGACCGGCCTCTCACTGGCCTTTCGGGCAGGGCATTCACCGGGCACCCCGGGCTCACGCGGGCCGACCGCGCGACCCGGGGTGTCGGCACTGATAGGTCCACAGCTGGTCGACGAGGGTGAAGCCGAAGGAGTCGAAGAGCCGTGGCGCGGCCTGGCAGTCCTGGCCGGGGTGCGTTGGGTCATCGACGACGAGCGCGACCTCGGTGGCGCCTTGCGCGGCCAGCAGGGCCAGGGCCTGGCCGAGCAATTCGTGGCCCAGGCCACGGCGGCGGTGACTGGGCAGGGTCTCGATCCAGTACACGGTCGCGGTGCGGTCGGGTCCCACACTGACCACGGCCTCCGCGACCGGCTCGGCTGCCTCGCGGACGATCAGCCGCTGCCCGGGCGGGAAGTCGCAGGGGACGACCTCGGCGGCCGGCTTCGCCGACCGAGGAGCGGCAGACAGCGCGCAGTACAAATAGCGGCTCTGGCAACGCCCGGTGAAGCCGCTGCGCAGCAGGGCGTCGTGTGTGGCGCCGCGGTGAGCGCGGGGCAGCCCGCCCGGTCCCAGCGGACCCGGCGGACCGCCGACGAACGCCTCGATCAGCGCGCAGTGGGCGAGCGCGGCGAGGGCGTGCCCGATCAGGGCACGCAGCGCAGGCGGATCCTCGTGGGCGTGGACCCAGCAGATCACCCCGGTGTGCACATCGGCCCAGGACAGATGGGCGATGACCCCCTGAGGACGGTCCCCGGCAGCGGCCAGCACACTGATCCGCGGCCGAGCCGGTACCGCCCAGCCGACCGGGGGAACAGGACCGCGCAGCGCGGTGGCCAGCCTCTCCGGCGTGCAGGGCGGCTGTCCCGGCAGCCGGTCGGTGTCGATCAGTGCTCGCACCCCCGGTTCGTCGTCGGGACGATACGGGCGCACCGTCGACCCGCTCTCGGGGCTGGGCGAAGAGGCCATGGTGTCCGTCCGCACGGGTGCTGACGTCGTTACCGGCTCTCTTTCAGCGTCCTCCGTTCAGCCCCCGCTGTCACGGGAAACGGTGACTGTCCCGGAGGCGCCCTACGGAGAGCCGCTGTCCGGTGGGCATACGGCGAACGTGACCTGGGCCGCGGCCAGCAGCGCGCGTATCTCGGCGATGACCGGCCGGTGCAGGGGCAGCGTGAGGTGGCCGACGCCCGGCACCAGCACGTTGCGGGCCTTGAGGTCCGGATGGTCGATGCGGCCCCTGGCGGCGGGGATGACGGCCTCGTCCAGGTCGCTGTAGAAGGCCACGAACCTGGTGTGGCATCCCGGGGCGGGTTCGGCGAGTTCGGTCAGCAGCTCGCTTCCGGGCCGTAGCTGGCGCAGCAGCGGATGGGCCGGGGCCAGCAGGGCGGTGGCGGTCCCGCCGTGCGGTGTCGCGAGCGTGATCACCAGCGGCACGTACGCGTCACCGCCGAGCCGCTGCACGTAGTAGCGGGCGATCAGCCCGCCCAGGCTGTACCCGATCACGATCGCGGCCCGCCCCGTGCCGTGGGCACACGCGGGCTCGACCTGGTCGCCCAGCGACCGGGCCGCCGTACGGATGTCCGGGCCGAACGCGTTGCAGGCGACCTGGATGAAGGGGCCCACGCCGTCGCCGCGCAGCTCGCGCTCCAGCGGTGGGACGACCGACGCGCCGTCGGCCAGCCCGTGCACCAACAGCACAGGAATCCCCGAATCGGGGGGCAGCGGGTCGGCCGGGCCAGCCGGCCGCCCGTGCAGGGCACGACCGAGCAGCCCGGTCAGCTGCCCGACGCCCTCCGCGGCGATGTCGAGCGGGAGCCGGGCCAGCCGTACGACCGCCCGGCTCGCCTCGACACCCACGCCGCGCGCCGGTGACAGCCCTGGGACCGTCAGCTGCGGCTTGAGAGGAATGCCCGTAGCCGTTCACCTTCCCTGCACGAACCGCACCTGTCCTGCGTGGCGGAAGAGCCGGACAACCGAACTGCGGAACCGGATGGGACTACATGGAAACGTTGCGCAAGTCGGCTCAATTCCATCCATCGCTACGGTTCACTTTGGCCGATCCCGGTCAAAGATGCACTTCGGCCTCCGCCGACGGCCGCGCAGGCGCGAGCGGTGCCTCGGTCCTACGGTGGTCCTGAGAGGGCCGTCGAACCGACCCGGCCCAGTGGAGGAGGCTGCGATGGATGAGCAGTTCGTCTGGGTGACGACACGCCGCCTTCGGGCGGGCAGCCTGGAGGAGTTCGAGCGGTCATGGCGCCCCGATCCCTACCCACAGGGTCTGCGCCGCGCCTTCGCCTACTGGTCCGAGGACGGACTGGAGATCACCGGGGTCTCGTTCTGGGACTCGAAGGAAGCGTGCGACTCCTGGCGGGACTCCGAGCCGGAGAAGCAGCGGCGCGCGGCCATGGCCCCCTACGTCGTCGAGGAGCGGGAGGGTTTCTACCGCGGCCGTGAACTCACCGTCCCGCAGCGATAGCTGTCGGTGAACGAGCACGGCTCAGGGGGTTGTCAGGTCAGCTGGACCAGGTTGAGCCGATACTCCTCGACCTGTGCCAGCTGCTGAGTGGCGAGGTCCGCGAGCATCTCCTGGTAAGGGGTGGGGAGTTCGGTGTGCATCGCCGGGGGCAGGCTGGTGAGGGTGTGGGAGGCGAGCAGCTGTGGCCCGGGGTGCCACGAGGTGAGTTCGGCCGGGTCGGCGCAGGCCCAGCGCATGCGGGCGTCGACCTTGCTGAGCGCGTCGTGCTGGTCCTGGGTGTCGATGATTCCGGGGCCGGCGGTGTCCAGCGCGAGCAGGGAGCCGGGGAAGCGGTTCGCGAGCAGGTCCACGACGTGCCGTACCTCTGAGTCCTCCAGGTAGGGCAACACGGCTTCGGCGGCGAAGAAGTACGGGCCCTCGGCCTGCGAGGCCACTGCCTCGGTCCATGTCCGGTCGGTCACCGACGCGGCGATCATCGTCCGGCGCGGGGTGTCCTCGAAGAAGGCGCGGCGCAGCTCGATCACGTCGGGCAGGTCGAGGTCGAACCAGCGTGCCCGGCCGTTGCCGACGCGGTCGTAGCGGGTGTTGAGCCCGGTGCCGATCTCCACCACGGTGCCGGTGGGGTGGGTGGCGAGGAAGTCCGCCACCCATCGGTCGAACAGGCTCGTACGCAGCACGGAGCCGATCAGGCTGGGCAGGTTGTCGAAGCGGGTGAAGTCGTAGTCGATGGACGCCACGATCTCCTCGGCCCGAGGGTCGCGCAGGGCAGCGTCCTGCTTGCGGTTCTCCACCGCCCGGCCGTACAGGGGGATGAGAAGCGTTTCCTGGACCGTGCCCAGGCGTGCGGAGTGCTGTGTCATGACTCTCCCTCGTCCGAAGGGACTTCGACGCTATATGAAAATGGATCCCGTTGTAAGAATTGCCAGGCTTTCACCTGCCCACAGGGTCGCCTTCGGCACCGTCGGTCTGTGTGCGCAGCATCGCGTGGCCGCCGTGATGCAGGGGCGTGTTCAGCTCAAGTCGGGCCGCCTCGCTGCCTGTTCGGGCGTCGAAGACGTGGACCTCGCCGTGACCGCCGCGCGTGACGGCGACCCAGTCCGCGCCCGGTGAGGCGGCCACCGCACGGCGCTGGACGCCCTCCCAGGGCGTACCGCCGCGGCGGGGTGCGCCGTCCATGGCGGGGAGGGGGACGCGGCGGGCTGTGTCGTCGGCGTCCAGCAGGATCAGTTCGTCGCCGTCCGGGTGGACATGGGTGAACGCGGTGTGGTGCCGGGCGAGGGCCAGCCGGAAGACCAGGCCGGGGCCGAGCTCCGTCACGGTCGTGCGGTTCGTCTCCAGGTCGTGACGCCACGCCTGGTTGGTCCATTCCGGCCACCGCAGCGGGTCTGCGGGGCCGCCCCGCAGCGTCGACCACAGCGCCCGCCGCCGGGGATCGAGCCGCAGATACCAGCCCCGGGCGGGCGAACCCCACGGGATCACCGGCTCCGGGACGAGTTTGTCGCCCTCGCGGCGGGCCCGGTGCACCCCGTCGCCCGTGGCCGCGAACACCTGGCCGGAGTTGGGGTCTTGGGCGTCTCCGTGTCCGTCGTCCGGCAGCGGAAGGTCGGCGTGGGGCGCGACCGGAGGGCAGCCGGGCGGTGCCCCGAGCAGGTCGGCGAACCGGTGGACGGCCAGCGCGCCGGGCTCCCGGTGTCGCAGGACGACCAGCGGATCGTCGTAGCCCAGGACCGTCACACCCGGTTCGCCGACGCGCGTGCGTATCCGGGCCGCGTCTCCCGTGGCGAGGTCGATGACGGTCAGGAGGTCCGACCACGGCTCGGCGTTCTTGCCCAGGCCCGTCGTGACGGCGACCCACCGCCCGGACGGGTCGCAGGCGAGATGCTCGGCGGGCACGGCGACCGGGATCGCAGCCTGCACCAGTGCGTCACCGAAGGGGTCGAGCACCAGCAACTCGCCCCTGCGGTCGTCGACACAGGCCGCTCGCCCGCCTGGCAAGGCCAGGAACCCGGCGTGCTCGGAGAGGTGACGTCCGGTGAGGCGGCCCGTCTCGGTGCCGTCCGGCACGGTCCGCACGTGGAGCGATCCCTCCACGTGGTCGGAGACGAGCAGCAGGGGAGGGGCGGCGGTCATCGGTGCCTCCATGGGAGCAGGGGCCTATTGAGGACAATGAAAACGATTATCATGTATCTTCGGGTCGTTCCGGGGTCCCTGAAAAGAAGCGAGGGCATCGATGCTGCGCTCACCGTCGAGATACGTCCGAGGCTGGATCACCGCAGCGCTGGTGGGTTCCGTACTGGTCGGGTGCGGCTCGGCCACCGAACCGGCGAGCGAGAAGGCCGCCGCGCCCGGCCCGAAGACCGACGTCAACGTCGAACCCATCAAGGCGACACGGGAGTTGACCGACACGGGCGGCGTAAAGGTCTCCCTCAAGAAGGAACCCGAGCGCATTGTCTGCCTGTTCGCGCTCTGCGACGACATCCTGACCGAGCTGGGCATCGTCCCCACGGCCACGAACAGCGCGCTCCTCACCCACCCCGACTTCCTGGGGGAGGAGAAGGCGAAGGAGGTCGACATCATCCCCGGCGGGTTCATCGCGCCCGAGGTGGAGGCGATCCTCTCCCACAAGCCCGACCTGGTGATCGGCCTGGAGGACACCCACGGCAAGCTCGCCCCGGCGCTGAAGGACGCCACCACGTTCTGGGCCATGCAGCCCGAGACGTGGGAGGACAGCGTGGGCTATCTGCGTGATGCCGCCGCGCTGACCGGCCGTACCGCCGAGGGCGAGAAGGCCGAGAAGGCCTTCCGTACCAAGCTCGCCGAGGCCGAGAAGGCCCCGAGCGACAAGACCGCGCTCATCATCTACGGCAGTGACGAGAACTTCGGCGTCGCCACCCCGGAGACGGACGTGGGCGCCAGCCTCTTCCCGAAGCTCGCCGACTACCCCTGGAAGTCCCGTGGCGTGGAGGGCAGTTACAGCCTCGAAGAGATCCTCGCCCGTGACGTCGACGTGCTGTTCGTCGAGACGCTGAGCTTCGGCGAGGCGGACGGCAAGCTGTCGGAGAAGCTGGCGAAGAACCCCCTGTGGGGCAAGATCCCGGCGGTGAAGAACGGCGACGTCCACGAGGTGAACTCCGAGGTGTGGGCCAAGGGGCGCGGTACCCGTTCGCTGGGCATCATCCTCGACGAGGCCACGGCCGCGCTGCGGTGAGCACGCCCACCGCGACGCACTCCGCGGCGGGTGACACGGCATCGGGCGCACAACCATCCGGGCGCCTCGTAATCGGATGGCAACTGCCCGTCCTGGTTGCCCTGTTGGTCGCCGCGTCGGCCTGCGCGCTGAGCCTGGGCACGCCCTACGTCCCGCTGCACCGGCTGCCCGGTGCGCTGCTGGACGGGGACAGCACACTGGCCGGGATCGTCGTGACCGAACTCCGCGTGCCCCGGCTGGTGCTGGCACTCGTTGCCGGGGCCTGCCTGGGTGCGGCGGGGCTCGTGCTCCAGGAGGCGCTGCGCAATCCCCTGGCCGTCCCCGAGATGCTGGGCGTGTCGTCCGGGGCCGCGCTCGGGGTGGCCGCGCCGCTGGTGCTGGCGGTGTCCCTGCCCGCCGCCGTCCAGCCCCTGCTGGCCATCGGCGGGGCCGCGCTCGGCGGGGGACTCACGCTGCTCGCCGCCGGGTTGGGACGCAGCCCGTCCGCCGTGCTGCTGACCGGCGCCGCGGTCGCCGCCGCCCTGCAGGCCGCGCTGCTCGTGCTGATGGTGATGGCCGACCAGCTCGACCTCCAGCTGATCTACCGCTATCTGCTCGGCTCGCTCTCCGCCCGTACCTGGGAGGACGTCACCGGGCTGTGGCCGTGGCTGCTCGTCGCGGTCCCCGCGCTCGTGCTGTGCGCGCCGGTGCTCTCGGTGCTGCGGCTGGGGGACGAGGACGCCGAGGCGCTGGGGGTGCGCGCCCAGCGGGCCCGGCTGGCCGCGCTGGCCATCGCCGTCGTACTGATCGCGCCCGTGACGGCCGTGTGCGGGCCGGTGGCGTGGGTCGGGTTCCTCGCTCCGCACCTGGCGCGATGGTTCAACCCCGCGGCGGGCGCGGTGCGTTGGTTGCCCTGGTCTGCCGCATGGGGCGCTGCCGTCGTGGCTGTCGCCGACGTCCCGGCCCGCCTCGCGCTGGCGCCCGTGGAGACGCCGGTCGGCGCTTGGACGGCCCTGGTCGGTGTGCCCGCCGGGGTCGCCCTGCTCCGGTCGGGCAGGCGCAGGCCGGCGGGCACTGCTGTCGTGCGCTCGGCGCCGCAGGGTACGGACGCCGTGCCCGCACGCCCTTCGGAGGAGGTCAGGTGAGCCGCCGTTTCGCGGTGCTCGTCGCACTCATCGTCGTATGCGCCGGTGTCGAACTGGTCGCCGGGCGGGGCATGTCCCCGGCCGCGGTCTGGGACGTCCTCGGCGGGGGCGGCGATGCGACGGAACGGCACATCCTGCTCCAACTCCGGCTGCCCCGCCTTCTGGTGGCCCTCGGTGCGGGGGCGTGCCTCGGCGTGGCGGGCCTGGTCCTGCAGTCGGCGCTGCGCAACCCGCTGGCCGGGCCCGAGGTGACGGGTGTGACGCCGGGCGCGGTGCTCGGAGCCGTCGCCGCGACCGGCCTTGGACTCGCGGGGTGGGAATCGCCCCTCGCCGTGGTCGTCGCCGCGTGCGTGGGCGGCTGCGCCGGGGCCGCGCTGCTGTGGCTGCTCGCCGGGCGCGGCCGCAGCGACCCCGCGCAGACCGCCGTGCACGGGGTGCTGGTGTCGGCGGTGCTCGGCGGGCTCACGGCCATGGTGCTGCTCGTCGCACCGGGCGAACTCGGCAGCGTCGTCCAGTGGCTCGTCGGCACCACCGAGGGCCGGGTGTGGCAGCACTGGCACCTGCTCTGGCCGTGGGCACTGGCCTGGGGAGTGGTGGCGTGGCTGCTGGCCGGGCCGCTGACCCTGCTGCGCTGCGGGGACGACATCGCCCTCGCCGCCGGACTGTCCGCGAGGCGGGCCCGGACCCTCGCCCTGCTGTGCGCGGTGGCACTGACGGCGGGTGCGGTGGCCGCCGTGGGAGCGCTGGGGTTCGTCGGGCTGCTCGTACCGCACCTCGCCGTGGCCGTCTTCGGCGCCGACCTGCGGGTGACCCTGCCCGGCGCCGCCCTGGTGGGCGCGGCGGTGGTGTGCGGGGCGGACGCGGCGGCGCAGCTGTCCTCGCGGCTGCTGGCGGCCGCGCTGGACTCCGGGCGGCTCACGCTTCCGGTCGGGGCCCTCACCGCCTGCCTGGGAGCCGCGCTGCTGCTGGTCGTCGTGCGCCGCACGCCGAGCCGTACGTTCTGATGTCGACGGAGGACAGCATGACCGAGTCCGTGGGGATCCACGTCGAGGGGGTCCACTTCGGCTACCCCGGACAACCCGTGTTGCGGGGCGTCGACATGACCGTCGAACCCGGGGAGCTGACCGCCCTCATCGGCCTCAACGGCTGTGGGAAGTCAACCCTGTTGCGGCTGGCCGCCGGGTTGCTGCGGCCGGACGAGGGGCGCGTGCTGCTCGGCGGGGACGACCTCGCCCGACTGTCCCGGCGCGCCACGGCCCGACGGGTCGCGCTGCTGCACCAGTCGGCCCCTGCCGTCCCCGGCATGACGGTGCGTCACCTCGTCCGGCAGGGGCGGTACGCGGCGCGCGGCCCGCTCGGCATGCTGCGCGAGGGCGACGATCCCGTCGTACGCCGCGCCCTGCGCGACGTCGGGGTGGAGCAGTGGGCCGAGCGTGATGTCGACGCGCTGTCCGGGGGTGAGCGGCAGCGGGTGCGGCTCGCGATGGCGCTCGCCCAGGACACCCGCGTCCTGCTGCTGGACGAGCCGACCACGTACCTGGACCTGCACCACCAGCTCGACGTGCTGCAGACCGTGGTCCGCCTGCGCGAGGAACGCGGCCTCACCGTCGTCATGGTGCTGCACGACCTGGCCCACGCCGCCCGCTTCGCCGAGCGGATCGTCGCGCTGCGCGACGGCCGTGTGGTGGCCGACGGGACGCCGAAGGAGGTCGTCACGCCGGGGCTGCTCGCGGACGTGCTCCGGGTGGCCGGCCGGGTCGGCCGGGATCCCGAGGGTGGCTGGCCGGTGTGTTACCCAGATCACCCCCTCCCAGCCCTAGAAGATGAAAATCATATTCATTAGAGTCCTGTGTGGCGCTCACCAGAACGCCATATCTCCCTGATGACGAAGGAGAGTTCATGGACACCGAGCAGGTCTTCGCGCCGATCGCCGACCCGGGTCAGCTGGCTCACGACTCGGCCTCCCACTCCAACGCGCTCGTCGAGAACCCCTTCGAGGACACCGAGGAGTAAGCGAGGGTCCAGCACCCTCGACCGTGGGCCCGCCCGCCACGTCGCGGGCGGGCCCACGCCCTCCCCAGGCCCCCTTTCCCACAGGAGGATCGACGTGTCCCGCAACCGGCTCGTGCCCGGTGTCGAGGTTGTCGCCGTGCCCGGACGGGGTCTCGCCGTCCGTACGGCCGAGGGGGAGTTCCTCAGCGTCAGGACCGGGGACGCGGACGAGGACACCCTGCTGTCCCGCCTCTCCGGTACGGCCGCAGGGGAGCCGGACGACGAACTCGACCGCGTCGTCCGGGCCTTCGAGGACGCCGGGTATCTGGTGGACGGAGCGCGGAGTTCGCGATGGCCCGCCGATCGCCGGGACGTGCGGCTGCTGGGCGACCCGGTACTGACCGAACCGCTGGCCGCGCTCCTGCGGGCGCTGGGCGCCGAGCCGACGAGAGCAGCTCCTGACGACCTGTCTGACGGAAACCCCGCCGCCGTCGTGTGGTGCCTCGACGGGCCCGTGCCCGAAGGGCTGTGGGACGCCGCCGACCGGCTGCCCGAGCGCGGCATCGCCTGGTTGCGCTGCCACCGCGAGGGCTGGCAGGCCTACGTCGAGCCTCTCGCCGCCACTCCCGGGGACGTCACCTCGGCCCACGTCCGGGCCCGTCGGCTCGCCGCCACACCCGCGTACCGCGAGCTGGCCGCCTACTGGAGCGGGCCCCGTACCTCCGGCGCGCCCGTTCACCTCACCGCCCCCGCCGCGGGGCTGCTGGCCGCCCTGCTCGCCGACGACCTGAGCCGGTGGATCACCGGTGCACCTGACACCGGCGACCTGCCCGCCCGGCGCCGGCTCCGGCGCGTGGACCTGCGCACGCTGACCGTCACCGAGCACGCCGTGCTGCCCGTGCCCGACGTCGCTCCGATGCCGAAGAAGGCCGGATGACGCCGTTCACTGTGGTCGTTGAGGGGCTCGCCACCGACGTCCACCTCCCGGACGGCGAGGGTCCCGTCCCGGCCGTGCTCATCCGCACGCCGTACGACCGCAGACGGCTCCGCGCCGAGCTGCGCGGCTGGGCCCGTCGCGGGTTTGCCGCACTGGCCCAGGACGTACGGGGCCGGTACGCGTCACCGGGGGAGTGGCACCCGTACGAGAACGAGGCCGCCGACGGAGCGGCGACCGCCCGCTGGATCCGCGGGCAGCCATGGAACGACGGGCGGTTGGTGGCCGTCGGCGCCTCCTACGCAGCCCACTGCGCCCTCGCCCTCGCGCTCGACGCGCCCACGGACGCCCGGCCCGACGCCGTCATCGCCGCCGTGCCCGCGCTGGGCACCGCCGAGACGGCGCGCGAACCCTCGGGTGTGGAACGGCTGCTGGCCCGCGCCGGATGGTGGGCCGCCCACGGCGACCGGCGGGACTCCGACGAGAGCGCCCTGGACAAGGCCCTCGCTGCGAACCCCGGCCTGCTCACCCATCTGCCGCTGACCGGCCTCCCCGAACGGCTCGGCCGGAGCCTGCCCTCCTGGCCGGGCCTATGGCGGCACCGCGAACGCGGCCTGCTCCTCTCGAAGGCGACGCACGCCGGGATGCCCCTGCTCGCGGTGGGCGGCCACCACGACCACTTCACCGAGGACACCGTCGCGCTGTGGCGCCGCTGGGGCGGTCCGTCGGCGCGGCTGCTGCTGGGCCCCTGGGGGCACGGCCTCGTCGCCGAGCCCGGTCCCGACGCCCGGCCCGCGCACCGGGTGAATCTCGGCGAGCTCTACGTGCGCTGGGCCCGCCGCGCCCTCGCCGGGGACCTCGGCCCCGGGCACCGTGGCGCGGTCGGCCTGGGCGGCAGCGCTCTGTGGATGTCCGCCGATCGCGAGGGGGAGCCGCGCACACAGAACGTACGGCTGCTGCACGGCTCCTCCTTCACGGCCGATCCCGAACACCCCGTGTCATCCGAGGACTTGGCCGTCCCGACGGGCGGTCCACCCGACCGCTGTCTGCTGGTCACCCCGCCGCTGCCGCGTCCGCTGGACGTGGTCGGGGACGCGGAGGTGCGGCTGCGGGCCACCGCGCACACTCCATCCGCCGACTGGGCCGTCCGGCTCGTCGCCCTCACGCCGGAAGGGTTGGCTCAGCGGCTCGCCGTCGGTGTCGTCCGACGCGAGGAACCGCCAGGAAGGGCCGCCGAGTTCACCGTAGGGCTCGGCAGGCTCGCGCGGCGGCTGCGCGCGGGCACCCGGCTCCGCCTGGAGATCGCCGGGCACCACTTCCCGGCCCACGCCCGCAACCCCCACACCGGCGACGACCCGGTCACGGCCACCCGGCTGCTCCCCTCCCGGCGTGAGGTCGACGCCGGGAGCGTGGCGCTCCGGCTGCCCGTGCTCACGTCCCGTCCCACTGCCACCGATCCCGCAGAGGAGATCCCGCGATGACGGCTCTGCCGCTGGAAGCTCTCGTCGACCCCGTCTGCGGCATCGTCCGCAAGGTCAAGCCCGTCGAGCACCCGGCGGGCGCGCCACCCCGCTACACCGCGCTCACCGCCGAGATCGCCGACGCCCGCAGGCTCGGCCTGTGGCCCGCCGACCGGGTGTCGCTCGGCACGACCTTCGGCGACCCGGAGGGTGCTCGAACAGCGGCGATAGCCGAGGGGATAGAGAGATACTGCGGCAACCGCGTGCCGCCGCCCGGCCACCCCGACGCCCCCCTGCGTGCCACGGCCGCCGAGCTGGCCGAGAAGGGGTTGCGGCTGTACGGGCCGGGCGAGCTGCCGTCCTACGCCGACTGGCAGTACGCCCGCGAGAAGTTCCCGTACCGCCCCCTCACCGCGGACACGCCGTCCCTGTGGACGCGCGGCATCGAACGGCTGCCCGAGGGCCGGACCGCCGAGGTCTGGGCGCCCGTCGCCCTCACCCACCTCAACTGGCGCCAGGGCGAGCTGCGTTCACTGCCGCGCACCCACCACCTCAACTACGCCGGAATAGCCACCGGGCAGGGCTTCGACGACGCAGTCGAGCGCGGCCTGCTGGAGATCGTCGAACGCGACGCCCTCGAACTGTGGTGGCACCTCGACGGCCCCACCCGCGGCATCGACCCGGCCACCGTCCCCGGGCTCACCGACGACCTCGCCGGATCCGCGCTCGATGTCCATCTCGTCGAGATGCCCTCGGAGTTCGCCCCCTGCATGGCCGCGCTCGTCCACGACCCGCGGCTCGGTCTGTACGCCGCCGGGTTCGCCTGCAAGTACGACCCGGCCGAGGCCGCCCGCAAGGCCGTCCTGGAAGCCGTCCACACCTGGGTCTTCACCCAGGGTCTCACCGACCCCGACGGCTGGGTCTTCCAGGCCGTCGAGGCCGGGCTGCTGGCCCGCGGGCTGTACCTGGACCACCGGGAGGACGGCAGCTATCTCGACGTGTGCGGCGAACAGTTCGAGCACGTACGGGACCTGGGGGCGCACGTCCAGGTGTGGCTGGACGAGCGGATGGCGCCCGAGGCACGGCGGTTAACCGAGCCTGCGCAAGGGACCGTGTCCATCGACGCGGTCGAGCCCGGCAGCCGGGACCGGCTGGAACGTGCGCTGCACGAGGGCGGCCACCGCGTCATGACGTTCGACCTCACCACCGAGGACGTGGCCGAGACGTCCCTGCGCGTCGCCCGGGTCCTCGTCTCGGGGCTCCTCCCCAACGCGCCCGCCGCCTTCGGCTACTTCGGCTGCCCGCGCCTTGCCGATGCCGCCGTGGCCCGTGGCTGGCGGTCGACCGCGCCGAGCGCGCCGGAGGACTTCACGCTGGCTCCTCCGCCGCACATGTGAGGGCGCGCTGTGGAATACGTCGGTGAGGTCGGTGCCGTGAGGTACAGCCGTGAGGCGGGTCCCGTGGAACGCGGCCGTGGGGCCGGTCTCGGGGAGCACGGTCGTGGGGCCGGTCTCGGGGAGCACGGTCGTGGGGCCGGTCTCGGGGAGCACGGTCGTGGGGCCGGTCCCGTGAAGCGCAGCCGTGAGGACGCTCCCGGGGACCACGCCCGCGAGGCCGCTCCCGGGGACCACGCCCGCGAGGCCGCCCCCGGGGAACACGCCCATGAGGCACGCCTCATGGAACCTGCACGCGAAGACCGTCCGGTGGACCTCGTCACCGCCCTCGCCCGCGCCCGCTCCCCGGAGAATCCCGGCCCCGACACACCCGCCGGTCCCGCCGTCCGCGCCTGGCCGGGACCGCCGAGCCCCATCCCGGAGGCCCGCGCCGGGGAGCTGGACCTGCGGGCCTTGCTCCGCCTCTCCCTGGCGGCCTCGGACGACTCCGGGCGGCTGCGGCCCGCCCCCTCCGCGGGCGCGCTGCACCCGGTGGACGCCCAACTCGTCGTAGGCACCCGCTGCCCGCTGCCGCCCGGGCGGTACGGCTACGACCCACTGCGCCACCCTGTGCACCGCCTCGGCCGGGAACCCGACGGCGCGCTGCCCGGGGCGACCGTCGAACTCTCCGTCACCCCGCAGCGCACGGCCTCCCACTACGGCCACCGCGCCTGGCCGCTGTTGCTGCTGGACACCGGGCATGCCGCCGCGGCGCTGTGGCTCGCGGCTCGCGCGCTGGGCACATATGCGTCCGTGCCTCGGCTGGACGGGCTCGCCGAGGACCCTCTCGCCGCAGTGCACTTCGCCCCACCTCAGAGAGTTGGCCGGGTTTCTCAGCCCGAAGAGCCCTCGGACGTGCCCGCCCCCCGCGAGCTGCTGGCCCGCCGCAGCGCGCCGCCACCGCTCGGAGGCACCCCTTCCCGGGACGTACTGCGCACGCTGCTCACCACCGCCGTCCAGGCAAGCGCCGATGAGCTCGCCTGGTGCGCGGCTGTCGGCGAACCACAGCCCGAACTCGTCGAGTTGGCCCCCGACGGCACACTGCGGCGCCTCGCGGCGGGGGAGGCCCGGCCGACGCTCGCCGTCTGGGCCGCGGGTCAGGCGTGGATCGCGGACGCGGGCGCCGTCCTGCTCGCCTACGGCTGCCCGGCGGACGCCGACGCCGCGCGGATCCGCCGAACGCACCTACGGGCCGGTTTCGCCGTCCACCTGGCCCACCTGACCGCCGTACGAAACGGGCTGGCCGCCCGCCCCGTCGGCTCCTGGCAGCAGGCGGACCTGGGCGCCGCACTCGGCGCCGCACCGGGCCGGGACTGGATCGTCCACGGCCTGGCCCTCGGCACCACCCACCCCGACGAGGAGAAGACCTCGTGATCGTCCACCCCGAGCTGCGCCGCGCCGCACGGCACGCACGGCGCCCCCTGCTCGCGGCCACCCTCCTGCAGGCGGCCGTCACCCTCACCTACCTCGCGCAGTCCGTACTGCTGGCGGTCGCTCTCGCCGACCTGTCCCGCGGTGACACGGACCGGCTCCCGCTGCTCCTCGGCGCGGTGCTCGGCGTCGTCGTCGCACGCGCCGGGCTCGGCAACTGGCAGCGGCGCACCGCCACCCGCGCCGGGGCCAGGGTCAGGGTCGCTCTGCGGGACGAACTCCTCGCCCACCTCGGACGGCTGGGACCCGCGCACCTGACGACCGCACGTGCCGGGGCCGTCCGCACCACCCTCGTCGACGGCGTGGAGGGCGTCGACGCCTACGTCTCCCGCTACCTGCCCCAGCTCCTGATCACCCTCACCGTGCCGCCCCTGCTGCTCGCGGCCCTGGCGGTCATCGAACCGGCCGCCCTCCTCGGCCTCGTCCCCGCCCTGCTGCTCGCCCTGGCCGGGCCGCGCGCCTGGGACCGGCTGCTGGCCGAGCGCGGCAAGGAGCACTGGGACACGTACGAGGGGCTGGGCGCCGACTACCTCGAAGCCCTGCAGGGCATGCCCGCGCTGCGGGCCGCAGGCGCCGTCGGGCGTACCCGGGAGCGGCTGGAGAAGCGTTCGGCGGCGCTGCACCGTGCGACCGTCGCCAAGCTGCGCGTGTCCCTCGTCGACACCGGCATCACCGACCTGGCCATCCAGGGCGGCACCGCGGCCGCCGCGCTCCTCGCCTGCTGGTCGGCCGTGACCGGATCCACCGCGGCGACCGGCACGTACCTGGTGCTGCTCCTGGCCTCCGAGTGCTTCCGGCCCGTCCGCGACCTGTCCCGCGAATGGCACGCCGGGTACCTGGGCGTGTCGGCCGCGGACGGGCTCGCGGCACTGCGCACCGCCGAACCCGCCGTCCCCGACACGGGAACGGCACCAGCGCACTGGCCGAGCCCGCCAGAACTCCGCGTCCAGGACGTCGAGTTCACCTACGACGGTGCCGAGACGCCCGCCCTCCGCGACGTCACCTTCACCGCCGAGGCGGGACGTACGACCGCGATCGTCGGCCCTTCCGGCGCCGGCAAGTCCACACTCCTCGCCCTGCTCCTGCGCCACCACGACCCGCAAGGGGGCCGGATCACCCTCGACGGCCGCGACGTGACCGCGTACGCACTCGACTCGCTTCGGCAGGGCATCGCCGTCGTCTCCCAGGAGACGTACCTCTTCCACGCCACCATCGCCGACAACCTGCGCCTGGCCCGGCCGGACGCCACGGACGACGAGCTGAGGCGCGCGGCCCGCACCGCCGGGATCCACGACGAGATCACCGCCCTCCCCGACGGCTACGCCACCGTCCTCGGCGAACGGGGCGCCACCCTGTCCGGCGGCCAGCGGCAGCGGCTCGCCCTCGCGCGCGCCCTGCTCGCCGACGCTCCGGTACTCGTCCTCGACGAGGCCACCAGCGCGGTCGACGAACGCCGCGAGGCGGACATCGTCCGTGAACTGCTGGACGCCGCGGGCGGCCGGACCGTCCTGGTGGTCGCCCACCGGCTCGCCGCCGTCCGGCACGCCGACCGCATCGTCGTTCTCGACGGCGGACGCGTGGACGCCGTCGGCGAGCACACCACCCTCGTCGAAGCCGGGGGCGTCTACGCCGAGCTCGTCAAGGCGGGCCACGCTCACCAGGGAGGGCTCGCCGCATGAGCAGCAGCACTACTACGGACCTGCCCGCGCGCGGCTCACTGCGCGCCCTGCTCCCCGCCCTCGCCGGGCACCGGATCATGATGGCCCGCACCTGTGCCGCGGCACTCGTCGAACAGGGCTCGCTCGTCACGTTGCTGACGCTGGCCGCGCACACCGTCGGCACCGCCGTCATCGAGGACCGCGCCCCCTCGGCCGGTACGGTCGCCGCGCTCATCGTCCTGGTCCTCGTACGGGCCCTGATGACCTGGCGCGAGATGGACCTCAGTCACGACCTGGCCTACCGGGTGCTGGCCGAACTGCGCGTGCGCGTCTTCGACGGGCTCGCCCGCAGCGCGCCCGCCCGCGTCGCAGGCCGGCGCAGCGGGGACCTCGCCGCCACCGCCATGGCCGACGTCGAGGCACTGGAGTTCTTCTACGCCCATACCACCGCCCAACTCCTGGCATCCGGCGTGGTGTTCACCGGCGGTGCCGCCGTGCTGGCCACGGTGGAGCCGTGGCTGCTGGTGGCGGTGCTGCCGGTCGCCGCGCTGCTCGCCGTGGCGCCCTTCGCCGACGCACGCGGACGCGCGGCGCGCGGGGCCCGCACCCGGGCGGCCTCGGCGAAGCTGTCGGCCGACACCGTGGAGACCGTCGACGGGCTGCGTGAGCTGCTCGCCTTCGGCGGGCTCGCCGAGCGACGCGGCCGTCTCGCCGAACAGGGCCGGCGGGTAGGGGAGGCCCAGCGTGCCGAGGCCACCTGGGAGGCCATGGCCGCCGCGGTCCGTGACCTCCTCATCGTGCTCGCGGTCCTCGGCGTGGTGGCCGCCGCGGCGCAGTCCGTGACCTCCGGGCGGCTGCACGGCGCCTGGGCCCCGGCGGCGATGGCGCTGGCCCTGTCGGTGCTGGGCCCGGTCGCCGAGTCGGCGAGGGCACTGAGCCAGGCGGTGGGGCTGCGCGCTGCCGCCGCCCGGGTCGACGCGGCCCTGAAGGCACCCGCTCTCGCCCCGCAGCCCGCCTCACCCCGCCCGCTGCCCTCCGGTCCGCTGGGCGTCCGGCTGCAGCAGGTGAGTTTCGATTACGGCGGTCACCCCGTGCTGAACGGAGTCGAACTGTCGGTCCGCGCGGGGCAGACCCTCGCACTGGTCGGCGTCTCGGGGGCGGGCAAGTCGACGTGCGCACACCTGTTGGCCCGCTTCTGGGACCCGTCCTCGGGCACAGTGCACCTCATACCCAGCGACGACGATCCCGTGGACGTACGTGACGTGAGCGATGCCGAACTCCGACGTGCCGTCGCCGTGGTGGGCCAGGACACCCCCCTCTTCCACGGCACCCTCGCCGACAACCTGCGGCTCGCCGCACCCGAGGCGGACGACGACCTCCTCGCCGAAACGGCCAGGTTGTGCGGGGTCGACCGGATCGCCCCCATGGACACGCTCGTCGGCGAGCGCGGCTCCACCCTCTCCGGCGGCCAGCGCGCCCGGATCGCACTCGCCCGCGCCCTGCTGGCCGAACCGAGAGTCCTCGTCCTCGACGAGACCACCGCCCACTTGGACAACGCCAGTGACGCCGAACTCGCCACCGCGCTCGGCCAGGAAGGCCGCACCACGATCGTCATCGCCCACCGCCCCGCCACCATCCGCCGCGCCGACCGCATCGCCGTCCTCGAAGCCGGCCGCATCGCGGAGGAAGGCACCTGGGAGGAACTCACCACGCGCCCCGACAGCGCGCTGGGCCGCGTCCTCGCCGTCACTCCACCCAACTAGCGACAAATCTCCGACTCAGGTCACTGGGCCTCTGCCAGCCACGCCAGCATGCGGCCCTGCGACCAGCATCGACCGATGGCCTCGGCACGCAGCGCCGACTGGCCGAACACCACCAGGCCGATGATGCTGTGGCCAGAGGCGCGGCGATCACCCAGTGTCGGTATCGTCGGCGCGACTCCGACCCCCTCCACTGCGACAGCGCCCACGTCAACCGGATCGAGGTCGACGCCCACCCGGGCGACGACCTCGGGAATCGCCCGCGTTGGGATGGACCGGTCTCCCACGGTCGAAGACGACATCTGGACGGGAGATGACGGGTCGCCCAGCGATGGTCCGTTGCCGTACGTGATGCCCACGCGATCGACATTGAGATTGAGCCCGGCCGAACAGCCCACGTCGATCAGCCTCACCGCATGCGCGCCCACCCGGGCGCGCCGCCTCGGCAATGGCCGGATACAGCACGGCGCAGCGTCCGGTCTCGTTGGCCCGGGTCGGCAAGCGCCGGGGCGCGTCCGGCGAGGGCGAGGTCGTCCAGCGCGGCGAGGATCACGGTGGGGTGCCGCTTGCGCGCCGGAGCCGCCTCGATGGCGCGCAGCGCCTCGTCGGACTCACTCAGGGAGACGGCGACACGCGCGTACAGTGGCGATGTCTCGGCGGCATCGACCTCACCAAAGCGTCGGTACACCTGAGCGAGTGTGCGGGCCCTACCCACGGGTCCAGCGCTCCCTGCGGCCGATCTCGACATCCCGCGGAGTCTAGGCGGACCACGGATCGTCAGGAACCACTTCATGGTCACAGACCAGTCCCACGGATGCCACCGCACCCTTCCTGACCCGTTGCACCGCGGGTCAGACGGGGTGCGGCGGCATTCGCTTGTCAAGTGTCCCGGAAGGGACCACGCGACCTGGTGACCTGCCACGCGGGGTTGCTGCGCCTCGCTTACCTGAGAAGATGGCCTTTCGGCTGTCTCACGCCCATGCCCGTTGATTCAGCCGGCAGTCCCAGCAATGTCCCAGGCGGGGATCTCGCCTCTGACGGCCGATCTCTGTGCCGTGCAAGGTGGGGGCGCGGGTGTTTCGAGGAGTGCGGAGGAGTATTTTCGGGGAGAATCAGCCGGGGACCGCCGTACGCATTCCCCCGTCACATAAAGGCGGGGACAGTGTGTCAGCGCCGCCTTGAGGGATTCCGACAACCTCGACGGTCACCCCTCGTGCTGCCAGGGCCTTCGCGGTCTGGGCGATGGTGATCTGGGAGAACCCGAAGACGGAATCCGGGGTCAGGCTCCCGCGCTTCTTGAGTAGCATCGCAAGGACGATCCGCTTGGGCGTGTAGTCATTCGGAAGCAGGCGAGCGCCGCCACTCAGCCTGGCCACCTTCGCGGTGAAGTCCGCGCGGACCTGGGCGGACTCCTGGAGCAGTTCGACCGCCACCCTGGCCTGGCTGAACAGGTGACTCAGCGGACCGGATCCGCCTGCGCGCTTGACGAGGATCAGGGTGCCGTCGGGCATGAGCAGATCGCAGATCTCGACCTGGTCCCTGGGCCGGAGAGGGTTGGCGACGTTCTTGGTGTCGAGGCAGAGCCAGTTGGGCCGGTCGTCAGCCACCCTGTTGTTGTAGGTGTTCTCCGACTCGCCGTCCGCCCAGGGGGGAAGGGAGACGGAGGGCGAAGGTGAGAACAGCGCCCGCACGGCGGCCTGGCACTCTTCGACATAGGTGGCCCCGACCTCGTACCACTCACCGTCCATCAGGAAGAACCGTCTGGAGCCGAGCGAGACGCCGGTCTCCAACCACGTCAGCGCGTTGGTGACGGCGAGCGTGTCGGCGGCCCTCGCCCGGCGGTCCCGGGCAAGCGTCACGGTTCCCTCGCGCAGCGCGTTGAGGCGTTGCCCAGGCTGTGCGAGGCGGGCCCGAGTGAGTACGTATCCGAGGTCGAAGTCGTCGGAGCGCAGGGCACCGTGGCTATTAATCTGCGTTATGTATGTGGTGGCCTCCACATATGCCATGTGATGTTCGGAGGGGACACAGGCGGAGATGCTTCCGTCGGCGGGCCGGCCGAGACAGTCGTCCAGGGCCTCGTCGAGGGCGTCGAGGGTCGTCGGAGCGCTGACCGGGACGATGTGGTCGACGAACTCCAGCTCCTGGTGCGGCATGTCCTCGCGGCAGATTCTGGTGATGGTCCGCAGGTCGGAGAGCAGGGCCTCGGGCTCGACTCCGAGGGCGATCCTCAGTCCGCACCCGCCCTGGGCACTCACGGCCTTTCCGTGCGTGTAGCGCGACCGGGTGAGCGGCAGGTCGTCGAGGTATCCGCCCAGGCTGCGCACGATGCGCGAGTGGTCACGTATGCCCAGCAGTGGGACCGGGGCGCCGCCCGGGACCAACGAGATGTCGGTGCGTGCCCGCCCGAGAGACCTTGAGACAGCTCCGCGGATCAGGCTCGGGTCCATCTGCCGGATGGCGAACGAGAGACCGAAGCGCTTGTCCTTGAGATGGTCGGGGATCAGTCGGTACCCCTGGTCACAGCCGATGGCGTACACGGTGTCGTCGACGGCGAGCAGAAGCACGGCAGCGGTGCGCCGGACACTCTCGCTGACCGTGATGCCGGTGGTGCGCGACATGGGTTCGCACCACGGGGCCTCAGTGCGCTCCATCCCGCAGGTGATGTACACGGCCGGGACTCCGAGCGCCTCCGGTAAATGCGGATCGGCGCCGAGCCTGTCCAGAAGTTCGAGGTCAAGGGTGTACAGCATGGCTTCCGTGGTGGGAGCGACGCCGGACAGCCGGTAAACGGTGCGTACTGCGGTGTTCGATGCCAAGGGGTGCCTCCGGGGAGAGCTGTGGCTGGGACACGCTCTGCGGCGTGTTGGTTCAGGGGCGAACCAAGTACACGGGTGAGAGTGGCACCGATGTGTGTACGTTGTCAACGGACTGCACTCTGGAAAGGGAGGTGGCGTCCCGTGTACGCTGGGGCTATGACGGACAATGCCGCTTCATCGGTCGGCCCACTGGTCACCGGCGCCGAGATCGCCCGGCTGGCCGGAGTCACTCGGGCCGCTGTCTCCAACTGGCGTCGGCGCTACGACGACTTCCCCGCGCCGGCGGGAGGTGCCGCGAACAGTCCGCTCTACGCGCTCGCCGAAGTCCAGGAATGGCTGGATGCGCAACGCAAAGGCCAGGAGGTGTCACCAGAGGTCGAGTTGTGGCAGGCCATGAGGGCCGCCTACGGGGAGCAGATGGTCGCGGGCCTGGCACAGGTTGCCGCGGTGCTGGCCGACCGGACCGGACCGGAGCTGCCGGACGACGTTGCCGCCCGGGTACGGGAGCTCGCCCGAACCGGATCGCCCGTCGACCTCGTGAACGGACTGACCGAACGGTTCATGGACTCCGCTCGGCGCGCCGGGTCCGACCAGGTAACTCCCGAGCGTGTGGTGCGTGCCGTGTGCCACTTTGCTCCCGAGCTGCCGTCCGATGCCACGGTCTTCGATCCAGCCTGTGGAATCGGGGTGCTGCTCCTGTCCGTCGCTTCCGAACCCGGGATTGTCTGCCGCGGCCAGGAGCTGGATACCGACAGCGCCCGCTTCGCACAGCTCCGCGCCGACCTTCTGGGCCGATCGGGCGTGCGCATCGTGGCTGGAGATTCCCTGCGCTCGGATGAATGGCAGGACCTCAAGGCGGATTTGGTCGTCTGCGACCCTCCGGCCGGCGTGACCGAGTGGGGGCGGGAGGAACTGCTGCTCGACTCCCGCTGGGACCTCGGCACCCCCTCCAAGGCCGAAGGTGAGCTCGCGTGGCTCCAGCACGCCTACGCCCACACCGTGCCCGGCGGCCAGGTCCTCATGGTCATGCCGGCTTCGGTCGCCTACCGCAAGGCAGGTCGCCGCATCCGAGCGGAACTCGTACGCCGGGGCATCGTGCGCCAAGTGATCGCCCTGCCACCTGGTACGGCGACCTCGCACGCCCTGCCTGTTCATCTGTGGTGTCTGCAGCGCCCCGAGGGCCCGGGAGGGGCGGACACGCAGCACACCGTGCGCATGGTCGACCTGACGGACAACAGCCCCGACGGGGACCTGGAACCACGCCCCGACCAGGCTGCCGACGTACCGCTGATCGAACTCCTCGACGACACCGTGGACCTGACACCCGGGAGCCATCTCCGTTCCCGGCACCGCGACTACCCCGGTGAGTACGCCGCCCTGCGTAAGGAACTGGAGGATCAGATCCGTCGACTCGCCGCCCTCCTGCCGGAGCTGGCGACGGGCGGCGGGCCGGGCTCGCTGGATGGTGCCACCACCAGCGTCGCGGATCTCGCCCGCGCCGGGCTCGTGGCGTACGACGGTCCGGAGCCGGTCTCGGCCAGCGAGCAGCTCGACACGGACTATCTGCAGGGGTTCCTGCGCAGCTCCGCCAACGCCCGCAGGGCCACGAGCGCGAGCGGGACCTACCGCTTTGACGGCAGGGGTTCACGCATCCCTCGTATGGGCATCGACGAGCAGCGTCGGTACGGCTCTGCCTTCCGGGCCCTGTCCGCGTTCGAGGAGGGAATGCGCAAGGTCGACGAGCTGAGCCGGCAGCTCGCCGAGGTCGCCCGTGACGGTCTCGCGACGGGCGCCCTGACGCCGGAGGAATGAGGACCGAGCCGGGCGGCTGATCAGGCGACGGGCGGAAGGAAGGGGCTCGCGGTCCCGCTCCACGTGACACTCAGGGTTTCGCGAGCGCGCGTGCAGGCGACGAAGAGCAGACAGCGCTCCCGGAGCAGGTCGGCATCGTGCTGGAGCGGGTCCGCCTCACGCGGGGTGATCTCACGGGCGAACGGGACGGTGCCCTCGGCGACACCGAGCACGGACACCGCCCGGAACTCCAGCCCCTTCATTGCGTGCATCGTCGCCAGCCGCACTCCTTCGGATCCCTGCGCGACCTGCCCTTTCACCCGTAGCACCGGGATACTGGCGGCCTTCAGTTTCTCCTCGGCCGTGTCCAGGGCGAGGTTGAAGCGTGCGCACACACCGATCTCGTGCGGCGCGAGGCCCTCGGCGAGCAGGACTCGGATCCGCTCCACCAGCGCGTCGGTCTCCTCCTGCCGGGTGGCGTATCCCCGCACCCGGGGGCGGCTGCCGTGGAGCAGGGAGTGGTAGCCGGCCAGCGAGTCCGTCCCCTCGCCCTCGAGTGCGTCGATGGTGACAGGTGCGAGGAGGCGGGCCGACCAGGCGAGGATCTCCTCCGTGGAGCGGTAGTTGACGCGCAACCGGAAGCTGCGGCCGACCGTGGCGATGCCCAACGAGCCCAGCGACACCCGGGAGTCGTAGATCCGCTGATGCGGGTCGCCGGTGACGAACAGGTCGTCGGGGCTGGGGGAGACGGCCGCGCGCAGCACCCGCCACTGCGCGGGATGCAGGTCCTGTGCCTCGTCGACGACGACATGCGCGTACGGAGCCGGCGCGTCGGCCAGGAGCTCCGCCGCGCGGCCGCAGATGCGCAGGTGTGTGGTCTCGCCGCGTTCGCGCAGCATCTGTTCGAACCGCTCCACGCCGCTCCACACCTCCCGCCGACGCGCGGGACCGAGACCGGTGCCGCGGCCGCGGCGGCTCGCGCCGAGGTAGGCGTCGAGATCGCGGAGGTTCTGGCCGAGAACGACGTGCCGGTACTCCTGGGCCAGGAACTGGGCGGTGAACGGCAGATCGAGCTGCCTGACCACCTTCTCCCACAACTGCCGCTGTTCCCGGTCCCCGATCGGTTTGGGCACGGCCGCCGAGTGTGCGCGCACGACGCCGTTCGCACAGGCGTCGATCGTCGTCACATCGACCCGCGCCAGCAGCTTCTCGTCCTCGTCGAGGAGCAGGCCGAGCATCTCGCGCAGTCCGGCGGCGAGCGCGTTCGTGTACGTGGTGAGCAGGATGCGACCGTCCTCGGAGCGGCCGAGCAGGTGCTTGACCCGGTGCAGGGCAGCCACGGTTTTGCCTGTGCCGGGTCCCCCGGTGACCTGGACGGGACCGCCGTACGAGGTGCGGTAGGCGACGCGCCGCTGGGAGGGGTGGAGGAAGACGCGCCAGGCAGCGAACGGCTTCGCCAGCATCTCCTCCAACTCCCGCGGCCCGGTGACCAGTCGGATGCGGGCGGACGTGTTGGTGATCACCGTGGCCAGGTCCTCGACCGGTTCGGCGGGCGCGTCGGCCGGGCGACGTACCGCCACGACATCCCGGTAGACCTCTTCCGGGCTGAAGCCCTCGGCGAGGTACTGGAGCACCTCCAGCTGATCCTCCGGCAGCAGGGTGGAGAAAGCCTCCAGTTGAGCCTTGTCCACCAGTGAACGCGCGGCGCGCAGTACTTGGTCGTCGATGCCCAGTTCGCGCAGTGTGCCGTCGGAGACGTCCGCGAACAGCAGCCGGGGAGCCGTGCGTGCGGCCGTCTCGTACAGGGGTGTCAGCTCGTCCAGAGCGACGGCGTTGCGCACTTCCAGGGCCCGTGTCGCGGAGTTCGCGCTGTACAGACGCTTCGCCGCCCAGGTATAGGCATCGTCGTGCGGCAGGACGTTGACCAGGAGGAACATGTCGCTGCCGTCGTCGGGGGCGAGCACGACCCCGCGCCAGAAGTCGGTGATGCGAATGGTGCGCATCCGCGGGTCACGGGCGTTCTGGACGGACTCCAGGTGCAGCCCCTTGTCCGCGTTGAGTTCGGCGGCGCTCATGGCCTGGAATTTCGCCATGGCCTTGCGCACCCCGGCCCGGACCGGCTTCTCCAAGGTGTCGTAACCGTCCCAGAAGCTCTGGGCGAAGGCGAGCCGGGGCATCAGGTCCCTTCCTTTCTCCCGGACGCCAGTTGTCCGGCGATCTCTCGGAAAGATATGAGGAGTTGTTCTGGTTCGCGAGAGAGATCGAGGCTGTGCTGGAAAATCCGCACTCCCTGTCCGTCCGGCCCCGCCGCCGTTCCTCGCACCTCGTGGAAGCGCTCGGGCTGTCGTCCGGCCGCGTACACCAGGTGCGCCTCGCGCAGACCGAGCACGGTGGCGTATGCGAGCGCCTGGTACAGGTCGGCGTTGTGCAGTCCGTCGGCCTTCTCGACCTTGTACTTGGCATCGACGACCGCGAGCGGGGTACGGCCGTCACCGGTGCGGACGACCAGGTCGGGACGCATGCCCACGAGACCCGCGATGTCGAGGTGATTGGGGTCCTGGAGGCGCGCGGTCAGGCCGTGCTCCCTGAGCGCCTCGCGCAGGGCGACGGTCACGAAGTCCTCGAACAGCTTGTTCATGTCGAGCAGGAAGCCGTCCATGGCGAGCGGCTCGGCGCCGGCCGGCCGGTGCTCCGGCGAGGTTCCTCGCAGGACGGCTTCGGCGAGCCGCAGCGCGGGCTGGTAGCGGGAGTTGAGGCGTGACGGCTGCCAACGCGGCAGTTCCTGCCCCCGTATCAGCGGCGCCGCGTCGGCCAGACGTACGCGCTGATGAGCGAGGCGCCGCCGGACGGGACCGGGAACGTCCGGCAGCCGCAGCAGCCGCTCGGCGGCGGCGCGCAGGATGCGGTTCTCGGCGGTGTCGGCGGTGTACGCGTCGTAGGCGATCTCCACCGGCGGCGTACGGCCGAAGTGCCGCCGGATCTGCTCGGCCTCACGCAGTCTGCCGCGCACGACCAGCGCGGACTCCTCCACTTCCCCGTAGCCCTGGAGGACTCCCCGCCGCAGTGCCCCGTCGATCTGCCGCTCCACGGCGTGGGCGAGTGCGGGGACGACGTCGTCGTACGCGCCGGTGTCGATGGTGCCTTCGCGGCTGTCGCGCCAGGCGCGGGCCGGGTCGAGGCTGAACCCGAGGAGGAAGAACAGCCGGCTCACCGAGGTCTTGGGCATGATCCGTACGATCGGACCTCCAGGCATGCGCACGGCGCCGACCCGGCTGCCCGCCCGCAGCAGCCAGTGCCCGTTCCGGCGGGGATCGGGGGTCGCGCTCTGCAGGATGCCGGAGGTGGCCAGAGCCTGTCCGGCTCCGGCACCCAGGGGGACGGAGACGGCGGGCCCGTACTCGCGCAGCGACACCTCGGCCACGGCCACGGTCGCGGACACGGTCACGGGTGCTGCTCGCGCAGCGAGTCGAGGCCGTAGCGTGCGGTGACGTCGAGGCCCTCGCCGTAGTGGTGTTCCTCCAGCAGCGGCAGGATCTTCGTGCGCCAGGTCCGTTCGAGGCCGCCGTCGCGGTAGACGCCCGGCTTCATCAGGTACGACGGCCCGATGGCGAAGTCGGCGTCGTCGATACGGGCGTTGAGGGCGTCGAGAAGGCGGGCGGGCTCCACGTCCCTGCCCTCTCGCTTCAGCCAGCGCGCGAGCAGGCCGGCGGTCGGTTCGGTGCGCGGGGACAGCTCCGCGAACGCGAAGCGGCGCCGCATCGCCGCGTCCACGAGAGCGATCGACCGGTCGGCGGTGTTCATCGTGCCGATCACGAAGAGGTTGGGCGGCAGCGCGAAGTCGTCCCCGGAGTAGGTGAGACGGACCGACCGCGTCCGGTACTCCAGAAGGAAGTACAGCTCGCCGAAGACCTTCGCCAGATTGGCACGGTTGATCTCGTCGATGATCAGGAAGTGCGGGATGTGCCGGTTACCCTCTCGGGAAGCGAGATCGGCGAGCTCCCGGAGCGGGCCCGCCGTCAGCCGGAAGGCCACGTCCCGGGTCTCGGGGTCCTCCACGGGCCGGAACCCCTCGAAGAAGTCCTCGTAGGCGTACGAGGGATGGAACTGCACGATCTTGACCTGCTCCGGACCGCCACCGAAGTACTCGGCGAGCTTCATCGCCAGGTAGGTCTTACCGGTGCCCGGTGGGCCGTAGAGCACCAGCTGCCGCTCATCAATGAGGAGTTCGCGCATCTCCTCCAACCAGGCGCGATCGTGGACGAGGAGGTCGGTGGCGAGTTCCTCGGTGATGTGCGGCAGCGACAGCTCGCGTTGCGCCGGTCGTTCCACGGCCGGGTGCTCGCCGGTGTCGCCGGTTGCCGCCGGGGTCGTGGGGTCCGTCTGCCCCGTGAGCCCGTCGAGCGCGTCCAGCACACCGGTCAGATCGACGACGTCGTGTTGGACGGACAGCTTCTGTTGGATCTCCTCCGGCAGCTCCTCGTACGCATGGCTCTGCGGCATCCAGGCGACGGTCCTTCGCAGATTGGACAACCCGCCCGGCGACGAGGTCTGTACGGCATCCCCGGTGATCCGCCCGATGTGCAGCCATCCGTCGCCGATGGTGGCGACGGTGTCGCCGATGCGCATCTGCGTCAGGAAAGCGTGAAGTTCGTCGACGAGGCCCCGCTTCTGGTTGTACGAGGCCGCCCCCTCGTACCCCTCCTCCACGAAGCGGCGCAGCGCGCTCTTGGTCGGGTCGGTCTCCTCCAGGGGAGGCAGATGTGCGGCCGCCAGAGAGACGAAACCCTCCGTCAGCCACAGCTGCCGCACCAGGTTGTGCCCGGAGACATTGGATCCGCGCACCAGCCACGCCTTGCGCGGGGCACGCCAGCCGGTGGACAGATAGTCGGCGAGCGGGTGGCCCTCCGCGGTGCGCCAGGACTCGGGGCCGGAGGCGTCGTAGCCGTACACGAGCGCGGCGGCGGCCGAGGAGGAGTTGCACTCGATGTCCTGAATCGCCACCCAACGGCGCTCCGCCTGCGGCAAGCTGGGATCGGCGGCCGCGTCGACGAGGCCGCCGCTAGCGCGCAGCTCCGCGCGGTTGCGGCGGGCATGGTCGCCGAGCCCGGGCCAGGCCTCGGCGGCCACCAGGGAACCCTGCCGCAGCAGGAACTTGTGGGTGCCGTTGCCGCCGAACTCGGCGAGCAGATGTCCGCGCGCCTCACCGCCCTTGGGCAGCTTGATACGGAACTCGGGTGTGCCGGGGAGGAGTTCGGGTTGGGACACGGGTGACCTTCCGGGAGTCGCGAGGCCTGCGCCAACGTCCTCACCCTACCTGTTGACGTCGTCAAGTGACCCTACAACGGTGTAAACAAATCGGAGGAATGTGTTGACGATGTAAACGTGTCGGCTCTAGAGTGCTGGTTGTGCCCGGCCGACCCTTTGCCGGAAGTCCGGGTGCTCGAACGCTCAAGTGGGGGGGGCACTATGGGTGGGGAGCCGACGGCCGAGGCCAGACGGCGCACGATCGAGGCGGAGTTGCCGTCGGTCATTGAGAGGCTGAGACGTTCCGCGTCTCGTTCGGGCTTCGTGAGTCATCGGGCCTTCGTCGTGGAGGCGGACCGGCTCGGGCTCACAAGCGACGAGCAACAGCGAAGGCTGCGCGATGGGCTGGCCGCTGTCGGTCTTCACGTGAAGCCGTTGCGCCGGAAACCGGATCGGACCTCCGCCGCGGCACTTGTCGCTGTGCCGGACACGCAAGCCGCCGGGCCCGTGCCGCCGCCGGGACCGCGGTGGAAGACCGTCCCTGATCCAGCGGCCGTCCCCAGCGAAGCGGCCCGACGCCTGGCCCAGGCCCGGCGGATGCTGTCGCGCTACACCGACACCGACGGCACTGTCAGCAAGCTCGCCCACGACGGTGTCGTACGGCTCCACGGGCTGAGCCCCGCTGAGGGGCGCGAGTTGACCGCCGACTTTCCGATCACCCGTCCCCGCCCGCTCGGTATGTCCGTTCAGGCAGCGGCGGGCGGCCAGATTCGCCCGGCGGCTCCTTCCACGGGTCCGGCGCGAAGCGCTGTGCCCACGAAGGTGCCGACCGGCAAGAAGCGCGTTCGATCCGCCGCTTCCGTCATGGACGAGAGGCTGGCCGAGGCCGTCCGTGCGGCCCGGGCCGTGCTGGAGGAGGACCGGTGGCGCCGGGACCTGGCCAAGGTGGTGCTCAAGGCGGACGAGGAGGTCGGCCTCGCGGTTCTCCTGCGCGGCGGTACGGACAGTCTCAGCCGCGATGTTCCGGCGGAGGAGATCGCGGAGTTGCCCCGCGACGGTGAGCGGTGGCGTGCCTACGAGTGCCTTGTCCGGCACAACCAGCGGCTCGTGTGGAAGATCGCGCTGGGATACCAGGGGCGGGGACTGGACGTCGATGACCTCGTCCAGCACGGAACCATCGGCCTGATGCGCGCCGTCCGCAAATTCGACGTCGACAAGGGCTACAAGCTGTCGACCTACGCGACTTGGTGGATCAGGCAGGCCATCACCCGGGCGGTCGCCGACGAGGGCACTCTGATCCGGATACCCGTGCACATGCACGAAAAGGTGAGCAAGGTCGCCGTGGCCGAGCGCAAGCTTCTGGGCGAAGGCCGTCCCAGGACCATCGACAACGTGGCCTACGCCAGCGGCTTGACCTTCGCCGAAGTGGAAGAGGTGCGCAGAATCAGCCGGCCCACCGACTCCCTGGACCGGATCATCGGCGACGATACCGCCCTCGGTGACCTGATCATCGGGCCGAGCCGACTGCCCGGCCCCGCCGCCGTGGTGGTCCGCAAGGAGTTCCTGGCACGCCTGCGGCACGTCCTGGAGCACCTCACCGAGCGTGAACGGCATGTCGTCATCCGGCGCACGGGACTCGACGGTGACGAGCCGGACACGCTGGAGGACATTGCGGCTGTCTTCGGCGTCACCCGCGAGCGCATCCGCCAGATCGAGTCGAAGGTCAAGTGGAAGTTCCGCGGCCAGCTGGACCGCCATGGGCTGATGCCGCGGCCTCGCTGAAGCCGACGGACGCACGACCCTCTCAACTCCCCTCATTCGAAGGAACCCGCACATGGACCCGCGCCAGGAGCTGGTCGACTACCTCACCCGTCAGCTCGTCGGCCCCGTCGGCGGTGACGACGAGGTGCTCGACGCGCCGCCGGACCGGCAGTACCTGATGGGCACGCTCTACCCGCAACAGGCCGACCGCCGGCGTCGGCTCGACCTCGCCGCCGACGACCCCGAGGCACCCGGCGCCGAGCAGGACGCCCCCGACGTGGACCCGGCCGCCGACCCCGTGCCCGAGACCAACAGCTGGCTGCCCGCGTCCCTCGGCATCAGCTTCTACACCGATGCCGTGGACGTCGAGGTGAGTTGTGCCGCCGCCCGCTACGAGACGCAGCGGAACGAACCCGGGCGCGGCCGGCGCTGGAAGCGCGTCCCCCTCACGCCCGAGACACACACCATCGGCCCCGACCGGGAGGAGGTGACCGTCTTCGACCGCCGCGCGAAGATCCAGCTGACCCGCCGCTCCTACGGCGCGGGCACGCTCATCACCGTGGCCCTGGTCAACGAGAAACGCCACGACGGTGCCGACGACAAGGCGCCGGACTGGGACGACATGCTGTTCCAGTGCCGGCTCAGCGTCCGCCCCGCCGATGGCGCCGTGCTGCCGTATCCCAGCGTCCGGCTCGCCAGTCGCGATCCCGAGGAACGCGAACTGCGCCTTCAGTACCGGCACGTCGTCACCCACGCCGTCGGACATGGCTGCGCCGTCCGCGAGGACCGTGGCGAGGACCGCGGTGTCGAACTCCTCACCTGCGAAGCCCTGCCACGCGCCGAGGTACCCGCCGTCCGGGCCGGCGGCCCGCTCGACGCCCCCGCGCTCACGATCTCCCACCTCGCCGACCCGACCGTCGACAGGGACCAACTCCGCGAGGAACTCGCTGAGTTCGCCGCCTCGTACCACGCCTGGTACGTGGGCCAGCGATCCGTCGAGGTGCCGCCCTGGGGCCGCGAAGCCGCGGAGCGGATCCTCGACCGCGTCCGCCAGGCGGTCACCCGCATCGAGGCCGGCGTGCGCACCCTGTGCGACCCCGACCGCCCCGAACTCCTCGACGCCTTTCGCATCGCCCAGCGCGCCATGCTGCTCCAGATGCGGCACTCCGCCCCCGACCAGGCCGGTCAGCGGCGCCACCGCGCGGACCCCGTAGCCCTCGACCCGCCCGTCGACCCCGAGGCCACCTGGCGCCCGTTCCAGCTCGCCTTCTTCCTCCTCGCCCTCGACGGCGTCGCCGACCCCGGACACCGCGACCGCGAGACCACCGACCTGATCTGGTTCCCCACCGGTGGTGGCAAGACCGAGGCGTATCTGCTCCTGGCCGCCTTCACCATCGCCCTGCGCCGGATCCGCGGCGAAGGCGGCGGGACCACCGTGCTCAGCCGCTACACCCTCAGTCTGCTCACCACCCAGCAGTTCCAGCGCGCCGCCACCACGATCTGCGCCCTGGAACACCTCCGCCGCACCGAACCCGGACTCGGCCTCGGTAGTGAACCCATCACCATCGGCCTGTGGGTCGGCGACACCACCACCCCGAACAAGTTCGACGCGGCCAAAGTCGCCTTCGACGAGCAGGGCGCGGCGAGCCACCCCGAGGACGTCTTCATTCTCGACCGCTGCCCGTGGTGCGGCACCCGCATCCTGCCGCCCACCTGGTCGAGCGTCCGCTCCGACTACGGAGTCCGCGCCGAGGCGGACGAGTTCGCCTTCCACTGCACCCGTGACGAGTGCGCCTTCCACGACCTCCTGCCCGTCGCCGTCGTCGACCAGCACCTCTACGAGGATCCGCCCACCTTCGTCCTCGGCACCGTCGACAAGTTCGCCCGGCTCGCCTGGGAGCCCGACTCCGGCAACCTCTTCGGCGCGGGCACCGGCCACCGGCCCCCGTCCCTGATCATCCAGGACGAGCTGCACCTGCTCACCGGACCGCTCGGCACCACAGTCGGCCTCTACGAGGCGGCCATCCTGGAGCTGTGCACCGGCCCGGACGGCCGCCCACCCAAGATCGTCGCCGCTACGGCCACCATCCGGCGCTCCGCCGAACAGGTCCGAGCCCTGCACCACCAGGACGTCCAGCTCTTCCCGCCGTCCGGACTCGACGCCCGCGACAGCTTCTTCGCCGTCCCCGACACCGGCAGCCCCGGCCGTCTCTACCTCGGCGTCATGGCGCAGGGCCACACCGCGGGCCGCGGCGCCGTCGCCACCACGGCGGCCATGCTCCAGGGCGTCCACCAGCTCCCCGAGGAACACCGCGACGACTACTGGACCCTCGTCGCCTACCACCACAGCCTGCGCGAACTCGGCCGTACCGTCACCGCGGCCGGCGACGACATCCCCGCCCAGCTCCGCGGCCTCGACGAGGGTGCGGGCACGCGCGAGCTGGTCGGTGAGCAGGTGCAGCAACTCGACAGCAGCGTGAAGCGCGCCGATCAGCCCATCCTCCTCGACCGCCTCGAAAAGCCCTGGACGGACCCCCGGTCGGTGTCGTTCCTGCCGTGCACCAACATGCTCTCCGTCGGCGTCGACGTGAAGCGGCTCGCGTACATGCTCATGCAGGGCCAGCCCAAGACCACCGCCGAGTACATCCAGGCCACCAGCCGCGTCGGCCGCCACCACGTGCCCGGACTCGTCGTCACCTACTTCAACGCCACGCGCCCGCGCGACCGGTCCCACTACGAGACCTTCATGGACTACCACCGGGCGCTCTACCGCTACGTCGAACCCGCCAGCGTCACCCCCTGGTCCCTGCCCGCGCGCCGACGTGCCCTGCACGCCGCGCTCGTCATCCTGGTCCGCCACCGGCTCGGCCTGGCCGCCGAGAGCCGGGCCGGACGGATCACCGACCACAAGGACGAGGCAGGGCGGATCGCCGACGCCCTCGCCGAGCGCGCCGCGACCACTGAGCACGGTGCCACAGAAGCCGACGCCGACGCCGTACGCGCTGACGTACGAGCGGAACTCGGCTACCTCCTGGATGACTGGTACCGGCAGGCCGACACTGCCGCCGCCGAGGGCAAGGACCTCTACTACCGCAGTCAGGGCAAGGGCCAGCACAACCTGCTCAAGGGCTTCGAGCAGCGTTGCGGCCTGTGGGAGACCCTCAACTCGATGCGCAGCGTGGACCGCGAGTGCCAGATCACCGTGACGGGAGCAGGAAAGTGAAGCGCAAACTCCGGGTCCGCCAGGCGCAGACCGTGCTGCCGTTCGGCGTGGGCGCGGTACTCGACGTCCAGGGCGAGTCCTTCGTCGCCGCCGGTATCGAGAGGTGGCCGGACCTCAAGACCCCCGTCCCCTCCGACCGGCTCGCCACCCGCCTCGGCGTCAAGGGCTTCTACGCCGCGCCCCACACCCTCAACGACCGCTACGACAAGGTCGATCGCCCCGGCGTTCCCTATGTACGCTTCCCCGGCTGGCTGTTCTGCGGCTCCTGCCGGGCCATGGTCCGCTTTCTGCGCGAGCACGAGAAGCCGGGCGAGCCGCCCGTCTGCACGTCCTGCGCCGCAGCACCCCGCCTCACCCCGATGCGGTTCGTCCGCATCTGCCCGGACGGACACCTCGACGACGTCGACTGGTGGTACTGGGCCCACTCCAAGCTCGCGCCCGAACTGCGCGAGTCCTGCTCGGAGTCGAAGCACGCCTGGAAGGCACGCCGGCTCAGCTTCCGCGTCGCCGACCGCGCCTCCGGACTCGAAGCGCTCTCGGTGCGCTGCGAAGCGATCAGGGAGGGCGGCAAGCCCTGCGGTGCCGAACGCGACCTGCTCGACGTCCTCGGCCCCCAGGGCGGACACTGCTCCGGCCGCAACCCCTGGCAGCACTGGGATACGAGGACTTCCTGCCGCCAGCAGGTGCACATCGTGCAGCGCACCGCAGGCAACGTCTACTACCCGGTCGTCTACTCGGCGCTCGACATCCCCCAGACCGCCGAAGCCCCGCGTGCGGAGCGGAGCATGGCGGAGGCCGTCCTGGATCACGGCTACTGGACGAACCTGATCGACGCGCTCGGCACGCCCAGGGCCGACATCTTCCGCGACATGATCAAGGAGGACACCGACGCCCCGGACAGCCTCATCGACCAGCTCGTCGCGGAGGCCACGGGCGCCCCCGCGCCGGCGCCCGACCGGCAGGAGTCCGGAAGGTCCGGAAAGATCGACCTGAGCCGCGACGAGTGGTACGCCTTCGACGCCGCCCGACTCCCGGAAGCCACGAAGGAGTTCGCGGTCCGCCGCAGCGGACTCGGCCTCGACGGCGAGAAGGAGGAGCCCTGGGCCACCCTCGACGCGCATATCGGCGGTGTCGTCCTGGCCGACCGCCTCCGCGAGGTGCGGGCGCCGACCGGCTTCCGCCGCCACTCCCCGGGCGGCACCCTCGTACCCGCCGACACCAGCGGCCGCCTGCGCTGGCTCCCCGCGACCGAGGTGTACGGCGAGGGCATCGTCCTCACCCTGGACGAACAGCGCCTTGCCGCCTGGGAGAACGACCCCCGCGTACGGGCCCACGTCCACGGTGTCCGTACGGACCTCGACGCGTCGTTCCGCGACGAACAGCTCGCCGAGACGACCGGCAGCGAACTCTCGCCCCGCTTCCTGCTCCTGCACACCGTCGCCCACCTCCTCATCCGCCAGCTCTCCTTCGACTCCGGCTACACCACCGCCAGCCTGCGCGAGCGCGTCTACGGCCGCCCCGAGTACGGCCAGCACGGACTGCTCATCTACACGGCCGCCGGTGACGCGGAAGGCACCCTCGGTGGCCTGGTCCGGCAGGGCGAGGCACCGCACTTCGCCGAGACGCTCATCCGGATGCTGGAAGCCGCCGCCTGGTGCTCCGCCGACCCGCTGTGCGCCGAGCACACCGGCCAGGGCTTCGGCAACCTCAACCGAGCTGCCTGCCACGCCTGCACCCTGCTGCCCGAGACCAGCTGCCAGACCGGCAACACCCTGCTCGACCGCGCCCTGGTCGTCGGCTCCGCCCGCGTGCCCGGCTACTTCACCGACGTCCTCACCTCGAGCCGCGAGTCCGCCGCCGCCATCGCCCAGGGATGACACCCATGACCACCGCGAACACCCCCGTGCTCCACCCCGATCTCACCCCGGCCCAGCGTGACTGCCTGGACGCCCTGCCGCTGACCGGCAACCACGTCGTCAGCGGCCCACCCGGCAGCGGCAAGAGCCTGCTCGCCGCGCACCGCGCCGTCCACCTCGCCCTCACCGGCCGCCCCACCCTGCTGCTGTCCCGCTCCAACCTGCTGCGCCAGCTCCTGAACGGCATGGTCCAGGGCCTCACGGTCCCCGGCACACCGGTCGAGGCAGCCACCGTCCACGGCTGGGTTCTGCGCCACTTCGGATACGGCGCACCGCGCGTCCAGGACGGCTGGTTCGACTGGGCGGCCCTCACCCAACAGGCTGCCGCCGCCCTCGGCGAGAACAAGGCGGCCACCCCTCACCTCGTCGTCGACGAGGGCCAGGACCTGTCGGCGGGCTTCTACCGGATGGCCCGCCTCGCCGCCGCCTCCGTGACGGTCTTCGCCGACGAGTGCCAGCGCCTCACGGAAACGAACTCCACCCTCACCGAGATCACCGACGCCCTCGGCCGCTCCACGCGACGAGTCGAGATCGCCGGGAACCACCGCAACAGCCGCGAGATCGCCTCCCTCGCGGAGCACTTCCGCACGGGCGGTACCCGCCCCGAAATCCCCTTCCGCAGCGGGACGCTGCCCGTGGTCCGCCACTATTCCGGCACCAAGGACCTCGCCGACGACATCGTCGGCCTGGCGGCCCGGCACCCGCGGGACCGCATCGGCGTCATCGTCAACTCCCTGCGCACGGCTGCCGACCTGATGCGCCGCCTGGAACGCGCCGGCCTCGCCCACGAACCCCAGCTCTACAGCTCGGCAGCCTCCTCCGGCCGCTATCGCGACCTCGACCTCGCCCGCCCCGGGGTCGTCCTCGTCCACCGCGCCAGCGCCAAGGGCCTCGACTTCGACACCGTCGTCATCGCAGACGCGGAAACCGACTCCGCCACCGACCCCACGGCGGCGACCCTGTGCATGGCGTACTACGTCATGATCACCCGTGCACGGGAGCGGCTGGTGCTGGGCTGGCAGGGGAGTCGGCTGCCGCGGCATCTGGAGGGGCTGCACGGGTGGGTGCACGTGCGGTGATGGCGCGACTGAGGCTACGAGCATGCTGGAAGACAAGGGGAGACGATGACTGACGACCGCAAGACGACCGTGCCCGTGTGGACGCTGGCGACCGCTGACGTCCGGGTGCCAGCGTTGACCGCGGGCGAGTCGATGACGGCTGAGCGTCTGGCTGAACTGCGCGGAGTGCTGGCCGTCCTGGCCGACGAGCCGATTGCCACACTTGAGGTACATCCGCTGCCCGACAGGATCGACCGCGGCCGTGGCATCCCGCTCGACGCCGCGAGTCCCTTGGCGCAGCACCTGTCCCAGTTCATCACTCAATCGACGCGAAGTTCCCTTACGGCGGCCAGAGCGACCGCTTCCGGCGAGAATCTGTATCGCATGGTGGTCCCGGCGAAGGTCGCCGCCCAGTTGGGGCAGGGCATCGTTCGCCCGATGGCGTCGAAGGCGGCGGCCGGTGGCATTCGTGGTCCGCTCGTGGACACAGCGGGCAAAATCGCCGGCGGTGCGACGTTCGTGCCGGTCGGAGGAGCGGCGGCGGGCACGGCCGGCGGGGCCGGTGCGACCGCCGGTGCCGTGGCCGCCGGCGGCACGGCGCTCACCGTGGCCGCTCCGCTCGTGCTCATGGCCGTGGCGGTGGGCGTGAGCGCGCACGCCGACCACAAGCGCCAGCAGGCCATCGAAAACATCACGGAACTGCTGGAGCAACTTCAGCAGGACAAGCTCGACGACGAGCACAGTGCACTCAACGGCTGCCGTGCCGCCATCGACAAGGCCACGGCCATCCTGCTCGACCAGGGCAAGCTCGGTGTCTCGCTGGGACTCGACTCGGCGGTGCACACCATCGACACGGCGCTGAGCAAAGCCGACATCCGCCTCGCCCGATGGCAGAGCGCGCTCGACAGACTCCCCGAGGGCGAGGCCGTCGAACTCGGCACGCTGACCAAGTCGTTCCCCGGCGTCGACGACCATGGAGGCACGTTTCGCACCCACCTCGAACTCGCTTCCCTGGCCATCGCGCTGATGCGGCGGGTCGTCGTCCTCCAGGCCGTCGAGCACGCCCAGAGCGAGCCTGGCAATCCGTTCGAGAACTTCACCCGCGCACTCAAGCGCGATCAGCAGCGCCTCGACGAGCTGGAGTCGGGTATCGCCGGTGTCCTGGTACGCCTGTCGGCACTGGAACTGGCCCGCCCGAACGGCAAGCGGCTCGTCTTCACGACCGGTGAAGTCGATCGCCTCATGAGCGCGGCCCACCGGATTCACCAGCTGGCCGACGGTGTCACGGTCAACAACCGCACGACAGACGTGGCGATTGAGATCGCCCGCGACAAGGACGGCTCGGTGGTCGTGTTCCCTGCGCTGCCCGTGTAGGCGTGGGTGTGCTCGCGCTCTGCGCCCCACTGGGACCCGCGCCCCGCACCGGAAGTGTCCAGGGGCTGGGCCCATCGACGCATGCGGTGCAGGGCCGAATGCGCCCTGCACCCGTGCCGCATCCCGCAGCCTGTCACCGCTTCGACGGCAGTACGCTCCCGGTGGTGGGCGTGCTCACCTCCGCGAACTCGCCACGGCCCTGTTCGGCGAGCCGCCCCAGGCGTACGAGCTGGGTGTCCTGGGCAGCCTGGTCGCCGCGTTCCACGGCGCTGCGCAGGGCGTCCCGGGCGGCCAGGACCTCCCTGCGCAGGGTTGCCGGGTAGGCATCCTGTTCGGCGAGGCGGATGGTGAGGAGCGAGGAACGGACCGCCGGGTCGAGTGAGCTCAGGAGCTCCTCGGCCCGCTCCGTGGCGGCCCGCATCGCGTCGGCGTTCATGGCCCTGCGCGCGTCCATGACAGCTTCCGCGGTTTTCCGCAGGTCCTCCAGGAGCGGCGGCGGCAGCAGCCCACGTCCGCCCCGGGCGGCGATCGTCGCCCGGGCGAAGACACTTCGGGCCCGTGTGCAGGTCTCCAGGGTGTCGCGGGCCGAGTCCAGCAGTCCGTCCAGGGAACGGCCCATTGCCTCCCCCTGGCTGAGGGCCGCCAGATCTGCCATGACCTCGGTGAGGGCGTCACGCTCGGCGGGTGTGGCCTCCTGGCCCCAGTTGCGGAGGAAATCGGTGTAGCGGTCGTGGAGTTCAGCCGCCTTTCGGCCGACAGTCGTGGAGACCATGCTGCGCCGCAGCCGGGCACCGCGCCAGTCGCCGGAGCCGATGCGGTACTTCAGTTCGACGGTCCGGTCGGAGTCGAGCCGCACCTGAAGGTCGAGCGATACGTCCCCCCGGAGTCCGTCCGTCCGGTGGTCGGCGAAGCCGCCGCAGAACTCGTTGCGCTGAGCCGAGCCCAGGTGCGGCCCCTCCCAGACCTGGAACCGTACTGATCTGCCGTTGCCGCCGTGCACCACGAGGTCGTCCACCGGGCGCCATTCGGTCGGGTAGGGCGTACCGCTGGGGAAGAGGAGCTCCACGGTGCCGTCAGCGAGCTCGAGTCCGAGGCGCTGTGCCGTGACCTGTTCGGCGGGGGCGGTGCCGAAGTCACCGCCGCAGAGCGAGCAGGCGCTGAGGCCGGTGGCGTTGACCATCCCGCAGTCGGGGCATTTCAGGCCGCCCGCGTCGAGCGGCGCGTCGCAGTCGAGGCACACGGTCGCGGAGGCGGGGTTGTCGGCCCGGCCGCATTCCGGGCACTCCGTGCGGGTGGCCGTCGGAGCGGTCGCGCGCAGCCCGGAGAGGTCCGTGGCACACACGGGACAGGCGGCAGTGAGCTCGGGGGCGGGGACGTGGCAGGTCGGGCAGTCCACCGTGGCCGTGCCGAGCAGCGGGGTGGCACAGCCCGGGCAGGCGTCGGCGGTGACGGGAATGCCCTCGACGGTGCAGGTCTCGGCGGGACAGTCGAGGGTGCTGAGGAGACCGGCCTCGACGGCGGCGCCCTGGGCGACGGCCATCATGGGATCGACCGTGTGCGCCACCCTTTCCTTGCCGAAGAGGTCCTCCAGGTCGTGTCGGACGGCCGGGATGAAGGTGGAGCCGCCGACGAGGAGGACGCGCTGGACGTCCTCCGGCAGCGTGTCGCCTTCCTTCAGCACCGACTCGACCGTCTCCCGCATCCGGCGCAGATGCTCGGTGAGGAGCCCTTCGAAGACCGTGCGCCGCACCGCACCGGACCAGGATCCTCCCTGCCTCCCGAGTGGGGCGAGGATCACCTCGGAGACGTCCCGCGAGGACAGTTCGATCTTCGCGCGCTCGGCGGCGGCCCGGATCCGGAAGGCGTCCAGTTCGCCGCTGTGGTCGCGTCCGTCGAGTTGCTCGCGCAGGTGCCGGTCCAGCAGCGCGTCGAAGTCGGAGCCGCCGAGGAGGTTGTCTCCGCCCAGTTCGCTCACCGAGAAGTAACCCGGACCGATCGTCAGCAGCGACACGTCGAAGGTGCCGCCGCCCAGATCGAAGACGAGCACGGTGGCGTAGTCCGTGGTGCCGTTCTCCCTGGTTCTGACGCCGAAGGCGTGCGCGGCGGCGGTCGGTTCCTCCACGATGCGCGCCACGTGGAAACCGGCCAGTCGTCCCGCCTCACGCACCGCGTGTCTCTGCGGCTCGGCGAAGTGCGCCGGCACCGTGATCACCGCACGCCGGAACGGCACCCCCGCGGTGCTCTCCGCGTCTTCCCTCAGCCGGCGCAGCAGGATGGCGGAGACCTGCACCGGGGAGAGGTAGTGCTCGCCGAGCCGGATCTCCACCGAACCGTCGGCGCTCGCCCGGACGGGAGGCGCATCGTGAGGCCGTGCCTTCAGCGCCTGCTGTACGAGTTCGTCGTCCCAGCGCCGCCCGATCAGCCGCTTGACCTCAGTGATCACAGAACTGGAATCGGCAACACGCCAGTTGAGGGCTTCCTGCCCGAACAGCAGGGCACCGTGGGAGTCAATGCCGAGGGCCGAGGGGGTGACCTTGTCCCCATGCCGGTTGGGCAGGACGACGGGAGCGCCGCCGTGCAGCCAGGCCGTGACGGAGTTGGTGGTGCCGAGGTCGATGCCGAGAGTCCGGTGCATGGAAGGTTGCTTCCTGATGGTCGTGGGGCGTCGGATATAGGGGGGAGAGGGGCCGTGCGGCCGTCGGGTCAGGTGCGACGGGAGCGACGTCTCCGCCCGGCCGAGGACTTGCGCGGGAGCTTGCGCTGGGAGCGGGTGGTACGTCGTGGCTGTGCCCGCCTGCCGCCACCCGGGGGCACCTCGGACGCCGCCGGATCGGGACTGTCCTCGGCTGCCGGAACCGCCTCGGATCCCGGTGCGGGGCCCGGCACCGCGACGACCACCTGCGCGACCCGCAGGGTGGACGCGCCCAGGCGGAAGCCGGTGACCCTCTCCCTCAGCACCGTACCGGCCGGGGCGGAGGGGTGCGCCTGCGTCCCGACGACGCGCATCTCCGCCGGATCGACGGTCCTGCCCACCGCATCCATCGGCCTGACGTCGTGCCGGGCGAACTCACTGCGCAGCATCAGGTGCGCCGCGTCGATCTGCTCGCTCAGCGCGAGGGCGGCCGAGGTCGCCTCGCGGGCGGATCGCGCCCCGTACAGGGCGCCGGTCCGGCGGCGCGTGTCGGCGAGCAGGTCGTCCAGCGGCAGCAGGGAGCTCAGCAGGGCTTGCAGCCGGGACTCGGCCTCGTCGCGTTTGCGGGACAGCGCCTCGACCCGGCGCCGTAGTTTGTCGAGTTCGGACGGCGGGCCGGTGGGAGTGGCCGGGGCGGGACCGTTCACGGAAGTTCCTCGGGGTCGTTGCGGGGCAGGGGCGGGGTCAGCATTTCGGCGACGAGGGAGCCGACGGCGCCGCGGGAGGCACGGTCGGCCCGGCGGATGAGCTCCTGCTTGACCGGGTCCTGCCGGGCCGCGGCGAGGGCCTGGCCCACCTGCCTGCGGAGAATCGGGGGTCGGATGCCCGGCGCGGCGCCCGGGACGAGTTCGTGCAGCGTGGGGCCGAACCAGGGAATCGGTGGTGCTTCGACGCCCTCTGCTTCCTCGGCTGCCGGGGTGGGCTTGTCGACGGTCAAAAGAGAGCTCCCTGTCCCGAGTCGTGGCGGGGGTGTCGGCGGCTTCGGGGGACGGGGCCGAACAGCAGGCGCTGGGCAGGCAGTCCGGCGCCGATCCGTTCCGCGCACGCGCGGTCGTGCTGCGCTCCGCCGAGGTCGCCCTGCTCCTCGCGTGCCTCGGCGCGGCGAAGATAGGCGGCTTCCACAGTCTGGTCGAAGCGCGCGCTGACACCGGTCCGCATCCGGTCCTGCAGGAACAGCTCGATGACGTCCGACGGTGACGCCGTGGACTCGAGGTGCTCGGCGAGGTCGAGCACCGCCGCGTCGCGTTCCTCCCTGACGTGGCCGCGGTCCGGACCCGCGATGCCCGCAGCCGTGCTCAGCAGGTCGACGCGGCGTTCCATCCCGGCGCGAGTGCTCTCGGCTTCGGCGGTCCGGGCCGCGTCGATCAGGAGGTCGACGAGCATGTTGTCGACGCTTTCCTTCCCGTAGGGGCCCTCGCCGCCGTCGTAATAGATCATGCTGCGCACGGCGGAGCGCGCTGTTGCCGTACGTCCGTCGGAGGCGGCGACGACGGCCTGCTCGGCGTAATGGTTCCTCAGCCACTCCCGGGCCGACGCACAGTCCGGATCGCGCTGCAGCAGGTCCAGCACCGCGACTGCGCGGATCCTCTCCCGAGGCTCCGCCCCGTCGAGTGCCCGGCGCAGGTCCGCCCTCAGATGGTCGTCGAGGCCGGTCCTGGCGTCCATGTCACCGGGAGACACGACCAGGGCCCGCGCGAAGCGGTACCTGCTCTGCCGAGGGTCGCTGCCCAAGACCTTCTGCCCCTGCCGCACCAGCTCGGCGGTGAGCTCGGCGGCCAGCGAGCCGTCCTCGGGCAGCAGCGCATGTGCCACCTCCAGGCCCTGGATACGTGTGACGGGGGAGTAGTCGCGCCCGGTGCGGCTCCGCCCGACGTTCTTCCCCGCGCGCTGGACGGCCGCCCGCTCTCCGGAGCCGAGGGTGCGCCCGAGCCGCGCCGCCGTACTGAAGTCCGCGAGCGCCTCGCTCCACTCCCCGGCCCGCACCCGGCTCTGGCCCCGTTCCGCGAGGGCCTGGGCCAGAACGTCGGCGCACGCGCGGTGGTCGGGCGAATCCGCGGTCCAGGTAGTGGGGTCGGGGTGGCGGGCGGAGTAGGCGTCGAGGAGGGCGTCACCGCGGTCGCGGCTCACGAGATGGCGGGCGGCGTCTTCGAGCGGAATCAGGCAGTCGGGGCCGGTGTTCTCGAGGAGGACCGCGAGAACGGCGCGCTCGGTCTCCCAGGCCGTTTCCCAGGCGGCGAGGGCGTCCCGGCCGGCCCGGACGTCCAGGGCGCGCAGCAGGTCGGTGATGCGCCCGAGCAGATGACTGTGGGCCTCCTCCCAGAGTTCGTCGGGCACGGGAGCGCCGCGCCGCTCGGTGAGCAGTGCGCGGAAGTCGCCCGGGTCGTCCTCGTCCAGGAGATGCGCCCACAGCACGATGGCGAGCGCGGCAGTGCCGAACTCGGTGTGCCGTCCGCCCTCTTCGCTCAGCCGGCGGAGGGCCCCCACCGCGAGGGCGTGCACGACCCCCGTCGCAGCCAGGTCCAGATCACTGTCGGGACACCGCCGGACCGCCTCCGGCCAGTTCCCCACCCGTGCGGCCAGGGCGGCGCGGAGTACGGCGTACCGTACCGCCGCCTCGTGGGTGTCGGCTGTGCCGAACTCGGCCTGAAAACGCTGGAGAAGCGGTCGTACGACGCCGAACTCGGCGCGCAGGAAAGCGTGTTCAGCAGCGTCGAGCAGGCGGCCGGCCGTGACGGTTCCGCCGGGCTCGCCAGTGTCGTCGACCTGCACGGCTTATTGCCCCCCTGAGCCCCTTACGCATCAACAGTCACCGTAGATAAGCGTGTTGGCGACGTCAACGCGCTATCGGATGGAGTGGGTGGTTTCGACCTGCCTGCCGTCACTCCGGGGCGTCTGCAGAGACTCCCATGGGTGTCACCCTCCGCTGCGGTACTCCTGCCAGGTGTCGGGCAACTCTGTCTGGTCGAAGGGAGGCAGTCCGTCACCGAACTTCCGGAGGCGATCCCACGTGGCTTTCAAGGCGGCCAGGTCCGGGAAGCAGTCGGCGTGAACGGCGTAGTGCATGACGTCCTCGACGGTGAAGCAGTCGAGTCCGTAACGGGCGGCCATGCGCTGTCCGTCTCGATCGTCCATGCCGACATATACGGTTCGCCCGCGCTCCGCGAGGTATGAGCCGTGAGCGACGACGACACACTCACCCAGGTGCTGCCGTTGCTCGTGAGCGCTCTCGAAGTCGCTGTCACGGATCTCGCTGAACCGGTCGATCAGGTCGGGGTCGCTGGATATGAGAGTCAGCTCGGGCAGGACGTTGATCCGGGGGCTGCGCTCGACCGCCGCCCAGCGCCTGCGCAGGCCCGGGAACTTGAGGTCCTTGCCTTTGACTTCCTCGCAGACCTCGTGAGGAACATGGATCTGCCAGCCTGCGAAGTCCAGCGCCCTCAGCAGAACGTCGACCAGGTTCGCGCCGGCGAAGTGCACGCAGACCACCGCGTCGAGGATGGAGACAGCGGGTTCGGGGTTGTTCTCGGACTCCCCGGTTTCGTTCGCCCTGACGTTCACGCCCGTGGTGGCTCCTCGTCGTTCCGGCGCGGGTGCCCTCGGCGAGCAGCTGCCATCGACCGTGCATTGATCCGTCGGGGCTCCGGAGGCGCAGGCGGCCGGATACCGGCCTTCTCCAGCTGGGTTTCGGCTTCCTGAGGTTCCATGCACAGCAGGCGGGCCAGCGGCTTCAGACCGATGGAACCGGCTTCGTACGCCCTGACCGCACGTTCGAGGATCCGACGCGGCGGACTGATCTGCTGCGCGGCCTTGACCTCGGCCTCGTACTCGGGCCCCCAGCCGAAACGCCAGGCGGCCTCCCGGTTGGTGGGGAGAGTGTCCTGGCAGTCCGAGGGCAGGCCGATGCCGAGCTTCGTGCACTGGATGCGGGCAACGGAGAGCGAGACGCGGTAATGCCGTGCGACTTGGGCGAGGCGCCGCAGCGGGTCCACGCTGCCGTCCTTCGTCGTCGGCTCGCAGTTCGTCGCTGTGCGCTCCCACTCCTGGCGGACCCCTTCCAGGGGCGCCAGGAAATGCCGGGCGAACGCGTCGCACCGGATCTCTTGTGGGGAGCGGCCGCCGCGCAGGTGGTCGACGACGACTCCGTCGTCGAGGACGACGTGGCCGAGCTCGTGCGCGTAGGAGAAGCGCTGCCGTTCGGGTACGTCGCAGATGTTGACGAGTGCGACGGCCACTCCTCGGGCGGGGTCTTGGGCGGAGATACCGCTGATGGTGCTTGGTATCGAAACCGCACCGGCGTCGAGGCGGGTGGCGGTCTCGAGCAGTTCGGGAAGGTCCACGAGTGGCGCGAGGCCCAGACCGAGCCGTGTGCGCAGAGCTGCTGCGGCGGCCATCCCCTCACTCTCGGCGTCGGTGACAGGGGCCGATCGACTCGATGGGTGAGGTGACGGGGTGCACGCCCGATGGGGGGTACTGGATTCCGTCAGCCGGTCATCGAGGGCCAGGAGATCGACGACCAGCCGTCTCGCCTCGTCCAAATCCTCCTGGGTGGCCTCCCGCGCTGTTCGCGGAGCGACGCGGACTCGGTCGGCGACCGGGTTTCCACGGAGGAGGTACCGCACGGGCACGTCCAGCGCCCGCGCGATCCGGTCCAGCTCTGTGACACTCAGTGCTGCTCGGGCGCCCTGCTCGATCCTGTGCAGCGTGGGTTGGCTGAGCCCGGCCTGTTCTGCCAGATCACGCTGGTTGAGACCCGCGCGTGCCCGCTCCTGCCGGATGTGCCGGCCTACCTCTTCCAGTTCTTCCAGCTTCATGACTGCCCCCGCGCTCGTCCTTGAATCAAGGATTCTACCGTTGATTCACGCACGCTGCCAGAAGGGGCGCGTCGGCCTAGGCGTTGCGGTTCCCCTGGTCCGGAGCGCGCTGCGCCGGCTTCTCCCCGGCCGACGCGGTCACGCTTCGACGACCGGCCTGGAGAGCACCGCTCGGACGGTCTTGCCGCTGGGCGGGTAGGGGACGCAGTCCCAGTGGTCGGCGAGGGCGGTGACGAGTGACAGGCCGCGTCCGCCGGGGCGGAGCGCATCGGGTGAGTCGGCGCCCGTCACGATCTGTGGGTAGAGGTCCCCGCGGGCGTCGGTGACCTCCATGTGGAGGCGGTCGACCGGTGGGTGAAGACGAGGGCCAGTCGAAAGCTGCGACCGGGCAGGCGGCCGTGGAGTACGGCGTTCGCCGCAAGCTCGGCGACGACGATTTCGGCACGCTCCGTGAGGTCCTGCGGGGCTGCCCCAGGACTGGAGTTGGCTCACGGTAAGCAGCCGGGCGAGCCGAGCGCCGCGCCGCGCGGAGGAGAGGAGTTGTGTGAAGGTGTGCGGTGAGGCGGTGAGTTGGGGAGCGGGTTGGTTCATAGCGCCAGCGTGGCGTTCGTGGTGGCCCGTTGCGAGCTCCGGACCGCGTACGCGGAGTCAGCGTACGAGCACAATGAGTGGACAGTACGCGCGCCGACCCGTCACGCTGTGTGCCGAACGTGTGCGGGCCCGAGCGGCTGGAGAGAGGGGCGGCGGATGGACATCGGCGAAGGGGAGGCGGCCACGGGCGTGGGCGACCGGACGGTTCCGGCGGGGGAGTGGGAGCGGGAACCCCATCCGTCGGACAGTCTGCGTACGTTCGGCGCGGTCGTCCAGGCCTTACGGGAGCACGCGGGGCTCAGCCGTAGTGAGTTCGCCGACATCGTCGGGTACTCCAAGCACACGGTGGCGTCGGTGGAGTTGGGCCGACGGATGCCGGACGAGGCGTTCGTCGAGCGCGGGGAGGAGGCAACCGGAAACACCGGTGCGCTGCGCAAGGCCGCTCGCCATCTCACCCGGGGCGAGGCGGGACTCGCGGCCTGGTTCCGGCGGTGGGTGCGGCTGGAGCGCGATGCGGTGAGTCTGTGTACGTACGAGTGCCGGTTGGTGCCGGGGCTGTTGCAGTCGGAGGCGTATGCGCGGGCACTCTTCGAGAACCGGATCCCGCTGCTGACGGATGAGCAGCTGGAGGCTCAGGTTGAGGCGAGGATGGAGCGGCAGCAGATGCTGTACGAGCGTCCGACAGTTCCGTTCCACTTCATCGTTGAGGAAGCAGTCCTGCGGCGGAGGCTGGGCGGTGCCGAGGTACGGCGCGAGCAACTAAACCACGTTCTGGAGCACACGTTGCCTCGCAACGTGACGTTGCAGATCATGCCGCTGGAAGCCGAGTACCACTCGTGCATGGATGGGCCGCTGCGCCTACTGGAGACCCCAGAAGGGCGTCGACTCGCATACTCGGAGGGCCAAGAGAGCGGGCGGCTGATTGGCGACTCGAAAGAGGTGAGAGTTCTCCAGCAGCGCTATGACACACTGCGGTCGCAGGCCCTGCACCCCAAAGATTCCAGGGCCTTGCTGGAGCGACTGCGAGGAGAGACATGAGCACGACGGAACTCGCCTGGTTCAAGTCAAGCTATAGCGGTAGCTCGGGCGACGACTGTGTGGAGGTCGCCGTCACCGAGCAGGCCATCCACGTACGGGACTCCAAGGATCTGGCCCGCCCGCCCTTCGCCGTGGGCCGCGAGGGCTGGGCGCCCTTCGTGAGGTTCGTGTCGGGCGCCTCGGAGGTGTAGCCGAGCGCGGCACGGTTGATGTGGCGGTCGCCGAGGTCGGGAGTCGGCTTCGGCGCGGCCTTCGATGGCGCGGGTTTCGCGGCCGACTTCTTGCCGCCTGCTCGCGCCCCGTTAATTGCCTTCGCTTTCGCGGCCTTCTTGGCGGCCGGTGTGCCGCGTGCCTCGAACTTCTTCCGCAACAGCGAGAGTTGCTCGCGTTCTTGGACTGTCTGGTCGGCGGGCAGCGCGTTGACCAGGGCGCGGGCCCGGCTGAGCATGTAGCGCGCCTGGGCCCAGCGCTTGGCGTTGATCGCCGTGCGTATCAGGCCGAGGGTTAGCTGCAACGCCTTGAGCTTCGCCGCCTGTCGCCGGGGCATCGGGAACTCGGCCCCGCTGCCGCGGCGTTGCCGGGCGGCACGCGTGCCCCAGTCCGCGCCCGACGTCAGGACAACGGTTGAGCGCGGGTTGCTGGTCTGGCTTCGACGTACCACGGGGTGCTTGTTCCTTCGGGGAGGTGTGCGGGGTCAGCTGTGGCGGGGGCCCTGGCCGGGGGGCGGGGTGAGGATGGAATGGTAGGTGCCGGACTCGCCCTCGGTGAGCGGGTTCTCCAGGGTGAGGCCGGCGGCGGCCATGCGGTCGTATTCGGCGAGGATCAGGTTCTTGGTGCGGTACTCGCCGTGCGCCTTCATGTCGTTGTCGCGGGTGACGTTGAAGGTGTCCAGGATGTAGGCCGTGTCGTCGCGCGTGATGCCGTAGAGGTGGAAGAAGAGAGCGTCCAGTTCGGCGCGGATGACGGCACGGCGGTCCGGGTCCCAGCGGAATGGGGTGCCGGTGTCGAGGAGGTCGCGGGCGAACGGAGACATGTCGTTTGACGTGTAGGTGAGTTCGAGGATGCGAGGAATGATAAAGGTGGAATGTGGGGTTACTTGACTCGGAGACAAGACGGGAAACTGCTCAACGTAGTTGAATGAGAGGTTGGTTCCGCCGACCTTTTGCCGAACGCCATAATCGCACACCATGGAGGACAGGATTGCACCCAAGAGGGGTGCATTGCTAGCTACACGAGGAAGCGCAAGAGGGAAGGAGTGCTGAAATCCATATCGGGGCGCAGTAGAGACAATCATGGTGCGTTCGTCTGAGGCGCGACCAATGTTCCGCCACCCGAGGAGCCATTCCCGGTTCCAGCCCTTGGCAGCCAGGCGGCTGCGGACGCCCTGCTCCATGATGGGCGTGCCGTTCTTGTCGACTTCGCCGGTCGAAACATCCTGCTCTGGCACCCAGTAGCGAGGCATGGGTACGACGGAGGCGTCCTCGTGCTGTTCCACGGTGAAACGAGGAAGAGTCCCCTTGTTGAGCTGCTTCTCCGTGGCGTTCTCGTATGTGGAGAAGCGGTGGTCGTAGTGGTGGAGCATCTTCGCCTCGTACAGCGGGAGCAGACGCTCCTCGCCGCGGACGAGCACGCTGCCTTCGAGTGTCCACCCGGCCTTGACGAGGTCGTCGAACGTCTCGTTGTCCTGTGCGGCGGGACGGAACAGGTAAGAGTCGGTCGACATGTGGAACATGGTCATGAACGAGATGCCCCAGGGGTTGCCGCCTGCTCCCTTCGTCTCGTTAATCAGGACCGGCACCCGGCGGTAGATGCCCAGAGCGATGTCTGCGTCTCGCTTGCTGCTGAACACGGGGCAGGTACCCGTGTTCGGGTTCATGGTCAGGATGTCTTCGGCTGTCAGCAGGTAGCTTCGCTCGATGATCTGCTCAGGCTGCCGAACCTTGAATACCATCCGGATTGGTTCACTAAGAGTGCCGGAGCCGCGCAGCATGAATAGGCAAAAGCGCAGTTGATTGTGGACCTCAGGGAAGACCTTGTCCTCATTCTCGAAATCGTAGAGGGCAACGAGCTGCCCCTTCGTGACGATGTCCTTGAGGAAGAACTGTGTTGTTGCGTCCGTAGCGATTCCCGACGGCACAATCATGCCCGTCCGTCCGCGCGGTCCCGTCAGCGTGCGGTTCGTCTCCGTAAAGACGGCGTACGTGTTGATACGGCCTCGACCAGTGAGCGGATAGCGGTCGCTGCCACGGAGGAAGTGACTCTCCCCTTCCGCACGCCGCTTGGCAGCCTCGAACTCGGCATACAGGAGCCCGCCATCGCGGTCGTCGCGCAGCTCGGCGATGAGGCGCTTCCGTGCAGCGGAGTTCTTGGCCCCGGCGATGCGCGGGTCCCGCTGGGCGAAGAACTCATGCTCCACCATCTCGACCCGCTCCCACGGCGGATTCCCCACCACCGCATCGAACCCCCCAGCCCAGCCCGTACCCCGCTGAACCCCAACCCCCGACTCCGGAACAGAGAAAACCTCCGGAAACTCCAAGTGCCAGTGGAAGAAGCTGTACTGATCCCGAAGCCGCAGAATCTCCTCATGCGTGCTGTCCGGCACCGCAGACTGGTCACGCCCCCGCAGCGCCCGAAACACCTGGTCCGTCGGCGCCTCCGGCGCACCCTCATGCTTCGGCCACACAAACGCAGCGCACCACGCGTCGGCGGCATGCAGGTCGTGCACATACGCGGTCGACTCCACATAGGCCTGGTAGGCAGACTCCTGCGCCCGCACCTGCTTCAGGGAGTTGGCCGGGGCAGCAGTGATCCGGGCCAGCTCAGCGGCGTACCGCTCGTTCCCCGGCAGGGGCTCCGCGTCGAATAGAAGCTCGTCCTGCCCACCCCGCTGGGCCTTGTTCCGCTTGACGAGTCCGGCCGCGTACTTCCGGTCGTCCCCCTCGATCGGCTTGAAGGCGTCGTCCGGAACCCCGTCCGCGAGCAGCTTCGGTGTCGCCCCGATCAAGCCGTTCCCGTGCTTGACATGGGCGTCCAGGAACCCGAGCGGCTTCCCCGGTTCCATGGCCTCGATCCACAGCGAGACCTTGGCCAGCTCCACAGCCATCGGGTTGAGGTCGACACCGTAGATGCAGCGCGCGACGACCTCGTGCAACGCATGCCGCATCGCATCGACCGTCGGCTCAGGGTTGCGCTCCCGCACGGAGGCCACACGCTTGGCGATGCGACGGGCCGAAGCAACCAGGAAGTGCCCGGACCCACAAGCCGGGTCGCACACCGTAAGGGACAGCAGCTCATCGACGATGTCGTCGGCCGGGTCGGGATGACCGGCCGCGGTGGCCCGCTGCTCACCACGCTTCACAGCGTCGTCTATGACCGGGTCGAGCGTCGTGTCCAGCAGGCACTCGATGAGCGAGGACGGGGTGTAGTAACTCCCCGTCGTCTTACGACTGTTACCCGCCACCTCGATCAACTCGAACGAGCGGTCCGTCGCCGAGTGCTTCGGCTCCAGCTCCAGCAGGGACTCGTACACCGAGCCCAGTTCCTCGGCGTCCAGATGCCGGTAGTCGACCGCCCGCCAGCGCCGCGCGCCCGGGTCGCGGACCTGCGCGAGGTGCCGTACAGCCGCGAGCAGCGACTCGTTGGACAGCTTCAGGCCGTCCAGCGGCGCATCGGCCTCCTTGTGCGAGAACAGCCCACCGAGGCCCGGCAGCCCCAGCTCCGGACGGCCACCCTCCGTACCCAGAGCGTCCAGAACGATGCGCAGAGCCTCGTACTGATCACCATGCGCCGTGCCCTGCCGCCGCCGTGCCCGCTCACGCAACCGCGCCGAGGAGAAGTACCGCTCGTACGCCTCCCGTTGCCGCTCCCCGGCCTCCGGGTCGAGCAGCGCCCCGCGGTCCTCGGCGACGAAGACGAACAGCAGACGGTAGACGAGCCGCAGCAGAGCATCCCGTAGGGCCTTCGGATCGACGTCCTCCCGCAGCCGGACGTTTTCCGGATGCCGAAGGAACCCGGTACCAAGCACCGTCAGCGCGTTCTGCACGCCCAGCCGCAGCTGATCCAACGCCCGCGCCCCTGAAGTGACAGCCTCCGCACGCCACTTCTCCAGCCAGCACCCCGCAGGCGCCGCCCCCTCCGCCACCGTGAACCGCGACGCGTGCAGCAGGCTGTACAGCAGCACGAACTCGCTGAACAGCTCACCGTCGAACAGGGCCTCCAGGTCGAATTCGACGTAGGCGGCCGTGGAGAAGGACGACGAGTCGCGCAGCAGGCGCAGGCGGCGGCCGTTGGTCAGGACCGCCCACAGGTGGGCCTCGGTGCGGTTGAGGCAGTCCTGGAGCATGGACTGGGCCGGGACCTGGCCGGCCGCCGGGCGCTTGTCCAGCTCCTGGTTCCAGGGGATCAGGTGGACCAGCGCCGGGCCGTGGCGGTGGGAGACCGGGAACCGCTTCTCCGGGTCCGAGTCGGCCGGGATGCCCGCCGCGCCGACCTCGGTCAGCGCGCCGAAGTCCAGCTTGCGGAAGAGCTGGGCGAGCCAGTCTGTGCCGGCCCGGCCGGTCGGGTCGGCGGCGGGCGCCCCCGTCTTCGGGTCCGAGGGCAGGGCCGTGCGCAGCTCGCGCCAGAGCGGCTTGAGGTACTCCCAGGCGCGCTCGGCCTCGTCCCGCACCGGCACCGAGGCGGGCAGGCCGTAGTCGGCGGGCTTGGTGCCCGGCAGGTTCCGGGCCTCGGCGATGCGCAGCAGCATGTCGGCGGGGAGCAGGCCGCCGACCGTGGTGACGGCGGTGAAGGCCAGGGCGGTGCGGGTGGCGGCGGACATCAGGCTTCGGCTCCCGACGAGATGGAAACGGGCTGCTGCGGCAGGTAGACGTACACGCCGAGGACGTCGGCGGGCTCCTGCGGGACGACCTTCAGACCGCGGACGATCTCCTCGTTGGCCTTGCGCACGCGGCGGTGCGAGGCGTCGAGTTCGGCGGCCAGGCGGGTGCCGTACTCGGTGAGGTGCGCGGACAGGTCTGGCAGGCCGTCGAGGGCACGGGTGATCTGGTTGCGGGCGAGCTGCTCGTGGGTGTTGGCGGCGGCACGGGCCGCCAGGAGGGCGGCTGCCGCGTCGTCGTCCAGCCAGCGGGCGCGCGACGGCATCCCCTCGTAGGCGAGCAGCCGGGCGTCCTCCGCGACCAGCTGCCGCTCGCCGGTGCGGGACGGCAGTGTGAGGTGGAAGCGGTAGCGGACAAGGAGGAGCGTGGTGCGGATCGTCACCGCGTCCGTCGTGACCACACCGCAGCGGCGGGCGGGGCGAGGGCCCGGGGTGTTCGCGTCGAGCGCCGAGTCCAGGACGTACGAGGCGATGGCGCCGATCGCCGGGTCGGTGCGGACCAGCGCAACCTCGCCGCGGGCGATCGCCGGTGTCGTACGGAACGGGATCTCCCGGTCCTCCTCGATCAGCCGTCCGCCGAGGGTCGCGGCGAGCGCGTCACGCAATCCGGCCGGGGCGCCGCCGGCCTGGGCGGTGAAGTCGCCGGTGCCGTCAGGCGGTTCGCGGACCAGCGCGTCCAGGTCACGCAGTGCCTCCAGGGCGAAACCGCGCACCTCGTCGGCGCCGCCGAGTGCGGCCCGTACGGCGGTGACCTCTCGGGCCACCTCCTCCGGGTGGATGGCGCGCTGGGCGTACTTGGAGCGGGAGGTCTTCTCCCGCTCGGCGGCCGAGTTCCACTCGCGCTCGACGCGGTCGAAGGACTCCTGGTGGCCGTCGAGGTCGAACAGGCTCTCCTGGCTGCCCTGCCGTCCGTGCAGCAGCAGCCACTCCACGACAGCGTCGGTGACGCCGGAGGCGGTCTCGTCGGGGACGGAGACGGAGATGCCCAGGTCCTTCTTGATCTGTCGGTGCTTCTTGAACAGCACCTCCAGGACCTTGCCGTCGATGCCGTTGTCCTCGCCGTACATGGTGATGACACGGACCTGGTCGCGCTTCTGGCCGTAGCGGTCGACGCGGCCCTCCCGCTGGTCGTGGCGGGTGGGGTTCCAGGCGAGGTCGTAGTGGACTACGGCGTCGAAGTGGTGCTGGAGGTTGACGCCCTCGGAGAGGCAGTCCGTGGCGATCAGCACGCGGCGGACGGCCGGGTCGCCGGCCTCCTCGCCCGATGCGTCGGACTCGGCGGCTAGCTGCTCGATGCGCTCCAGACGCTGCTGCGGGGAGAGGGTGCCGGTCACCGCGGCGATCTTCGTCCTCTTGCCGAGCTTGCCCTCCAGCTGCGTGGCCAGGTACTCGGCGGTGGGGATGTAACGGCAGAAGACGATCGGGTGATACCCGTCGGCGATCAGGCCCTTCAGATGCCGGGTGAGCGCCTTCAGCTTCGCGTCCTCGGCCGGACCGACCAACTGTGCGGCCCGCTCGGCGAGTTCGAGCAGCCGGGCACCCGCCTCCTCCGACTCGGCGGCGCCCGGCGCGACGTCCATGCCCTCCAGCCGGTCGTTCTCGGCGGAGTCGGCCGCCACCGGGGCGCCCAGCGCGTCCGCCTCCTGCGCGGTGCGAGCGGTGGCGGACTCCGAACGGGTCTTCAGGGTCTGTGCGGCGGCGGCCGGTGAGGACACCATCGAGCGCAGCAGCGCGATCACCGACCACCAGGCGATACGGGCCTCCCGCTTGCCCTGCTCGCCGGCCGCCGTCACGCGGTCCCGTGCGTAAGCGATGGCGTCGTCGAGCAGCGCCCGGTAGGCGGGCGTCAGCTTGTACGGCTCGTCCTTGGTCCAGCGGTCGGACGGGAAGGCGGTCCGCTCGGCCAGGGAGTCGTCGGCGAGGCCGTCCTCCTTGGTGAGGTAGTCGCGGACGTCGGCGCGCTTGCGGGCCACAAAGTGCTCGGCGAGCTTCGCACGCCCCGCCGGGGACTCCAGGTCCAGCGTGGCGAGTTCGGGACGCACCAGGCCGAGCAGGTTGCGGAACGCGGACTCCTTGCCGGAGTGCGGGGTCGCGGTCAGCAGGAGCAGGTGCCGGTCGGCCTTGGCGGAGATCCTGCGCAGCAGCTCGTACCGGAGTTGGTTCGCGGCGGACGACGCGCCGCCCTGCGCGGTGTCGTCGGCCGCCACGCAGGCGTGGGCCTCGTCGACGATCACCAGGTCCGGGCAGTGCCGTACGAAGTCCTCGCGGTGGCGGGTGGACTTGATGAAGTCCGTCGAGATGATCGTGCAGGGGTGCTTGTCGAACAGGGACTGGCCCAGCTCCAGACCGCGTTCGAGGCGCGACACCGTGGAGGCCAGGACCAGTTCGGCGTCGATGGAGAACTTCTCCCGCAGCTCGCCCTGCCACTGCTCGGCCAGGGCGGGGGAGCAGAGCACTGCCAGCCGGGTCGCCTCGCCCTGGGCCAGCAGCTCCTTGGCGATCAGACCCGCCTCGACCGTCTTGCCGATGCCCACGTCGTCCGAGATCAGCAGCCGCACTGTGCGCTGCCGCAGCGCCATCAGCAGCGGGACCAGCTGGTAGGCCCTTGGCTCCACCGCGATCGACGCCAGCGAGCGGAACGGGCCCGCTCCTGAGCGGAACCCGATGCGCAGCGCCGTACGCAGCAGACCGGCGGCCCGCTGGTCGCCCAGGTCGGCCGGGCTCGGCGCCGCGAACTCGGCCGGACGCACCTCCTCGAAGGTGGGGAACACGGCCGCGATGTCGTCCTCGCTCCCGCCCAGGGGGCGCAGCACCAGCATGTCGGGGGCGCTCTCGGGCAGCACCACCCATTCCCGGCCACGGGCGGCGACCAAGGAGCCGGCTGTGTACGTGAGGCTCATGAGATGTCTCAGTTCCTAGAGGTCGAGAGGGGCGGCGAGGCGATCAACGGAGGTGGAAGTAGGCGGCGTTGTGGTTCACGATGGCGTCCCAGTCCGCCTCCGCCGGGAAGCGCAGGACGTCCCAGCCGGCCTCCTCCAGGCGATACCCCGCCTCGACGTCACGGGTGGAGTCGGGCGAGTGGCCGGGGGCGTCCACGAACACGGCGAGGTTGGCGCCGTCCAGGCGGAAGACGAGGTCGGGGCAGGCCCCGGCCTCCGGGACGAGGACTTCCACCTCGTCCGGCAGCCGATAGCCCTTCGCCCGCAGCCAGCCCAACAGATCACCCCGCGCGACCAGGTCCGCGAGGTCCGCCTCCACCGGGGTCGGCGAGGCCCCCGGGGCCAGCCTGCGGAACCGCTCGCTGCGGGACTCGCCGCGGCCCTCCCGCTCGGTACAGGAGTTGGCCAGCCGTACCAGCAGCGGCTTGGCAGCGTGCCGACTCAGCTGACGGTGGTGGGTCTGGTTGGCGTACGTCAGCAGACAGGCGTAGCAGCCGCGGGCGCACTTCTCGCCGTCCGCCGGTCCGCCCTCGTCCTCGCCGGTCTCCGGGTCGAAGTGGCAGATGTCCAGGGCGGTTTTGGCGGCCTTGGCGAGAGCGTGCTTGTCGTGCTGGATCCGGCGCAGCACACCGGCACCGCCCTCGGCGGCCTCCGTGAACAGCATGCGGCGGCGCGGCCCCTCGTCCGGCGGCAGCAGCTCCGCGGTCAGTTCGGAGTCCTCCAGCTCGAACGCCGCCTCGATGCCCCGCTCCAGCGCGTACAGGAACGACAGCGCCACCGGCTCGGGCAGCGGCTCCTCCAGGGTGACCACGAGGATGTTGCGGCGGTCCTCCACGAAGGGCAGCACCCGCTTCTTGCGGCGCTTCTCGTTGCCGTCCTCGTCGACCACCGGCATGCCGGTGCCCTCGATGGCGTCCGCGGCTGCCCGGTCGTTGAGCCAGCGGCCGTCGCCCAGGTCCAGCCAGTAGCCGTCCGGCTCGCCCTCCTTGTCGCGGACGCGGCCGAGGTTGGTGATGCGCACGGTCGCCGAGTCGCCGTAGTCCAGGTCGAGAACGGGTGCCCCGCCGGCGTCGGTGACATGCGAGGTGAGGCGTCCCTTGCGGGCGCCGTGGTCCTGGAACGCGTACGAGGTCTCCAGGCGGAAACCGGCCCGGCGGCGCTCCTCCTCGTCGGAGGAGATCCGCTCGCGCGGTGTGGTGTACACCGTGTGCAGGTGGAGCAGGCCGGTGCGCTTGCCGCGCAGCTCCTCGCCGCACATCGTGCACTTGTCGGAGCCGGGCTTGACGACGTAGTGGTAGCCGCAGCCGTCGCAGCGCCTGGCCTCAGCCGTCGCCAGCTCGCCCGAGGCGTCCGGCGGCAGCTGAACCCGGGTGACCTGGTAGCGGGCGCCCTCGTGGTAGATGAGCGCGCCGGGGCCGAACTCGCGGATCGCGAGGAACCGGGGACGCTGGAGATAGTCGCCGTCGGCGTTGCGACGGTTGCCGGAGCGCGGGATGTAGGCGGCCAGCGGCAGCCGCGGGAAGCTGTAGCCCGGCAGGAACCCCTCGGACGCCAGATAGCGGTACGGATTGAAGTCGCTCATCACCGACTTGCTGTCGGTGGAGCGGTTCAGCAGCAGGTTCGTCTGTGTCTCGGCCTCCCGGCGGCGAGAGCGCGCCCGGCTCTGCTCGCCCGGGGAGAGAGTGTGGTCGACGACGCGCTTGTTCTGCTCGTACTGGTCGATGACGGCCGCCCGGAACAGGTCCCGCCACCGGTCGAAGGCGGCGTTGAACTCATCCGGAGCCCGCTCGATCCGGTCCTCGATCCACTCGTCGTACCACCAAGTCGTCGACTCGAAGTCCGCGATCAGCGGGGCGAGGACGGTACGGGCGGTGGCGGCCGCGCGTCTGCGGGCGTCCTCGTCCAGGGACCGGTTGAGGATGTCGGAACGGAGCGGCAGCGGCATCTGCGGATCGGGGCGGTCGTTGCCCTCGGGATCGTAGGTGACGTCGATGACCTCCGGGATCGCGGTGCCGAGCTTCATCTCGGTCTCCGCCAGCCAGATGCCCTGGAGATGCGAGCGGACCAGATCCTCGTTGGCCAGGTCGAGCCGCGGCGGGGCCACCTGTCCCGACACCATGTCCTGGGAGCGGCGGAAGTAGTACTGGTCGTGGCTGTTGCCCGTGGCGCAGTACGTCGTCACCAGCGCAGGCTGGCCCGAACGGCCGGCCCGACCCGAGCGCTGCGCGTAGTTCGCCGGGGTCGGCGGCACATTGCGCATCAGCACGGCGTTGAGCGAGGAGATGTCCACGCCCAGCTCCATCGTCGGCGAGCAGTACAGCAGGGGCAGTTTGGCCTCCCGGAACTGCTCCTCCCGCTCCAGCCGGTCCTCCGGAAGGACCTGAGCGGTGTGCTCCCGCGCGAACAGACCGGCCAGCTCGGCGGCCGCGGTCCGGTACAGGTCTCGGAAGAACGGGTTGACGCGCGGGCCCTCCCCGCTGCTGTAGGTGCGCGCGAGTGGGTCGACCGCGCCGCGTTCACCGTTCCCTGCGCGCCAGATCAGGTGGGCGGCGGACACCCGGTAGCCGGTGCGCTTCTGCGCCGCACGGCGACGGTAGGCCGGGCCGGAGGACTCGGGGGTCGCGTCCACCTCGCGCACCAGGTCGGCGTCGCGCAACACCTTCAGCAGGTCTTCGATGACGGACTGAACGTCGTCCAGGCTCACGGACGCCTCGCGCAGCTCGGGCATGTTGCGCCGCAGGTACTTGCCGAACTTGCCGCGGGCCGACAGGAACAGCGCGGTGCGCTCCATTCCCGGTCGTGAGCCGTACGGGTAGGCGGTTCCGACGGCCGGCCGGTCACTCTCGCTCAGCACCCACGCCCCGGTCAGCCGCTCCTCGCTCGCCCGCTGAAGGGTGTCGAAGTCGTCGCGGAAGTACTGCACGTCGATGGCGAGGGCCCGACGCATGAAGTCGAGCAGCGTACGGGCGATCTCCTCGCGCAGCGCCGGATCGGCGTCGCGCAGCACGGCGTGCGCGGACTGCCAGCGCTCGTCGTTGGCGGCGAGCCAGTCCAGATCCTCGTAGTCGATCCGCAGCAGTCCCGTCTGCTCCAGGTTCGGCATCGTGATGCGCCAGCCACGCTCCAGGTCGCGGTAGAGGCGGTATCCGACGACGTCCCGGAAGGCTTTGACGGCCCGGCGCTCCATAGCGGGAGTCAGGTCCGCGCCGTCGGTGTACTCGCGGGGGGTCAGGCCCATCACCTCGGTGACGGCCTCGGCGAGGTCGTCGTGGCCCAGCCCCTCCTCACCGGCCCGCACCGCGGCCTGGTAGAGGGCGCCACGCAATTGGGTCACCTGAGCGAAGTCGTTGAAGTGCCCGGCCTGGAGCGAGGCGTCCTGCCGGTTGTCGACGAAGGTGAGGAGCTTGCGCGCTTCCTTGCTGAGGCTCTCCTCCGGCACCGCCCGCAGGGACTTCACGATCGATGCGGAGATCAGCGACGTCGCCGAGGAACGGCCCTCCTGGTCCAAGGTGGCCAGCTTGGCGAAGTCCCGGCCGCGGGTCTGCTCGTAGGAGACCTGGCAGTGCACGCAGAACAGGAACGGTGCCGGGACGAACGCCGCCACGAGCCCCTCGCCCGCCTCGTTTCCGTAGGCGTCCACGAGGACACGCTTGGGCAGCCGCGGTCTGTAGGACTTCTTGACGACCGTCACGCCCTGCGCGTCCGGCTCCAGCCACGACTCCGGCAACCGTCTGTCGTCCACGGCCTTCTGCGGATCGGCCGGCCACTCGTAGTCCTCGCCGGGCATGCCCAGGTACAGGTAGCCCTCGCCCGCGCGGCCCCCGGAGGCGGAGGTGTCCCGGCGCGGCTCGTACCGGAACGCGCCGCCGTCCTCGGTGCGCCAGACCGTCAGGTACTCCTGGCCGCACTCACGGCAGAACGCCAGCGGGAACAGCGGCTTGCCATCGCTGTCCGGCTGCTCCAGCTGGTAGGTGCGGGTCAGCGGCCGGGTGAGCGGATCCTCGAGCGTCGTGTAGACGGTGTCGCCCTTGGAGAGGAACTGGTGCAGCCGGAACGCGAACAGCGGCCGCTCCGTCACCGGGTGTTTGGCCTGCGCGCCCGCCTCCAGGGTCGTGCGGATCGCCTCACGCACGCTCTCCTCGGGCACCCCGGACTCTTCGGCCAGCTCGGCCGCCGCCTCCTCGACGGTGCCCGGAGGGCAGCGGCGCAACCGCCCCGTACCCTCTTCCTCCTCCAGACCGAACCGGGACTCCACCCAGCGAGCCAGGGGATCCTTCGTCAACGCCTCGTACGAGCGGGGCGCCGCCGGCACCCGCAGCCGCTCGGCGGGCACGGACTCGGGGGCCTCCCCGGTCGCCCGGACCAGGGTCTCCCCGATGACCCGCTTCGGCAGCACCGTCGTACCGAACAACCGGCCCGCGACCCTGGCCACCTCACGCTGCTGGTCCTCCCAGGACCCCTCGGTGGACATGGTCGCCGAGGTGCCGATGCACTGCAGCGTCGTGGACGCGCGACAGGCCTCACGCACCCGGCGGATCAGGAACGCCACGTCCGCGCCCTGCCGGCCCCGGTAGGTGTGCAGCTCGTCGAAGACGAGGAACTGGAGCCCCTCGGCCATGCGGATCAGGCTGGACCGGTCGTCCGGCCGGGTCAGCATCAGCTCCAGCATCACGTAGTTGGTCAGCAGGATGTCCGGAGGGTTCTTGCGCAGCTGCCGGCGGTCCTCGTCGGACTCCTGGCCGGTGTAGCGGGCGAAGGTGACCGGCTCGCGCCCCTTCCCGAAACCGTGGCGCAGGTACTTCTCCAGCTCCCCCAGCTGCGAGTTGGCCAGCGCGTTCATCGGGTAGACGACGATCGCGCGCACCCGGCCGCCGGCGCCCGGCCCCGCCGCCTGACGCTCCTTCAGTACGTGGTTCACGATCGGGACGATGTACGACAGGGACTTGCCGGAACCGGTGCCGGTCGTGAGCACATAGGAGTCGCCTGCCTGCGCGGCCTCGATCGCCTGCCGCTGGTGGAGGTGGAACGTCAGCGGCCGGCCGTCCGGGCGCTGCGAGGTCTCCTTCTTGTCGGCCTGGAAGATCTCCGCGCACTTCGGGTGCAGCACTCCGTCGCGCACGAGGTCGGTGACCTGCCCGCCGTCGGCGAAGAACGGATTCAGCGACAGCCACGGGTCGGGCCATTGCGACTTCGCCGCCAGATCTTCCTCGACGAAGTTGTCGATCCGGGCGTCCCGGATCACCGTCGCGCTCTTGGTGAAGTTCTTGTACTCGCTGATCAGGTCGGCATGGATGCCGAAGACGTCCATCGCCTCGGGCAGGCGCGGCTCCCTGCGCGGCACGGGTGCGGGGGCGGCCGTGACAGGCTCGGGGAGCAGGGCACGCAGCTGTGCCACCGGGTCCATCACCTGCCAGTGCGGAGCCAGCAAAGCGGCCGTGTCGTCCGGCGCGAGCGCGAGCGGGACCAGCGCCTCACGGACCAGGGCGGCGTTCTCGGGCCGCAGTTCGGAGTCCTTCTCCAGAAGCCGGTCCACCAGCCGGACCAGTTCGGCAGGCAGGTCCGGGCGCACCAGAGTGAGCCGCGGTGGCTTCTCGTGCTGGTGCTGTTCGGAGAGTTCGTAGGGGGTTCTGGCGGAGAACGGCGGCCGCCCTATCAGCAGCTCGTACAGGATGCAGCCGAGTGCGTAGAGGTCGGCCGACGCGGAGACCCGTTCGGCACGGAACTGTTCGGGCGCCATATAGCGAGCCGTGCCGACGCTGACGCCCGTGCTGGTCAGACGGGTCTGGTCGGGATCGTCGACGACCGAACCCATGCCGAAGTCGAGGACCTTTATGGTGCCGTCGCGGGTCAGCATCGCATTGGCCGGCTTCAGATCGCGGTGGACGACCCCGGCGGTGTGTGCGGCGGCGAGACCGGCGGCGAGCTGCGCCCCGATGGCGGCGACCCAGGAGACCGGCAGCTGAGGCTCCTCGTCGATGAGGTCAGCGAGCGGATGGCCGTCCAGCAACTCCATGGCCAGGTAGGGCAGGCCGCTGCCGCCCGGCGCAGTGTCCACGCCACCGGCGATCAGCAGGGTGAGGTTCGGGTGGCCCTGGGAGAGCATGCGCATGATCCGCACTTCGCGGCGGAAGCGGTCGATCTCCTTGCCGGACCCCGAGGCGTCGACGGCGACTCCGGTCCGGCTGCGCAACACGGTCTTGACGGCGACTTCCCGGTGCGGGGAGTTCGGGGTCGCCTGAAGGTCTTCGGCCCGGTGCACCTCGCCCATGTTCCCGCGGCCCAGGATCCCCACGATCCGGAACCGTCCGTCGACCGTCTCCAGGCGCACTTGCCCTCCCCGTTTCACCCGTCGCACACAAGGTGGGTACATTCCGTAGGGAGCGTATACCTTCACCTGTTGCGAGCATCACACGGTTCTGTTGACGTTGTCAACGCGTTGCCCTTGGCGCCTTGGCCGGAAAGCCTCGCTCCTTTGTTCCCCGCGCTTACAGTCATCCTTTTCGGCGCAGGTCTCGAGGGAGGCCGGGGCCGGCCAGGGCTGAGGCGCGACAGGGGGCGGGGTTGAACAAGCCTGCAGGATTGCCGTATCCGGTCAAGGAACTGCTGACGGCCGCGCGATTGGAAGTCGCCGCGGAACTGCGCAGCGACGGCAAGGACGGCAGCAAGGCCTCGCTCTCGGCGGGGCGCCGGGTGTCCAGTGCCGACGGCAGGCACGAGTACCTGTTCGACTGCAAGAGGTGGCTGGACGAACTCGATGGCAAGGCGGCGCTTGTGCGCACGTCGAGATCGACGGGCGTGTGGACACCGGCAGAGGTGTCGCGCATGCCCGAGGGCAAGGTGCGCGTCGTGACCGAGGCGGACCTCGGAGCAACCCCCTCCCATGTGCAGATCCGGGAAGACGACGCGGCTCCCTGGCGCGTTCTCGTAGAACGGCTGGAGACGGTGGGCCAGCCGAATCACCCGGTCCGGGCGGAACGCGCGGCCTGGACCCTCGGACAGGGCGACCCGCGGCCGGGGAAACGTGCAGGAGCCACCGCCCAATGGGTCGCGAACTGGGCGTCTCTCAAGCTCAACCCCCGTCAGCGCCAGGCGGTGGAACAAGCCCTCGACGGAGACGTGCTGTTCCTATGGGGCCCACCGGGGACAGGGAAGACCGATGTTGTCGGGCACATCGTCGAAGGGTGCTACCGCCAGGGGCACTCGGTGCTCTTCCTGGCTCCCACCAACGTCGCCGTGGACCAGGCTCTGGAACGCATATGCGAGCTGCTCTCGAAAGAGGAGGGGTTCGACAACGGGCTCGTGCAGCGCGCGGGGGCCATCACCGGCGTCTCGCTGCGGGACACGTACGGAGACCAGGTCGACGCCGAACGGATCGCGGCGCGACTGAGCGCCCACCTCGATGAGTCCCTCACACAGCTCGCCGCGGCCTTGCGGCAGACCCGAGCGGGCATAGCCGTCCACGACAGGGTGGATGGCCTTCGTACGGACCTCGCCGCTGCTCGGCGTGCTCAGACCGATGCGGGCATCAGCCGGACGGGCCACGCTCAAGCCCAGAACACCGCTCGATCCGTGATCGCCGCCCAAGAGGAAGTGATCAGGAAGACAGGAGCCCCGACCGGCATCTTCGCCGGCCGTAAACAGGCCCAGCTCGACAAGGCGCACGCCGCTCTCCGCCAGGCCCGCATCGACGTCCAGCAGGCGTCGACGGGGCTGGCGGCAGCGGAACGTGACCTGCGCCGGGCCGCGGCCGAGGTCGACAGGCTGGACAAAGCGCTCACAGCCGAACAGCCGAAGCTCTCCGGGCTGCCCGCCCGCTCGACCCTGCTGTCCCAGGCCGAGCACATCCAGCAGCAGATCGGCGAACTGGAGGAACAGCGCCGGAAGATCAAGGAGACCGTGCGCTCGAAATGCCGGGTCCTCGGTGCGACGGTGACCATGGCCGTGCAGGTGCGCAAACTCCTCGACCGAGTGGACGTGGTCGTCGTCGACGAGGCCGGGATGGTCAATCTGCCGTCCGCCTGGTACGCCGCCGGACTGGCAGGGAAGCGGATCGTGTTCGCAGGGGACTTCCGCCAGTTGCCGGCGGTGACGAAGGGGGACAGCGACCGCAAGGCAACGGAGGCCGAGCAGGAGCACGCTCGTCAATGGACGGCACGGGACGTGTTCTCCAGTGCCGGCCTGGTGAGCGCGGGCGGATCGGTGATGCCGGATGCCCGGCTCGTCGCACTCGACACCCAGTACCGCATGCGGAGCGCGATCTGCGACCTCGTCAACACCGTCGCGTACCCGGATGCACCACTGAAGACCGGCCGCGACGACGATTCGCGGATTCCGTTCAACGGACTGGTCGACGCGCCACTGATCCTCGTCGACACCTCGCACCGGCGCATCCGTGGTCGCGATCACCAGACCAACACCGTTCATGAGGCCGCCGTCCACGAACTCGTCCGCGGACTTCAGTACGAGGGCGTGCTGCCCGGCCGCAAGTGGGACGACGTGCCGGTCGGGGAGAGGGCAACTGACCGCCTGGCCGTGATCGCCCCGTACAGAAAGCAGGTCCAGGCGCTCAAGAGCAGCCTCGGCTACCGTTTCGGGGAACAATTCGAGGGCCTGGTCGACACTGTGCACCGCTTCCAGGGCAGCCAGCGCCCCATCGTCATCGTCGACACGACGGCCGGGGCCGGCACCCATCCCGGCTACTTCTTCCAGGGCACCGGACTGTCCTCGAACACCTGCCGGTTGCTCAACGTCGCGCTCAGCCGGGCCCAGGACCACCTCATCGTCATCGCGGACGTCGAGCATCTACGGCAGCACCTGTCCGCGACCAGCGAAGCACGACGAATGCTCGACCATCTCGAAGCGCACGCCCAGCGCATCTCAGTAGACCAGCTCATCCCCGTCCGTGAGGCCGCACAACTCGCCTCCCTCTCCGAGGAAGAACTCGCCCGGCCGGCCTTCTTTCCGGCCGACGAGGTGCCTCGCGCCGTGAGCTGGGACATTAACCGGGCCGCGCGCAGCATCGAGGTCTACTGTCCCTTCCTCGATCCACGCCCCGTGCGCACGTGGGCTACGCAACTGGCCAAGCGAGTGGCGGACGGCGTCAGCGTGACCGTCCGCACCAGGCCGCCAGAGGAGCAGTCCTCGGACGCAGCTGTGCAGCGTGTCCGCGGACTCGTCCAGGAACTGCGGGCGGCCGGATGCCAGGTGGAGTTCCGTGAACGCATGCACGAGAAGGTGCTCATAGTCGATGCCGCCGTGCTGTGGCACGGTTCGCTCAACTTGCTGGCGAACTCGGGCCCGACGGATCTGATGATGCGCCTCACGGACCCCGCCGCATGCAAACGCGTAGGGCGCGTGATCGAGCGGGCACGCAAGGAGCGCGCCGCGTGGAATCCAAGGACCTCTCGTCCGTCGGACGGCCCGACCGCGACGCGGGGTGGAAGTCGGCTCTACCTGAATGTTCCCTATGCCGAGAAGGACGAGGCGAAGCGGTTGCTCGGAGCGCGGTGGGACAGCGCGCGCCGCCAGTGGTATGTGGACGCGGACCGCGTCAGCCGCGAGCAGGCGTCGAGATGGTTGCCTAACCGCCTTGACGGAGACGGCGATTCCTGAGGGCACGCCCCTTCTGCCGAGCCGGGCGAGATGTACGTCATGCAGGTGTGCAGGCAGGTGTTGGCCGATTGGCGCCCTTTTCGGGCCTCGCCGATGGTTTCACCCTGAAGGAACGTGAAGGAAGCCGCGCACGGGCAGCGCTGAGGGGGACGCCATGTCCGTACCGCTCTACGCTCCCGTGCTGCCGACTCGGCCGCATGCTGTGTCCGCCTACCGCGCGTTGACGCCGGACATACAGCGCCGGATCGCTCCGTTGTGGACGTTGCCACCTCGTCCCGGTTTCCTGCCGACCCCGCTGGCCCAACGGATCCGGAAGGAGGCCGGTGACGTCACCAGTGCCCATCGTCATGGGTCCGGCTGGCTGGACGCGCCGTTCGCCGACGACATCGAAGCCGACGCCCTGTCCGACGCTCTCTCTCCTGATTGGTGGGATCACCGCAATCTGTGGCCCGTCACCGGACCGGGGCGCCCGGGCGCACAACAATCGCTGGCCCTCGCCGTGGCACGACGACGCGAAGACGGACTTGGATTGCGGGTCAGGGTTCCTGGCGCGTGGAACGACAGCACGACTTCGGAAGTCCTTGACCTGCTGCATCGACTTCCGCCGAGGTACCCCGTCGACCTGCTCCTCGACCTCGGCACTGTCCTGCCCGACCGCCCCGATGCGGCAAAGGAGGGCTTGCTCGCCCTGGATACCCTCGTCCCGCTCACCTCCTGGCGCATGATGACCTTTATGGCCGGTGGCTTCCCAGATCCGCCGTCCGACTTCCGTGAAGGCGTCCCGTACGAGGCGCCCCGCTCGGACTGGGAGACCTGGGAAATGATCCAGCACAGCGAACGTATGTACCTTCCCCGACTTATTTACGGCGACTACGGCATTCATCCCGCCACATATGTGGCACAGGTTCCGCCCGCGCGCAACGGGGGTCCGCCGTGGGGTGTCCTTCGGTACACGACCGCCCGCTCCTACCACCTGTCCAAAGTGCCGCACGGTACCAAGTACGACGACACCAACCGGGACGCCGCCGGATCTCTCACCCGCCTCGCGGACTTCCGGGGCCCCGGGGCGGGCGCAGGGGAGAGGTGGCTGCGAGACCGGACCCAGGGCAGAACCAGCACAGGCAACCACACCGTCTGGAATCGGGTGGGGAACGTCCAGCACCTGACCTTTGTGGCTCGAAGTCTCGCAGGGTGATAGCGGATTGCTCCAAATGCGACGGCTGCCAATCGCGGCCAACTGGGAGCACTCCCAATGAGGCCGCGAGTCCCTGAGAAGTCCCAGACGCGCCGCCGCATCCACCCCGACCTGTGTTTGTACTGGTCCAAATGGGTGCGGCGCCGTTCATCCGGAGATGCGTCAGATGTCCCGGAAGATCTCGATCTGCGCCCCGATGGAGTTGAGCCGCTCCGCCAGATCCTCGTAGCCCCGATTGATGACGTACACGTTCCGCAGGACCGACGTCCCCTCCGCTGCCATCATCGCCAGCAGGACGACCACGGCGGGGCGCAGGGCGGGCGGGCACATCATCTCGGCGGCGCGCCAGCGGGTGGGGCCCTCGACCAGGACGCGGTGGGGGTCCAGGAGCTGGAGTCGGCCGCCGAGGCGGTTCAGGTCCGTGAGGTAGATCGCGCGGTTGTCGTACACCCAGTCGTGGATGAGCGTCTTGCCCTGCGCAACCGCCGCGATCGCCGCGAAGAACGGGACGTTGTCGATGTTCAGACCGGGGAACGGCATCGGGTGGATCTTGTCGATCGGCGCCTCCAGCTTGGAGGGCCGGACGGTGAGGTCCACCAGCCGGGTACGGCCGTTGTCGGCGACGTACTCGGGCGTGCGGTCGTGGTCGAGGCCCATCTCCTCCAGGACCGCCAGCTCGATCTCCAGGAACTCGATCGGCACCCGACGCACCGTCAGCTCCGACTCCGTCACCACCGCGGCGGCGAGCAGGCTCATCGCCTCGACCGGGTCCTCGGAGGGGGAGTAGTCCACGTCGACGTCGATGGTCGGCACGCCGTGCACGGTGAGCGTGGTGGTGCCGATGCCCTCGACCTTGACGCCGAGCGCCTCCAGGAAGAAGCAGAGGTCCTGGACCATGTAGTTGGAGGAGGCGTTGCGGATCGTCGTCACGCCGTCGTGCCGCGCGGCGGCCAGCAGCGCGTTCTCGGTCACCGTGTCCCCGCGCTCGGTCAGCACGATCGGCCGGTCGGGCCGCACGGACCGGTCGACGACGGCGTGGTACTGACCCTCCGTCGCCGCGATGTCCAGCCCGAACCGGCGCAGCGCGATCATGTGCGGCTCGATGGTCCGCGTCCCGAGGTCGCAGCCGCCGGCGTACGGCAGCTTGAAGTGGTCCATACGGTGCAGCAGCGGACCGAAGAACATGATGATGGAGCGGGTCCGTACGGCGGCGTCGGCGTCGATCGCCGCCATGTCGAGGTCGGCCGGCGGCACGATCTCCAGGTCGACGCCGTCGTTGATCCAGCGGGTACGGACACCGATGGACCCGAGCACCTCCAGGAGGCGGTACACCTCCTCGATGCGGGCGACCCGACGCAGCACCGTACGCCCCTTGTTGAGCAGCGATGCGCACAGCAGAGCCACGCACGCGTTCTTGCTCGTCTTCACATCGATGGCCCCGGACAGCCGACGACCGCCGACCACCCTGAGATGCATCGGGCCCGCGTAGCCCAGAGAGACGATCTCACTGTCGAGGGCTTCACCGATTCGGGCGATCATCTCAAGGCTGATGTTCTGGTTGCCGCGCTCGATGCGATTGACGGCGCTCTGGCTGGTTCCGAGCGCTTCGGCAAGCTGCGACTGCGTCCAGCCGCGGTGCTGCCGGGCGTCACGGATGAGCTTGCCGATGCGTACGAGGTAGTCGTCTGCCATGAGGCTGAGGTTATCTCAGATATGAGATGGCGCTTCCTGGGGGGTCCATTCGGGTGATGGTCCGTCAACGGCGCCACGCAGAACGGGTCCAGTGCCACCCGAAAGATTCGGATAAATCCACCGATGTCGCACGACATCCGGTGCTGCTGCCCGTCGCCGGCCTTCCCGGCTCACCTTCGGTTACCCCGACTTGGCGTGCTGATAGGTGCACAGACGCGGCGTATTTGGTTTCAAGCGAGACCGTATCGAATGAATGGATGGCGGTACTGTGGCTGCATGACCGCCGACGTTCCCGACCGAACCACCGCCTCGCGCGCGACCGACCGCCCCGGGGACGAATCACCCTTCGCTCTTGGCCTGCTGCTGCGCCGGGCGCACTGGCGTGCGGCCGCGGTGATGGGAGAGGTGCTCCGGCCGCTCGGTATCGAGTTGCGGCATTTCGCGGTACTGATCGTGCTGGTCAACCGCGGACCCACGGTCCAGCGGGACTTGGCGACGGCCACGGGGTCGGACAAGGCCGGAATCATGCGGGTCGTGGACGACCTGGAGCGCAAGGGGCTGGCCGTACGCAAGAACGTTCCGGGGGACCGGCGCGTGCGGGCGGTGGAGATCACGCCTCAGGGGCTGGAACTCTTCGACGCGGCCCATGTCGCGGCGGAGCCACTGGCCGCCCGTTTCGCTGCCGAACTGGGTCCCGGCGAGAGCGAGAAGCTGACGGAGCTGCTGACGAGGCTCGCCTATCCCGCGGCTGACGAGGCGTAAGCGCCCCCGCCGTTCGCGACGAGGGGGACGCCGTATGACGTCCTGGGCCGAGGCGTCACACGGCGTCCATGGCTCAGGGGTTACGCGGCGAGGCGCTCCGCGAGTTCCTTCGCCTTGGTGGCCGCGTCCTCGAAGGCACGCTCGCGGGAAGCCTCATAAAGGGGCACAAGTGTGGACATGGCCGGGTTGCGGGGGGCCATGGTGAGCTCCGGGACGATGAAGTCGAGGTCCAGGCCGAGGGTGCGCTCGAGGACGGCCTCCAGGTAGTTCTGTACGAACTCGAAGCCCTCGCGCGGCGTGCCCGGCGCGTACGAGCCGCCCCGGCTGGCGACGACGACGACCGGAGTGCCCTGGGCGGAGGGCGTCTCGCCCGCGGTGCGGCCCAGCAGGAGCACGCTGTCCAGCCATGCCTTGAGGGTCGATGGGATCGAGTAGTTGTGCATGGGCGCGCCGATCAGAACGGCGTCCGCCTGCTCCAGCTCCTCGATGAGCCGCACGCGCGCGGCGAACGCCGCGGCCTGCTCCGGGGTGCGCTCGGACGGGGCGGCGTAACCGGCGGACCAGGCGTCGGCAGTGATGTGCGGGACGGGGTCGGCGGCGAGGTCACGGTAGATCACCGTGCCCTCCGGGTGCTGCTCCTCCCAGACCCTGCGGAAGGCGGCCGTGACCGAGCGGGACGAGGACGCCTCGCCGGGAAGTACGGACGAGTCGATGTGCAGCAGTGTGGCCATGGACGTTCTCCAGGTGCAGAGCCCGAGGCGGGGAACCGGGGCTGGGGATTCATGCTCGACGATAGTTAAACACGAGACGGTATTGAGTGATACTATCTCGTGTGTACCAAACGGAATCGGATGCATCGAGCGGACGCGTCGAGCGGCTGGAAGCAGGCGATCATGGACGTCTACGAGGCGGTCACGAGCCGACGGGCGGTGCGCGGATTCACCGACCGGCAGGTCCCGACGGACGTGCTGGAGCGTGTGCTGTCCGCCGCGGCCTGGGCGCCCTCCGGATCGAACATCCAGCCGTGGCACGCCTACGTGCTGACCGGCGCACCACTGGCCGAGCTCAAGAAGCGCACCAGCGAGCGTCTAGCGGTGGGCGACCCCTGGGACAAGCCGGAGTACGAGCAGTACCCGCCCGCGCTGAAATCCCCGTACCGCGAACGCCGCTCCGCCTTCGGTGAGCAGCGCTACGGCGCACTCGGCATTCCGCGCGAGGACCTGGAGGCGCGCCAGCGGGCCGCTGCCGCGAACTGGGACTGCTTCGGCGCGCCCGCCGCCCTGTTCTGCTACATCGACCGGGACCTGGGCCCGGCGCAGTGGTCCGACGTCGGCATGTATCTGCAGACCGTCATGCTGCTGCTACGCGCCGAAGGCCTGCACAGCTGCCCGCAGATGGCGTGGGCGAAGTTCCACAGGACCGTCGCGGAGGTCGTGTCACCCCCGGACGAGCTCGTCCTCTTCTGCGGCATGTCGATCGGTTTCGAGGACGTCACGGTGGGTTACGCCCGCACCGGCCGGGCGCCGCTCGACGAGACGGTCACGTTCGTCGACGGTCGCTGACACCGCCGTCCTGTCCTGGACCGCCGCCGCCGACACCGTCCGGCTGCCCGCCACGCCGATCCAGCCGATCGCCGCCAAAGAGGTGGCAGGCGAGGTGGCACAGGTCGCCGCGGGCGCCGCGCTGGGTCGCATCCTGCCGCCACCGCATCTCACACTCCGAGGCAACCGGACCGGTTCGCAGCGATCAGTCCTGGCGGGTCGTATTCATGACGGTGGCGGTCAGCAGTGTTGCGATGGTGTGGTCCACTGCCCGGTTGGCCATCGCGATGACGTTGACGGCGTGGGTTGGGCGGAAGCCGATGAACGGCGCCGGGTCGGGATTGTCTGCGTGCTCGGCCTCGAAGACGTCGGTGTCGCCGAGTCCGGGCCCCATGGCGGAGACGACAAATGGCCGGCCGCCATCTGCCGATTCAGCTGCCGGAACGCCCAGGTGTTCACAGGTTCACTAGCAGGTGGTGCAGACTCTGCAGTCGTTGGGCGAAGATTGCCTCCGCCGACTCGATCACCAGCACGGGCCCGGCCATGGAGCCGAGAGTCTGGGTAGTCAGCGGCGGCTCCATTCTCGTGCGATCGTCTTGTGCACGGCCCGCAGCCGGGGCGACATCACTCCATCGACTCCAGAATGCGGTCGAGTGTCCGGCGCCCCATCCTGCTCATCGTCGGATTGCTCTCGACGTAGTACCAGACGACGCCCATCGCCTGTTCGAACGCCCATGCCTTGCCGCGCTCCCACTCGAGATCGTCACAGCCCAGTGTCCGCCGGAGCACTTCCCGCGGACCCCGCTGCAGCAGATGCCAGGCACTGACCAGATCCAGCGCGGGGTCGGCCGGGCCGAAGCCGCCGGTGTCGAGTACGCCGCTGAGGCGGCCGCCCGCGACCAGCACATTGCCAGGGATCAAGTCACGATGGCTCATCACGTCGGCACTCTTGCGTGGCAGCTCCCGCAGGTGGCTCCACACCTGGCGCAGCCGGGGCACGTCGAGCAGCCCCTCGCTCTCCTCGAAGCACTCCTCCATCCATTCGTTGTGGTGAGTGAGAACGCCGCCACGACCCTCGCCGCTGAAGCGCCGCCCCCGCGTCTCGGCCTTCCGGAGGGAGGCTATGAAGGTCGCAAGGTCCTGTGCGAAAGCGTCCGACCCACTCGGGTCGGCGTCCGAGGCGACCGTTCCCGGCTGCCACGTCTGGACCGACCACGGCATGGGGTAGCCCGCTCCAGGCTCTCCCAGGGCCACGGGTTCCGGGGTGGGGAAGGGAGACACCTGCGCCAGCTCCGCGCTCGCTTGGGCTTCCTGCTCCAGAACCGCCCGCGTCTCTGCGGCATCGGCCAGACGCAGTGGGAAACGTGCCGAGAGGTCGTTCCCAATGCGGAAGATGGTGTTGACCGTCCCGGTCGACTGCAGGGGGCGGATCTCCTTGCCGCTCCACTGAGGGAACTGTTCCTGGATCAAAGTGGCAACTGTCTCGGTGGTCACGTCCACTTGATCACCGTGCATGGTCACCTTTCGCACATTCCTTCGGTCCTTCGCGTTCCCCGGCGTGAGTCGGTCGTCATAGTGGGAGCCGTCACAGCTTCTCGTATACGGATACGTGGCTGCGGCTCGCTCCGGTGAACGGGCTGCGGTCCCAGCCGGCGTAACGCTCGCGCAGGCGCATGCCGGCGAGCTGTGCCATCAGGTCCAGCTCGCTCGGCCAGCAGTAGCGGAGCCGCAGCGGTCGCAGCGTGGTGCCCTTCGCGTCGAACGTCACGCGCTGATAGGTGATCGCCTGCTCGACGGGGTCGTGGAGCAAGAACTCCATGTTCACCGCGGACTCGGACAGGGCACGGGTGGCGACCCGCTGATTGCGGTCGAATTCGGTCACGTCCTGGATGAAGCACTCGATCACGAACAGCCCGCCGGGTTCGAGGACCTTGGCGACGTTGTGGAAGCAGTCGACTTGGCGTGCCTGGCTGGGCAGGTTGAACAGTGTGTTGAAGACCAGGTAGGACATCTGGAAGGGACCGTCCACCGCGACGTCGGCCATATCGCCGATCGTTACCGGGATCTCTGGGCCGCCGGGCTTTGCGCGCAGCTGCTCGACCATCGCGGGCGAGCCGTCGATACCTTCGACCGAGATCCCGCGCGTGGCGAGGGGGAGCGCAACTCGGCCCGTGCCGATGGCGAGTTCCAGGACGCGTCCGCCTGTCGGGACCAGCCCGGCCAGGAAGTCGACGGTCTGTGTGGGGTCGTAGGTGTGGCGCCCGTCGTATTCGTGGGCGTAACGGTCGAAGAACGCAGGATCGTTCAATCCGGTCACGGCGGAGGAGTCAATCACCACGCTTCGAGCCTCGCCAGCGAATAAGTGGCAGGGTCAGGCTCACAAGGTCCGGCTGGGTCGGTCGTCCGTGCGGCGTCCGGCCTGGAGCAGACGGGCTGGGCGGTGGCGCGGGTGCGGGCGGCGACCCGGCGGCCGCGCCGCCAGGCGGCCTTGGGCCCTTTCGGCGTACTGGGTCCGCTGTCCGGTCCGCAGGCCATCCGGTCCAGACGCACGCCCCCGCGTGCCGGCGAATTTCACCGCATCACGCTCGCCGATCTGCCCGTCCGGACGGACATCCACGGAAGTCCGCTGCACCCGTCCCGGCCCACGCAGACCCCAATCCCGAGAAGGACTGAGACTGTGGCGGGTTGTCCCGTCTCCGACCTCACAGCCAGCGCTGAGCCGCTTCGACGCTGTCTCCGCCACTGGTGTTGAACGCGATGGCGGCCTGGGGCGCGTGTCGGCGGATCAGGTTCACGATCTGTTCGAAGAGCGGAAGCAGTGGCTCGGTCTTGCGAATACCGCCCCCGACGACGACCACATCCCACGGACGTTGGGCTAGCGACGCTACGAGTGTGGACTCGGCCGACTCATCGAACACGACCAGGGTCATGGCCGCGTCGATGCCGTGCTCACCGAACCGTGCCAGCTCCTTGTCCAGGGCGGCGTGAAGGGCCTCCCCATCGACGCCGGGTATCGCTTGCGGATCGTAACCAACGACAAGTACGGAAGGCATGCCGCCAACCTACTGGAGGTTTCCTGTACTTGATCTCCCGGACAGGCCCTGATGAGGCCCCTGGCCGAAAGTGAGCCGGCCTTGACGAAGCATCGAACGGCCTGATGGATCCGATCACGGGGGCTCAGGCGAATCGGCCCTGGCGGGACCGGAAGTAGGCGTTGATAGTCCATGAGCCGGGTCCAGACCTCTCTGGGGTCGAGGTGTGGCGCGGACATCCACGACCACCGCAGAGCCGTCCGCGCGGCGCACGAAGTAGTCCGGAGCATGCTCCAGCCACGACTCGAAGCCGACGTGCTGCCCGGTCGTCGCCGCCCAGTACCAGCCCGAGAAGTGACGCTCACCACGCGACCAGCGAAACGGCCGTACCGCGGCCACGTCCTCGAACCATCCAGCAACCCCCAGCACGTCACCTCGTACGACTGGGTTCGCCGGCAAGGAAGGCGGAACGACTGGGTTCGCTGTCAAACGCCTCGATTGGATGACAGCGGACACCGAGTCCGGGCATGACCATCCAGCCCGCATGTACTAGAGTTATCTCGACATCGAGATATCTGCCGAGGCGCACTGCGGTCGCCACCCCAGTAAGGGTTACCTAACTTAGCCTCACCTTAGCGGATCGGCCAAGAAGGCGTGGCGGCAGGATGCGGTGGTACGCGCACATGAATGAAGGAGACTGTCGTGTCGGCGAACAGCTTCGACGCCCGCAGCACGCTGCAGGTCGGCGACGAGTCGTACGAGATCTTCCGCCTGGACAAGGTGGAGGGCTCGGCCCGGCTCCCCTACAGCCTTAAGGTCCTGCTGGAGAACCTGCTCCGCACCGAGGACGGCGCGAACATCACCGCCGACCACATCCGCGCCCTCGGCAACTGGGACTCGCAGGCCCAGCCGTCGCAGGAGATCCAGTTCACGCCGGCCCGCGTCATCATGCAGGACTTCACCGGCGTCCCCTGTGTCGTCGACCTCGCCACCATGCGCGAGGCCGTCAAGGAGCTCGGCGGCGACCCGGCGAAGATCAACCCGCTGGCCCCGGCCGAGCTGGTCATCGACCACTCCGTCATCGCCGACAAGTTCGGCACCAACGACGCCTTCAAGGTGAACGTCGACCTGGAGTACGGCCGCAACAAGGAGCGCTACCAGTTCCTGCGCTGGGGCCAGACCGCCTTCGACGAGTTCAAGGTCGTCCCGCCCGGCACCGGCATCGTCCACCAGGTGAACATCGAGCACCTGGCCCGTGTCGTCATGGTCCGCGACGGCAAGGCGTACCCGGACACCCTGGTCGGCACCGACTCCCACACCACCATGGTCAACGGCCTCGGCGTCCTCGGCTGGGGCGTCGGCGGCATCGAGGCCGAGGCCGCGATGCTCGGCCAGCCCGTCTCGATGCTCATCCCGCGCGTCGTCGGCTTCAAGCTGACCGGCGAGCTGCAGCCCGGCACCACCGCCACCGACCTCGTGCTGACCATCACCGAGATGCTCCGCAAGCACGGCGTGGTCGGCAAGTTCGTCGAGTTCTACGGCGAGGGCGTCGCCGCCACCTCCCTCGCCAACCGCGCCACCATCGGCAACATGTCCCCCGAGTTCGGCTCCACCGCCGCGATCTTCCCGATCGACGATGAGACGCTGAACTACATGCGCCTGACCGGCCGTTCCGAGCAGCAGGTCAAGCTGGTCGAGATGTACGCCAAGGAGCAGGGCCTGTGGCTGGACCCGGCCGCCGAGCCTGACTTCTCCGAGAAGCTGGAGCTGGACCTGTCGACGGTCGTCCCGTCGATCGCCGGTCCGAAGCGCCCGCAGGACCGCATCGTCCTCGCCAATGCCGCCGAGCAGTTCAAGCAGGACGTCCGCAACTACGTCAACGACGAGTACGAGGCCAGCAAGGAGTCCTTCCCGAGCTCCGACGCCCCCTCGACCATCCCGAACGGCGCCCCGTCCAACCCGGTCCCGGTGACCGCCCCCGACGGCACGACCTACACCCTGGACCACGGTGCGGTCACGGTCGCGGCCATCACCTCCTGCACCAACACCTCCAACCCGTACGTCATGGTCGCCGCGGCGCTCGTCGCCAAGAAGGCCGTGGAGAAGGGCCTGACCCGCAAGCCGTGGGTCAAGACCACCCTCGCCCCGGGTTCGAAGGTCGTCACCGACTACTTCGACAAGGCGGGCCTGACCCCGTACCTCGACAAGGTCGGCTTCAACCTCGTCGGCTACGGCTGCACCACCTGCATCGGCAACTCCGGCCCGCTGCCGGAGGAGGTCTCCAAGGCCGTCAACGACCACGACCTCGCCGTCACCTCGGTCCTGTCCGGCAACCGCAACTTCGAGGGCCGGATCAACCCCGACGTCAAGATGAACTACCTGGCGTCCCCGCCGCTGGTCGTCGCGTACGCCATCGCGGGCTCCATGAAGGTGGACATCACCAAGGACGCGCTGGGGACGGACCAGGAGGGCAAGCCGGTCTACCTGTCCGACATCTGGCCGTCCGAGGCCGAGGTCAACGACGTCGTGGCGAACGCCATCGGCGAGGACATGTTCAACAAGTCCTACTCCGACGTCTTCGCGGGCGACGCCCAGTGGCAGGCGCTGCCGATCCCGACCGGCAACACCTTCGAGTGGGACCCGCAGTCCACGTACGTCCGCAAGCCCCCGTACTTCGAGGGCATGACGATGGAGACCACCCCGGTCTCCGACATCCCGGGCGCCCGCGTCCTCGCCAAGCTGGGCGACTCGGTCACCACCGACCACATCTCCCCGGCCGGCGCCATCAAGGCCGACACCCCGGCGGGCAAGTACCTCACGGAGCACGGCGTCAAGCGCGCCGACTTCAACTCGTACGGTTCCCGCCGCGGCAACCACGAGGTCATGATCCGCGGTACGTTCGCCAACATCCGCCTGCGCAACCAGATCGCGCCGGGCACCGAGGGCGGCTACACGCGTGACTTCACGCAGGAGGGCGGCCCGGTCTCCTTCATCTACGACGCCTCGCAGAACTACCAGGCGGCCGGCACCCCGCTGGTCGTCCTCGCGGGCAAGGAGTACGGCTCCGGCTCCTCCCGCGACTGGGCGGCCAAGGGCACCGCGCTCCTCGGCGTCAAGGCCGTCATCGCCGAGTCGTACGAGCGCATCCACCGCTCCAACCTCATCGGCATGGGCGTGCTGCCGCTGCAGTTCCCGGAGGGCCAGTCCGCCGCGTCCCTCGGCCTGACCGGCGAGGAGACCTTCTCCATCACCGGCGTCACCGAGCTGAACGACGGCACCACGCCGCGCACGGTCAAGGTCACCACCGACACGGGCGTCGAGTTCGACGCGGTCGTCCGGATCGACACCCCCGGTGAGGCCGACTACTACCGCAACGGCGGCATCATGCAGTACGTGCTGCGCAGCCTGATCCGCAAGTAACGGATCCGGTAGGGCGTTCGGGCCGCATCCCCGGTCAATGGGGGTGCGGCCCTTTGCCGTACCCGTTTGTCGTACCCGAATTTTTTGGGGCGGAGCGGCCGTTTACAAGCGAGCCGCTCCGCGCTAGCTTCCGAAACAGGTGGGTGGGAGCGCTCCCATATGACGGCGGGCGGACCGGAACCCGCGTGCCCGGGTCCGCTCCCACCTCGCCGAAAACACACTCACGAACGGTTTTCTAACGACCTTTCCGCGAAGGGACGTTGATCTGTCATGCTCACAACACTCCCCGACTCGCCACCCCCCGACCGGCGATTACCACGCCGAGCCTTCCGCCCCACCGCCCTCCTCCTGGTCCTGCTCTCCCTGCTCGCGACGATCCCCGCCGTCGGCCTGATCGTCCTCAGCTCCGGCAGCCCGGCGGAGGCTCACGGCACGCCCATGAAACCGGCCAGCAGAACCTTCCTGTGCTGGCAGGACGGCCTCACCGACACGGGTGAGATCAAGCCGGTCAACCCGGCGTGCAGGGCGGCGCAGCAGGTCAGCGGGACGACCCCGTTCTACAACTGGTTCTCCGTGCTGCGCTCGGACGGCGCCGGCCGCACCCGCGGCTTCGTACCGGACGGCGAGCTGTGCAGCGGCGGAAACACCAACTTCACCGGGTTCAACCTGCCGCGCGACGACTGGCCGCTCACCCACCTCACCTCGGGCGCGACCGTCGACTTCTCCTACAACGCCTGGGCCGCGCACCCGGGTTGGTTCTACGTCTACATCACCAAGGACGGCTTCGACCCGAACCGGACCCTCACCTGGGACGACATGGAGGAACAGCCGTTCCTCAGCGTCGACCACCCGCCGCTCAACGGCAGCCCGGGCACGGTCGAGGCCAACTACTCCTGGACCGGAAAGCTCCCCGACAACAAGTCGGGACGCCACATCATCTACATGGTCTGGCAGCGCTCCGACAGCCAGGAGACCTTCTACTCCTGCTCGGACATCGTCTTCGACGGCGGCAACGGCGAGGTCACCGGTGTGAAGGACCCCGGCAACCCGCCGACCGAGCCCCCGCCCGGCACCTGCACGGCCACCCGCGGGACCACCGGCAGCTGGAACGGCGGCTACCAGTCCGAGGTCACCGTCACCAACACCGGGGACGTTCCGATGCTCGGCTGGATGGTCGACTGGACGCTGCCGAGCGGCCAGCGGGTGGAGAGCCTGTGGAACGGCACTCCGACCTACAACGGCCAGGCCGTGATGGTGCACAACGCCGGCTGGAACGGATCGCTGGATCCCGGAGAGAGCACCACATTCGGTTACGTCGTCTCCGGCTCCGGCGGTGATACGACGGCGAGCCTGCCCTGCCGGGTCGGCTGACCCACGCCGCCCACGGCGGACCCGGTGGTCGCCGAGCCGACGACCACCGGGTCCAACCGTTTCCGAAGGATCCGCCGGATCAGGCGGGCTGCACCCCCGCCACCCGGTCCTGCACGACCACGCTGGCCCGCGTGCTGATCGGCGAGCCGGGGCGGGTGACGTAGTCCAGGACGCGGAAGTCGTTGCGCCACACGTCCGGCGTGACCGTCACCGACGAGTAGCCGCGCTGGGAGTTGAAGAACTTCATGTGCGGGTTGGCGTCGAGGTACGTACGGTCGAGGTCGTAGCCGTCGCCGCCGCTGGTGATGGACGTGCCGACGAACTCCGAGCCGACGACGGCGGAGTCGGGGTCGGCGTAGTTCAGATGCAGGTCGGCGGCGTAGTTCTGGTGCCGGTCGCCGGTGATGACGACCAGGTTGCGCACGCCCTGCTGCTGGGCGGCGGCCAGGACGCGGTTGCGCTCGGCGACATAGCCGTCCCAGGGGTCGTACCAGACGTCGGTCACCGCCGGATCGGGGTTGCGGTCGGTCTGGATCATCGGGGCCTGGTTGCCGAGGATGTGCCAGCGGGCCGAGGACCTGCGGAAGCCCTCCAGCAGCCAGGCGCGCTGCTTGCCGCCGAGCATGGTGCGGTCCGGGTCGAACCGGTCGGCGCAGTCGGTGCCGCCGCCGTCGCCGCACGGCTGGTCCGAGCGGTACTGGCGGGTGTCCAGCATCGTGAACTCGGCGAGGCGTCCGTACGGCAGCCTGCGGTGCAGGCGGATGTCGGGACCGGAGGGCATCTGCGCGGCCCGCATCGGCATGTTCTCGTACATCGCCTGGAAGGCGTCGGCCCGGCGCTGCAGGAAGCGCTCGGTGGTGTCGTTCTTCTGCTTCGGGTCGGCGTTCTCGGGGATGTCGTCGGCCCAGTTGTTGTCGACCTCGTGGTCGTCCATCGTCTGGATCCACGGGAACGCGGCGTGCGCGGCCTGCAGCGGGGCCTCCGACTTGTACAGCGCGTACTGCAGCCGGTAGCGGGACAGCTCCACCGTCTCGGTGTGGAACCGGGGGTCGGTGGTCACACCGCGCTTGTTGGTGCGCACGCCGTACTCGTAGAGGTAGTCGCCGAGGTGTACGACGAGATCCAGATCCTCGTTCGCCATGTGCTCGTACGCGGTGTAGTAGCCGTCCTGCCACGCCTGGCAGGAGGCGAAGGCGAACCGCAGCCGCCGCGGCATGGCGTACGGGTGCGGCGCGGTACGGGTACGGCCGACCGGGCTGATGTGGCGGCCGACCCGGAACCGGTAGAAGTAGTCCCGGGCGGGCTGCAGCCCGGACACCTCCGGGTGCACGGAGTGGCCGAGCTCGGGTGTGGCGACGACACTGCCGCGCCGTACGACGGCCCGGAACCGCTCGTCCCTGGCGACCTCGTACTCGACCCGGACCGGCCGGTCGGGCATGCCGCCGCTGCCGTCCTCCGCGAAGGCCTCCGGCGCCAGGCGGGTCCACAGCACCACACCGTCGTGCAGCGGGTCGCCGGAGGCGACGCCGAGGGTGAACGGGTAGGCGAGATGGGCCGGGGCCGCGTAGGCGGCCGAGGCGGTCCAGGAGCCAGTGCCGAGAAGTACCGCGCCGGCGCCTGCGGCGGAGAAGCCGAGGAAGCCGCGGCGGGACACTCCGGAGAACTGCATGACAGTCAACCTCACTGCGTCGGGCCGGTAGGACCCGGCGATCCCATCCGCGGCAGACGGCATCCAGCGGGCGTCGGGGCGAACGCACTTTGTCGCCTGCGGCAACAAAGCGGGCTGACGGTGTGTCAGGCACCGGAAGGCGCATCCCTCGGCTGTCACAGAACGACGACACGCCCGGCCCGGGGCCGCGACGAAAGCGGCCTCCGAACCGGGCGCAGGCCCTCTGACCGGCCGACTTACCGGCCTAGCAGCTCGACCTCCGAGAGCGTCGCCTCCCCTCCGCTGAAGACCAGGCGGTACTTCGCGTACTCACCGGCCCGTGCCACGGAGAACGCCCGCGTCTGCCGGTCCCACCGGAAGGCGTCCCCCGCACGCTCGTCCAGGGTCCGCCACCTCTTGCCGTCCGCCGACCCCTGGAGCTTCCACCCGGTCGGGGCCTTCGCGTGGTCGGACGAGGTGAGCGTGTACTGCACCGCCTTCGCCCGCCCCGACACCGGCAGCTCCACGGACGTCACGCTCGCGTCCGTCGCCGACGTGTTGTCGAAGAGGGCACCCTCGCCCGTGATCAGGTCGGCCCGCGGCGTCGGCACCTTGTCGTCCTTGGTGATGGAGACCGGCGCCGCGTTCTTGCCCGTGCCCCACTTCGACGGCCTCGGCCCCATGTCGAACTCCAGCACCCCGCCCTTGGCGAGCAGCGAGTGCGGAAGCGACGTCGACGTCCAGCTGCGGCCGTTGACCTTGAGACCCTGCACGTAGATGTTCTTCGCGCTGTTCTTCGGCGCCCGGACCACCAGGTCCCGGCCGTTCTCCAGATGGACCGTCGCCTTGGTGAACAGCGGTGAGCCGACCGCGTACTCGCCGCTGCCCATCACCAGCGGGTAGAAGCCGAGCGCGGAGAACAGGAACCAGGCCGACTGCTCGCCGTTGTCCTCGTCACCGTGGTAGCCCTGGCCGATCTCGCTGCCGGTGTAGAGACGGGACAGCACCTCACGGACGTTCTTCTGCGCCTTCCAGGGCTGACCGGCCGCGTCGTACATGTAGATCGCGTGGTGGGCGACCTGGTTGGAGTGCCCGTACATGCCCATCCGGACGTCCCGCGCCTCCGTCATCTCGTGGATGACACCGCCGTACGAGCCGACGAACTCGGGCGAGGCCGTCTCCGGCGTCGCGAAGTACTCGTCGAGTTTCTCCGCGAGCCCGCTCCGCCCGCCGTACAGGTTGGCGAGCCCCCGGCTGTCCTGCGGGGCGGTGAACGCGTAGCCCCAGCCGTTGGTCTCGGTGTAGTCGTAGCCCCACACGCGCGGGTCGTACTTCGAGGACTCCACCCGCCAGTCGCCCTGCGCGTTCCGGCCCTGGAAGAAACCGGCTTCGGAGTCGAAGAGGTTGACGTAGTCCTGGGCGCGGTCGAGGAAGTACTCGGACTCCTCCTTGTAGCGCTTGTCCCCGGTCTTCTCGTACAGCGCCCGGCCCATCCGCGCGATGCCGTAGTCGTTGAGGTAGCCCTCCAGCGCCCACGACAGGCCCTCGTGCGTGTCGGTGCTGGTGTAGCCGAGGAAGGGTGAGGTCGCCATGCCCTTGCGGCCCACGCCCGACGACGGCGGCACCACCGTCGCGTTCTTCACCGCCGCGTCGTACGCCGCTTTCGCGTCGAAGTCGACGCCCTTGACGTACGCGTCCGCGAAGGCGACGTCCGACGAGGTGCCGGTCATCAGGTCGGCGTAACCCGGCGAGGACCAGCGCGAGGTCCAGCCGCCGTCCTTGTACTGCTGCACGAACCCGTCGACCATCTCGCCCGCCTGGGACGGCGTCAGCAGCGAGTACGCCGGCCAGGTCGTCCGGTATGTGTCCCAGAAACCGTTGTTGACGTACACCTTGCCGTCGACGATCTTCGCGCCGGTGTGGGTCGGCGTGTCCTGACCCGGCATCGGGGAGAACGGGGAGGCGTACTTGTACGTGGAACCGACCTTCTCGAAGCCGGAGTTGGGGTACAGGTACAGCCGGTACAGGCTGGAGTACAGCGTGGTCAGCTGGTCCGGCGTAGCGCCCTCGACCTCGACCTTGCCGAGCAACCGGTCCCACTGCCGTTGCGCCTTCGCCTTGACCGCGTCGAAGGAGGTGCCGTCGGGGATCTCCTGACGCAGGTTGTCCTTGGCCTGGTCGACGCTGATCAGCGAGGTCGCCAGGCGCAGCGTGACCGTGCGGTCGGCGCCCGCGTCGAAACGCAGGTAACCCTTCACCCCGCTGGACGAGCCCTCGGTCACCGGCTTGTCGAAGGTGCCGTAGACGAACAGCCGGGTCGCGCCGGTCGACAGGCCGGACTTCACGTCCGAGTAGCCGGTCACCACGCCGGTCTCCTTGTCGAGGCTCAGACCGGCCTGGTCGGTCACGTTGTCGAACAGGACGCTCGCGTCGTCGCCGGGGTAGGTGAACCGGAGCATCGCCGCGTGGTCCGTCGGGGTCATCTCGGCCTTCAGACCGTTCTCGAAGCGCACCCCGTAGTAGTGCGGCCGCGCGACCTCGTTCTCGTGCTTGAAGGCCAGGGCCCGCGCCGTCCGCCCGATGTCCGGGGTGCCGGTGGCGGCGGACGGCATCACCTGGAAGGTCTGCCGGTCGCCCATCCAGGGGCTCGGCTCATGACTGGCGCTGAACGCCTGGATCGTGGGCAGGTTGTCCGCGTTGTTGGCGCGGGCGTAGTCGTAGAGCCAGCTGAGCGAGCCCGCGTTGGTCACCGGCGTCCAGAAGTTGAAGCCGTGCGGCACGGCGGTCGCGGGGAAGTTGTTGCCGCGTGAGAAACCGCCGCTGGAGTTGGTGCCGCGCGTGGTGACCGCGTAGTCCGACAGGTGCGCCTTCGGCTTCTCGGGAGCCTTCACGGCCAGCGACACATCGTCCACCCAGCCGCGGAACTTCGCCGGTCCGGCCGGGGAGTCGTACGCCACCAGGATCCGGTCGACGGTCTTCCCGGCCGCCACCGAACCGATCCGTGAGACGACATTGTTCCACTGGTTGACGTACAGCACCTTGGCCTCGCCCTGCCCGCGCGGGGAGAGCCGGAAGCCGTGCTGGTCGCTCGCCCCGAGGTCGCTCAGGTGGGTGCCGTCGGTGAAGGCGAGGTCGACGGAGACGTTCGTGGCGTCGTAGTCCCGGTCCCCGTCCGCCATCGACGGGAAGATCCGGTACGACAGTTCGGTGTCGCGGCCCACGGCCACGTCGACGTCAAAGATCTTGTTGTACGAGTAGGCCCGGCCGTCCGTGGTGTGCCGGCCGGCGTACCGCAGCGCCCGCTTGCCGGTGAAGCCGGCGCCCGCCTTCGCGGTGGGCGAGCCGCTCGGGCCGCGGTCGACCAGCGACAGCATGTCCTGCGGTACCGGGCCGTCGCTGCCGCCCGTGGAGAACTGCACATCCGCCAGCTGAAGAATGGTTCCGCCGTTGTTCTTGGTGACGTCCAGCCGATAGTGCTGGAACTCGGCGGCAGCGGTTTCCGCGATGTCGTACGTCTTCGTCTGGAAACGCTCCGAGAACGCCTCACCGGCGCGGCTGTCGAGCGTCTTCCAGTCCTTGCCGTCGGTGGAGCCCTGCAGGGTCCAGTCCACCGGGTCGCGTTCGTTGTGGTCGTTGGCCGAAGTAAGGGCATACCGGGCGAGTTTCACCGGTTTGTCCAGGTCGAACTCGACCCAGCCCGTGGGCGTGAACGTCAGCCACTTGGTGGTGGGCTCGGTGTCGACGAGGTTCTCCTTCACCTCGCCGGCGCCGCTGTTCTCGCCGTTCGCCCGTACGTCGGTGACGTGGTCGGTCACATTGCCGGGAATGCCGCTGCTGTAACCGCCGTCCACGCCGGCGGCCCGCTTGCTGCCGTCCGGTGCGGTGTCGACGGTGTTCAGCCAGTCCGGTGCGGGCTCCCCCGTCTCGAACGAGGACGTGAACTGCCGGTCGGCGGCCGTCGGTGCGGCGGGCAGGGCGACCGCCGCGCCCTGCGAGCCCACGGCCAAAGCAAAGGCGGTCGCCGTCACGACCGCCGGACCCCATCTGTACCGAGCTCTCTGCTGCTTCAACGGGTACCCTCCCTGCGCGCCGGACAACGTTGTCAGCTTCGCTGCGCAAGGACCAGTTGTGGCTCAAGTGCCGGGCCTTGTCAAGGGTGTTGGCTGTGGCATTCGGGGCCTTTGCCACGGACTTTTCCGGCAAGGCGCCCACAGGCCGCTCATATTTCCGCGAGGTCTCAACTCGGAAAAGACCGTTGGCCAACCTTGCATTTGATCTTGCTCCGCCGACCGGAAGTGGACTATACCTGTCGGCACTTCGCATGATTCCGCACTTCCTGCACGACCCCAGCTTGACCCGATCGCGGTGCCGGGGAGGATCCGGTTCACCGCCTGAGTCCTGGAGAAGGCGAGGACTTGAGCATGGGATCCACTTCCGCCCAGAACCCTGAGAACAACGGCTCCGCGGGTGTAGGCCGCCGCGATCTGATCAAGCGTTCTGCCGCGCTCGGCCTGATTTCCGTACCGACGATGAGCTTTTTGTCCGCGTGCGCCAGCAGCGGGGGAGGCGACAACGGGGACAAGGCGAAGGAGGGCGAGAAGACCGCGAAGAACCCGCTCGGCGTCAATGACACCGCGCCGATGGAGTTCGTGCTGTTCGACGGCGGCTTCGGCAAGGAGTACGCCGAGGACGCCGTGAAGATCTACGAGCAGAACTTCCCCGAAGTGGACGTGAAGTTCTCCGCCACCCAGAAGATCCAGTCCACGCTCCAGCCCCGCTTCAACCAGGGCACCCCGCCGGACCTCATCGACAACTCCGGTGCCGAGCAGATGGACATGGGCGTCCTCTCCAGCAAGAACCAGCTCGCGGACCTCACTCCGCTGCTGGACGCCCCGTCGTACGACGACCCCAACAAGAAGGTCCGCGACACGCTGCGCCCCGGCATCGTGGAGATGGGCCAGCTGGACGGCGACCCGGTCTGGATCATGTACTACGCCTACACGGTCTACGGCGTCTGGTACTCGCAGAAGGCCCTGGACTCGCTCGACGAGCAGTACCCCGAGACCTGGGACCAGATGCTCGCGGTCTGCGAGAAGGCCAAGAAGAAGGGCATGGCGGGCTGGACGTACGCGGGCAAGTACCCGTACTACCTCCCCTTCTCGCTCTACCCGATGATCGGCAAGGTCGGCGGTGTCGAGGTCCTGGACGCCATCGACAACCTGGAGCCGAACGCCTGGAAGCACCCGGCGGTCAAGGCGTGCTTCGAGGCCTACTACGAGCTCTACAAGAAGGGCTACGTCCTCAAGGGCACCCCCGGCCTGGACCACATCCAGTCGCAGACCGCGTGGGCCCAGGGCAAGGCGCTGTTCATCCCGAACGGCTCCTGGGTGGAGAACGAGTCGGCCAACGTGATCCCGGCCGACTTCAACCTCGCGGTCTCCGCGCCGACCGGTATCGACAGCTCCGACAAGCTGCCCTTCGGCACGATCTGGGCCTCCGGCGGTGAGCCGTTCATCGTCCCGGCCAAGGCGAAGAACCCCGCGGGCGGCATGGAGCAGCTGCGCATCATGCTGAGCGAGGCGAGCTCCAAGAACTTCACCAGCAAGGTCAAGTCCCTGACCGCGTACAACGGCGGCACCGACGGCATCACCCTGACCCCGGGTCTGAAGTCCGGCGTCGCGGCGCTGGACAAGGCCGGCGAGAACGTGGTGAACCCGCGGATGCAGGACTGGTACGTGCAGCTTCAGAAGGAGAAGATCGGCGTCTCCTGTCTCGGCGAGATGATGGCCGGGCGTCTCACCCCGGCCGAGGCCATCAACAAGATCCAGGGCTTCGCCGACGAAACCGCCAAGGACTCGTCGATCAAGCACTACAAGCACCAGTAGGTCCGGTGAGGATCCGTCACCAGCGGCTGCGTCCGCGCGCAGATCGGGGTCGATAGCACATGCAGCACGGCAAGTACCGGTTCATCGTGGGGTTCCTCGCGGTGCCCCTGGGGCTGTACGCGCTCTTCGTCATCTGGCCGTTCATCCAGTCCATCTACTACTCGTTCACGGACTGGACCGGCCTGAGCCCCGAGTTCAAGATGGTCGGTTTCGACAACTACGAGCGGATGCTCGACGACGACATCTTCTGGAAGTCGTTGCAGCACAGCCTGTTGTTCGCGTTGCTGCTGCCGCTGGTGACGCTGAGTTTCGCGCTGTTCCTCGCCTTCATGATCAATGTGGGCGGACGACGCAGAAAGGGCGGCCCGGCGATCACCGGTGTCCGCGGGTCCTCGTTCTACAAGATCGTCTATTTCTTCCCGCAGGTGCTGTCGATCGCGATCGTCGCGCTGCTGTTCGCCTTCGCGTACAACCCGGACAGCGGCGCGATCAACTCGATCCTGCGCGGGATCGGGCTCGACAGCGTCCAGCCGCTGTGGCTGGGCGACCCGAACCTCGCCCTGTGGGCCGTGATGGCGGTGATCGTCTGGTCCACGGTCGGGTTCTTCGTGGTCCTGTTCTCCGCCGGGATGGCCTCCATTCCGGCGGAGCTGTACGAGGCCGCACTGCTCGACGGCGCCGGCCGTGCCGCCACGTTCTTCCGCGTCACCCTGCCGCTGCTGTGGGACACCGTGCAGTCCGGCTGGGTCTACATGGGCATCCTCGCCCTGGGCGCCGAGTCGTTCGCGGTCGTACACATCATGACGACCGGGCCCGGCGGTCCCGACTACTCGACCACGGTGATGGTCCTGTACGTGTACCAGAAAGCGTTCCGTGACGGGCAGGCCGCCTACGCCACCACGATCGGCGTGGCCCTGCTCATCGTCACGCTGGCCTTCGCCGCGATCATCATGCGGCTGGGACGGCGCGAGCGGCTGGAGTTCTGACAGATGAAGACGACCGAGACCACCGCTCCCGTACCGGCCGAGTCCGGTATGCCCGTCACCAAGACCGGCCTGCCGTCCGAAGTGCCCTCCCGCGACAAGAAAGAGGGCGCCGTCCTCAACGTCTTCTCGCACGGCGTTCTCGTCATCTGGGCGTTCATGGTCGTCATGCCGCTGCTGTGGGCGGTGATGACGTCCTTCAAGGACGACCGCTCCATCTTCGGCTCGCCCTGGTCGCTGCCGGACACCCTGCACTTCTCGAACTGGTCGCGGGCGTGGACCGAGGCCAACATGAGCGACTACTTCCTCAACACCGTCCTGGTGGTGGGGGGTTCACTGGTCGGCACGCTGGTGCTGGGCTCGATGGCGGCGTACGTCCTCGCCCGCTTCGAGTTCCCCGGCAACCGCCTCATCTACTACCTGTTCATCGGCGGCATGAGTTTCCCGATCATGCTCGCGCTGGTCCCGCTGTTCTACGTCGTGAACAACATGGGCCTGCTGAACACGATCCACGGCCTGATCCTGGTCTACATCGCGTACTCACTCCCGTTCACGGTGTTCTTCCTGACGGCGTTCTTCCGCACGCTGCCGACGTCGGTGGCGGAGGCGGCCTTCGTCGACGGCGCCTCCCACACCCGGACGTTCTTCCAGATCATGCTCCCCATGGCCAAGCCCGGCCTGGTCAGCGTCGGTATCTTCAACTTCCTGGGCCAGTGGAACCAGTACATGCTCCCCACGGTCCTCAACACCGACCCCGACAAGCGCGTCCTCACCCAGGGCCTGGTTCAGCTGGCCGTCAGCCAGGGGTACAAGGGCGACTGGTCCGGCCTCTTCGCCGGTCTGGTGATGGCGATGCTGCCGGTGCTGGCGGCCTACATCGTCTTCCAGCGCCAGGTGGTGCAGGGGCTGACGGCGGGGGCGCTGAAGTAACGGCAGTAGCACTCCGTAATCGATCGCACGCACACCGCTTCCCCCTCCGGGAGCGGTGTGCGTGCTGTGCGCGCGGTCCCGAAACTGTTCAACCTCTTGACGGGAGGCACCCCGTACGGCTCAGCTTAGAGTTCACTAGTTGGACATAGACGGGGCCTCATTGAAGCGGTCCCGCGCGCAGGAGGTCGTCGTGGAGACTCCGGGGTCGCAGTCGTCGCTGCACCGAGCCAACCTGGAGCGGGTGGTCCGAGCCGTACGGCTGGCCGGATCCCTCACGCAGGCGGAGATCGCAAGGACGACCGGTCTGTCCGCGGCGACGGTCTCCAACATCGTCCGCGAGCTCAAGGACGGCGGAACGGTCGAGGTCACGCCCACATCGGCGGGTGGCCGCCGGGCCCGCAGCGTCTCGCTCAGCGGCGACGCCGGCATTGTCATCGGCGTCGACTTCGGGCACACCCACCTGCGCGTCGCGGTCGGGAATCTGGCCCACCAGGTGCTCGCCGAGGAGTCCGAGCCGCTGGACGTCGACGCCTCCGCCGCGCAGGGCTTCGACCGGGCCGAAGAGCTGGTCAACCGGCTGATCGCGGCGACCGGGGTGGATCGGGCCAAGATCGCCGGGGTGGGCCTCGGCGTCCCCGGGCCGATCGACGTGGAGTCCGGGACGCTGGGCTCGACCGCCATCCTGCCCGGCTGGACCGGCGCCCGGCCCGCCGAGGAGCTGCGGGGGCGGCTCGGCGTACCGGTGCACGTGGACAACGACGCCAACCTGGGCGCCTTGGGCGAGCTGGTGTGGGGCAGCGGCAAGGGCGTGCGGGACCTGGCGTACATCAAGGTCGCCAGCGGTGTCGGCGCCGGGCTGGTGATCGACGGGAAGATCTACCGAGGTCCCGGCGGCACCGCCGGAGAAATCGGACATATTACACTCGACGAGTCCGGCCCCGTCTGCCGCTGCGGGAACCGGGGCTGCCTTGAGACCTTCGCGGCCGCCCGCTATGTGCTTCCGCTGCTCCAGCCCAGCCACGGCAACGACCTGACCATGGAGGGCGTCGTACGGCTGGCGCGGGACGGTGACCCGGGCTGCCGTCGGGTGATCGCCGACGTCGGCCGCCACATCGGCAGCGGAGTGGCCAACCTGTGCAATCTGCTGAACCCGAGCCGAGTGGTCCTGGGCGGTGATCTCGCCGAGGCCGGAGAGCTGGTGCTCGGGCCGATCAGGGAGTCCGTCGGCCGCTACGCCATCCCCAGCGCCGCGCGCCAACTGTCCATTCTCCCAGGGGCACTTGGCGGCCGTGCGGAGGTGCTCGGAGCGCTCGCCCTCGCCCTCAGCGAGATGGGCGATTCGACACTTTTGGACGGCAGTGCCGCCGGCAAGCTTCCCGTTGCCGCACCTGCCTTCACTTAGAGAACGGATGGCACCGTTGCCAACCCGTTAAGGATTTACTTCTTGACGTCGCACGTGTGGCCGAGTTGACTTCCAGCCACCTCGGCCGCAACGACGCGGCCTCGTCAGGGAGGTTATGAAGTTGAACACGCGTATGCGTCGTGCCGCCGTTGCCATCGCCGCCGGTGCGATGGCTGTCTCGCTCGCCGCCTGTGGCAGCGCTGAGGAAGCGGGCGGCGACACCGACGCCACCGGCTCCGCCGCCGCCAAGGGCGACAACATCAAGGTCGGCCTCCTCCTTCCGGAGAACAAGACCGCGCGCTACGAGAAGTTCGACCGGCCGCTGATCGAGAAGAAGATCAAGGAGCTGACGAACAACAAGGCGGAGATCCAGTACAACAACGCCCGCCAGGACGCCAACCTCCAGGCGCAGCAGGTCGACACGATGATCACCAACAAGGTGGACGTGCTGATCCTGGACGCCGTGGACGCCAAGGCGATCAAGAACTCCGTGCAGAAGGCCGCGGACGCCGGCATCAAGGTCGTCGCCTACGACCGCCTGGCCGAGGGCCCGATCAGCGCCTACACCTCGTTCGACAACGAGGAGGTCGGCCGGACCCAGGGTGAGGCCCTGCTGAAGGCCCTGGGCGACAAGGCCAAGGACAGCCAGATCGTCATGATGAACGGCTCGGTCACCGACCCGAACGCCGCCCAGTTCAAGAAGGGCGCGCACTCCGTCCTCGACGGCAAGGTGAAGATCGGCCGCGAGTTCGACACCAAGGAGTGGTCGCCGGACAACGCCAACGCCAACATGGAGGCGGCGATCACGGCGCTCGGCAAGGACAAGATCGCCGGTGTGTACTCCGCCAACGACGGCATGGCGGGCGGCATCATCACCGCCCTGAAGGCCGCCGGCATCGCCGACATCCCGGTCACCGGCCAGGACGCCGAGCTCGCCGCCGTGCAGCGCATCATCACCGACCAGCAGTACATGAGCGTCTACAAGTCCTACCCGCAGGAGGCCGAGGTCGCCGCCGAGATGGCGGTCGCGCTGGCCAAGGGCGAGAGCCTGGACTCCATCGCCAAGGACAAGGTCTCCAGCGGCAGCGCCAATGACGTCCCGTCGGTCCTGGTCCCGGTGGTCTCCCTGACCAAGGACAACATCAACGACACCGTGATCAAGGACGGCATCTACACCGCCGACGAGATCTGCGCCGGCAACTACAAGTCGGCCTGCGACAAGCTCGGCATCGACGGCTGAGTTCATCGGCGGCTGAGTTCCGGTACAGGACGGCCGTATCTTAAGGCTCCTCCGGCGCCCCGGCGTCACACACAGCCCCGCAAGCTCGACCCGGGGCGCCGGACGGAACATCCCCCCAGTCTTTCTTTCTGCACAACCTCCCGCCGGGTCAGGCGGCGAAGGAGATGGTTCACGTGTCCGCTACGCCCGTGCTGGCGTTGCGCGGGGTCTCCAAGCGGTTCGGTGCCGTTCAGGCGCTCACCGACGTAGAGCTTGAGGTCCACGCCGGTGAGGTGGTCGCCCTGGTCGGCGACAACGGCGCCGGAAAATCCACGCTGGTCAAGACGATCGCCGGCGTGCACCCCATCGATGAGGGCGTCATCGAATGGGAAGGCAAGGCCGTTTCGATCAACAGGCCGCACGACGCCCAGGCCCTGGGCATCGCGACCGTCTACCAGGACCTCGCGCTGTGCGACAACATCGACGTCGTCGGCAACCTCTTCCTCGGCCGTGAGCTGAGGAAGTGGGGCGTCCTGGACGAGGTCGAGATGGAGCGCCGCTCGCGCGAGCTGCTGAAGACGCTGTCGATCCGCATCCCCAGCGTGCGCATCCCGATCGCCTCGCTCTCCGGCGGTCAGCGCCAGACCGTGGCCATCGCGCGCTCGATGCTCGGCGAGCCCAGGCTCGTCATCCTCGACGAGCCGACCGCCGCCCTCGGTGTCGAGCAGACCGCCCAGGTCCTCGACCTGGTGGAGCGGCTGCGCGAGCGCGACCACGCGGTCATTCTCATCAGCCACAACATGGCCGACGTCAAGGCCGTCGCCGACAAGGTGGCGGTACTGCGCCTCGGCCGCAACAACGGCGTCTTCGAGGTCAAGACGACCTCGCAGGAGGAGATCATCTCCGCCATCACCGGCGCCACCGAAAACGCCGTGACCCGCCGTGCGGCGCGCACGAACGGGGAGGTTTCCAAGTGAGCATCGACAAGACCTCCACGCCCGCGGCGGACGCACACGCCGTGGAGAACCCCGAGGCGGCGGCCGCCGCGGTGACCGCGGTCGACCCCCGGCTGCTGGTGCGCGAGCAGGGCCTCGCCGGCTACCTCGGTGAGTTCAAGCGCAAGATGAAGGCGGGTGAGCTGGGCTCCATCCCGGTCGTCGTCGGCCTGATCGTCATCTGCGTCGTCTTCCAGAGCCTGAACTCCGCGTTCCTGTCCGCGCAGAACATCAGCGACATCACCGTCACGATGGTCGGCACGGGCATGATCTCGGTCGGCATCGTCTTCGTACTGCTGCTCGGCGAGATCGACCTGTCCGTCGGCTCCGTCAGCGGCGCGTCCAGCGCCATCGCGGCCGTGCTCGCGGTGAACCAGGGCTGGCCCGAGTGGCTGGCGGTGCTGTTCGCGATCGGCGCGGGTGTCGTCATCGGCGCGGCGCACGGCTTCTTCTTCGCGGTGCTCGGCGCTCCGGCGTTCGCCGTCACGCTGGCCGGTCTGCTCTTCTGGCTGGGCTTCATGCTCCAGACGCTGGGCGAGAACGGCACGATCAACCTCGACAGCGACGGCCTCATCGGCAAGCTGACGACGTACTTCTTCACGGACATCGCCGCCGCGTACGGTCTGGCGGCCGTGGTGACCGCGATCTTCTTCATCACCTCGTTCCTCGGCAACCGGCGCCGTGAGGCGGCGGGCGTCCCGTCGCGGCCGCTGAGCGACACGCTCCTGCGGACGGGGCTGCTGGCGGTGGTCTCCTTCGCCGCGGCGTTCATGTACAACCAGTACAAGGGTCTGCCGCTGGCGACCGTGATCTTCCTGGTGTTCCTGGTGGGCACGGACTTCCTGCTGCGCCGGACCTCGTACGGCCGTAAGGTCTTCGCGCTCGGTGGCAGTGTCGAGGCGTCGCGGCGTGCGGGTATCAACGTCACGGCGGTACGGATCTCCGTGTTCGCGATCTCCGGTGGGTTCGCGGCGATCGGTGGTCTGTTCCTGGCGTCGAAGATCGCGTCCGCGAACCAGAGTGCGGGTACCGGTGACCTGCTGATGAACGCGATCGCGGCGGCGGTGATCGGTGGTACGTCGCTGTTCGGTGGGCGGGGGCGTACGTGGAACGCGCTGCTCGGTGTGCTGGTGATCGTTTCCATCCAGTACGGGTTGCAGCTGGAGTCCATCGCCGAGCCGGTGAAGTACATGATCACCGCGGGTGTGCTGTTGACCACGGTGGTGATTGACTCGATCACCCGCAAGACGCAGAAGACGGCCGGTCGCGCATAGTCGCACCGCCCTGACCGTGCCCGGTGCCTCATGGGTGCCGGGCACCGTCGTGTCGTACGTTGGCGGAACATTAGACTCGTCGAGCCCGGTAACAGCTCGAACAGCTCTACTGCAAGGAGGCACGGGTGCCGCTGCTGACCCGCATCAGGGGACCGCGCGATCTGGACCGGCTCAGCCTGGAGGAGCTGGACCAGCTGGCGGAGGAGATCCGGACCTTCCTTGTCGAGGCCGTCTCCAAGACCGGCGGCCACCTCGGCCCCAACCTCGGCGTGGTGGAGCTGACCATCGCCCTGCACCGGGTATTCGACTCGCCGAAGGACAAGGTGCTGTGGGACACCGGCCACCAGGCCTACGTCCACAAGCTGCTCACGGGCCGGCAGGACTTCTCCCGGCTGAAGATGAAGGGCGGCCTGTCCGGCTACCCCTCGCAGGCCGAGTCCGAGCACGACGTCATCGAGAACAGCCACGCCTCCACGGTCCTCGGCTGGGCCGACGGCCTGGCGAAAGCCAACCAGCTGCGCAAACGCGACGACCACGTGGTCGCCGTGATCGGTGACGGCGCGCTCACCGGCGGTATGGCCTGGGAGGCGCTGAACAACATCGCCGACGCCAAGGACCGCCCCCTCGTCATCGTCGTCAACGACAACGAGCGGTCGTACGCGCCGACCATCGGCGGTCTCGCCAACCACCTCGCGACGCTTCGGACGACCGACGGCTACGAGCGGTTCCTCGCCCGCACCAAGGAGGTGCTGGAGCGCACCCCGGTCGTCGGCCGGCCGCTCTACGACACCCTGCACGGCGCCAAGAAGGGGCTGAAGGACTTCATCGCGCCGCAGGGCATGTTCGAGGACCTCGGCCTGAAGTACGTCGGCCCGATCGACGGCCACGACATCGAGGCGCTGGAGTCCGCGCTGGCCCGCGCCAAGCGGTTCGGCGGCCCCGTGATCGTGCACTGCCTCACCGAGAAGGGCCGCGGCTACCAGCCCGCCCTCCAGGACGAGGCCGACCGCTTCCACGCCGTCGGCAAGATCCACCCCGACACGGGCCTGCCGATCGCCTCCTCCGGCGCCGACTGGACCTCCGTCTTCGGCGACGAGATGGTCAAGCTCGGCAAGGAGCGCGAGGACATCGTCGCCATCACGGCCGCGATGCTCCAGCCGGTCGGCCTCGACCGGTTCGCGAAGATCTTCCCCGAGCGGGTGTACGACGTCGGCATCGCCGAGCAGCACGGCGCCGTCTCCGCGGCGGGCCTGGCCACCGGCGGACTGCACCCCGTCTTCGCCGTGTACGCCACCTTCCTCAACCGCGCCTTCGACCAGGTCCTGATGGACGTCGCCCTGCACAAGTGCGGCGTGACCTTCGTGCTGGACCGGGCGGGCATCACCGGCACCGACGGCGCCTCCCACAACGGCATGTGGGACATGTCGATCCTCCAGGTCGTCCCGGGCCTCAGGCTCGCCGCCCCGCGCGACGCCGAGCAGGTGCGCGCCCAGCTGCGCGAGGCCGTCGACGTCGACGACGCGCCGACCGTGGTGCGCTTCTCCAAGGGCGCCGTCGGCCCCGCCGTACCCGCCGTGGGCCGTATCGGCGGCATGGACGTACTGCGCGAGCCCGGCACCACCACCCCGGACGTGCTGCTCGTCTCGGTGGGCGCCCTCGCGCCGATGTGCCTGGAGATCGCCTCCCTCCTCGACAAGCAGGGCATCTCCACCACCGTCGTCGACCCGCGCTGGGTCAAGCCCGTCGACGAGGCCATGGCCCCGCTCGCCGAGCGGCACCGCGTGGTCGTCACCGTCGAGGACAACTCCCGCGTCGGCGGTGTCGGCTCGACCATCGCCCAGGCCCTGCGGGACGCGGGCGTCGACGTACCGCTGCGCGACTTCGGCATCCCGCCGCGCTTCCTCGACCACGCCTCCCGCGCCGAGGTCATGGCGGAGATCGGGCTGACCGCCCCGGACATCGCCCGCCAGGTCACCGGCCTGGTCTCGCGGCTCGACGGGCGCTACGAGCGGGCCGCCGCCGACGAGATCGAGGCCGCGCGGGACTGACTCCCACGCAGCACCGAAAGCCTCTGAATGGGCCGGTTTCACCACTGCCAAGAGTGGTGAAACCGGCCCATTCGCGTGAGACGGCTCGCGTCGGGGCATACGCATTAAGCCCCCTCTCGATCATGTCGAGGACGACAAGCGTGGGAGGTACGCCGTGAGCAGCACCCTTTTCCGGACGAAGAAGGTCGAGCAGTCCATCCTCGATACCGAGGAGCCAGAGCACGCGCTCAAGAAATCCCTGTCCGCCCTGGACCTGACGGTCTTCGGCGTCGGTGTGATCATCGGCACCGGCATCTTCGTCCTCACCGGCGCCGTCGCGAGGAACAACGCCGGACCCGCCGTCGCGCTGGCCTTCGTCGCGGCCGGCGTCGTCTGCGCCCTTGCCGCGCTCTGCTACGCCGAGTTCGCCTCCACCGTCCCGGTGGCCGGCTCCGCGTACACCTTCTCGTACGCCTCCCTGGGCGAACTGCCCGCCTGGATCATCGGCTGGGACCTGGTCCTGGAGTTCGCGCTCGGTACGGCGGTGGTCGCCGTCGGCTGGTCGGGGTACATCGCGTCGCTGATGGACAACGCGGGCTGGCAGCTGCCCGAGGCGCTCGGCACCCGGGAGGGCGCCGACGGCTTCGGCTTCGACATCCTCGCCGCCGCCCTGGTGCTGGTGCTCACCGCCATCCTCGTGGTCGGCATGAAGCTCTCCGCGCGGGTCACCTCCGTCGTCGTCGCCATCAAGGTGACCGTCGTCCTCGTCGTGATCATCGCGGGCGCCTTCTTCATCACCGGCAGCAACTACGACCCGTTCATCCCCGAGCCGGTGCCCGTGGAGGCCGGGCAGAACCTGGACGCGCCGCTCATCCAGCTGATGTTCGGCTGGGCGCCCTCCAACTTCGGCGTGATGGGCATCTTCACCGCCGCCTCCGTGGTGTTCTTCGCCTTCATCGGCTTCGACATCGTGGCCACCGCCGCCGAGGAGACCAAGAACCCGCAGCGCGACATGCCCCGCGGCATCCTCGGCTCCCTGTTCATCTGCACCGTCCTGTACGTGGCGGTGTCGATCGTCGTCACCGGTATGCAGCACTACAGCCAGCTGTCCGTGGACGCCCCGCTCGCCGACGCGTTCAAGGCCACCGGGCACCCCTGGTACGCGGGCTTCATCAGCTTCGGCGCGGCGGTGGGCCTGACCACGGTCTGCATGATCCTGCTCCTCGGCCAGACCCGCGTCTTCTTCGCGATGAGCCGTGACGGACTGCTGCCCCGCTTCTTCTCCCGCGTCCACCCGCGGTTCAGGACCCCGCACCGGCCGACCATCCTGCTCGGCGTGCTCATCGCGGTCCTCGCGGGCTTCACGCCCCTGCAAGAACTCGCCGCACTGGTGAACATCGGCACGCTGTTCGCCTTCGTCGTAGTCGCGATCAGCGTGATCATCCTCCGCAAGACCCGCCCCGACCTGCACCGCGCCTTCCGCACCCCCTGGGTGCCCGTGCTGCCGATCGTGTCCGTGCTGGCCTCGCTGTGGCTGATGCTGAACCTGCCCGCCGAGACCTGGGTCCGCTTCGCCATCTGGATGGCGGCCGGGTTCGTCGTCTACTTCCTCTACGGCCGCTCCCACAGCCGCCTCGGCCGCCACGAGGAAACCACGGTCGAGGAGGTCATGAAACCCGAACGCGGCAACGAAGGGTGAGCATCCCGTTCTGATCACCCGGCCTCGTATGTCCTGCTTCAGTGGGACATACGAGGCCGGATAGCGTACGGCCCATGCGCGCCGAGCCCCTCGCCCTGCCACGCTCCGTAGCCGCACCGCGGGTGGCGCACCGCTACTGGACCGGGCTGCTGCCCCTGCTGGCCGCGCTGGCCTGCCTCACCCGCGCGCCCTCCTTCGCACGACCGCTGTGGAACCCCGACGAGGGCTATCTCGCCGTACAGGCACGGATGCTGGCGCACGGTGGAGAGCTGTACGAGACGGTCGTGGACCGCAAGCCGCCGCTGGTGCCGTGGCTGTACGAGGCGGCCTTCGCGCTGGCCGGGTCCGAGTCGCTCGCCCCGGTGCGGGCGCTGGCGGTGCTCGCACAGCTGCTCACGGCCGTCCTGCTGGCGTCACTCGCGCGGCGGCGATGGGGCGATGGCGCGGGTCGTACCGCCGGGGTGCTGTACCTGCTGGTCTCCGTCGGGCTCAACCCCGAGGACGCGCAGGCCGCCGGATTCGAGGTGTTCATACTGCCGTGCACGGCCGCCGCGATGTGGTGCGCGGACCGGCGCCGCTGGGGCGCGGCGGGCGCGGCCGTCGCCGGGGCCTTCCTCGCCAAGCAGACCGGGGCGGCCGTACTGCTGCCGGTGATCTGGCTGTACGTCCGTACCGGCGGCGGTGCGCGGGGTGGGCTGCTGTGGCTCGCGGCCGGGTTCGCCGTACCGGTGCTGTGCGCGGCCCTGGTCACCGATCCGGCGGGCTTCCTGTTCTGGACGGTGACCGGATCGCGGGCGTACGCCTCCTTCACCGGCTCCGAACTGCACGTCCTGGCCCGGGCACTGGCCAACACCGCGATCCTGGGCGTCGGATGCGTGGGGCTGCTGCCGCCGGTGGTCCGGGTGCTGCGCGTGGCCCGCACCGGGGCGGGGGAGCTGTGGCTGTGGCTGGCCGCGTCGGCCGGGGCGGTGCTGGCCGGGTTCCACTTCTTCGGCCATTACTACCTGCAACTCCTGCCGCCGCTCGCCCTGTTGGCGACCGCCGCCCTGCAGATCCTGCCCCGCGACCGCCTGGTGACCGCCGTCGTCACCTCGGCCTGCTGCTGCGGCCTCTTCCTCGCCTGGGGCCTGTTCGCCCCACGCCCCGAACTCGCCCACGCCCAGCGCCTCGCGGAGGCCACCGCCCGCCGCACCGATCCCGGCGACCGCGTCCTGGTCTGGGGCATGCACCCGGAGACGTACTGGCTCGCCGACCGCGCCCCCGCCAGCCGCTACCTCACCGCCGGTCTCCTCACCAACTACAGCGGCGGCCGCGACGGCCCACAGGTCGGCGAGAAGCACGCCGTCGAGGGCGCCTGGCCGACGTTCCGCGCGGAACTCGCCGCGCATGCCCCGGCCCTGATCGTGGACGACTCCCGCGGCAAGCCGTACGCACCGCAGCGGGTGCCGAGCCTCAGGAAGGTGCTGGTGGCGGGGTACGAGGAGGTGGGGGAGGTGGACGGGGCGGTGCTGTATGCCCGAACGGCCGGGAGTGCGGACCGGCCCTAGCGGTGCACCGTCCGTGGTCCCGCCACCTCCGCGCCCAGTTCCGTCACCCGGCGCCTGAGTTCGCGGTCGGCGGTGACGACCAGGCAGGGGCGGTCGCCGGCCTCGGTGACCAGCTCGACCATGCGGTCGTCGCCGCTGCCGGACGCCGCGTCGACCCGTACGCCCGGCACGGACTCCACCCCGCGGGCCGCGCCCTCCACCACCAGGACGATGTCCACCGGCCCCGCGTGACCGGGCAGGCCGTCCGCCGCCAGCCGGTCGCGCAGGCGTTCGGCCGCGCCGTGCCGGTCGCGCCACCAGCCGTCGGGTACCGAGCCGACCACGTTGGCGGCGTCCACGATGACCAGGAGCGGGGCAGTCATGTCACCCAGGGTCGCACGAGCCACCGAGGGGAACCCGGGGGATGCCCGATTAAAGTAGGAGCGTGTCAATGGTCCCTGCGGTGAACGGCGACTGGCTGATACGAGGCCGAGACGGACGGCTCAGTGCCTACGCCCTCAGCGGCGAGGCCGTCCATTGCCGGGCCGAGCGCCATCCGGGCGGCGCGTGGCTGCCGTCCCGCAGGATGGGCGGCGAACAGCGGCTGTTGCCCGGCCTCGCGGTCGGCCAGGGAGCCGACAGTTACGCGCACCTCGTCGCCTGGCGGCCCACTCCGGGCGGTGAGGCGGGCCTGGTGCACTCCACGCACTTCCGCCCGCACCTCGCCCCGCTGGATTGGCTGCCGATCGGCCACCCCAACAAGAAGGGCGAGCGGACCGGGATGCCCGCCGTGGCCGTGGACGCAGAGGGGCGCGCCTACGTCTTCGTACGCAATCGCGGCAAGGGCGTGCAGACCATCAACCAGAAGGAGCGCGGCGGCTGGAACGGCTGGCACGACCTGAAGGGCTCCCGGGTCGACGAGGAACTCGTCGCCGTCACGGGCGAGTCGGGCCGGGTCGAGGCCTACGCCACCAACCCCGACGGCATCCTGCGCTGGCACCAGCAGGAGCCGGGCGCGCGCCCGGTCGCCGCCGATCCGCTGCCGGTGCGGGTGGCGCCGGGTTCGCTGAGCGCGCTGCCCACCTCGAAGGAGTACACGACGCTGTACTTCACGGACCCCGAGGGCACGCTGTACGCCTGGCGTCCCGACGGTGACCCGATCGCGCTGATCGCCGCGGCCGGGCCGGGGCCGGTGGCGGTCCTGCGCTGTGTGCTGGAGGGCCACGACTGCACCCTGCTCGCCCAGCGTTCGTCCTCCGGGCGGGTGGCCTTCGCGGCGTATCCCACCGAGCAGGAGTCGGCGGGCCTGTGGTGGACCGAGTCCGGGCCCCAGTTGCCGGTGGGCTCGCGGGTCGCGCTGGCGGAGGACGCCGAGGGCCGCGTCGTCGCCGCGACGTCCACGGCGGACGGCGAACTGCGCCTGGCCCGGCAGAAGGAGGAGCCGGGGCTGGCGTTGGCGGCGTGGCAGGTGGTCTGACGTCCAGGGGATGGGCGTACATGTTGCCGCCATGCTCTGTTCACCGAACGCTCATCCTATGATGGGCCAGCTCGGCGTCCCGTACACAGGTTCGGGATGGGCAGGTCAGCCGTGTCGAGGGTCAGGGAAAGGGCAGGTCACGTCATGCGGACGGGATCCGGGCGCCTCGCCGTCCGAGGGAGAACGAGAGCGGTCGTCGGCACCGAGGAGGCGTCGGCGGCGAGGCAGGCGGGCACCCCACGCCACGCGGCCCAGTACACCCCGTCCGGCCGGTGGCTCGTCCTCGGCAAGGACGGCCGGCTGACCGCCTACGCCCGCACCGACGCGGGGCTGCTGCGCTGGACCGAGCTGCGGCCGGGCGGCCCGGCCTGGACCGGCCCCGACTTCTTCCCGATACCCGGCCTCACCCATCTGTCGGTCGCTCAGGGCGCCGACGGCTACGTGCACTTCCTCGGGCGGCGCGAGGTCCGCAAGGGCGACGGGCCGCCCGTCGTCGACGTCGTGCACGCCATCCAGTACCAGAGCGGCAGGCCGGTCACCGAGTGGCGGTCGCTGGGCAACCCGCACCAGGACCCCGAGAAGGCGGCCCGCTTCGGCGTGCCCGTGGCCGCGGTCAGCGCCTCGGGCCGGGTGTACGTCTTCGCGCGCAACGCCGGAGGCGGAGTGATGCTGCGCCGGGAGTCGCCCACGGGGAAGTGGGAGGCGTGGCGCGACCTCAATGGCAACCGCGTGCGGGACGGGCTCGCCGCGGTCGCGCATGCCTCCGGGCGCATCGAACTGCTCGCGGGCGGTGAGCAGAACGTCATGTGGTGGCGCCAGTCCCAGGCCGACGGCGACTTCGGGCGGGAGCCGAACATCCCGCTGCGGGTGGCGCCGGGCACGGCGACGGTGCTGGAGACGGGCCCGGACCGGGCGACGTACTTCTGGGCCGACCCACAGGACGGCGGGCTCCTCGCCCACCGCCCCGGCGGCTCTCCGATCCCCCTCGGCGGTGCGCCGGCCGGGGACCCGGTGACGGCGCTGCGCGCGGTCCTCGACGGCTACGACTGCACCGTACTGGCCCACCGCGACCTCGACGCGCACGTCATGCTCGCCGCGTACGGCACGGAGAACGAGCAGGCCGGCGTGCGGTGGTCCCCGACCGGCCAACATTGCGTCGGCGCCCCGGCGTTGGCGCTCGACGGCCACGGCCGGGTGGTCCTGGCGACGCTGGGCCACGACGGCGCCCTGCACGTGTCCCGCCAGACCGGCGAACCGGGCCTGTCACTGGCTCCGTCGATGCGCGTCTGAGAAGCCGAGGACGATGAAAAGAGGGCCCCCGCCACGGCGGAGGCCCTCTGTCGCATCAAGCGGTTACGCCGGGACGCTCGCGACCCCAGCCTGAAGGAACCGCTTCCCGTTCACCCGCTCGGAGACGCCCTCGCGGTCCAGGTACGGCGTGATGCCGCCCAGGTGGAACGGCCAGCCGGCGCCGGTGATCAGGCACAGGTCGATGTCCTGCGCCTCGGCGACGACGCCCTCGTCGAGCATCAGCCCGATCTCCTGCGCCACCGCGTCCAGCACGCGCGCCCGTACCTGCTCCTCGGTCAGGACGCTGTCGCCCTGCTTCAGCAGCGCGGCGACCTCCGGGTCCAGCTCGGGCTTGCCGCTGTCGTAGACGTAGAAGCCGCGCTTGCCCGCCTCGACGACCGCCTTGAGGTTCGGGGAGACCGTGAAGCGGTCCGGGAACGCCTTGTTGAGCGTCTCGGAGACGTGCAGCCCGATCGCCGGGCCGACCAGCTCCAGCAGCACCAGCGGCGACATCGGCAGACCCAGCGGCTCGACCGCCTTCTCCGCCACGTCCACCGGCGTGCCCTCGTCGATGACGTTCTGGATCTCGCCCATGAAGCGGGTCAGGATGCGGTTCACGACGAACGCCGGGGCGTCCTTCACCAGCACCGCCGTCTTCTTCAGCTTCTTGGCCACCGCGAAGGCGGTCGCCAGCGAGGCGTCGTCCGTCTTCTCGCCGCGGACGATCTCCAGCAGCGGCAGCACCGCGACCGGGTTGAAGAAGTGGAAGCCGACGACCCGCTCGGGGTTCTTCAGCTTCGACGCCATCTCCGACACGGAGAGGGACGAGGTGTTCGTCGCGAGGATCGCGTGCGCCGGGGCGACCGCCTCGACCTCCGCGAACACCTGCTGCTTGACGCCCATCTCCTCGAACACGGCCTCGATGACGAAGTCCGCGTCCGCGAAGCCCTCGGCCTTGTCCAGGACACCGGTCACCAGGGCCTTCAGGCGGTTGGCCTTGTCCTGGTTGATGCGGCCCTTGCCGAGCAGCTTGTCGATCTCGGCGTGGACGTAGCCCACACCCTTGTCGATGCGCTCCTGGTCGATGTCGGTCAGCACGACCGGCACCTCCAGACGACGCAGGAAGAGCAGCGCCAGCTGAGAGGCCATCAGACCGGCGCCGACGACGCCGACCTTGGTGACCGGACGCGCCAGGTTCTTGTCCGGGGCGCCCGCCGGGCGCTTGCCGCGCTTCTGCACCAGGTTGAACGCGTAGATACCGGCGCGCAGTTCACCACCCATGATCAGGTCGGCGAGCGCCTTGTCCTCGGCGTCGTAGCCCTGCTGGAGGTCGCCGTTCTTGGCGGCGGCGATGATGTCCAGGGCGCGGTAGGCGGCCGGGGCGGCGCCGTGCACCTTGCCGTCGGCGAAGGCACGGCCGCGCTCGACGGCCTGGTCCCAGGCGTCACCGCGGTCGATCACCGGGCGCTCGATCTCGATGTCGCCCTTGAGGACGGACGCCGTCCAGATGAGCGACTGCTCCAGGAAGTCGGCGCCCTCGAAGAGCGCGTCGGCGATGCCGAGTTCGTAGACCTGCTTGCCCTTGAGCTGCTTGTTCTGGTTGAGGCTGTTCTCGATGATCACCGAGACGGCCTTGTCGGCGCCGATCAGGTTCGGCAGCAGCGTGCAGCCGCCCCAGCCGGGGACCAGGCCGAGGAAGACCTCGGGCAGGGAGAACGCCGGGAGGGCCGCGGACACCGTGCGGTAGGTGCAGTGCAGGCCGACCTCGACGCCGCCGCCCATCGCGGCGCCGTTGTAGTACGCGAACGTCGGCACGGCGAGGCCCGCGAGCCGCTTGAAGACGTCGTGGCCGCCCTTGCCGATGGCGTAGGCGTGGTCCCACTCCTTGAGCAGCTCGACGCCCTTGAGGTCGGCGCCGACGGCGAAGATGAACGGCTTGCCGGTGATGCCGACGCCGACGATGTCGCCGTCCGCGGCCTCCTTCTCGACCTGGTCGATGGCGGCGTTCAGGTTCGCCAGCGATTGCGGGCCGAAGGTGGTCGGCTTGGTGTGGTCCAGGCCGTTGTCCAGCGTGATCAGGGCGAACCGCCCGGCGCCGAACGGCAGGTCGAAGTGGCGGACGTGCGCCTGGGTCACGACCTCGTCCGGGAACAGCTCGGCCGCCCCCTTCAGGAGCTCAGCGGTGGTGCTCACTTGTTGCCTCCGTCGAAGTGCGGGTTCTCCCAGATGACCGTCGCGCCCATGCCGAAGCCGACGCACATGGTGGTCAGGCCGTAGCGGACGTGCGGCTGCTCCTCGAACTGGCGGGCCAGCTGCGTCATCAGGCGGACGCCGGAGGAGGCCAGCGGGTGGCCGAAGGCGATGGCACCGCCGTACTGGTTGACGCGCTCGTCGTCGTCCGCGATGCCGTAGTGGTCGAGGAAGGCCAGGACCTGGACGGCGAAGGCCTCGTTGATCTCGAAGAGGTTGATGTCCTCGATGGACAGGCCCGCCTTGGCGAGGGCCTTCTCGGTGGCCGGGATCGGGCCGTAGCCCATGACCTCCGGCTCGACGCCCGCGAAGGCGTAGGAGACCAAGCGCATCTTGACCGGCAGGCCGTGCTCGCGCGCGAAGTCCTCGGAGGCGATGATCGAGGCGGTGGCGCCGTCGTTCAAACCGGCCGCGTTACCGGCGGTGACCCGGCCGTGGACGCGGAACGGGGTCTTCAGACCCGCCAGGTTCTCCAGCGTCGTACCCGGGCGCATCGGCTCGTCGGCGGTGACCAGTCCCCAGCCCGTCTCACCGGCCTCCGCGTTCGTGCGGCGCACCGAGATCGGCACCAGGTCGGCCTGGATCTTGCCGTTGGCGTACGCCTTGGCGGCCTTCTCCTGCGAGCGCACGGCGTACTCGTCGGCGCGCAGCTTGGTGATGTGCGGGTAGCGGTCGTGCAGGTTCTCCGCGGTCATGCCCATGAACAGGGCGGACTCGTCGACCAGCTTCTCGCTGACGAACCGCGGGTTCGGGTCGACGCCCTCGCCCATCGGGTGGCGACCCATGTGCTCGACACCACCGGCGATGACGGCGTCGTACGCGCCGAATGCGATGGAACCGGCCGTGGTGGTCACGGCGGTCATCGCGCCCGCGCACATGCGGTCGATGGAGTAGCCGGGCACCGACTGCGGCAGGCCCGCGAGGATGCCGGCGGTACGGCCGATGGTCAGGCCCTGGTCACCGATCTGCGTGGTCGCGGCGATGGCGACCTCGTCGATCTTCTTGGGGTCGAGACCGGGGTTGCGGCGCAGCAGCTCCCGGATCGCCTTCACGACAAGGTCGTCGGCGCGGGTCTCGTGGTAGATGCCCTTCGGGCCCGCCTTGCCGAACGGGGTGCGGACGCCGTCGACGAAGACGACGTCCCTGACGGTACGAGGCACGATGGCTCTCCTCCAGGGTGCGGGACGCTGAGCGCTTGCTCATACTCATGCTACTTATGAGTAACGTAGCTGCCCAGTCCCCGCTGGTCGAGCGGCGAAGGTCACATCGAAACCGCAGACCGGTACGGCGCTCACCGAGACGGCGGCGCCGTCGACCCCCGAGGTGTCAGCACCGGCGTGGGAACGGGGTGCGACCCCGGTCCTTCCCCCGTAATCACCCCGAACAACGTCCGCGCCACATCCGCCCCGAACCCGTGCACGTCATGACTCATCGCGGACAACGTCGGATGCGTCAGCCGGCACAGCTGCGAGTCGTCCCACGCCAGCAGCGACACGTCGTCCGGCACCTTCAGCCCCATCTCGGCGGCCACCGAAAGCCCGGCCACCGCCATGATGTCGTTGTCGTAGACGATCGCCGTCGGCCGGTCCGGCGCGGCCGCGCTGAGCAGTGACCGTGTCGCCCGCGCCCCCGCCTCGCCGGAGAAGTCGGTCGCCACCTGCCACGCCCCGGCCGGCGCCAGCGCCCGCGCCGCCTCGTCGAACGCGGCCGTGCGGATCGCCGTGTGCCCGAGGGCGGCCGCGCCGCCGACCCGGGCGATCCGCCGGTGCCCGAGCGCGGCCAGATAGCGCACCGCCTCGGTGACGGCGGTGGCGTCGTCGGTCCACACGGAGGTCAGGCCCCCGGTCAGCGACGGATGCCCCACGGCCACCACGGGCAGCCCCAGCCGCTCGGCCACGGCCACCCGGGGGTCGTCGGCCTGGAAGTCCACCAGGATCGACCCGCCGATCTGCCGCCCCTTCCACCACGACTCCAGCAGCCCGGCCTCCTGCTGAAGGTTCCGCACCAGCCGCAGCAGCAGCGAGCAGGAGTGCTCGGTCAGCACGCTCTCCACACCCGAGACGAACTCCATGTAGAACGGTTCGAGCCCCAGCATCCGCGCCGGCCGGCAGATCGCCAGCCCCACCACGTCCACCCGCGCCCCCGCCAGCGACCGCGCGGTCAGGTTCGGCGCCCACCCCAGCTCCCGCGCCGCCCGGAAGATGCGCTCCCGGGTCGCCTCCGACAGCCCCGGTTTGTGGTTGAAGGCCAGCGACACCGCACCCTTGGACACCCCGGCGCGCGCGGCGACGTCCTTGATGGTGACGCGGGATGCGGTCATCGCGCGGGCTCCACGCAGTACAGGGCGGCCCGGGCGGCGGCCGCGTCCGGAGCCCGCCAGCCGCTGACGCCGAAGGTCACCCGCTCACCGGGCAGCAGCGTCACCAGCCCACGATCGGCCCGCGCGTCCGGGTCCAGCCGATCGGCCTGCAGCAGCAGATCCCGTACGAGGGTGTGGGCAGTCACCGCGATCCCGCCCGGCACGAGTTCGACGTCGAACTCCGGCCGCGGGTACGGGATCTCCCGGTCCGGCGCCGGAAACCGCAGCGCCCGCAACCCTTGCGCGTTCGCCACCAGGAACTCCTTCGCCCCGTCCGGCTCCAGCTCGCGCGGCACCCGCACCAGGGCCACCTCCCGAGCCCCGGCCGTGAATGCCACGCTGGCCCCGCCGAGCACCCCGCCGTCGACCGACATCCGGCGCAGCGTCACCTCACCGGTCCACTCCCGCGCCGCCTGGTTCACCACGGCCACCACCAGCCCGCCGCCCCGCTCCTGCACGGTCAGCAACCGGTCGGCGTACAGCCGCCGCAGCTCGTGGTAGAGCGGTTTCTCCCGCCCGTCGCCGTCGATCGCCGCCCAGGACGTCACCGGCCAGCAGTCGTTCAGCTGCCACACCACCGTCCCCGCACACACCGGCCAGTGCGAACGCCAGTGCTCGATCCCGGCGGCGATGGCCCGCGCCTGGTTGACCTGCGTGAGGTAGTGCCATCGGTCGAAGTCCCCCTCGGGGAAGGCGAAATGCCGCTCCAGTCCCCGGCGCAGCTTGCCGTTGCCGTCCTCCGCCTTCTGGTGGTGCAGCATCCCGGGGGAGTCGGCGGCGAGTTCCTCACCCGGCAGCGCCCGCCGCAGCGTGGCGTACGCGGGCGGCGCCTGCCAGCCGAACTCCGCGACGAACCGCGGCACATGGAGCCGGTAGTCGGCATAGTCGGACCGGTTCCACACCTCCCAGGAGTGGTGCGTCCCGTGCGCCGGATCGTTCGGGTGGTGCCGCCAGGACCCGGACCACGGACTCCCCGCCGCGTACGGCCGCGTCGGATCCAGCTCGGCCACCACCCGCGGCAGCAGCCCCAGGTAGTACCCCTCGCCCCACGACTCCCCGGCGAGTCGCCGCTCCCAGTCCCAGTCCCGGAAGCCCCACAGGTTCTCGTTGTTCCCGTTCCACAGCACCAGCGAGGGATGCGGCATCAGCCGTACGACGTTCTCCCGGGCCTCGGCCTCCACCTCGCCCCGCAGCGGCTGCTCCTCCGGGTAGGCCGCGCACGCGAACGGAAAGTCCTGCCACACCAGCAGCCCGAGTTCGTCGCACGCGGTGTAGAAGTCCTCGCTCTCGTAGATCCCCCCGCCCCACACCCGCACCAGGTCCACCCCGGCATCGGCGGCCTGCCGCAACCGCTTCCGGTACCGCTCCCGCGTGATCCGCGAGGGAAAGACGTCGTCCGGAATCCAGTTCACCCCGCGCGCGAAGAGCCGCTCACTGTTGACGACCAGCGTGAAGCCGGTTCCGTACGCGTCCGCCGACGTGTCCAGCTCGACGCTGCGGAACCCGATGCGCCGCCGCCACACGTCGAGCGCCTCGTCCCCGTGCAGCAGCGTCAACTCGACGTCGTACAACGCCTGTTCACCGTACCCACGTGGCCACCACAGCTCGGGATCCGCCACTTCCAGCCGTACGACCCCCTGGGAGCCGTCGATCTCCGCCCGCGCCCGCGCCTCACCCACCCGGGCCTCGACGACCAGCTCGGCCTCGACCCGCGTGCGCTCCACGTCGACGTGCAGCTCGACCCGCCCCGTGCCCTCCTCGACCGTCACCAGCGGGCGCACCCGGGCGATCCGGGCCGTCGACCAGTGCTCCAGTCGCACCGGCCGCCAGATCCCGGCCGTCACCAGGGTCGGCCCCCAGTCCCAGCCGAAGGAGCAGGCCATCTTGCGGAGGTACTGGTAGGGCTCGGCGTAGGCGCCCGGCCGCTCACCCAGCCGTCCGCGCACGGCCTCGGCCTCGGTGTAGGCGGAGGCGAACCGCACGGTGAGCCGCCCCTGGAGACCGGTCACGTCGAAGCGGTACGAGCGGTGCATGTTCCGTACCCGGCCGAGGAGTTGACCGTCGAGCAGGATCTCGGCGGCCGTGTCGAGCCCCTCGAAGACGAGGTCGGTCTGCTCCTGCGCGGAGCCCGCGTCCAGCTCCCGCTCGTAGGTCCACTCCCGCCGCCCGACCCACGCCACCTCGGCCTCGTTCCGCCCGAGGAACGGATCCGGGATCACCCCCGCGGCCAGCAGATCGGTGTGCACACAGCCGGGGACCTCGGCGGGGAGGGCGTCCCCCTCGTGCCGCAGGATCCATCCGTCGGTGAGCGGTGCGGCCTCCAGCATGCGCTCTCTCCCTAAACCGGTCTATTCCAGCTCCCCCGCAGTGCCACCAGCCTTGGCGAGATTGGGACTTTACCGGTTGAGAAAGCGCTGTCAGAGTGCCGAATCAGCCAACCCGCAGTGCTCGTCCGGTCCGGCATTCGAGAACGGAGCTGATGCACATGAACCGCCGTACAGTCCTCGCAACGGCCGCGGCGACGGCCGCCCTGCTGCTCGCCGCGTGCACCGGAACCGGAGGCACGTCCAAAGGCGCGGACGCGAAGGCGCCCGACGACCCGTCGAAGGTGAGCGGGACCATCACGGTCCTCACCCAGCGGACCGACCTCGTGCAGGACGGCACGATGGAGAAGTACGCCGCCGAGTTCAACAAGACCTATCCCGGGGTGAAGGTCGAGTTCCAGGCCCTCACCAACTACGAGGCCGAGGTAAAGATCCGGATGAACACGGAGAACTACGGCGACGTCCTGATGATCCCCGCGGTGATCAAGAAGGCCGACTACCCGAAGTTCTTCGCCTCGCTCGGCACCGTGGCCGAACGCAGTAAGAAGTACCGTTTCACCGACTTCACGGCCGTCGACGGCAAGGTCTACGGACAGAGCCCGATCGGCGTGATGCCCGGCTTCGTCTACAACAAGCGGGTCTGGCGGGAGGCCGGGATCACCGAGTGGCCCACGACTCCCGATGAGTTCCTGGCCGGCCTGAAGGCGATCAAGGACAAGACCGACGCGATCCCGTACTACACCAACTTCGCCGCCGGATGGCCGCTCACCTCCTGGACGTACGTCAACGGCTCGGTCCACTGCGACACCCAGGCGACCACCAAGCTCGCCGAGGGCGACCCTTGGGCCGAGGGCGCCGAGCTGGGCGTCGGGGACACGCTGCTGTACGAGATCGTGCGCCGGGGCCTCGCCGAGAAGGACCCGACGACCACCAACTGGGAGGAGTCAAAACCCCGGTTGGCCAAGGGCGAGATCGCCACGCAGTGGCTCGGCACCTGGGCGATCATCCAGTTCCAGGACGCCGCCCGGCAGGCCGGGGTGAACCCCGACGACATCGGTTTCATGCCGTTCCCGGCCCAGGCGGACGGCCGGTTCTGCGCGGCCCTCAGCCCCGACTACAACCAGGCCGTCAACATCCACTCCGAGCACAAGGAGGCGGCCCGCGCCTGGATCGACTGGTTCACCGACAAGTCCGGCTACGTCGAGGACAACCTGGCCCTCTCCCCGCTCCAGAACGCCCCGCTGCCCGAGGTGCTGAAGCCGTACGAGGACGCGGGCGTCAAGCTCATAGAGCTCGACGACGCGGCGGGCGCGCAGGTCAAGGAGATCGACGCCCAGTCGGAGGTCGGCATCTACGCCCCCGACTACCGCCAGGACCTCGTCGACCTCGCGCGCGGCGCCCGGCAGGGCAGCCTGGACGGTTTCCTGGACGACCTCGGCGAGAAGTGGACGGCGGCGCAGGCGAACGCGGGGTCGTGATGACGGACACGACGCACAAGGCGGCGCGGCCCTCGCCGGTTGCGCCCCCGGCCCCCGTACCGGCCAAGGCCCCGCGCGGCGCCCGCCGGTGGCGGGGCCTGACCCCCTGGCTGTTCCTGCTCGCCCCGCTGGCGCTGCTCCTGGTCTTCACCTACGCGCCGATCGTCAACATGGTCGCCTACAGCTTCACCGACTGGGACGGCGTGAGCCCGGAACTGCACTACACGGGCGTCGGCAACTACGTCGAGATCTTCACCCGCGAGGACCTCTTCCAGGTCTTCTTCGTCTCCGGCTACTACCTCGCCGCCTCCGTCGTGCAGATCGCCGCCGCGCTGTACTTCGCGACGATCCTGGGCTTCAACGTCCGCTTCCGGAACTTCTTCAAGGGCGTGCTCTTCTTCCCGTACCTGATCAACGGGGTCGCGATCGGCTTCGTCTTCCTCTACTTCTTCCAGGACGGCGGCACCCTCGACTCCGTCCTCGGCCTGTTCGGCGTCCACACGGACCACGCCTGGCTCGGCACACCGACATCGGCGAACACCTCTCTGGCGGGCGTGTCGGTCTGGCGCTACCTCGGCCTGAACTTCGTCCTGTTCCTGGGCGCGATCCAGTCCATCCCGTCCGAGCTGTACGAGGCGGCCGAACTGGACGGCGCGAACCGCTGGCAGCAGTTCCGCCACATCATCGCCCCCGGCATCAAACCGGTCCTGACCCTGACCGTGATCCTCTCGATCTCCGGCTCGCTGTCGGCCTTCGAGATCCCGTACATCATGACCGGCGGCGCGACCGGCACCGAGACCTTCGTGATCCAGACCGTGAAGCTGGCCTTCCAGTTCAACAAGACGGGACTCGCCTCGGCGGCGGCCGTCGTGCTGCTGCTGATCATCCTGGCGGTGACGTGGGTGCAGCGGCGGCTCGTTCCCGACGAGAGGGTGGACCTCGTATGACACGCCGCGCGGTGGCCCGCACGCTGGTGTACCTGTCGCTGCTCGGGGCGACCGTGGTCGTCCTGCTGCCGCTGGCCGTGGTCTTCCTGACGTCGCTCAAGTCCGACGAGGAACTGGCGAACGGCAGCGGCGCCCTGACCCTCCCCGAGAAACTGTTCAACGTCGGCAACTACGTGACGGCGTTCCAGGACGGCCGGATGCTCTCGGCGTTCGCCAACACGGCCTTCATCCTGCTGTTCGCCATCGGCGGGACGGTCCTGATCGGCTCCATGACGGCGTACGCGATCGACCGCTTCCAGTTCCGCCTCAAGAAACTGGTGGTGGCGCTGTTTCTGATCGCCGCGCTGGTCCCCGGGGTGACCACCCAGGTGGCGACCTTCCAGATCGTCACCAGCTTCGGGATGTTCGACACCCGGTGGGCGCCGATCGTGCTCTACATGGGCACGGACATCGTGTCGATCTACATCTTCCTGCAGTTCGTCCGGTCCATCCCGATCTCCCTGGACGAATCGGCCCGCCTGGACGGCGCCAACGCCTTCACCATCTACCGAAGGATCATCTTCCCGTTGCTGAAACCGGCGATCGCCACGGTGGTGATCGTGAAGGGGATCACCGTCTACAACGACTTCTACATCCCCTTCCTCTACATGCCGTCACAGGACCTTGGCGTGATATCGACGTCCCTGTTCCGCTTCCGCGGCCCCTTCGGAGCCCACTGGGAGGTGATCTCGGCGGGCGCGGTACTGGTGATCCTCCCGACGCTGATCGTGTTCCTGCTGCTGCAGCGCTACATCTACAACGGCTTCATGCGAGGAGCGACCAGGTGAGACGCCTTTAGGGCGAAAGCCCTACGGGGCTTTGGCGGACAGCGCAGCCACCAGAACCGGCGTAACCAGCTCCACCTGCCACTCCCGAGCCCCGTACCCACGCAGCACCCCGACAACGGCCTCCACGTCGGCAGACGGCGGCTCCCAGCACACCCGCCGCACCGTGTCCGGCGCAATCAGGTTCTCCTGCGGCAGCCCGAGCTCCTCGGCCAGCGCGGAAACCCCGGCGCGCGCCGCCGACAGCCGGGCGGCCGCCGCCGGGTCCTTGTCGGCCCACGCCCGCGGCGGCGGAGGCCCCGTGACCGGCTGCCCCGGCTGCGGCAGCTGCGCCTCCGACAGCGCCCTGGCGCGATCCACCGCGGCCTGCCACTGCTCCAGCTGCCGCCGCCCCATCCGATGCCCGAACCCGTTCAGCGCGGACAGCGCGTGCACCGTGCCCGGAAGCGCGAGCGCGGCCTCCACGATGGCCGCGTCCGACAGCACCTTGCCCGGCGAGATGTCTCTGCGCTGCGCGATCCGGTCCCGGGTCTGCCACAGCTCGCGCACCACGGCGAGCTGCCGCCGCCGGCGCACCTTGTGCATGCCGGACGTACGGCGCCAAGGGTCCTTGCGGGGCTCCGGCGGCGGCGCGGCCACGATCGCGTCGAACTCCTGCCGGGCCCACTCCAGCTTGCCCTGCCGGTCCAGCTCCTTCTCCAGCGCGTCCCGCAGATCGACGAGCAGCTCGACGTCGAGGGCCGCGTACCGCAGCCAGGGCTCGGGGAGCGGGCGGGTGGACCAGTCGACGGCGGAGTGGCCCTTCTCCAGGACGAAGCCGAGCACGCTCTCGACCATGGCGCCCAGGCCGACCCGCGGGAATCCGGACAGCCGCCCGGCCAGCTCGGTGTCGAACAGCCGCGTCGGCACCATGCCTATCTCCCGTAGGCACGGCAGGTCCTGGGTGGCGGCGTGCAGGACCCACTCCACGCCGGACAGCGCCTCACCGAGCGCCGACAGGTCGGGGCAGGCCACGGGGTCGATCAGCGCGGTGCCCGCGCCTTGCCGGCGCAGCTGCACGAGGTACGCGCGCTGTCCGTAGCGGTAGCCGGAGGCGCGCTCGGCGTCGACGGCGACGGGGCCGGAGCCGGCGGCGAAGGCGGCGATCACCTCGGCGAGGGCGGCCTCGTCCGCGATCACGGGCGGAATGCCCTCACGCGGCTCCAGCAAAGGGATCGGCGCCTCCGTAACAGAAGATCCGCCGTCTTCCGGAGGGGCGCCTCCGGTGATGCGCAGTGAACTGTCTGCTGCGGTTTCTTGGGCGTCGGTCACCTGTCAAGGGTATCTGTGTATGGACAGCGCCCGCCGACGGAACGTTCCGTCGGCGGGCGCGCGGGGGTCGCAAACCAGTCAGATCCATGCGGGATACCGGTCACGACCGAGGGGAGACGCGGGCGGGCATCGGCGGCTCGATCCCGTTCACGTCAGTGAATGCCGAGGTGACTCGGCCAGGTGGCGGCTCGGGGAAGATCTTGGGGGAGGGGTGGGGGGAAGCGAAGGAGAGGGCTTGCGGAGAGCGGGGGCGACTCTGTGTGGGGGGCGGTCGTCAGTGGATGATGCCGGTGCGCAGGGCCACGGCGACCATCCCGGCGCGGTCACCCGTGCCGAGCTTGCGGGCGATGCGGGCGAGGTGGCTCTTGACGGTCAGTGCGGACAGGCCCATCGAGACGCCGATCGCCTTGTTCGACTGGCCTTCGGCGACCAGGCGCAGCACCTCGACCTCGCGGCCGGACAGCTCGCGGTAGCCACCCGGGTGACTCGGGGCACCCGGGGGGCGGCGGTGCAGACGGGCGGCGGCCGCGCCGATGGGGGCGGCACCGGGCCGGGTGGGGAGCCCGACGTTGGTGCGGGTGCCGGTGACGACGTAGCCCTTCACGCCGCCCGCGAGGGCGTTGCGCACGGCACCGATGTCGTCGGCGGCGGACAGGGCGAGCCCGTTGGGCCAGCCGGCGGCGCGGGTCTCCGACAGGAGCGTCAGACCGGAACCGTCCGGGAGGTGGACGTCGGCGACGCAGATGTCACGGGGGTTGCCGATGCGGGGACGAGCCTCGGCGATGGACGAGGCCTCGATGACATCGCGCACACCGAGCGCCCACAGATGGCGGGTGACGGTGGAGCGGACGCGGGGATCGGCCACGACCACCATCGCGGTCGGCTTGTTCGGGCGGTAGGCGACCAGGCTTGCGGGCTGCTCTAGGAGAACGGACACCAGGCCTCCTGGGTGCGGGACGGGGTCGGCTCGTGGGGGGTGAAGCCGGGACGAACCGTGCTTTCAAGGTCACAGTCGTCTTCGGCACCAAACCGGTCCGCCTTTAGAGAATGATCACGATCTGGTGAGTAACAATCCGAGCAATTCGGACACGCGATCGATCACCCGAAGATCGAACGGTTTCGGTTCGATTCGATGTCCGGTCGAAAGCGGCCGTATCGCCAAAGAGATCAGCCCGAACGGGTGCATGCGGGTGTGCGCGGCGCGTCAGCGGGACTGCGGGCCGCGCCGCTGCGGCAGGGTCACCACGGAAGCGTCGCCCGGCCCCGCCGGCGGCAGGCCCGCGACCTGGGCGAGCAGGTCGCACCAGGAGGCGAGGTGGGCCGCGGTGTCCGGCACGCCGCCCAGGCCCTCACGGGGCGTCCAGGAGGCCCGGATCTCGATCTGCGAGGCGGCGGGGCGCGCGGACAGCCCGCCGAAGTAGTGCGAGCTCGCGCGCGTGACCGTGCCGCTCGGTTCCCCGTACGTCAGCCCGCGCGCCTGCAGCGCTCCGGTCAGCCAGCTCCAGCACACCTCGGGCAGCAGCGGGTCGGCGGCCATCTCCGGCTCCAGTTCCGCCCGCACCAGCGTCACCAGGCGGAAGGTGCCGTGCCAGGCGTCGTGCCCGGCGGGGTCGTGCAGCAGCACCAGGCGGCCGTCGGCGAGATCCTGGTCGCCGTCGACGACGGTGGCCTCCAGCGCGTACGCGTGCGGGGCCAGCCGCTGGGGCGCGCGCGTGGTTTCGACCTCGATCTGCGGCCGCAGCCGTGCGGAGCGCAGCGCCTCGACGGCGGCCCGGAAGGGCGGCGGAGCCGTGTCGCCCGTATGCAGGTCCCCCTCCTTCGGGTCGTCCATTCCGCCAGCGTCGTCCGACAGTCGTCCCTGAGCCGCAGCCATGCGGTGCAGATTAAGGGGAATGAACGCCGGGCGCAGGCTAGACACCCCGCCCAGCGGTGCGGGGTCGCCGTGGTCAGCCGCACCCGAGGCCCCGCCATGCCCTTGTTGCCGCCATGCGAAACTTGCCCCGTGAGTGCCAACGGAAGCCCCACGGGCCAGCAGCCGACAGCGACGTACGACTCCGCCTTCCTCAAGGCGTGCAGGCGCGAGCCCGTGCCGCACACGCCGGTGTGGTTCATGCGGCAGGCCGGGCGCTCCCTGCCCGAGTACCGGAAGGTGCGCGAGGGCATCCCGATGCTGGAGTCGTGCATGCGGCCCGACCTGGTCACCGAGATCACCCTGCAGCCGGTGCGCCGGCACAACGTGGACGCGGCGATCTACTTCAGCGACATCGTCGTCCCCCTCAAGGCCATCGGTGTCGACCTCGACATCAAGCCCGGCGTCGGCCCGGTCGTCGAGCGCCCGATCCGCTCCCGCGCCGACCTGGCCCAGCTGCGCGACCTGACCCCCGAGGACGTCTCCTACGTCACGGAGGCGATCGGCCTGCTGACCGCCGAGCTCGGCGAGACGCCCCTGATCGGCTTCGCGGGCGCCCCGTTCACCCTCGCGAGCTACCTCGTCGAGGGCGGCCCGTCCCGCACGTACGAGAACGCCAAGGCGATGATGTACGGCGACCCCGAGCTGTGGGCCGACCTCCTCGACCGCCTCGCGGACATCACCGCCGCCTTCCTCAAGGTGCAGATCGAGGCCGGCGCGAGCGCGGTGCAGCTCTTCGACTCCTGGGCCGGCGCCCTCGCCCCCGCCGACTACCGGCGTTCCGTCCTGCCCGCCTCGTCGAAGGTGTTCCGCGCGGTCGAGGCGTACGGCGTCCCGCGCATCCACTTCGGCGTCGGCACCGGCGAGCTGCTGGGCCTGATGGGCGAGGCCGGCGCGGACGTCGTCGGCGTCGACTGGCGCGTGCCGCTCGACGAGGCCACCCGCCGCGTCGGCCCCGGCAAGGCGCTGCAGGGCAACCTCGACCCGACGGTCCTGTTCGCCCCGCAGGAGGCCGTCGAGGCCAAGACCCGTGAGGTCCTGGACGCGGCAGCGAACCTGGAGGGCCACGTCTTCAACCTCGGCCACGGCGTGATGCCGTCCACCGACCCGGACGCGCTCACCCGACTCGTCGAGTACGTCCACACCCGGACCGCCCGCTGACGCCTCACCACGCCTGCCGGGGCCGCGCCCGCCTGCCGAACAGCAGGCCGGGCGGCTCCGGCGGTGGTGGTGTGCCCGGCTTCAGAGGCCAGGCGAGCAGCATGCCGACGAGGAAGCCGACGATGTGCGCCGCGTACGCCACGGTGCCCGCGTCGGAGACGCCCTCGCCGGCGGAGTACACCGCCTGGAGCCCGAACCAGGAGCCCAGCACCAGCCAGGCCGGCAACCTCAGCGGCAGGAAGATCAGGAACGGGACCAGCACCCACACCCTGGCCTTCGGATACAGCACCAGATACGCGCCCAGCACACCGGCGATCGCTCCCGATGCGCCGATCAGCGGCTCGGCGGACTCGGCGTTCAGCAGCGCGAAGCCGTACGACGCCGTGTAGCCGCAGGCGCCGTAGAACAGCGCGAAGCGCACATGCCCCATGCGGTCCTCGATGTTGTTGCCGAAGATCAGCAGGAACAGCATGTTGCCCAGCAGATGCAGCCAGCTGCCGTGCAGGAACATCGCCGTGAGCACGCTCAGTTCGGGCGACTTGTCGTACGTGGGCGGGGCCACCACGCAGCCCGGGCCCTGCGGGCCGACCGCGACCTCGCCGGTGGGTACCAGCCGGGGCATCTGATGGTGGATCAGTTCCTGGGGCACCGCCGCGTACCGGTCGAGGAACGCCTGGAGATGGCACAGTTGCGCCAGGCTGCCGTCACCCGCCACCGAACCCGCGAGGCCGGGCATGAACACGAAGACGACGACGTTCACCGCGATCAGCGCGTAGGTCACCCAGGCCGTGCGGCGCGCGGGGTTCGTGTCATGGACGGGGATCACCACAAGGAAGTAGTGCCCTCGATACGCCCGCCGAATCGGTGAACGCGGCCGACCGGGCGTGCGTATGTCTACTCGACCGGCCGCGGCACGGCGAGGCGCGTCGCGGGACGACGTGAGGAACAGGCGATGAACGACCGAGTTACTCCTCCGATGCAGGCCACCCCCGACGGCGAGGCACAGCTCGCGCTGGTGGTCCACCTCCCCTGGGAGGACGTCGCCCGACTCGGCCAGGAGGCCGGCCGTATGGCGGCGCAGTTGCAGCGACCGGTGACGTTGGACGAGGCGGTGAGCAACCGGTTGCGGTCCGTTTCCCCGGGCGCGCACGCGAAACCGGCGGGGGCGCAGCCCAGTGCCATGCCGGCGGCTGCTTCGGTGTCGTCGCTGCCGTCCAGGCCGCCGTCCGAGCAGGCACGGCAGGCGATCGACAGGATCAACGGGACGGCGTAGACGTGCGGACAGCGCCGTAGAGTGCGCGTTGTGTGCCGGATGCGCGTTGTCCGTGGCTGGTCGCGCAGTTCCCCGCGCCCCTGGGGGCACTGCCCCTACGGCGTCTTGTTCCGCACCGCCGCTGCCGCCTTTCGTGCCGCGACCAGCACCGGATCCCACACCGGTGAGAACGGCGGCGCGTACCCCAGGTCCAGCGCCGTCATCTGCTCCACCGTCATCCCGGCCGTGAGCGCCACCGCCGCGATGTCGACCCGCTTGCCCGCCCCCTCCCGGCCGACGATCTGCACGCCGAGCAGCCGCCCCGTGCGGCGCTCGGCGAGCATCTTCACGGTCATCGGGGAGGCACCGGGGTAGTACCCGGCCCGGCTGGTCGACTCGATGGTGACCGTCTCGAACCGCAGCCCCGCCCGCCGGGCGTCCTTCTCACGCAGCCCGGTACGGGCGATCTCCAGATCGCACACCTTGCTCACCGCGGTGCCGACCACCCCGGGAAACGTCGCGTAACCGCCTCCCGCATTCGTGCCGATGACCTGTCCGTGCTTGTTGGCATGCGTGCCGAGAGCGACATGCCGTTCCCGCCCGGCGACCAGGTCGAGCACCTCGACGCAGTCACCGCCGGCCCAGATGTTCTCGTGACCGCGTACGCGCATCGCCAGATCGGTGAGCAGCCCGCCGTACTCGCCGAGGGGCAGCCCCGCCGCCTTGGCGAGCGTCGTCTCGGGGCGTACGCCGATGCCGAGCACGACCACGTCCGCCGGGTACTCGGCGTCGTCCGTGGCCACCGCCCGCACCTGCCCGTCGTCACCGGTGAGGATCTTGGTGACCTCGGCGTCGTTGACCATGGTGATGCCCATGCCCTCCATGGCCTGGTGCACCAGCCGCCCCATGTCGGGGTCGAGCGTGGACATCGGTTCCGCGCCCCGGTTGACGACCGTCACCTCGTAGCCGCGGTTGATCAGCGCCTCGGCCATCTCGACGCCGATGTACCCCGCCCCGACGACCACCGCACGCCGCCCCCGCGCGCGTGTGAGGGTGTCCAGCAGCTCCTGGCCGTCGTCCAGGGTCTGCACGCCGTGCACGCCGGGGGCGTCGACGCCGGGCATGTCGGGGCGGATCGGCCGGGCGCCGGTGGCGATCACGAGTTTGTCGTACGACGTCCAGGACTCGGCGCCCGAATCGACGTCACGCGCGCGTACCCGCGCCCCGTCGACGTCGATCTCCACGACCTCCGTCCGCAGCCGCAGGTCGATGCCCCGCGAACGGTGCTCCTCGGGCGTGCGGGCGATCAGCTCGTCGCGCTCGGAGACCTCGCCGCCCACCCAGTACGGGATGCCGCACGCGGAGTACGAGGTGAAGTGGCCGCGTTCGAAGGCCACGATCTCCAGCTCGTCCGGGCCCTTCAGGCGGCGGGCCTGGGACGCCGCGGACATGCCCGCGGCGTCGCCGCCGATCACGACCAGTCGCTCTCTCGTACCGCTCATGCTCATGCGAACACGCTACGGCTGCGGGGCATTTCAGTGCTGCTCGCCCTGCTCCTGCTCCGGTGCCTGCCGGGCCGTCGGCAGCGGTCCCAGCGTGGTCGTCGCCGGCGCCGTGGCCGGGCGGCGCGCCCGCCGGGGCCGTACGAGACGCAGCCAGACCAGGACGAGCAGCGCCGCCAGCACGGCGAACGGCAGCACCGCGCCCAGCGCCACGACGATCCAGCGCAGCATGGTCACGAACGCGTCCCAGCCGCCCGCCAGCGCATCCGTGAACCCGGGGTCCTCGTCCTCCTCGACGGTCTTCTTCACCGGCGTCTCGGACAGCGCGAGGGTGATCGTGGCCAGGCTCGTGCGGTCCTTCAGGGACGCCTGCTGGGCGAGCAGCGCCTCCAGATCGGCCTGGCGGCTGCTCAGCTCGCCCTCCAGCTCCACCACGTCGCTCAGCCGGGTCGCCTGGTCCATCAGCTCGCGGATCCGGGCGACGCTGGCGCGCTGGGTCTTGATGCGGCTCTCCACGTCGACGACCTGGTCGGTGACGTCCGTCGCCTTCGCGGTGCGGTCGAGGAGCTTGCCCGCGCCCTCCAGATCGGCGAGGACGTCCTCGTACTTGTCGACGGGCACCCGCAGCACGACCTGGGTGCGCTCGTTGCCGCGCTCGTCGCGGGTGGTGTTCTCGCTGCCCACGAAACCGCCCGCGGTCTCGGTGGTCGTACGGGCCTGGTCCAGGGCCTTGGGCACGTCCTTGACCTGCACGGTCAGGGACGCGGTGCGGATGATGTGGCTCGCGGGGAGCCGGGGCGCGTCCGGGGCCCGGTCGGCGCCGGACCGGCTGCCGCTGTCGACAGCGCCCTCCTCGGCGCCGGGTGCCACGGCGGCCTGGTCCTGGGCGGCGGCCCCGTCACCTGCGGTGGAGGAGGCGGTGTCGGCCCCGCCGCTGCATCCCGTCAGCGCCAGGGCGGCGGCGAGCAGGATCCCGGCCAGGGCCGGAACGGGGCGTGGTGCGGAGTGTCGTGCGGAGCGTGGTGCGCGCATGTGGGCGAAACCCCCGAGGGTCGTGACAACTGACGCTCCTACGACGCCGGGGCAGGCCGCGGCGTTGGACCCGTGCGGTCCCGATGCGATCCCGATGCGGTCACGGTCGGGACTCGGCGGGCCACGGGGTCCCGCCGGTGACTGTCAGTGGCGTCTGAGAAGGTGGAGCCATGAACGCAGCACGCACGGACGGCGGGCAGGTCGTCGTCATCGGAGCCGGAATCGCCGGGCTGGCCGCCGCCCACCGGCTGCTGGGGCGCGGCGCGCGCGTGACCGTGCTGGAGGCCTCCGACCGGGTCGGCGGCAAGCTGCTGCCCGGCGAGATCGCGGGCGTGCGCGTGGACCTGGGCGCCGAGTCGATGCTGGCGCGCAGGCCCGAGGCGGTCACCCTCGCGCGCGAAGTGGGCCTCGAAGCCCGCCTCCAGCCGCCGGCCACCGCGACCGCCTCCCTGTGGACCCGCGGTGCCCTGCGCCCGATGCCCAAGGGCCACGTCATGGGCGTGCCCGGCACCGCCGCCGCGCTGTCCGGCGTGCTGTCCGAGGAGGGCCTGGCGCGCATCGAGCGCGACGCCGACCTGCCCCGTACGGAGGTCGGCGACGATGTGGCGGTGGGGGAGTTCGTCGCGGCCCGCCTCGGCCGCGAGGTCGTCGACCGGCTCGTGGAGCCGCTGCTGGGCGGTGTCTACGCGGGCGACGCGTACCGCATCTCGATGCGCTCGGCCGTCCCCCAGCTGTTCCAGGCCGCCCAAGAGCACGACTCGCTCACCGAGGCGGTCCGGGAGATCCAGGCCAAGGCAGCGGCGGCCCCGCAGACCGGGCCGGTGTTCATGGGCATCGAAGGCGGCGTCGGCAGCCTGCCGCTCGCCGTCGCCGAGTCGGTGCGGGCGCGCGGCGGCGAGATCCTCACCGGCGCCCGCGTGACGGAGCTGCGCCGGGAGGGCCGTACGGGCTGGCGGGTTGTGACCGGCGACCGGGTCCTGAGCGCCGACGCCGTGATAGTCGCCGCCCCCGCGCCCGCCGCTGCCGAGCTGCTGCGCGCCGAGGCCCCGGCGGCCGCGACCGAGCTGGCCGCCGTGGAGTACGCGTCGATGGCGCTGGTCACCCTCGCCTACCGCAGGTCCGAGGCGCGCCTGCCCGAGGGCAGCGGCTTCCTGGTGCCCCCGGTCGACGGGCGGACCATCAAGGCGTCGACGTTCGCCTCCCAGAAGTGGGGCTGGATCGCCGACGAGGACCCGGACCTGATCGTGCTGCGCACCTCCGTCGGGCGGTACGGCGAGACGGAGATCCTGCGCCGCGACGACACCGACCTGGTGGCCGTCTCCCGGCGCGACCTCCAAGCGGCCACGGGCCTGGACGCCACGCCCGTCGCCACGCGCGTCACCCGCTGGGACTCAGGCCTGCCCCAGTACCCCGTCGGCCACCACGCGCGCGTGGTCCGCATCCGCGAGCACGTCGGCAAGCTGCCGGGCCTCGCCGTGTGCGGCGCGGTGTACGACGGCGTGGGCATCCCGGCGTGCGTCGCGAGTGCGTACGCGGCGGTGGACCAGATCCACGGCGACCTTCAGGCTGTGCAGCAGCTCACCGCCCACCCGGTGCAGAGCCTGCACGGCGGAGCGGGAGAATAAGGGACATGAGTGACGACGCCTCCACCACCGGCCCTGCTCGGATCCCGAACAAGGGCAAGCTGGCCAAGGACCTCAACGAGGTCATCCGCTACACCCTGTGGTCCGTGTTCAAGCTGAAGGACGTGCTGCCCGAGGACCGCGCGGGCTACGCCGAAGAGGTCCAGGAGCTGTTCGACCAGCTCGCCGCCAAGGACGTCACCGTCCGCGGCACCTACGACGTCTCCGGGCTGCGCGCCGACGCCGACCTGATGATCTGGTGGCACGCCGAGACCAGCGACCAGCTGCAGGAGGCGTACAACCTCTTCCGCCGCACCAGGCTGGGCCGCTCCCTGGAGCCGGTGTGGTCGAACATGGCGCTGCACCGCCCCGCCGAGTTCAACCGCAGCCACATCCCGGCGTTCCTCGCCGACGAGACGCCCCGCGCGTACGTCAGCGTCTACCCGTTCGTGCGCTCCTACGACTGGTACCTGCTGCCGGAGGAGGACCGCCGCCGGATGCTCGCCGACCACGGCAAGATGGCCCGCGGCTACCCGGACGTGCGCGCCAACACGGTCGCCTCCTTCTCCCTCGGCGACTACGAGTGGCTCCTCGCCTTCGAGGCCGACGAGCTGTACCGCATCGTCGACCTCATGCGCCACCTGCGCGGCTCGGAGGCCCGGCTGCACGTCCGCGAAGAGGTGCCGTTCTTCACCGGCCGCCGCAAGGAGATCGCGGAACTGGTCGCGGGCCTCGCCTGACCTAAGGGGTACTCCGGCGCCGGATCAGCGAACGCGCGCCGCGGCGTCGCCCTTCCGTGCCGCGTCGCCCTTCCGCGCGGCGGCGTCCGGCTTCGGCTCCGGGCGGGATGCGCAGGACGTGTGGCGTGCCGGGAGGCGGCCCTGGAGCAGGTAGGCGTCCACGTGGGCGTTGACGCACAGGTTGGGGCCGGCCGCGATGCCGTGGGTGCCGGAGTCCCGCTCGGTGACCAGGAGCGAGCCGGACAGCCGACGGTGGAGTTCGAGGGCGCCGTCGTAGGGGGCGGCGGCGTCCCGCTCGGCGGCCAGGATCAGCGTCGGCGGCAGCTCGCCCGGCGCGGTCCGCACGTCGAGCGGCCGCTGACGCGGCGCCGGCCAGTACGCGCACGGCAGGTTCAGCCACGCGTTGTTCCACGTCTCGAACGGCGCCACGCGCGCGAGCCGCGTGTTGTCCCGGTCCCAGACCTCCCACTGCGTCGGCCAGGGCGCGTCGTTGCACTCGACGGCCGTGTAGACCGCACGGGAGTTCTCCGCCTCCACGGCCGCCTTCTCGCTCGGCGTGGCCAGGTCGGTCAGCGGCTGAGGATCACCCTTCAGATACGCCGACAGCGCCTCGGCCCGCTGCGGCCAGTAGTCGTCGTTGTAACCGGCGTCCAGAAACGCGCCCTGCAACTGCCCCGGCCCGACCTTCCCGCCCGCCGGTTTCCGGGCGAGCCGCGCCCGCGCGGTGTCGTAGCTGCGCTGCACCTCCTGAGGCGTGGCGCCCAGCCCGTACACGCCGTGGTGCCTGGCGATCCACTCCTTCATGTCCGTCCAGCGGCCCTCGAACGCCGCGGACTGGTCGAGGTTGTTGCGGTACCAGATCTGCGCCGGGTCGGGGTTCACCGCCGCGTCGAACACCATCCGCCGTACGTGCGAGGGGAACAGCGTCGCGTACAGCGCCCCGAAGTAGGTGCCGTACGAGGCGCCCATGAACGTCAGCTTCACCTCGCCCAGCGCGGCGCGCAGCACGTCCAGGTCGCGGGCGTTGTTCAGGGAGTGGTAGTGGCGAAGCGCGCTGCCCGACCGCTGCGCGCACCCGCGCGCGTAGGCCTTCGCCCGCGCGATGCGCTCCCTCTTGTACGACTCCGAGGGGTGCGTCGGCGCCGACGAGGGGGCCTTGAAGTGCTGCTTGGGGTCCTGGCAGGACAGCGGCGCGGAGGGGCCGACCCCGCGCGGGGCATAGCCGACCAGGTCGTACGCGGCGGCCAGGCGCTTCCACTCGGGGAGCTTGCCGACCAGCGGGAAGAGGAAACCGGAGGCGCCCGGACCGCCCGGGTTGTAGACCAGGGCGCCCTGACGGGGCACCCTGCGCTTGCTGTTGTGCGGGTCGCGGTGGGTGGCCGGCACCCGGCTGACGGCGAGCCGGATCTGCTTGCCGTCGGGCCGCGCGTAGTCGAGCGGGACGGTGACCGTGCCGCACTCCATGTCCTTCGGCAGGTCCTGGTTCTTCGGCAGGTCCTGCGCGTCGGCGCACCGGCCGAAGTCGATCCCGGCGGCCGCGGCCCGCGCGGCGGCCACGGCGGTGCCGCGCAGCTCGGCCGCCTGCGCCCCGGCTGGTGCGCCGCCGGCCGGGGCGGCGGCGACGGTGGTCAGGAGCAGGGAACCGGCGGCCGTGTAGAGGGCGGCAGCTTTCATCGCGTATCCCTTCGGAGCGCGGCAGCGACAAAAGGGATGCTTCGTACGATTGTTGGCAAAGGCAAGCACAGGCGGCCGGTGTCGGCCCCAATGCGCCCGTACGCCCGCGCGGACCCTCGGATCTCGTGTCAGACGCGCCGGTACGGGCCGCGCTGCGCGAAGGCCGCCCGCAGGTCCGGCTCGCCGACCGCGCGGATGCCGCGTACGGCGACCGAGGTGAGGTAGGCGCGGTCGTCCCCGGTGTCGCCCGCGTGCCGGGCCAGCGCATCCAGCAGGCGCTGCCCGGCCGGGGAGGCCCAGGGTGAGTACGGGAGGGTCTCGATCCGGGCCAGGGCGAGGCAGCTCAGGCAGAGCACCAGCGGCAGCGCGAACCAGAGGGCGATCAGATGCCGCGGCATCTGGTCCTGAGCCGGCATCAGCAGTGCGGCCACGCCGAGCGCAAGCACGGTTGCCGCGGCGAGCCGCACCTGACGCACCCCGGCCCCGACGGTGGTCCCCGCCCCGGCCGGCACGGCGAGACCGGCGCTGACGAGCCGGTCGGCGAGGCCGTGCACCGCGTCGGCGGCGGCCGCCGCGGCCCGTATCGGAGCGATGGGGGACTGGCCCTCCGGCCCGATGGCCCCTATCACCGACCGCTCGATGTCGTCGCGCCCGCGCGGATCCACGACGGTCGCCCAGCCCGTGTGCGCGAGGAGCAGCCGCCGCTGGCGCGCCATCGACACCAACGTCAGATCGGCGACCCGCGCCGGACCGCCGGACAGGAACGCGGCCTCGTACAGCGTCAGATCGTGCTTCCCGCCCGTTTCCGTGTCGACGTCCGCGGCCCGTACGGCGGCCAGGCACAGCCGGGTGCACGCCAGGCCGGCCAGGGCCCAGGCCGGCAGGAGAAGGAGGACCCAGAACATGCCGTGTTTCTATGCCAACCGACTCGGAAACTCCATGCCTTGTTCACATTCCGGGACCGAGCGTTGTCGGCACGTGACGTTCCGCTTGACTGCCTGCCGATCAGCGGCGCAGTAGCACCCGGCGGGCCCGCGCCATCCGTGAGCGCGGACGCGGTGCCGAACCGGACCGGTCCAGCCACCACTCCCGCAACTCCCGCCGCGCCCGTGCCTCCTGCGGCCGCCCGTCGAGCAGCAACCGCTCGGCGAAGTCCAGCGCGTCCCGCCGGTAGCCCCCGGTCATCGGGTGCCGCTGGGCGTACGCCAGGAAGGTGGGCCGGTAGGCGGGCCCCAGGATCACCGGCAACTCCGGGGCGACCTTCGCCACCACATCCGCCCGCTTCCCGGCCAGCGCCCGCGCCTGCACCCCGAGCCGCACCCGGTCGAACCCTTCGGGGACGGGGGTACCGGCGACCAGCGCGGAGAGCAGCGCGGCCTGGGTGAGGGCGAGGCGCTGACGGGCGGGCTCGTGGGCGGAGGCGTGGTGCGAGGGGGCGGCAGGCTCGGACGTGGAGTCGGCGGAATCGCGCGCTGTTGCGGGGGCACTGGCGGTGGACCCGGAAGCAACCCGTATCGCCGCCCGGGTCCGACGCCCCTCCTCCAGCGCGCCCCGAATCTCCGCCAACTCCCGCTCCAACTCCGCCGGTTCGGGGAAGTTCTCGTCCCTCTCCAGCAGGACGCCGGGCGGGGACACGCGGGACGCGAGGTCGGTCAGGACGTCGAGGACCGGCCGGGGGACCGGGTGGGCGTGGCTGTCGTGCCAGACGCCGTCGCGTTCGAAGCCGCCCGCGACATGGACGTAGGCGATGGCCTCCAGCGGGAGTTCGGCGAGCGCCTTGGCCGGGTCCTCGCCGCGGTTGACGTGGTTGGTGTGCAGGTTCGCCACGTCGATCAGGAGCCGTACGCCGGTCCGCTCGGCCAGCTCGTACAGGAACTGTCCCTCGGTCATCTCCTCGCCCGGCCAGGAGATGAGCGCGGCGATGTTCTCCACGGCGAGCGGCACGGGCAGCGCGTCCTGCGCGATGCGGACGTTCTCGCACAGCACGTCGAGGGCGTCCCGGGTGCGCGGCACGGGCAGCAGGTGCCCGGCCTCCAGCCGCGGGGACGCCGTGAGCGGACCGCCCGCCCGGACGAACGCGATGTGCTCGGTGACCAGCGGCGAGCCGAGCGCCTCCGCCCGCTCGGCGAGGGCCGCAAGGCGCGCCGGGTCGGGCCGGTCGGCGCCGCCGAGGCCCAGGGAGACGCCGTGCGGGACGACGGTCACCCCGCGCTCGCGCAGCCGCAGCAGCGAGTCGGGGAGGTGTCCGGGGCAGACGTTCTCGGCGACGACCTCGACCCAGTCGATGCCCGGCATGCGCTCCACGGCGTCCGCGATCTCCGGCCGCCATCCGATCCCGGTTCCCAGTCGCTCCATGACCCCCTCCTTCACGTCTGTCATGCACCCGGCGTGAGGGGGGTATGGCCCCGCTGCCGGGGCCCGAACCCTGTCGCGTGCGCCTTCAGAGCAACATTTGAGGTTGCCAGGAGATACGCGGGACCGGCCCCGGATGTTCAAACACCCTGGTTCAGCGCAGCGCCGGGTGGTCGGCGACGACGGTGCAGCTTCCGGCGGGGATCTCGGTGTACCCGGCATCGCGCACCAACGGCAGGCCGGACGTGGTGAGTCGACCCCAGCGCGTCGGGTCGGCGATCCGGACGGCGAGCGGAAAGCCCGCGTCCCGCCAGGCCGCGCGCTCCTCGTCCGGCAGTTCCCACCAGGCGAGTTGGGCGCCGTGCCCGGCCTGCGCCATCGCCTTGCCGGCCGACATCTCGATCTCCGGGTTCAGCCACAGCACCGGCGCACTCGCGTCCGCCTCGACCGGCGGCTCCGGATCGTCGAGATCGGTTCCGGAAACCTGCAGCCGCGCCAGCTCCTTGGGCCACCCGTCCAGGGGAACAGGAGGAAACACCCTCACTTCCGCCGACTTCCCCGTCACCGTGATCCCGGGCAACGCCTCGGCCCGCCGCCACTCGGCCCCCCGGGCCCGCCGCACCACCTTCCGAATCCGCGCGTCCTGCCAGTCCCGCACGGCCTGGGCCCACTCCCCGTCACCCAGCGACCGCTCATCACTCAACATGACCAGCACGGCACGCGCGGCGGTTTCCAAGGCGTCGGTACGGGCGGGAGGCGCACCCTTTTCGATCCGTACGACCAGAGGCAGTACAAACTGAGGCGCGGTATCGCGCGCGCTGGGCTCGGACCGGAAGGGACTGTCAGTCGGTTCGGTAGTCACGCCGTCCAGTCTGCCAACCTCAGGGGCGCGGGGGACTGCGCGACCAGCCCACCACCACCCGCACCCCGAACTCACACAGCACTACCCCCGAACAGGCCGTACGCTGCGCCTCCAGCCCCTCACACTCATACCTCCAGCGTATGCCGCTCACGTCAACCCGCCGGAGGCCACCGCTCCGATCAGCTCGGACACCTTCACGAACCGATACCCCTGCCGCCGCAGCTCCGGCACGATCGTGCGGATCGCCCGCTCGGTCGTCGGCGCCGCGCTCCGCGTGCAGTGCAGCACGACGACCGACCCCGGCCGCACCCAGTCCAGCACCTGCCGGGCCACCGCGTCCGCGTCCGTCGCGAATGCGTCCCCGCCCACCACGTCCCATTGCACCGCCGTCACGCCGGTGGCGCTCAGCGCCCGCAGAGCCCGCTGGTCGTAGCAGCCACCGGGGAACCGGAAGTACGGCTTCGCGTCCGGCACGCCCGCCCGGCGGAACGCCGTGTACGCCCGCTCCACATCGGCCCGCATGCGGTCCTCATCGATGGTCGGCAGGCCGTAGCAGTCGGCGGTGAAGGCGTAATGGCTGTAGGAGTGGTTGGCGACCTCGAAGAGCGGGTCCCGGCCGATGCCGCGGGCCTGGATCGGGTACTGCTCCGCCCACCTGCCCGTCATGAACACGGTCGCCGGTACCTTCAGCGCCCGCAGCGTCGCAATCAGCTGCGGGTTGTCGAAGCGTTCGCCCTCGGCTGCCCGGGGCCCCTGGTCGGCTGTCATGTCGGCATCGAAGGTGAGCGCGACGGTCTTGCCCCCGGTCCGCGGGCCGCTGGTGAACACCGGCGTGAGGCCCGCGGGGCCGGGGGCGAGGGTGGGAGGTGCCGGGGGCGAGGGGGCGGGCGTCGAGGGGACCGCCGTATCGCCGCCCCGCGGCGCATCAGCGGTGCCGCAGGCCGCTAGGGCGGCGCTCAGGACACAGACGGTGATGACGCTTCGTGCATGTCTGATCACCGTATGAAAGTATGACCTTCAGGTCGGTGTGGGCGCCGACGCGACGGCCGGGTCACCCGGCCGGCGGCCTCCGCCACGGACCGCGCACCGCGAAGGTGGTCCCCGGTGTGTAGCAGTTGACGTACATCGTCTCGCCGTCCGGTGAGAAGGTGACGCCCGCGAACTCACCCCACTCCGGGGCCTCGGGCGTGCCTGTGTTCTGGCGGTTGCGGGCCAGCGCGTACACCTCGCCCCGGCGCGTGACACCGAAGACGTGCTGCGCGCCGTTGCCGTCCTCGCACACCATCAGGCCGCCGCTGGGCGCGAGGCAGATGTTGTCCGGGGACTCGCCGGGCAGCCGCACGTCGGAGTTCGGGCCGAAGACGATCACCAGGGTGAGGCGGCGCGCCGCCGGGTCGTAGCGCCAGACCTGGCCGAAGTGGTCGGCCGCCGAGCCATCCGCACTGCGGGCGTACGAGGAGACGAAGTACACGCTCCGGCCGCCCCAGTAGCAGCCCTCCAGCTTCTGCGCGCGCGTGATGCCCTTCGGGCCGTAGTCCTGGAGGCGGACGGGGGTCTCGGTGGCGAGCGGGTCCGGTACGTCCACCCACTCGACGCCGTCGAAGCACGCGCCGGTCTCCTGGATCGACGACAGGTCGGGTACGCCGGGCACGCGCATCGCCTGGAGGCGGCCGCCCGCCCGCAGGGAACCCGTCCCGCCGAGCGGCTTCTCGGGCAGGAACCGGTAGAAGAGGCCGAACGGCTTGAGGAAGGCGTCCTCCGTCTCGTAGACGACGCCGGTGCGCGGGTCGATCGCGACCGCCTCGTGCTGGAAGCGGCCCATCGCGGTCAGCGGGACCGCGCCGGTGCGGTGCGGGTCGGCCGGGTCGACCTCGAAGACGAAGCCGTGGTCCTTGGTGTAGCCGCCGGTGCCCGCTCTCTCCTCGTTCTCCTCACAGGTCAGCCAGGTGCGCCAAGTGGTGGGGCCGCCCGCGCAGTTGACGGCCGTACCGGCGAGGGCGACCCGCTCCGACCGGACATGGCTGCCGGAGTCCAAGGTCAGCGCCGTACAGCCGCCTTTGGCCGCCGGGTCGTAGGTGAGGCCCTTGACCACCGGGACTGGGACCTTCGCGTTGGTGCGGTTCTCGTGGTTGCGGACGAGGTGGACCCGGCCGTGGCGGCCGGGGAGGGCCGTCATGCCGTCATGGTGGGAGGGGACGCGGCCCTCGCCGGAGCGCAGCGGGTCGCCCTCGCGGGACAGAACCCGGTAGCGGAAACCTTTCGGCAGGTCGAGCAGGCCCTTCGGGTCGGGTACGAGGGGCCCGTAGCCGGTGTGGCCGAGGTGCTGGGCGGCGGCCGTACCGGTGAAGAGCTCGGACAGGGCGCCGGAGAACGCGATGCCCGCTCCCAGGGCACCGCCGCGGGCGAGGACATGACGGCGTGTCACGGACATGGGGAAACCTTCCTGCTGGCGGACAGGACAGTGACCCCGCCGTGTTTATCAGCTGCCGCCCGTCCCCGGAACCACGCGCGTAGCACCTGTCACGGACGGTCGGTGAGGTCCGGGGTGGGGTGGGGTTCCTCGGTGCGGCCGGGGGTGGTGTTGTTCGCGGGTTGCGGCTCCTGTGCCGCGTGGCCCGGGGCGCCGTCGGACTGTTGCGTGAGGCTCGCGGAGTCGTCGGGTTGCGGGGTGAGGCCGGGAGTCTGGCCGGTCTGGGGGGTAAGGCCTGGAGTCTGGCCGGGCTGCTGGGTGAGGCCTGGGGTGGGGCCGGGCCCCTGTGTGTGGTCGTGCGTGTGCTCCGCCACCAGGGGTGCCCTCTCCAGGAAGCGCAGCAGCTCCACCGGGAACGGGAGCACCAGCGTCGAGTTCTTCTCGGCGGCGACGGCCACGACCGTCTGGAGCAGCCGCAGCTGGAGCGCGGCGGGCGTGTTCGCCATCTGCTGGGCCGCCTCGGCCAGCTTCTTGGACGCCTGGAACTCGGCGTCGGCGTTGATGACCCGGGCCCGCCGCTCCCGGTCCGCCTCGGCCTGCCGGGCCATGGAGCGCTTCATCGTCTCGGGCAGCGACACGTCCTTGATCTCGACCCGGTCGACCTGCACGCCCCAGCCGACGGCCGGGCTGTCGATCATCAGTTCCAGGCCCTCGTTCAGCTTCTCGCGGTTGGACAGCAGGTCGTCCAGTTCGCTCTTGCCGATGATCGAACGCAGCGAGGTCTGCGCCATCTGCGAGACCGCGAACTTGTAGTCCTCGACCTTGATCAGCGCGCTCGCCGCGTCGACCACCTTGAAGTACACGACGGCGTCCACGCGCACGGTCACGTTGTCGCGGGTGATGCCCTCCTGGGCCGGGACCGGCATGGTGACGATCTGCATGTTGACCTTGTGCAGCCGGTCCACGAACGGAATGATCAGGGTGAATCCGGGCGGTCGTATGGTGCCCCTGAGCCGGCCGAGCCGCAGCACCACGCCGCGTTCGTACTGCTTGACGATCCGCGCCGCGGCCGCGAGGTACACCACCCCCGCGGAACCGGCCATGGCGGCCGCCACCAGGAGATCTTCGACCATGACGACCCCCTCACGAGAGGCGTGTGGTGCCTGCTCCTGCAACGATATGCCCGGTGTCCGGTCCGGGGCCATGGGGGCGACGGAGCGGACACCGGGCGGACGGCGTCGGTCAACGGGTGACGACCTTCACCGGTTCGGTCACGGGCGGTGACCTTCAGGGGCCGGTCAGGTCGAGGTGAGCTTCACCGGGTCGGTGCCGGACGTGCTGTGCCGCTCGGCCCAGCCCTCCAGCGCCGTACGGCACGCGTGGTCCAGGTGGTGCAGACCTGACAGGTTCAGCTCGATGGGCCGGTCCTGGGGGAGTGCCTCCAGGCTGTCGAGTATCTTCGGCAGCCTCAGGAAGGTCGCGTTGCCCGACAGGTAGACCTGGATCGGACCGGCGCCCTTGTCTATGACCTCCATCTTCAGGTGCGAGGCCTCCCAGGCGGTCTTGACGACCGCCAGGGCGAGACCGATCAGGACGCCCTCGAACATGTTCACGGTGACAATGGCCACGGCCGTGATCACGAGGATCAGCGCCTCACCCTTGTGCGACCGCCACAGCCCGGTGATCTGGCGGAACGGGATCAGCTTCCACCCGGCGTGCACGAGGATGCCGGCGAGGGCGGGAATCGGGATCAGCGCCAGGGCGGACGGCAGCGCGGCCGCGAACAGCAGCAGCCACACACCGTGCAGCACACGCGACGCCTTGGTCTTCGCGCCCGCGTTGACGTTGGCCGAGCTGCGCACGATCACCGCGGTCATCGGCAGCGCACCCAGCAGACCGCACAGGGTGTTGCCCGCGCCCTGGGCGATCATCTCCTTGTTGTAGTGGGTGCGCGGACCGTCGTGCAGCCGGTCCACGGCCGCCGCGCTGAACAGGCTCTCCGCCGAGGCGATCAGCGCGAACGCCACAATGGTGCCCCAGATGGCCGGTCCGGCCAGCTCGCCGAACGCTTCGGAGCCCGGCGGCTGGATGACACCGAGCAGACCTTCCACCTGGACGGTGGCGACCGGAAGGTTGAAGGCGAGCGCGACGACCGTGGCCAAGACCACCGCCGCGAGGGCGCCGGGCACGGACTGCACCGCCTTCGGCATCTTCTTCCACAGCACGATGACGGCGACGGTGCCTGCGCCGATGGCGAGTGAGGTCAGAGCCGCAGTGCTGCCGAGCGCGTCGGCGAACGCCCCGGGCAGACCGGCGATCTTGCCGATACCGCTCTCCGGGGCCTTCAGGCCCGCTGCCGCGTACACCTGCCCGGCGATGATCACCAGACCGATACCGCAGAGCATGCCCTCGACGACCGAGACGGATATCGCCCGGAACCAGCGGCCGATCCCGAAGAAGCCCATGGCGAGCTGGAGCAGACCGGCCATCAGCACGATCACGCCGAGCGCGGCCACGCCGAACTCGCTGACGGCCTCGAACACCAGCACGGTCAGGCCCGCGGCCGGGCCGGACACCTGAAGGCTGCTGCCGGGCATGAGCCCGGTGACGAGGCCTCCCACGATGCCGGTGACCAGGCCCAGCTCCGCGGGGACACCGGAAGCGACCGCCACGCCGACGCACAGCGGCACGGCGACCAGGAAGACGACGATGGAGGCGAGGAAGTCCTGCCTCAGGTAAGGGAACTTCGACAGCATGGTCATCGGTCCCTCAGAGCGTTTCGAAGGTGTCAGTCTCCGCGCGGTGTTCCCGCACGGTTCCGGTGTGGACTTCGTAGTACCAGCCGTGCAGCCGGAGTTGACCGGCCTGGAGGCGCTGGTCGACGCACGGGTAGGAGCGCAGGCGCAGCAGCTGCGCGAGGACGTGGTTCTGCACGGCCTCGGCGACCGTCGGGTCGCTGGGGTCCGAGCACTTGGGCTCGTCCGCCGCGTGCGCGAGCCAGTCGCGTACGGCGGGTACGGCCGCCAGGTCGTCGTGGCGCACCACCGCGCCGACGGCGCCGCAGTGCGAGTGGCCGCAGACCACGACGTCCTGGACGCCGAGCACCTGCACGGCGTACTCGATGGTGGCCGCCTCACCGGTGGGGCGGTCGGAGTTGTACGGGGGGACGATGTTGCCCGCGGTGCGCAGCTCGAACAGCTGGCCGGGGCGGGCGCCGGTGATCAGGGCCGGTACGACCCTGGAATCGGAGCAGGTGATGAACAGGACTTCAGGGGACTGGCCCTGGGCCAGTTGAGCGAACTCCTCAGGGCGCTGTCCGAACGTGCGGGCGTTGTCGATGAGGGGCTGCATGACGTGGTGACTCCTCCTGGCGCGCCGTGGGGGCGCGTCGGACGTGCATGACAGAGGGTGAGAAGTGGGGGGACTGCTCTGCTCTCAGCAGCGGAAGACCTGAAGCGCGGCCGGAGAGTGGGCGGTCGAGGGTCTCGACATACGGTCGTACGCGGCGTTGGGCACGACCGCGTCGGATTCGGCCCCCTTGTGCCGCGCCGGCTGCGGGCGCTGGGCCGCGCAGGACGCGGAATCGACCGTGCGGTGGCGGTCGCGTATCCGCAGGGGACCGGTCGGGTCCCCCGCGTGGGTGCAGCTGTGGAACGCGGCGCCTTCGGCGCGCAGTGCCTTGCCGGAGGGCTTGGTTCCGGGCTGAGCCTTGGCCTCGACGTAACGGGCTGTGTGCGCAGCTGCGAATGATGTGGGAGGTGTGAAGAACGGGAGGATGAACAGAACGGCTGCGAGGCTCGCGAACAGGGTCCGGGCCGTCGCAGCCGTCGTACCTCGAAACATGAGCCTCCCTCCGGTTCGGCGCACCTCTAGTCCGTACCAACGGTTGGTCAACGGCTGGTCAAGAAAGACATTAACCCTGCAAAGTTGTTTGCAGGGTTAACTTGGCGTTTCGAGCCGAAGAGAGCCTCAAAAGTGAGGTTGAGCTGGCGTGATCCGTACCGTGATCTTGGTTACGGCGTGGCGCTACTGAGGTTCCGTCAGACGCTGGGCGTCGCGGGCCAGCGCGGTCAGCCGGGAGATGGCCCGGAAGTACTTCTTGCGGTAGCCGCCCTTCAGCATCTCCTCGCTGAACAGCTGGTCGAAGGGCAAACCCGAGGCCAGGACGGGCACTTCACGGTCGTAGAGCCGGTCCGCGAGCACGACCAGGCGCAGCGCGGTGGACTGGTCCGGAATCGGCTGTACGTCGGTGAGACACACGGCTTTCAGGCCATCGGTCAACGCGCCGTAACGGCTGGGGTGGACGCGGGCGAGGTGCTCCAGCAGGTGCGGGAAGTCGTCGAGCGAGGCACCCTCGGTGGCGTGCGCCGTCCGTGTCACCTCTTCGTCGCTGTACGGCGCCGGGGCCTCGGGCAGGCCGCGGTGGCGGTAGTCCTCGCCGTCGATGCGCAGGGTGCGGAAGTGGGCCGACAGGCCCTGGATCTCGCGCAGGAAGTCGGCCGCCGCGAACCGGCCCTCGCCGAGCTTGCCCGGCAGGGTGTTCGAGGTGGCGGCGAGTGCGACGCCCGCGTCGACCAGCTTGCCGAGCAGGGTGGAGACCAGGACGGTGTCGCCCGGGTCGTCCAGTTCGAACTCGTCGATGCACAGGAGGCGGTGGCCGGAGAGCGTCTGGACGGTCTGCTGGAAGCCGAGGGCGCCGACCAGGTTCGTGAGCTCCACGAACGTGCCGAACGCCTTGAGGGCGGGCTCGGCGGGGGTGGCGTGCCAGAGGGAGGCGAGCAGGTGGGTCTTGCCCACGCCGTAGCCGCCGTCGAGGTAGACACCGCGGGGTCCTGCCGGGGGCTTGGGCGACTTGGCCCTGCCGAACCCGAAGAATCCGCGCCTGCCCGCGCCGGGTATCGGGCCGAGGCCGGCCGCGAAGCCCTCCAGGACCCGTACCGCCTCGCTCTGGCTGGGCTGGTTCGGGTCCGGGATGTACGTGCTGAAGCGCACGGAGTCGAAGCGGGGCGGGGGCACCATCTCGGCCACCAGACGGTCCGCGGGGACGTGCGGCTGTCGCGCGCAGAGGGAGAGGGGGGTGGCTTCGGCGGCTATCGGGCTTCGGCCGGCGGCGGTGGAGGAGGACACGCTTACCCATGCTAAGGGGTGGGGTGGGGGTGGTTTGGGCCGCGGGGTGGTCGGGGGGATTGGGGGGTGCCTGGGTGGGTGTGCGGGGTGCTGATGCGCGGGTTCGTGGGGTGGGTTGTGGGGTCCGCTGTGCGGCGGGGGCGGGGGTGCGGCTTGGTGGCGGTTCGGCGGGGTTGGCGGCGCGGCTTGGTTGTGTTTTGCGTGGCCAGCGGTGCCATTGGGTCGGAGGTGCGAGGCGGTGCCGCTGGGTCGGAGGTGCGGTGCGGTTTGGTGTCGTGTGATCTGCGGCCTTGCGGCCTGCGGCTCTGCGCCTTCTGGCCTGGCGGCCCGGGGTCGCGGGGGCCCGGGGACCCGGTGGTCCGGCGGTTCGGCGGTGCTGCGGTCTGCGGCCTGCGGTCTGTGGCCTCGGCCCGGTGGCCTGGTGGTGCTGCGGTCTGCGGCCTCGGCCCGGTGGCCTGGTGGTGCTGCGGTCTGCGGCCCGTGATGCTGTGGTCCGGTAGTCCGGTAGTCCGGTAGTCCGGTAGTCCGGTGGCCCGTGGCCCGTGGCCCGTGGTCCGGTGGTCCGGTGGTCCGGTGGTCCGGTGGTCTGCGGCCTCGGCCCGGTGGCCTGGTGGTGCTGCCTGTGGCCCCGTGATGCTGTGGTCCGGTGGCGCTGTGGTCCGGTGGCGCTGTGGCCCGTGGCCCGTGGTCCAGTGGTGCTGTGGCCGGTGGCCGGTGGCCCGTGGTGCTGTGGCCGCTCGGTGGCTCTGTGCCCGGTGGCTCGGTGGTCCGGTGGTGCTGCGGCCTCTGGCCGGGGCCCTGTGGCCCCGGGCGCCGTGGCCCTGTGGCGCTGTGGCCCTCTGAGCCCAGGGCCCCGTGCCCGGTGGACCCTGATGCGGCTGGGGGTCCTTTCCGCGTGGAACACTGCACGGCATGCGACGCCTGTTTCCCGTGACCGATACGACAGTGGACCTGGCCGACCGTGAGTGGGGGCTCGCGGAGCTGGCCGATGTCTATGCCTATCCCGAGCCGGAGCCGGGGGAGCCGGTCGCGTGGTTGCGGGCCAACATGGTCTCCACGCTCGACGGAGCCGCTCAGCACGACGGGAAGTCGCAGTCCATCTCCAACGCCACCGACATGCGGATCTTCGGCACGCTGCGCGCGCTCGCGGACGTGGTGCTGGTCGGCGCGGAAACGGTCCGCCGGGAGGTCTACCGCCCCGCACGCGTGCGTGCGGAGTTCGCGGCGCGGCGGAAGGCCGCCGGGCAGGACCCCGTGCCCGCGATCGCCGTGGTCAGCGCAGGCCTGGACCTGGACTTCTCGATGCCCCTGTTCACCTCGCCCGTGGTCCCCACGCTGATCCTCACCGGCGCGGCGGCGGCACCGGACCGGGTCGCCGCGGCCGAGAAGGCCGGTGCGCGGGTGGTGGTCGCCGGGGACGGTGTCGGCGTGGAGCCCGCACGGGCCGTACGGGCGCTCGCCGAACTCGGTCACACGCGGCTGCTCACCGAGGGCGGGCCGCGGCTGCTGGGCCAGCTGGTGGCGGCCGGGGTGCTCGACGAGCTGTGCCTGACCGTCTCCCCGATGCTCGCCGCGGGAGGCGCGCAGCGGATCGCCGGGGGACCGTCGGTGGCGGTTCCGCAGCGGTTCGAGCTGGTGTCCCTGCTCGAAGAGGCCGGGTTTCTGTTCTCCCGCTACCGTCGGTCCTGAGATACCTGAGATAGGCGGAATCTGCTGTTTGGAGGACAGAGGGCCCGCGGGCCCTCAAGGAGATAGGGGCGCCTGGTGTTCACAAGCGTTTTGATGATCGAGAAGGCCCTGACGTCCGCCGACGTGGAGTTCGTCACCACCTTGCACGGGGACGAGCCGGTCACTTTCCACGTACTGCTCCAGCCGCGCGGCGAGCAGGCGGACCGGTTGCTGCGTGCCATCGACGACCTCGCGATGGGCGCGATCGACGAGGCGGCGCGGGAGGGGGAGACGCCGGAGGGCGAGGCGGCGAAGAGCGAGGGGCAACGGGCGCTGGACGTGTCCCTGCAGGCCCTGCGCGCCTCCGGCAGCACGGCGGAGGGGCGGCTGATCGAGGACCATCCGCTGGACGCGCTCAAGGGGGTGGTGGAGGAGGTCGGGGCCGATGAGGTGATCGTGCTGACGGATCCGCACTACGTGGAGGAGTTCTTCCACCGGGACTGGGCTTCTCGGGCTCGGCACAAGGTGGGGGTGCCGGTGCTGAAGCTCTTCTCGCACAGCAAGGTGTAGGTGGTGGTTGCGGGTGTCGGCAAGCGCGGGTTGTGGGGGCCGGTCGCGCAGTTCCCCGCGCCCCTCAGGGCGTAGCTGCACCGCCCCTTACGAGGTACCCCACGCCGTACGGAATAGGCTGGGGCCGCGCTTCCCACCGGGGGGCGCGCTGATCGTCGTACCGGATCTTGGGGAGAACACGCATGGCACCCGGCCTTCCTACCGCCATGGACCGACCGCACTTCATCGGCATCGGTGGGGCCGGGATGTCCGGTATCGCGAAGATTCTGGCGCAGCGGGGGGCCAAGGTCGCCGGCAGTGACGCCAAGGAGTCGGCGACCGTCGAGGCGCTGCGGGCGCTGGGCGCCACCGTGCACATCGGGCATGCGGCGGAGCACCTCGCGGACGACGCCAGCTGTGTGGTCGTCTCGTCGGCGATCCGGGCCGACAACCCGGAGCTCGCCCGCGCGGCCGAGCTGGGCATCCCCGTGGTGCACCGGTCCGACGCGCTGGCCGCCCTGATGGACGGGCTGCGGCCGATCGCGGTCGCCGGTACGCACGGCAAGACCACGACCACCTCGATGCTGGCCGTGTCGCTGTCCGAACTCGGGCTGCGGCCGTCGTACGCGATCGGCGGTGACCTCGACGCGCCCGGCTCCAACGCGCTGCACGGCGAGGGCGACATCTTCGTCGCCGAGGCGGATGAAAGCGACCGCAGCTTCCACAAGTACGCGCCCGAGGTCGCCATCGTCCTCAACGTGGAGCTCGACCACCACGCCAACTACGCCTCGATGGACGAGATCTACGAGTCCTTCGAGACCTTCGTCGGCCGGATCGTGCCCGGCGGCACGCTGGTGATCTCGGCGGACCACGAGGGCGCGCGGGAGCTGACGCGGCGGGTCGCCGCCTCGGGCGTCAAGGTCGTGACGTACGGCGCGGCGGACGACGCCGACGTGCGGGTGCTGGCGGTCGTGCCGCAGGGGCTGAAGAGCGAGGTCACCGTACTGATGGAGGGCCGGGAGCTCACCTTCGCGGTCTCCGTCCCCGGTCGGCACTACGCCCACAACGCGGTCGCCGCCCTCGCCGCCGGCGTGGCCCTCGGCATCCCGGCCGCGGAGCTGGCACCGGCGCTGGCGGCGTACACCGGCGTGAAGCGGCGGCTGCAGCTGAAGGGTGAGGCGGCCGGGGTGCAGGTGATCGACTCCTACGCCCACCACCCGACCGAGATGACCGCGGACCTGGAGGCGATGCGGGCGGCGGCCGGCGACGCGCGGATCCTGGTGGTCTTCCAGCCGCATCTGTTCTCGCGGACGCAAGAGCTGGGCAAGGAGATGGGCCAGTCCCTCGCCCTCGCGGACGCCTCCGTGGTGCTGGACATCTACCCGGCCCGTGAGGACCCGATCCCGGGGGTGACCAGCGAGCTGATCATCGAGGCGGCCTGGGCGGCGGGCGCGGACGTGACGGCGGTGCACGACAAGGGCGAGGTGCCCGAGGTGGTGGCGGGAATGGCCGGGGCCGGTGATCTCGTTCTCACGATGGGCGCGGGCGATGTCACCGACCTCGGACCGCGCATTCTGGACCGCCTGTCGAAGTGAGGGGCTGACACCCATGTCGTACGACGTCGAGAAGCCGGACGAGCAGTGGCGCGTGGAGCTGACGCCGGCCGAGTACGCCGTGCTGCGCCAGGCCGCGACGGAGCCCGCGTTCACCGGTGAGTACACCGACACCAAGACCAAGGGCGTGTACTCGTGCCGCGCCTGCGGTGCCGAGCTGTTCACCTCGAACACCAAGTTCGAGTCGCACTGCGGCTGGCCGTCCTTCTACGACCCCAAGGACAGCGACGCGGTGGAACTGATCGAGGACCGCTCGCACGGCATGGTGCGCACGGAGGTGCGCTGCGCGCGGTGCGGGTCGCACCTCGGGCACGTGTTCGAGGGCGAGGGGTATCCGACGCCTACGGATCAGCGGTACTGCATCAACTCGATCTCGTTGCGATTGATGCCGGACGAGGGCTGACCGGAGCGGTCACAGCAGCTGGCCCGAGGGGTGAAGCGGCAAGTGCGCGAGGCCCATCCCGGCGCCGCCCCGGGGGCTCGGGCAGGCAGTGGGCGCGGGTGGGAAGGCGGCGGTGAGGCGACGCGCCTGCAGGCGTCGTAGCCGGCGTCGGTGAGGCCGGATGGAGTCGGCTGTCGGCGAGCAGCCGTGGCGCGAAGCGGGAGGCAGCCGGCCAGGCTGCGGCGGAACGGATGGGCCGACTGGGCGTCGGCCAGGGCGGCGACGGCGACGGCGGTGGACAGCGTCTAGCCCTCCACCTCTCCGGCGGTCGGAGCGACCGGTCGTGCGGCAGCACCAATTCCACCGACTTGGTTCGACGCCCGCGGGCTCGGCGAGCGCAGCCTCGGTGTCACTCGCAGTGGGCACTCTGCACTCGCGTGCGGACGTGTGCCGAGCGAGACGACCATGGGCGCATATCGCAGTATGCTCGGGTCATGGCGGATACGACACGTATCACAGTGACGCTGCCGACCGAGCAGGTCGCGGAACTCAGGAAGCTCACCGACAACGTCTCCGGCTATGTGGCCGAGGCGGTGGCGCGTCAGTTGCGGCACCAACTGCTCGGTGCCGATCTTCAGCGCCACCAGGAGGAACACGGGGCATTCACCGAGGAGGAGCTGGCGGAGGCGCGCTCCAGGATCTTCGGGACGACGGATACGGGCGGATCGGCGAGCGCGGCGTGAACGAGCATGTCGAGACGGTCGTCCTGGACTCCGAGGGGCTCTCCGCCTGGATTGCGCAAGACCGCAAGATCCTCGCGATGTTCCAGGTGCTGCATGCCATGGGTGCTGATTTCGTCATCGGAGCCAACACCATCGTGGAGGTCAGCCACGGGCGGGTGAACATGCCTCGTTTGCGGTGGGCGCTGTCACGCGTCAAGGTCGAGCCGGTAACCGAGGGCGCGGCGAAAGCATCCGCGGAACTACTCAAGGCCGCGGGTTTGCATGGCCACAAGTACGCGATTGATGCGACCGTGGCCGAGGTGGCACTGCGCCAGCCGGGCCCAGTGGCCATGCTGACCTCCGATGTCGATGACATGGCCCGGTTGTGCGGCGACCGCGTCCGGCTCATCGGCATCTGAGCGGGCAACTGCGCCATCATGGGCGTGAGCCGTGTCGTCGCGGGTCGCATCAGCAGGGCTTCGTCGATGCTGCTGTGCGCAAGCTCAGCAATCCGGGTCAACTGATCGCGACCGACCGGGATTTCGGTATCACCTGTGGCGATCACGGCATCCCTGGGTCGGTCGGTTCCTGGCTTCCCAGTAGGTAGTGGCCCTGGCGGCCATCGGTGTCATTCTCGGCTACGGGGGTGTCACGGACACCGTGCTCATCGAGGGCGGGCGCCTGCGTCAGGTGTTCGGCTTCTTCGCCTGGTCCTCGTCGATCACCGATCGGTCACCTGGTGGCGCAGGTGGCCGTAGATCTCCAGGATGAGCAGCCCGTGCATCCGGCTCCACAACCGCAGGCAGAGCGCCACCGCGGCCGGCGGCAGTTCCGGGAAGGACTCGCGTGCCAGGGTCACGAGGCTGGGCTGGAAGTCGCTCCAGTCGTAGTCGCAGGCCTCCTGGGTGTGCGCGGCCCGGTCCCAGATGCCCGTGACGAGACCGAGCTAGGACCGCGCACAGCCGGTGGTTCCGCCTCCTGCGCGACGCCGCCCTCGGGGGCCTGATAGCCGGGCACCGGGTCGCCGTAGATGAGTCGTTCCCGGTGAGAATCCCCCGTCCACCGCCTGCTGAGCCACGGCTGCTGATTACCTTCCTCGACGGCCTTGACTACTTCTTCTGTTCGGGCTTTCTCTCTGAAGTCTTCGTCATCCAGGACTGACAGACCCATCGGGCAAGCCCGCCCACGGCGAGGGACACGAGGATGGCTCCCCAGTCGATGACGTGCGGAAGGCCGGGAAGAAGACGAAGAAGGCGAGCGTGGCGACGAAGCCGACGAGGAACGCGGCGATCCCGGCTCGGCGCCGCCGTGTTTCCGACGCTGGGCCCGAATTCTGCCCCTCTTGTTGCTCGATCATGAAACGACTCACTTCGTGATGTGGTGGCACTAACTCACACGCCGCACTCCGTTGATGTAGAGGTGGGCGCACGCCTTGCCATAACGAGGCAGCGTCTGGGGAGAGTTGCTTCGCATCGGGTCGATCTTCCGGCGTTCTGGTACGTGATCTTCTTGCCCTTGCCTCGGATGATCGGGGTGGTGAGGAGGAGGGCTCCCGCGACCAGGATGTAGGCCGATTCACCGCTATGAGCGGCTAGTCGTTCGGGCAGACATCGTGTGAGCCCCCTGGCGGAGCCGGGGGGTGGCCCGAGGTGGGCCCTCTCCGGGGTGTGCAGAAGGGCTGAAACGCGGTCATCCCGCCCCGCCGAGCGGGATACTGGTGGTGACGACGACGGCGACCAGGGGAGTGGATCGGTGGGCTCTGCCGGAGGAGTGGGCGGTGGTCGGGGTGGGCGGCATGTGGTTGTTGTGGGTGGGAGTCTCGCGGGGTTGCTCGCGGCGCATGTGCTGGCCGGGCATGCCGAGCGCGTGACCGTCGTCGAGCGTGACCGGTTTGCGGACGGCGGCAAGGCCCGGCCCGGCGTGCCGCAGGGGCGGCATCCGCATGTCCTGTTGGAGGGCGGGCAGGTGGCCCTGGAGTCGCTGCTGCCGGGATTCCTGGCGGAGTTGCGGGCGGCGGGGGCGCCGCGGGTGGGCATGCCGTCGGACATGGTGCTGTGGCAGAACGGGCGTTGGTTCCGCCGGGTGCCCGCGACGACGCACATCTACACCGGTTCCCGCGCGCAGTTGGAGGAGCTGGTACGGCGGCGGGTTCTGGCCAATCCGGCGATCAGCGTGGTCGAGGGGGCCGATGTTGTCGGGCTTCTCGGCGACGGCTCGCGCGTGCGGGGCGTGCTGCTGCGGGAGCGTTCCGGCGAGGCTCGAACAGAGGCCCGGGCCCTTGAGGCCGACCTGGTCGTCGACGCGTCCGGCAGTGGGACGAAGGCTCCGCAGTGGCTCGCGGCGATCGGCGCCGATGCCCCGCACGAGGAGACCATCGACACCGGGCTCGCCTACGCCTCCCGCGTCTACCGCGGCAAGAGCGGCGTCCTCGACGGCGACACCCTGGGCTACTACGTCTATCCCTGCCCCGACCAGGTGCACGCCGGCGGTGCGCTGCCGCTGGAGGACGGCAGCCACCTGGTCATCGTCTCGGGGCTGCGCGGCGATGAACCGCCCACGGACGACGACGAGTTCGTGACGTACACCAAGAGGCTGCCGCATCCGCTCCTGCACCGGTGGCTGGAGGACGCCGAACCGCTGTCACCGGCGTTCGGTTACCGGCGGACCGCGAACGTCCGCCGACGGTACGACCTGCCCGGCCGCCGCCCGGCCGGGTTCCTCGCCACCGGCGACGCCCTGTGCACCTTCAACCCGATCTACGGGCAGGGCATGGCCGTCGCCGCGATGAGCGCGGTCGCCCTGCGCGACGCGCTGGCCGATCCGCGCCGGACGCCCACGACGCGGCGCGTGCAGCGGGCGCTCCTCGCGGCGTCCCGGCAGGCGTGGGACATCTCCGCCGGGGCGGACCGTGCGATGCCGGGCGCGGTCGGCACCGCGGTCGCCGGCGGGCCCGCGGACCGCGTCGCCGGTTGGTACCTGGACCGGGTCCAGGAGCGATCCCCCGGCGACCCTGTCGTGGGGCGCGCCTTCCGCTCCGTGCTGACCCTCGCCGCGCCGGTCACCGCCCTGTTCGCCCCACCCGTTGCCCGGGCCGTCCTCTTCGGCCCACCCGCGCCGTCGCCCACCGAGCCCCCGGCGTCACCGGAGGGGCCGGGGGCCTGAGTGGGGTCAACGGCCGTCCTCGAACGCCCCCAGAATCCGCTCCGCCGCCCACCGAGCCGCCGGCGTCACCGGAGGGGCCGGTGGCCTGAGCGAGGTCAACGGCTTCCTCCTCGAACGCCCCCAGAATCCGCGCCATCGCCCACCGAGCCCCCGGCGACACCGGAGGGCCCGGGTGCCTGAGCGAGGTCAACGGCCGTCCTCGAACGCCCCCAGAATCCGCTCCGTCGCCCACCGAGCCGCCGGCGTCACCGGAGGGGCCGGTGGCCTGAGCGGGGTCAACGGCCGTTCTCGAACGCCCCCAGAATCCGCTCCGCCGCCAGCGTCGCCGTCAACTCGCCGTCCCGCACCTGCTGTTCGAGGGTGGGCGCGAGGGCTCGTACGCCCGGGTGGGCGTGCAGACGGCCCAGCAGGTCGTCGCGGACCATCGTCCAGGTCCAGTCGACCTGCTGGTCGCGGCGCTTGGCGGCGAGGCGGCCCGTGGAGTCGAGGAGCGTGCGGTGTTGTTCGAGGCGCTCCCAGACGGTGTCCAGGCCGGTCGACTCGCGGGCGCTGCAGTGCAGCACCGGCGGCGTCCAGACGGCGTCCTTGCCGTGCATCAGCCGCAGCGCGCCCGACAACTCCCGTGCCGCCGCCCGCGCGTCCCGCTCGTGCGGGCCGTCCGCCTTGTTGACGGCGATCACGTCGGCCAGCTCCAGGACACCCTTCTTGATGCCCTGCAGCTGGTCGCCGGTGCGGGCGAGGGTGAGCAGCAGGAAGGAGTCGACCATGTTCGCGACGGCCGTCTCGGACTGGCCGACACCGACCGTCTCGACGAGCACCACGTCGTAGCCCGCCGCCTCCATCACCACGATCGACTCGCGGGTGGCCTTGGCGACCCCGCCGAGCGTGCCGGCGGTGGGGGAGGGGCGTACGAAGGCCGCGGGGTCCACGGCCAGCCGCTCCATCCTGGTCTTGTCGCCCAGGATCGAGCCGCCGGTCCGGCTCGACGACGGGTCGACGGCGAGCACGGCGACCCGGTGCCCGAGCCCGGTCAGCAGGGTGCCGAACGCGTCGATGAACGTCGACTTGCCGACCCCCGGCACTCCGCTGACGCCGATCCGCCGCGCCTTCCCGCTGTACGGCAGCAGCGCGGTCAGCAACTGCTGGGCCAGCACCCGGTGTTGCGGCCGGGTGGACTCGACGAGCGTGATCGCGCGCGCCACGATCGCCCGCTTTCCGTCGAGCACGCCCTTCACATACGCGTCAAGGTCGATCACAGCTCGTGCCCGAGGTCGGCCGCCAGCCGCCGTACCAGGTCGTGGGCCGCGTCCGGGATCACCGTCCCCGGCGGGAACACGGCCGCCGCACCCATCTCCAGCAGGGTCGGCACGTCCTGCGGCGGGATCACCCCGCCGACGACGATCACGATGTCCTCGCGTCCTTCCGCGGCCAGTTCCTCGCGCAGTGCCGGTACGAGCGTGAGGTGACCGGCGGCCAGCGAGGACACGCCCACGATGTGCACGTCCGCCTCCACCGCCTGCCGGGCGACCTCGGCGGGCGTCTGGAACAGCGGGCCGACGTCCACGTCGAAGCCCAGGTCGGCGAACGCGGTCGCGATCACCTTCTGGCCGCGGTCGTGACCGTCCTGGCCCATCTTGGCGACCAGGATGCGCGGACGGCGGCCCTCGGCCTCCTCGAAGGCGTCCACCAGGGCGCGGGTGCGGTCGACGGACGGGGACTCGCCTGCTTCGTTGCGGTACACGCCGGAGATCGTACGGATCTGGCTCGCGTGCCGCCCGTACACCTTCTCCAGGGCGTCCGAGATCTCCCCGACGGTCGCCTTCGCCCGGGCTGCGTGCACGGCCAGCTCCAGCAGGTTGCCGTCGCCGTCGGCCGCCCGGGTGAGTGCGTCGAGTGCGTCCTGGCAGGCCTGCTCATCCCGCTCCGACCGCAGCCGCCGTAGCTTCTCGATCTGCTGAGCGCGCACAGAGGAGTTGTCGACCTTGAGCACCTCGATCTGCTCGTCGCTGTCGACCCGGTACTTGTTCACGCCGATCACCGGCTGCCGACCCGAGTCGATACGGGCCTGGGTGCGGGCCGCGGCCTCCTCCACCCGCAGCTTGGGGATGCCGGCGTCGATGGCCTGGGCCATGCCGCCCGCCTGCTCGACCTCCTGGATGTGCTGCCAGGCGCGGCGGGCGAGGTCGTACGTCAGTTTCTCGACGTAGGCACTGCCGCCCCACGGGTCGATCACCCGCGTGGTGCCGGACTCCTGCTGGATGAGCAGCTGGGTGTTGCGGGCGATCCGCGCCGAGAAGTCGGTGGGCAGCGCTAGAGCCTCGTCCAGGGCGTTGGTGTGCAGCGACTGGGTGTGGCCCTGGGTGGCGGCCATCGCCTCGACGCACGTACGTGTGACGTTGTTGAACACGTCCTGCGCGGTCAGCGACCAGCCGGAGGTCTGCGAATGGGTGCGCAGGGAGAGGGACTTGGTGTTCTTCGGGTCGAACTGCTTCACCAGCTTCGCCCACAGCAGGCGGGCCGCGCGCAGCTTGGCGATCTCCATGAAGAAGTTCATGCCGATCGCCCAGAAGAAGGACAGGCGCGGTGCGAACGCGTCCACGTCCAGGCCCGCCTCCCGGCCCGCCCGGATGTACTCCACGCCGTCGGCGAGGGTGTACGCCAGCTCCAGGTCGGCCGTCGCGCCCGCCTCCTGGATGTGGTAGCCGGAGATGGAGATGGAGTTGTAGCGGGGCATCCGCTGCGAGGTGAAGGCGAAGATGTCGGAGATGATCCGCATCGACGGCTTCGGCGGATAGATGTAGGTGTTGCGGACCATGAACTCCTTGAGGATGTCGTTCTGAATGGTCCCGGCCAGCTTCTCGGGCGGTACTCCCTGCTCCTCCGCCGCCACGATGTACAGGGCGAGCACCGGCAGCACCGCGCCGTTCATCGTCATCGACACGGTCATCCTGTCCAGCGGGATGCCGTCGAACAGCTGTCGCATGTCGTAGATCGAGTCGATCGCCACGCCCGCCATGCCGACGTCACCGGTCACGCGCGGGTGGTCGCTGTCGTAGCCGCGGTGCGTGGGCAGGTCGAAGGCGACGGACAGGCCCTTCTGACCGGCCGCCAGATTGCGCCGGTAGAAGGCGTTGGACTCCTCGGCGGTGGAGAAGCCCGCGTACTGGCGGATGGTCCAGGGCTGGTTGACGTACATCGTCGGGTACGGCCCGCGCAGATACGGCGCGATGCCCGGGTAGGTGTCCAGGAAGTCCAGGCCCTCCAGGTCCTGCCCGGTGTAGAGCGGCTTGACCGCGATGCCCTCCGGGGTCTCCCAGAGCAGGTCGTCGCCGGCGGCCGCCTTCTTCACCGCCGTACGCCACTCGTCGGTGCCGCCGCCGGTGGCCGGGGTCCCCAGCTCGATCCCGGAGAAGTCGGGGACGGACATCAGGACACTCCCATCCGGTCGAGGGTCGCGGAGAGCACGGCGACCGCGTCGCAGCCCGCGAAGATGTAACTGTCGACACCCGCGTACTGCCCGGGCCGCCCCGCGAGGAACACATGCGTGGCGCCCGCCGCCGACAGCTCGCGGGCGCGGGTCTCGGCCTGCTCCGCGTACAGCTCGTCGCTGGAGCACAGGCAGACCTCGCTCGCCCCGCTCTCCTCGAACGTGCCCTCGGTGACGGGCTCGATGCCGCCCGCCTGGAAGAGGTTCGCGGCGAAGGTGGCGCGCGCGGTGTGGGCGGCGGCCGGGCCGAGGGTGGCCAGGAAGATCCGGGGGCGGGAGCCGGTCGCGGCGAGGTGGGCGTCCGAGCGGGCCCGCAGCGCCTCGTAGGCGTCGTCGCGGCGGACCCGGGGCAGGCCGCCGGTAGGCGGAGCTGGCGCGGGCTCGCGGACGACGGGCTTCTCGGCCAGGTGCGGGAACTCGCTGACGCCGGTGATGGGTTCACGCCGCTTGGCGAGCTTCGCGCCCCGAGCGGCCCAGGTCTCGGCCAGCCGCTCCCGGACCATCCCCGAGCGCAGGGCGGCGGCCTGGCCACCCGCCCGCTCGATCGTGCGGAAGAACTCCCAGCCCGCGTGGGCGAGTTCGTCCGTGAGCCGCTCCACGTACCAGGAGCCACCGGCCGGATCGATCACCCGGGACAGGTGCGACTCCTCGATGAGGATCGTGGAGGTGTTGCGGGCGATACGACGCGCGAACGCGTCCGGCAGTCCGAGCGCGTGGTCGAACGGCAGTACGGTCACCGCGTCGGCGCCCCCGACCCCGGCCGCCAGCGTGGCCACCGTGGTGCGCAGCATGTTCACCCACGGGTCGCGGCGCGTCATCATCACCGGCGAGGTCACGACGTGCTGCACCTGCGCGCCAGGCCCCCCGCAGACCTCGGCGACCCGCGCCCACAGCCGTCGTGCCGCCCGCAGCTTGGCGATCGTCAGGAACTGGTCGGCGCTGGCCGCGTACCGGAACTCCAGCTGCGCGCACGCCTGTTCGACGCTCAGCCCCGCCTCGGTCAGCGCCCGCAGATACGCGACACCGGTCGCCAGCGAGCACCCCAGCTCCTGCGCGGCCGAGCCACCGGCCTCGTGGTACGGCAGCGCGTCCACGGTCAGCGCCCGCAGCCCCGGGTAGTCGTCGGCGCAGCGCCGCGCCAGTCCGGTCACGACCGAGAAGTCGTACGACTGCCCCGTGCGCGCCTCGAATCCCAGCGGGTCGGCGCCCAGGTTGCCGCGCGCCGCCTCACGGGCGACGCCCCGCTCCTCGTACAGCCGCAGCAACTCCCGCGCCGCGTCCTCGACCTCGCGTCCGGCGTCGAGGACGACGGGCGCCAGGTCGAGATAGACGCCGTCGAGGACGCGGCCGAGCGAGGACACCGGGAGACCGCCCTCGCCGGTGACCAGCCAGAGCGAGGTGACGCCGTTCTCCAGGTCGGCGAGCACCGCGCCGCCGTCGACGGTCGCGTGCCGCTGTCGTACGTCCCAGCCGCCGAGGGTGTTTCCCTCGGCCCGGGCGCCCCGTACAAAGGGTGCGAAACCGGGGAAGCCGGGCTCGGGCGCGGCGTCGTGGGCGGTGTACAGGGGGCGGACACGGAGTCCGTCCTCCAGTGTGGTGGACAGGGCGTCCTCGGCGGCCGCGTCCTCGACGTCCTTGCCCGACTTGCGCAGTACGCCCGCCACAAGGCGCTGCCACTGCTCACGGGTCGCGTCGGAGAACTCGGCGGCCAGAGTAAGCCCGTCGTCGGGCAGGACCGTCATGCTCGGATGCTAGGCCAGGCGAACAAAGGAGCAGCAGAGATCACGGCTGTGACCTTGCCCTCTTTGAGTGAGCCTTGAGCGGCGGCTGATTCCGTACTACGCCGTGGTGTGACCGCGCTCACGCGTCCGGCGCCGACCGGGGCTCGGGTTGCGGTGCCGCCCACAGGCCCCGGACATGGCCTAGGTGGCGGGTCATGACGGCGTGCACGGCGGTCTCGTCGCGGGCGAGCAGGGCGTCGAGGAGTTCCAGGTGCTCCTCGGCCGACGCCTGGAGGCGGCCCTGCTCGGCGAGTGCGGTCAGGCCGTAGAGGCGGGCGCGGCGGCGCAGGTCGCGGACCACCTCGACGAGGTGCTCGTTGCCCGCGAGGGCCAGCAGGCCGAGGTGGAAGCGCAGATCGGCCTCGACATACGCGATCAGGTCGCCGGCCACGGCCGCGGTGACGATCTCCTCGGCGACCGGACGCAGCTCCGCCAGCGCCACCGGGTCGGCGGTGCGGGCCAGTTGGACCGTCGTCGGAATCTCGATCAGCGCGCGGATGTGGGTGTACTCGTCGAGCTGTTTTTCGGAGACGGCCGTGACCCGGAAGCCCTTGTTGGGCACCGAGTCGACCAGGCCCTCCTTGGCCAGGTCCAGCAACGCCTCGCGCACCGGCGTCGCGGAGACCCCGAAACGGGCGGCGAGCGTGGGCGCCGAGTAGACCTCGCCGGTGCGCAGCTCACCCGCGATCAGGGCGGCGCGCAGGGCGTCGGCGACGCGCTCGCGGTAGCTGCTCTTCTTGCCGCCGAGCGCGGGGAGGCTGGGGGTGGGCGCGGTCATGGGGGGTCTTCCTCGATCTCGGTCATCACAGAACGAACCCGGCGGGGAACGGGTCCTCCGGGTCGAGCATGTACTGGGCCGTGCCCGTGATCCACGCCCGCCCCGTGAAGCTGGGCAGCACCGCCGGGATCCCGGCCACGTCCGTCGTGCCGAGCAGACGGCCCGTGAAGTGGGTGCCGATGAAGGACTCGTTGACGAACTCGGTGTGCAACGGCAGTTCACCACGGGCGTGCAGTTGCGCCATGCGCGCGCTGGTGCCCGTACCGCAGGGGGAGCGGTCGAACCACCCGGGATGGATCGCCATCGCGTGGCGCGAGTGGCGGGCGGTGGCGTCCGGGGCGAGCAGATGGACATGGTGCAGGCCGTGGATCGACGGGTCCTCGGGGTGCACCGGCTCCTCCTCGGCGTTGACGGCCTCCATCAGCGCCAGGCCCGCCTTCAGGATGTCGTCCTTGCGGGCACGGTCGAACGGCAGGCCGAACTCCGCGAGCGGCAGGATGGCGTAGAAGTTGCCGCCGTAGGCGAGGTCGTACGTCACCGTGCGCCCGTCGGCGAGCGTGGCCTTGCGGTCGAGGCCGACGGCGAAGGACGGGACGTTGCGCAGGGTCACGTTCCTGGCCGCGCCGCCCTCGACCGCGACCTCGGCGACCACGAGACCGGCCGGGGTGTCCAGGCGGATGGTGGTGACCGGCTCGGTGACCTCCACCATGCCGGTCTCCACCAGCACGGTCGCCACGCCGATCGTGCCGTGCCCGCACATCGGCAGATAGCCGGAGACCTCGATGTAGACGACGCCCCAGTCGCAGTCTGGGCGGGTGGGCGGCTGGAGGATGGCGCCGCTCATCGCCGCATGGCCGCGCGGCTCGTTCATCAGCAACTGCTTGATGTCGTCGCGGTGTTCACGGAAGTACAGCCGCCGCTCGTTCATGGTCGCGCCGGGGATGGTGCCGATCCCGCCGGTGATCACGCGGGTGGGCATGCCCTCGGTGTGCGAGTCGACGGCGTGCAGGACGAGTGAGCTGCGCACGGCCAACCTCCTTATGAGAGATACGAGTTATCCGAGCCCCGCCACTTATCCGAGCCCCGCCGCGACGGCCTTCTCCGTCGCCGCCCGCACCGCCGCTTCCTGCTCCGGCGCCAGCGGCACCCGCGGGGGCCGGCATGGACCGCCGTACCGTCCGACGATGTCCATCGACAGCTTGATGGCCTGCACGAACTCCACGCGCGAGTCCCAGCGCAGCAGCGGGTGCAGCTGCCGGTACAGGGGCAGCGCGGTGTCCAGGTCGCCGGCCACCGCGGCCCGGTACAGCTCGACCGAGGCCTTCGGCAGCGCGTTCGGATACCCGGCCACCCAGCCCTTGGCGCCCGCGATCGCCAGCTCCAGCGCGACATCGTCGGCGCCGATCAACAGGTCCAGCTCCGGGGCGAGTTCGGCGATGCGGTACGCCCGCCGGACGTCTCCCGAGAACTCCTTGACGCCCCGGATCAGCCCCTCGCCGTGCAGCTTCGCCAGCAGCTCGGGTACGAGGTCGACCTTGGTGTCGATCGGGTTGTTGTACGCCACGACGGGCAGGCCCGCCCGCGCGACCTCGGCGTAGTGCGCGAGGACCGACCGCTTGTCGGCGCGGTAGGCGTTGGGCGGCAGCAGCATGACCGCGCCGCAGCCCGCGTCGCGCGCCTGTTCGGCCCACCGCCGGGCCTCCGCGGCGCCGTACGCGGCGACCCCGGGCATCACCCGCTCGCCGCCGATCGCGGCGACGGCGGTCTCGACGACCCTGGCGCGCTCCTCGGGGGTGAGGACCTGGTACTCGCCGAGCGAGCCGTTCGGTACGACGCCGTCACAGCCGTTCGCCACGAGCCAGGCGCAGTGCTCGGCGAACGCCTCGTAGTCCACGGCCAGGTCGGCGGTGAGGGGGAGCGCGGTGGCGACGAGGACGCCGCGCCAGGGGCGGTGCTGTTCAGTCGTCATGGGGGTCCTTCCCGTCCGGGGGGTTGTCGGGTGGGGGTGGTCCGGTCTGTGTGTCGGGGGCCTGTCCGGCCAGTACGCCGAGTGGCACCGGCCGGGCGAACGGTGTGCGGGCCGGGGTCTGGGGGCAGCCGGTGAGGGCGGCGACGGCGGGCCCGCACATCCGGCCCTGGCACCAGCCCATCCCGGCGCGGGTGAGCAGCTTCACGGTCCGTACGTCGCCGGCGCCGAGCTCGCCGACGGCCGTCCGGACGGCGTGCACCGGAACTTCCTCGCAGCGGCAGATCAGGGTGTCGTCGGTGAGCTGCTCGGCCCAGTGCGCGGGCGGTGCGTAGACGGAGTCGAGCGCGGCGAAGAACCCGCGCAGCGCCGCGCGGCTCCGGGCTGCCCCGGCCCAGGTTCGTGGGTCGGGCTGTCTGCCGGTCAGCCGTGCGGCGGCCGAGCGGCCCGCGATATGGCCCTCGGCGAGTGCGAGGTCCGCGCCGCCGATGCCGGTGGCCTCGCCCGCCGCCCACACGCCGGGCACGTCGGTGCGCTGCTCGTCGTCCACGCGTACGGCGACCCCGTCGAGGCGGCAGCCCAGGGTGGCGGCGAGGTCGGTGTGCGGCAGCATGCCGTGGCCGACGGCGAGCGTGTCGCAGGCGATACGGCGCCGGGTGCCCGGACGGACCCGGCCCTCGGCGTCGAGGGCGGCGACCGTCACGGCGTCCAGCCGTTCGTCGCCGTGCGCCTCCACCACCGTATGGCGTGCCAGCACCGGGACTCGGTGGCGTAGGAGCCGGGCCGCGTATCCGGCGCCTTCTGCCAGCTTCACCGGCAGCGAGGCCAGTGCGCGGGAGCGGCGTACCAGGGCTTTCGGGTCGGCGGACTCGACGAGCGCGGCGACGTGTGCGCCCGCCGCGGCCAGCCCGGTCGCGACGGGCAGCAGCAGAGGGCCGGTCCCGGCGACCACGGCGGTGCGGCCGGGCAGGACGAGTCCGCCCTTGAGCAGGGCCTGGGCGCCGCCCGCGGTGACCACGCCGGGGAGGGTCCAGCCGGGGAAGGGCAGCACCTTCTCGTAGCCGCCGGTGGCGAGGACGACGGCGTCGGCGTCCACGGTCACGCCGTCTTCCTGGAGCGGGCCGAGCAGCGCGTGCACGGTGAAACCGGCGGAGTGCCGCTCGACGTACCAGACGTGATGGTCCGTCAGGTGGGTGACGCGGCCTGCCGTGATCTGCCGGCCGAGGCCCTCGCGCAGCCGCCGCCAGGTGCGCCAGCCGTGGTGCAGCGCCTGCGGGCGGCGGGCGCCGAGCCCGGGCGCGGGCTGCCGGTAGAACTGGCCGCCCGCCTCCGGGGCGGAGTCGACGAGGGCGACTCGTACGCCCGCGGCGGCCGCCGCCAATGTCGCCGCGAGCCCCGCCGGGCCCGCGCCGATCACGGCGAGTCGGGGACGGTCAGTCATCGTGTCCCGTCCCCTCCTGCGTACGGATCGCGTCGCCCGGCCGTACCGGGACCAGGCAGGCGCGCTGGTTGGGGCGGCCGTTGAGGCTCACCAGGCAGTCGAAGCAGACCCCGATCCCGCAGAACACCCCACGCGGCCGCCCGGCACCCCGCGTGCCGCGCCAGGAGGTGACACCGGCCGCCCACAGCGCGGCGGCGACGGTCTGGCCGGGCAGCGCGGTGATCTCCCGGCCGTCCAAGGTGACCGTGAAGGCGGGGCCGGGTCGGGCGTCGGTCAGCTTCAGTGGGTTCATATTGCGTTCCCCTCGCATGGGGCCTCCCCGGCGAAACGGTCGGGACGAAAAGGCGCCAGGTCCAACTCCGGCGCCCGTCCGCTCAGCACCTGGGCGATCAGATGCCCGGTCCCGGTCGCCAGCCCGATGCCCGCGCCCTCGTGCCCGCACGCGTGCAGCAGGCCCGGCACGCGCGGATCGGGGCCGATGGCGGGCAGGTGGTCGGGCAGGTACGGGCGGAAGCCGACGTACGTCCGCATGGCCCGCACCCGCCCGAGGAACGGGAACAACCGGACGGCGCCCGCCGCCAGCGCCCGTACCACCGGCAGCGAGAAGGACCGGTCGAAACCCACCCGTTCGCGGCTCGCGCCGATCAGCACCGGGCCGGCCGCCGTGCCCTCGACGACCGGCGAGGTCTGCAGCGCCGCCGAGTCGCTGGCCACGTCGGCCACGTAGTCGGCGGCGTACACCTTGTGCCGTACCAGACGCGGCAGCGGCTCGGTGACCAGGACGAACCCGCGCCGGGGGAGGACGGGCAAGTGGACCCCCGCCAGTGCGGCGACCTCGCCGCCCCAGGTCCCGGCGGCGTTCACGACGGCCGGCGCGTGGATCTCGCCCCGGTCCGTCCGTACGCCGCGCACGGCACCGTCCGGGCCGCGCAGGACGCCGGTGACGGTCCGGCCGGTTTCGAGCCTGGCGCGGGAGGCCCGAGCGAGGTGCGCGGCGGCGAGGGCGGGCATGACCTGGGCGTCCTGCGGATAGTGCATGCCGCCCGGGAGGCCGGGGGCGAGGTGCGGCTCCAGATCCTTGAGTTGGTGCTCGCCGACGGGTACGGCCTCGACGCCTGCGGTGCGTTGACCGGTCGCGAACTCCTCCAGGGCGGTCAGGCCCTCGGGCGACGAGGCGACGACCACGCCGCCCTTGGCCTCGTACTCGACCGCGGTGCCGAACTCCTCCGCCAGCTCCGCCCACAGGCGGGCGGACAGCAGGGCGAGTTCGAGTTCGGGCCCCGGTTCCTTGTCGGAGACTAGGACGTTGCCCTCGCCCGCGCCGGTGGTGCCGCCGGACACCGGGCCCCGGTCGACCAGCGTGACGTCCAGGCCCGCCCGGGCCGCGTGGAAGGCGCAGGCGGCGCCCACCATGCCGGCTCCTACTACGACGACATCGCAGGTCAACTGGTTGGTCACGACAGTAATATGTCACATAGCGCGCTGCGTCGGAAGACCGCCGGCGCGGATCCCTTCGCCTCCGGTTGCAGGTAACGGGAAGATGGCGCTTAGGTGAATTCACCGTGACGCTGTCGGCAGTACGTGATCACGCGCGGCGGTCGCTCCGATCAGCGGGCCGCCCCCGTGCGGGCGGGCCGGGCGTCGCGCGGCGGTGTGGGTGGATACCTTTGGCAACCAGTGTTTTCCGGTGGACGTCATGAGGTGAGAAGGCGGGTCTGCCGTGGTGGCCGAGCACGGTCGCCCCGGCCGCCCCGAGCGGGACGGCCGCAGTCTCGGGCAGTGGACGCGTGGCTCATGTCGGTTTATCACCCATTTAAGGTGTTCTGTGTGGCGCGATGGCTTCAGTCGTTTCGAAAACCTCCGACGGTCAGTGCCGTCGGCCGTACGAACACGCCCATACCGGGACCTGGCGTGTCGTCGCGGCTGACGGCGCTGCGGTCGACCGTGGCCGGGATCGGGACCACGCTCGACGAGGAGACCACCTGCGTCGAGCTCACCAAGGTGGCCGCCGAGAAGACCGGGGGCACCGCGGCCATCGTGCGGCGCGGCGAGGAGGGCGAGGCGGAGTACGAGGCGGTCAGCGGCGACCGCACGCTCCTGCCCGACCTGCGATGGGCAGTGGAGGTGGCGCGCCGGGCGGACAGCCGGGTCGGGCACGAGCGGCGCGGCCCCGCGCTCTGCGTGCCCCTCGCCAGCGGCGAGGACCGCTTCGGCGTCCTGGTGTGCGTCCGGGGCTACGGGCCCTTCACCCCGTCGGAGACGGACATGCTGGCGCTGCTCGCCGAGCGGGCCGCCTCGCACATCCGGCACGCCCGGGAGCACGACCGGATGAGCCGGATCGTCGGCGATCTCCAGCGCGCCCTGCTCGCCGAGCCCGGCCGGCCGCACCCCAACCTGGACGTCGCCATCCGCTATCTGCCCGTGGGGCACCGCGCCCTGGTCGGCGGCGACTGGTGCGAGACCGTCCGGCTGCACTTCGGGCGGACCCTGCTCGTGGTCGGCGACGTGATGGGCCATGGCCTGGAGGCGGCCGTCGACATGACCGCCTACCGTTCCGCCCTGCGCTACATCGCCTCCGCCGACCTCCCGCCGCACCGTGTGCTGCGCCAGCTCGACGACATCGCCTCCAGCGAGTCCGACCGTCGTCCTGCCACCTGTCTGATCGCCCGCGTCGACCCCGTGCGCGGTCAGGTCACGCTGGCCAGCGCCGGTCATCTGCCGCCCGCCGTGATCGACGGCAAGGGCGACACCTCGCTGCTGGCGGTGCCGGTCGGCCCGCCGCTGGGCACGGGGCTCGGCGGCTACGAGCCGGCGACGTTCCAGCTGGACTCCCAGGAGACGCTGCTGCTGTTCACCGACGGGCTCGTGGAGCATCGCGGCGAGGACATCGACCAGTCCCTGGACCGGCTGGCCAGGCTGCGCTTCACCTCCTCGGAGAGCGTGGAGACCATCATCGACACCGTCCTCGCCAACCTCGACGCCCGCCACGCGGAGGACGACGTGGCCGTCCTGGCGTCCCGGCTGCGGCACCGGCCGCACGCCGAGGAGGAGAGCGCGGCGTTCGGCATGTGAACGCCCCGTCCTGCGGAGCGTTTCTCACGCCCCTCCTGAGGAGCCCTTCTAAACGCCCCTCCTGAGGAGCCTTTCTTACGGATCGGGGACATCCGGGGGCGCCGGTCCCGCACCCGCGCGCGGAGTGCGAGGCTGGCGGCATGGAACAGCAGTCGTACGGGGCCCGGGTCCTGGTCGTCGACGACGACCCGACCGTCGCCGAGGTGGTCTCCGGGTATCTCGACCGGGCCGGATACGTCGTGGACCGGGCCGGTGACGGCCCCGACGCGCTGGCGCGGGCCGCCGCGCACTGGCCGGACCTGGTCGTGCTGGACCTGATGCTGCCCGGCATGGACGGACTGGAGGTGTGCCGGCGGATGCGCGTACGCGGCCCGGTGCCGGTGATCATGCTCACCGCGCGCGGGGACGAGGACGACCGCATCCTCGGCCTGGAGGTCGGCGCCGACGACTACGTCACCAAGCCCTTCAGCCCCCGCGAGCTGGTCCTGCGAGTGGAGTCCGTGCTGCGCCGGACCCGGCCCGCACCGCACTCCACGGGCACCCTGAGCGCCGCCGGGCTCACGGTCGACCCGGCCGCCCGGCGCGCCGCCAAGAACGGGGCGGAACTCGCCCTCACCATCCGGGAGTTCGACCTGCTCGCGTTCCTCCTGCGGCACCCGGGGCAGGCGTTCAGCCGGGAGGAGCTGATGCGTGAGGTGTGGGGGTGGGACTTCGGCGATCTGTCGACGGTGACCGTCCATGTACGGCGGCTGCGCGGGAAGGTGGAGGACGATCCGGCCCGGCCGCGGTTCATCCAGACGGTGTGGGGCGTCGGCTATCGCTTCGACGCGGGCGACGGGGAGGCGTGAGCCATGCGGGACACCCTCCTCATCGCGCTGTTCGCCTTCCTCGGCGCCGCCGCGGCCGGGCTGCTGGGCGCCGGGGTGCTGCTGCTGATCCGGCGGCGCTCGCTCACCGAGCACATCACCGTGGTCGCCGCCGTCGCTGTCGGCGCGATGTTCGCCGGCACGCTCGCGGTCGCGCAGGCGATGTTCCTGTCCGCGCACGACCTGACCGTCGTGACCACCGTGGTCGCGATGGCCGCCGTGGTCTCCCTGGCCACCGCGCTGCTGCTGGGCCGCTGGGTCGCCGCCCGCAGCCGCGCCCTCACCCTCGCCGCCCGCTCCTTCGGCGACGGCGGCGACTTCACCAGCCCCGACGGCCCCGCCACCGCCGAACTCGCCGCACTCAGCCGCGAGTTGGAGGCGACCAGCCGCAAGCTCGCCGAGTCCAGGGACCGCGAGCGCGCCCTGGAGAGCTCCCGGCGCGAACTGGTCGCCTGGATCTCGCACGACCTGCGCACCCCGCTCGCCGGACTGCGCGCCATGTCCGAGGCGCTGGAGGACGGCGTCGCCGCCGACCCCGACCGCTACCTCCGCCAGATCCGCGCCGAGGCCGAACGCCTCAACGACATGGTCAGCGACCTCTTCGAACTCTCCCGCATCCACGCGGGCACCCTGGCGCTGAGCCCGAGCCGGATCTCGGTGTACGACCTGATCGGCGACGCCCTCGCGGGCGCGGACCCGCTCGCCCGGGAGCACGGCGTACGGCTCGTCGGCGACCGGGTCGAGCCGGTGCCCGTCGAGGTGGACGGCAAGGAGATGAGCCGGGTGCTGGGGAACCTGCTCATCAACGCGATCCGGCGGACGCCCGCCGACGGCACGGTGGCGGTGGCCGCCGAGCGCTCGCCCGACGGCGGGGTCGTCCTGTCCGTGACGGACGGCTGCGGCGGGATACCGGAGGAGGACCTGCCGCGCGTCTTCGACACCGGCTGGCGCGGCACCGACGCCCGGACGCCACCGGCCGGGGCCGGGCTGGGACTCGCCATCGTGCGGGGCATCGTGGAGGCCCACCACGGGCGGGCCGCCGTACGCAATGTCTCGGGCGGCTGCCGTTTCGAGGTGACGCTGCCGATGGCGGACGTCTGAGGCGCGGCACGTGACCGGGCGGTGCGACTGCGCTCCGCTGGGAGTGCCGCGGTATGCCGTCGATCGTCTGCGGCACCGTCGTGGCTGGTCGCGCCCACGCGGCGGAGCCGCACATCGAGAGAGCCCCGCGCCCCTTCAGGGCGCTACGCCCGCCGGCAGCCGGACCGTGAACACCGTCGCCCCCGGCTCGCTGGTCAGCTCGATCGTCCCGCCGTGCGCCCGCACCAAGGAGTTCGCCACCGCCAGGCCGAGTCCGCTGCCGCCGCGGTCGCGGCTGCGGGCCTTGTCGACCCGGTAGAAACGGTCGAAGACGCGTTCCCGGTCGGCGTCCGGTATCCCCGGACCCGCGTCGGAGACCCGCACCAGCGCCGCCCCGGCCGTGACCGAGACCGCCACGCACACCTTGGTTCCGGCCGGGGTGTGCACTGCGGCGTTGGTGAGCAGGTTGTCCAGCACCTGACGGATCCGCTGCGGATCCAACCGCAGTGCCACCGGCCGGTCCCCGGTGGTCACCGTCAGCGGATGGCCCGGGTGCGCGGCGCGGAAGGCGTCGGCGGCCTGCTCGACCAGCTCGACAAGATCCGCGTCCACCAGCCGCAGCGGCGTCTCCACCTCGGCGGCGTCGAGCCGGGCGAGCAGCAGCAGGTCGTCCAGCAGGAAACCCATCCGGGCGGCCTCGGCCCGCAGCCGCGCCAGGTGCTTGTCCCGTTCCTCGGGCGCGTTCGCGGCCGCGTACTGGAAGAGGTCCGCATAGCCGCGTACCGACATCAGCGGCGTCCGCAGCTCGTGCGAGGCGTCCGCGACGAACCGGCGCAGCCGCTGCTCGGCCTCGGCGCGTACGGCGAGGGAGTCGTCGATGTGCTCCAGCATGGTGTTGAACGCCGTGCGCAGCTCCTCCACCTCCGGGCCGCCGCCCCGGCGGTCGGCGCGCAGCGGCAGCCGGGCCGCGGACTCGGTCAGATCGTGCGAGGCGATGCCGTGCGCGGTGTGCGCCATGTCGCTGAGCGGTTGCAGCCCGCGCCGCAGCATCTTCCGGCCGAGCACCACCAGCGCCAGCAGCGCCAGCCCGAACGTGACCACCTGGATCGTGATCAGCTGCCCGACGGTGTCCTCGATGCCGTCCATGGGAGCGGCGCTGACCAGGACCACCCCGGGCTCGACCTCGCAGGCGCGCAGCCGGTAGGCGCCCGCGCCCTTGATGTGTTCGGTGCGCAGCAGCTCCGTGTGCGCGGCGGCCTGGGCACGGGCCAGGGCGGTGAAGTCGTCGACGTCCGCCGGCAGGTCGGCGGGGTCCTCGGGCTTGCGGAGCACGGCGGCGCCGTCCGACACGTCGTACACGGCGTAGTACCAGCTGTAGTACTTCTTGCCCGCGAGCGTGCCGTAGTTCGCGATGTTCTTGGACTGGGCGATCTGGGCCTGTGCCAGCTGTGTGTCCAGCTGGGCCGACAGGTAGTCCCGCATGTACGTCGTCAGGGCCGTGCCCACCACGGAGAACACCACCAGCGACAGCGCGCCCAGCCCCAGCGCCAGCCGGGTGCCCAGGCGCAGCCTGCCGTAGTCGTGGCGCAGTCGGCCCAGCACGCGCCTCACTTGGCGGCCTGCCGGATCACATAACCGAAGCCCCGCACGGTGTGGATCAGCGGTTCACCGGTGTCGTCGAGCTTGCGCCGCAGCCGGCTCACGACCAGCTCCACCACGTTGGAACGGCCGCCGAAACCGTACTCCCACACATGATCGAGGATCTGCGCCTTGGTGAGCACGGTCGGCGACTTGCGCATGAGGTAGCGCAGCACCTCGTACTCGGTCGGCGTCAGCGTCAGCAGCCGCTCGCCGCGTCGCACCTCACGGGTGTCCTCGTCCATGGTGAGGTCCCCCACCCGCAGCACCGACCGCTGGAACCCGGGCCCCGCGGCGCGCCGCAGCACCGTGCGCAGCCGGGCCATCAGCTCCTCGACCGCGAACGGCTTCACCAGGTAGTCGTCCCCGCCCCGGGTCAGCCCCGCCACCCGGTCGGAGACCGCGTCGCGCGCGGTGAGGAACACCACCGGCACCATCGTCCCGGAGCGGCGCAGCCGGTCGAGCACGCCGAAGCCGTCCACGTCCGGCAGCATCAGGTCGAGCACGACGATGTCCGGATGGAACTCGGCGGCGCGGCGCAGCGCATCTTCGCCGGAGTTCGCGGTGACCGCCTCCCAGCCCTCGTAGCGGGCGACCGTGGCGACGAGGTCGGCGATGGGCGGGTCGTCGTCCACGACCAGCAGTCGTACTTTCTCCACCCGTTCATAGTGCGGCACCGGCCGTCCGCCGCCAGACCCGGTCACCATGCGGACGCACATCGATATCCACTTGAAAGTTGTACGACAGGGAAACGACAGCTGCGGCCAGCCAAGCTCGGTGTCGCAAGGCCCCGACCAAGACCCCGACCAAGGAGTTGCCGTCCGTGACGACCGTCCAGTCGCCTGCCGCGCCCGTCGCGGCGATACGTCCCAAGGTGGTGGCCCGCACCGGCCTGTACGCCGTGCTGGCCGCCAACGTGGCCGTGGTCACGTACTTCTTCGTCCAGGCCGGGTTCGCCTCCAACGCGCTGATCGTCCTCGGCCGTCTCGCCGGGCTGTACGGCGCCCTCCTCATGGCCTTCCAGCTGGTGCTGGTGGCCCGGCTGCCCTGGTTCGACCGCCGGATAGGCATGGACCGGCTCACCCTGTGGCACCGCTGGATCGGTTTCTCGCTGCTGTGGACGCTGCTGGCCCACGCGGTGTTCATCACCTTCGGCTACGCCGACTCCTCCGGCCTGGATCCGGTCAACCAGCTCGTCGACCTCGCCGAGACGGTCGAGGGCGTGCTGCGGGCGGTGGTCGCGCTGGTGCTGATCATCGTGATCGGCACGGTCTCGGCGCGGTTCGCCCGACGCCGGCTGGCCTATGAGACCTGGCACTTCATCCACCTCTACACCTACATCGCCGTCGTCCTGGCCTTCTCCCACCAGGTCGCGGTCGGTACGACCTTCGTCGCCTCGCCGGTGGCCACCGGCTACTGGTGGACCCTGTGGACCGTCGCCCTCGGCTCGGTGTTCGTGGGCCGCCTGGTGCTGCCGCTGTGGCGGAACTGGCGCCACCAGCTGCGCGTCTCGGCCGTCGTCCCCGAGAACGACAACGTCGTCTCCGTCTACGTCACCGGCCGCGACCTCGACCGGCTGCCCGCCCGCGCCGGCCAGTTCTTCCTGTGGCGGTTCCTGACCCGTGGCCGCTGGTGGCAGGCCAACCCCTGGTCGCTGTCGGCCGCGCCCGACGGCCGCTCCCTGCGCCTGACCGCCAAGGCCGTCGGCGACGGCAGCGCCGGCCTGCGCCACCTCAAGGTCGGCACCCGCGTCTTCGCCGAGGGCCCCTACGGCGCCTTCACCACGATGCACCGCACCCGGCCGGACGCCGTGCTGATCGCCGGCGGCGTCGGCATCACGCCGATGCGGGCCCTGCTGGAGGAACTGCACGGGCACGCCGTACTGATCTACCGCGTGACCACCGACCAGGACGCCGTGCTCTACGACGAACTGCGCGAACTGGCCCACGCCAAGGGCGCCGAGCTGTACCTGGTCACCGGCCCCGCCGAGCCGGACCGGCTGTCCAAGGCCGAACTCGCCCGACTGGTGCCCGACATCGCCGAACGCGACGTCTATCTGTGCGGACCGCCCGGAATGACCCGCGGGGTGCTGCGCAGCCTGCGCGAGCTGGGCGTGGCCAAGGCGCAGATCCACCACGAGCGCTTCAGCCTGGCCGGCTGACGGACCGACGGGAAACGAGGAACCACCGTGAAACGAGCACTGCCTGTCCTGGCCCTGACCGTCGCGGGCCTGATCCCGGTCTGGCGCTACGCGCCGTCCCAGGCCACGACGACCACCGAGGCGACCCAGCCGGCCTCGACGCCCTCCTCCTCAAGTTCAGGGAACTCCACCTCGCGCGTCGTCGCGGGCTCGACGGTGAACACCGAGAAGGGCCCCGTGCAGGTGGAGGTGACCTTCGAGGGCGGTGAGATCACGGCCGTACGGATGCTGCAGCAGCCCGACCACCCGCAGACCACGGCCGCCGTCCCGACGCTGATCGAGGAGACGCTTCAAGCCCAGAGCGCGGACATCGACTCGGTGTCGGGCGCGACGATCACCAGCGAGGGCTACAAGGAGTCGTTGCAGGCCGCGATCGACGCGCAGGCCGCGGCGGCGGCTTCGGCAAGCCCCTCCGGGAGCGCTTCCGCAACGGAGTCCGAAGTCGTCGCGGGCCCGACGGTGAACACCGAGAAGGGACCTGTGCAGGTCGAGGTGACCTTCGAGGGCGACGAGATCACGGCCGTGCGCATGCTCCAGCAGCCGAACCACCCGCAGACCACGGCCGCCGTGCCGACGCTGGTCGAGGAGACGCTTCAGGCCCAGAGCGCGGACATCGACTCGGTGTCCGGTGCGACGATCACCAGTGAGGGTTACAAGGAGTCGTTGCAGGCCGCGATCGACGCGAAGGGCGCCTGACGTGCACCGCGTCGAACATGTCATGGGCTTCCCGGTCTCGCTGCGGATCGACGACGAGCACGTGCCCGAGGGGCTCGCGGACGCCGTGTTCGCCTGGCTGCGCGATGTGGACGAGCGGTTCAGCCCGTTCAAGGCGGACAGCGAGGTGTCCCGGCTGGACCGGGGCGAGATCGGCCTCGGCGAGGTCAGTGCCGACCTCGCCGAGGTGCTCGACCTGTGCGAGGAGTACCGGCTCGCGAGCGGCGGCGCCTTCGACGCCCGGCTGCCCGGCCGTGGCCTCGACCCGTGTGCGGTGGTCAAGGGGTGGTCCGTGCAGCGGGCGGCCGAGCTGCTGACCGGCGCCGGGGTGCGGCGGTTCTGTCTGAACGCCGGGGGCGATGTGGTCGTCGGGGGTGGTCCATGGCGCGTGGGGGTACGGCATCCCGAACACGCCGATCAGGTGTGCACCGTGCTGGAGTTGACCGACGGGGCGGTGGCGACGTCCGCGTTGTACGAGCGGGGCGAGCACATCGTCGACGGGCGCACGGGGCGTCCGGCGAGCGGTCTGCTCAGCGTCACGGTGGTCGCCCCGACGCTGACGGAGGCGGACACGGCGGCGACGGCGGCGTTCGCGATGGGGGCGGAGGGGGTTGCCTGGGTGGCCGGGCGGGAGGGGTGTGAGGTGTACGCCGTGGACGTGGGGCGGAGGGTGCGGAGGACTGCTGGGTTGCCGGTGGCCTAAGAGCTCGGGTTGCCAGGTCGTCGTGCGGCTGCGGGTTGTGTGTGGCTGGTCGCGCAGTTCCCCGCGCCCCTGGGGGCGTTGCCCGCCCCTCGGCCGCAACGCAACCGGTCTAGACTCTCCCCGCAACGGCCCGCCCCCAGGCGTGAGCGGGCGGCGACTGCCACACCCGAAGGGCGTTCGGCGTTTTGATACGGATAGATTCAGTCACCAAGCGGTATCCCGACGGCACGGTGGCGGTCGACCGGCTGTCACTGGAGATACCCGACCGTTCGATCACCGTCCTCGTCGGACCCTCCGGGTGCGGCAAGACCACCACCCTGCGGATGATCAACCGGATGGTCGAGCCCAGCGAGGGCAGGATCCTGCTCGACGGCGTCGACATCATGCAGCAGCCGGTCAACACGCTACGCCGGTCCATGGGATACGTCATCCAGAACGCCGGCCTCTTCCAGCACCGTACGATCGTCGACAACATCGCCACCGTGCCCCGCATGCTCGGCTGGGGCAAGGACGTGGCCCGCTCCCGGGCCCGGGAGTTGATGGAGCGGGTGGGACTGGACGCCTCGCTCGCCAAGCGCTACCCCTACCAGCTCTCCGGCGGCCAGCAGCAACGCGTGGGCGTCGCCCGGGCGCTCGCCGCCGATCCGCCGGTGCTGCTGATGGACGAGCCGTTCTCCGCCGTCGACCCTGTCGTCCGCAAGGGACTGCAGGACGAACTGCTTCGGATCCAGGAGGAGTTGGGCAAGACCATCGTCTTCGTCACGCACGACATCGACGAGGCCGTCAAGCTCGGCACCATGGTCGCCGTGATGCGCACCGGCGGCCGGCTCGCCCAGTTCGCCCCGCCCGCCGAGCTGCTGTCCAACCCGGCGGACGACTTCGTCGAGGACTTCCTCGGTGCCGACCGGGGCATCCGGCGGCTGTCCTTCTTCCCGTCCGCCGGACTGGAGCTGCTCACCACGCCGATCGTCGCCGTCGACGCCACCGCCGAGCAGATCGCCGCTCGCGGCTCGGCCGACGTCCCCTATCTCCTCGTAACGGATCTGGACGGCAGGCCACTCGGCTGGAGCGAGCCGCGCGACCTGACCGCCGGGCAGATCGAGCCGGAGCGACTGCTGCCGTACGGGCGGCCGTTCGTCGCCGAGCGGGACTCGCTGCGGGCCGCGCTCGACGGTGCCGTGCTGTCACCCACCGGCTGGGCCGTCGCCGTGGACGGCGAGGGCCGGGCGGCCGGGGTCGTCTCGCAGCAGACCATCGGCGAGGCGATCCGCGGCGCGCACGCCGCGGCACCCGTCGATGCGAAGGCCGGGCGATGAACGGCCTCTTCGACCTGCCCAGCGACCTCCAGAACAGCTACTGGGGCCTGATCGCACTGCACCTGCGCGAGGCAATGATCCCGGTGCTGGCCGGACTGCTCGTGGCGCTGCCGATCGCGCAACTGTGCGTACGGCTGCGCTGGCTGTACCCGCCCGTGCTGTGGGTGACGACCGTGCTGTACGCGATCCCGTCGCTCGCCTTCTTCGTCGTCCTCATCGACTACACCGGCCTGAGCGAGACCACGGTGATGATCCCGCTCGCCGTCTACAGCCTGGTGGTGTTCGTCCCGGCGATCGTGGACGGCGTCCGCTCGGTGCCCCGCGAGACCCTCGACGCCGCCACCGCCATGGGCTTCGGGCCCGTACGCCGCTATGTCCAGGTGCAGTTGCCGATCGCCGCGCCCGCGATCATCGCCGGGCTGCGGGTGGCGTCGGTGTCGAGCATCTCCCTGGTCAGCGTCGGCATGCTGATCGGCAACCAGGGCGCCCTCGGCAACCTGCTCAACAGCGGCATGATCTACAACCAGCCGCGACTGATCTGGCTCTCCGTCGTCGGCACGGCCGTCCTCGCCATCGTCGTGGACGCCGTGCTGATCGGCCTGCGGATCCTCGTCACGCCCTGGATGCCGCGCGGCACCCGTAAGAACGCGCGCCCGATCGCCCTGAAGGACGCCGCCCGGTGAACGTACTGAACTTCATCAACGCCTTCTTCAGCGACAACGCCCACTGGCAGGGCTACGACGGCATCCCCACCCGCGTCCTGGAACACATCCAGTACACGCTGATGGCGCTCGGCATCGCCGCCGCCGTCGGACTCCCCATCGGCCTGCTGACCGGGCACACCGGGCGCGGCGGCAACACGCTCGCCCTGATCGCCACCGCCGCCCGCGCGCTGCCCAGCTTCGGCCTGATGGTGCTGATGTTCGTGCTGCTCGGGCTCGGTCTGGCACCGGTGATGATCCCGCTGGTCGTGCTGGCGATCCCGCCGGTCCTCGTCACCACGTACGAGGCGATGCGCTCGGTCGACCCCGCCCCCGTGGACGCCGCGCGAGGCATGGGCATGGCCGAGGCCGAGGTGCTGTTCCGGGTCGAACTCCCGGTCGCGCTGCCGCTGATCCTCAGCGGTCTGCGCTCGGCGGCCATCCAGATCGTCTCGACGGCCACCATCGCCGCGTACGTCAGCTTCGGCGGCCTCGGCCGCTACATCGTCGACGGCCTCTACCAGCGGGACTACGAGAAGGTCGTGGGCGGCGCCACGCTGGTCGCCGTGCTGGCGCTGGCGACGCTCGGCGTGTTCTGGGCGGTCGGACGCCTCACGGTGTCCCGCGGGGTCCGCCGCAGCGGCTGACCCCGCCTCACCCCTCGGTGCGGGCCAGCGCCAGCTCCAGTACGACGAGCAGCGCGTCCCGCACCGAGCCGCGCTCCCGGGCGTCGAACACGACGACCGGGGTGTGCTCGGCAACGTCGAGCGCCCAGCGGACCTCCTCCAGCGCGTGCTCGACCTTCCCGTCGAAGGCGTTGATCGCCACCGCGAACGGGACCTGCCGGTGCTCGAAGTAGTCCACGGCCGCGTAGCAGTCGTCCAGCCGGCGGGTGTCGACGATGACCAGCGCGCCGACCGCGCCTTCGACGATGTCGTCCCACATGAAGCCGAACCGGTCCTGTCCCGGCGTACCGAACAGATACAGCTTCAGCGTCGGGTCGATGGTGATGCAGCCGAAGTCCATCGCGACCGTGGTCGTCGTCTTGCGCGGGGTGTGCGACAGATCGTCCACCCCGGCCGCGACCTCCGTGATGGCGGCCTCGGTGGTCAGCGGCTCGATCTCGGAGATGGAGCCGACGGCGGTGGTCTTTCCCACGCCGAAGCCGCCCGCGATCACCAGCTTCACCGGCAGCGGCGGCCGTACGGCACTCTGCGCGGCCACGCCGACGGCGAGCGGTTCAGTCGGTGTCACGGAGTACCCCCCGGGAGTCGGGGATGGCGCGGAGGCCATCGATAACCCTTCGCAGGACGGACGCGTCATGGGTGACGGCGGCGTTCGGCACGTACACCGCCAGATGCCCGGCGGTGCGCAGGTCCTCGGCGAGGACCCGGACGACGTTGAGGTGCAGCCGCAGCAGCGCGGCGATCTCCGCGATGGACTGGGGCTGCTTGCAGACGGAGACGATGTCGTGCTGCTCGAAGGAGAGCCGGTCGAGCGCGTCGAGGCCCTCGGCGGTGGTCACCACCTGGGTCTCGACGGGCATCGTCCGGGCGGACGCGGCCTCGCCCCCGCCCGCCACCCGGCCGGCGGTGACGAGGAACGGCCGCACGGCGGGGACGGGGCCCACGGGGGCCGGGTCCGGGGGCGTCGGGTCGTCCGCCATGGGGTGTCTTCCTCCTCGACCGGGCGGTGACCGGTCAGCCCGTCGACGCGACGCCGACGCTGTTCTTCAGTTCGAGCACGAGCTGCGGGCTGAGCGCGGCACCGGCGCGGTTGGCGAACAGCGTCATCTCGTAGGCGATGTTGCCCAGCTTGGCCTCCTTGTCGGCGACCACGCCGAGCACGGCGCCGCTGCCGATCGCGGAGACCAGGACGTGACCGCCCTCCAGGTCGATGATGACCTTGTTCAGCGCGCCGAGGCCGTAGTTGCCGGAGGCGCCGGCGGCCAGGCTGGTGAGGCCGGAGACGATCGCCGCCAGCCGCTCGGAGTGCGCGCGCTCGCGCAGCTGTGCGACGGCGATCAGCAGTCCGTCGGAGGACACCGCGATGGCGTCCACGACGCCCGCGGTCTCGGTCGCGAAACGGTTGAGCAGCCATGTGAAGTCGGCTGCGGCGGCCCGCAGTTCGTCCGGCGTGGTGCCTCCCGTCGGAGTACCACCTGTCGACGTGCTCACTGCTCCGCTCCTTCCGGGAGGTGCTGGGGGTCTTGCGAGTCGTGCGTGTCGCTGTCGAGCGGTCCGCGGTTGTTTCCGTTGCTGCTCAGTGCCCGGCTTTCGCCGTCGTCGCGTCGGGCGTCCCGATGGGCGCGTTCCACGGCCGCCTCGAACTCCTCCAGGGCGTCGCGGACGGCTTCGGCGTCGGCGGGCGCGGTGGCCTGTCGCGCGGCCCGGCGCTCGGCCTCGGCGCCGACGGTGGTCCGCAGGGTCGCGCCACGGACGCGGCGGCGCAGCGGGCGGGCGCCGTTCGCGGGCGTCTCGGTGCGGGCCCGGGGGATGAGCGGGGAGTCGGCGTCACCGGCTGCGGGATCGCGCCGGGGGACCCGGCGGGGGAGCGGGGTGGAGTCGTCGTGTCGCTCAGGCGTGGTGTCCGCCGCGGCGTCCACGGGGTCTGCGGACAGGGCCGGTGCGGCGGCCGAGGGCTGCGGCCCGGACGCCGCCTCGGGAGTCATACGGTCTCCCGTCGTGCCGCCGGACGCCCCGTCGCCGTTGCCCGCCGAACCGCCGGAGGCCAGCGCGCTCATCGTCAGCAGCAGCGTCGACGGAATGCCGACCTCGGCCGTGACACCGCCGCCGGGGGTACGGGAGAGGGTCACGCCGATCTCCCAGCGGCGGGCCAGGTTGCCCACCACGAACAGGCCCAGCACCTTGGTCGGGACCAGGTCGAGGCGCTCGCGGCGGATCAGGCGGGCGTTCTCCTCGGCGAGTCGCTCGGCGCTCATGCCGAGGCCGTGGTCGGCGATGGTGATCGTCGCGCCCTCGTCACCGGTCCGGACGGTCACCTCGACGGGGCTGCCCGCGGGCGAGAACGACACGGCGTTCTCCAGCAGTTCGGCCACCATCAGCGTGAGGTCGCCGACGATGTCCGGCTCGACCATGATCTCGGTACCGGCGTGCAGTTCGACCCGCTGGTAGCCCTCGATCTGGCCGAGCGCGGCCCGTACGACGTTGGTGAGCGCGGTCGGCCCGCCGTCCAGGACGGTCTCGCGGATACCGGCGAGCAGCATCAGGCTGTCGGCGTTGCGGCGCAGCCGGACCGCGATGTGGTCGATGCTGTAGAGCCGTTCGAGCAGGGCGGGGTCGGTCTCGCCGCGTTCGACGGCGTCGATGAGGGCGAGCTGGCGGGTGGTGAGGTTGCTGACCCGGCGGCCGACGTTGCCGAACATCTCGGCGACGTTGCGGCGGCTGAGCACCTGCCGCTCCAGCAGCGCGGCCGCGGTGGTCTGCACCTGGTTGAAGGCGTCGGCCAGGTCGCCGATCTCGTCCTTGGCGGTGACCGGGATCTCGCGCAGCCGCGGCGGCGCGTCGTCCTCGGTGTCGTCGTCGGCCACGCGCGCCAGCTCACGCCCGGCCACGTCGGCGACCTGCCGGGCGGCACCGGTCAGTGCCTGCACCGGACGGATCACCGAGCGGCGTACCGTCACCGACAAGAAACCCCACAGCAGGAAGCCGAACACGGCGAGACCCAGCAGCCAGGCGGCGTTCCACCAGGCGTCGTTGGAGGCGTCGTCGGCGCGGTCGGCGATCTGGTCGATGAGCGAGCCGGTGATCCCCAGCCGGGTGTCGGACTGCTCGCGGTAGGCCGGGTAGTTGGACAGGGCGAGGGTGAACTTCGCGCGGAGCACGCTCGGCGTCGTGGCCTGCAGCGCGCTCGGGTCGATCTGCAGCTCGGCGTACTGCCGCAGGATGGTCGCCTGGGCCGGGTTGTGCTCGATGCGGCGCAGTTCGGCCGCCTGCTCCTCGGTGGCGAACCGGCCGAACCGCTCGGCCTGGTGCTCGTACAGCTCGTAGGCGCCGACCGCGCTGATGAACTCGATGAGCGCGTTGGAGTCCCCGGTCGAGGCCGAGAACACGCTGGTCTCGAACGAGCTGTGGGCGGCGTCGGCGCGCAGCAGGGAGTCCAGCAGATTGCCGGTGAAGGTGGCCGCGAGGGCCTGGTTGCGGTCCAGGCCGAGGCCGTCGATCACGCCCTTGGCGGCGTTGTAGTAGGCCGGGTCGATGTTGTCGGCGGGCAGATAGCCCTGCTCGATGGTCCGGCGCAGACTGCTCAGGCCGTTGACCTCCCGCAGCGCCTGCGCCTCGGTCTCCGGCAGCCGGTCGCCGAACGTGGCGCGCACCTTCTCGACCTGGGTGTCGACCTCCCGTTGCGCCGTCCGGTAGTCGGTCAGCGAGGGCTTGGCGCCGCTGCCGCCGGCCTCGTACCGCACGGACAGCAGGATGGCCTGCTGGTGCTCGGTCTCCACCCGGTCGACGAGTTCGGCGACCTGCGCGCTGTCCCTGACGAGGGCGGCGGCCTCGGCCGCGCTGCGGGCCTGCGTGACCTGGCCGGAGATGAGATACGTGAGCAGCACCGCGAGTCCGGCCAGCGGCACGCCGACCAGGACGTTGAGCTTCTGACGGAACGGCCGGCGATCGGCGAAGCCGCGCAAGCCACCCCGGGCCGGCCCGGGGGAGGGCGCGCCCACCTCGTTCGTGGACACCGAGCCTCCTTCGTGGGGTGTCGCACCGCGCGTGGGTCAAACGCGCGTGTCCGTTCGCGTGTCGTTTCCGATCGGCTTCGGCCGGTGTACGACGACACCGGTGCGGTTTGTGTCACCGCTGTGACCGGAGGGCAACTGCGGTGAGACTATCGCCTCTTGGGAGGGCGGATCGCACCACTCCAAGTCAAGAATCCGTTACAACCTGCTCCTCGGAGCGCGGAAATCGTTCGCGCCTCCTTCACAACTGGTCACTTATTGAAGCCGATTGGTGACCTGGCTGCTCTTGACTGAGTGAGAACGGGCTGGATTGGATCAGTGAGTGCGGTGTGTGCGCTGCGTCCACGGGGGTCCGGTGTGCCCGCACGTCACGTCATCGCCATGCTCCCCCGCCAAATTCCTCAGCCGGAAACGGGAACCGTGACTTCAACCGTGAAGAGCACCTGGTCCAGTACGAGACACCGCGGCGCGGCCGCCGTCGCCCTCGCCGTCGCGGCGGCGCTGGTCGCCGGTTGTGGCTCGTCCTCCGACGACACGTCCGACAACCCGCTCTCCGAGGGCGGCGCGTCGGACGGCAAGACCGTCGTCGTCGGCTCCAACAACTTCGCCGAGAGCATCCTCCTCGCCGACATCTACGGCGAGGCCCTGAAGGCCAAGGGCGTCAAGGTCGAGTACAAGCCCAACATCGGCAGCCGCGAGACCACGTACGGCCTGCTGAAGAACGGCTCCATCACCGTCCTGCCCGAGTACAACGGCTCGCTGCTTGCGTACCTCGACCCGGACGCCGAGCAGAAGTCGACCGAGTCCGTGAACGCGGCGGTCAAGGCCAAGCTGGACTCCAAGTTGACGCTGCTGGAGTCGGCGCCGGCGGAGGACAAGGACTCGGTGTCCATCAACGCCGCGACGGCCAAGAAGTACAACCTCACCGCCCAGTCCACCCTCGCCGACCTCGAGGACATCGCGCCCGAGCTGGTCATCGGCGGCTCGCCGGAGTTCCAGACCCGGCACCAGGGGCTGGTCGGGCTGGAGAAGGAATACGGCCTGAAGTTCAAGTCCTTCAAGGCCCTCGACGCCGGTGGCCCGCTGACTCAGGCGGCGCTGACGAAGAACACCGTGCAGGCCGCGGACATCTTCACCACCGACCCGACCATCACCAAGGAGAAGTTCGTCGTCCTTCAGGACCCGAAGAACCTCTTCGGCTTCGCGAACGTGACCCCGCTGGTGTACAAGAGCGGCCTCCCGCAGGAGGGCGTCGACGCGCTCAACGCGGTCTCCGCCAAGCTCGACACCAAGACGCTGCTGGACCTGGACTCCCAGGTCCAGCTGGAGAACAAGGACCCGCTGGACGTGGCGCAGGCCTGGCTGAAGTCGGTCGGCCTGGACTGACACCTTCCGCCGCCCTCGCCGAGGGTCTCGCCGTACCTCACGTGCCCCGCGCCGCCTTGGAGCCGCGCGGGGCACGCACGTGTCAACCCTCGGACACCAAGGGTGAGTTTCCGGCCGGATAAAGGGTTTCCCCTGTATCCGTCCGGCGGTTCCGTTGCCTATCGTTCCAGCACAGCTGACCCACAGGTAACCCCTGACGGGTCGGTTCGCGCCAGGCCGGCCTCCGCACGCCGCTTTTCGACATACCCCCCTCCGCTTCGACGACGAAGCGCCTCGACCGCCGCTCCGCGCTGTCCGGAGTACGGCCACGAAAGGCAAGCCCTTGCGAACCTCCCCTGCCATCAGACGCAAGCTGATATCCGTCGCCGCCGTCTCCGCGGCGCTGCTCACCGCAGCCGCCCCGGTCGCCGCGGCCCAGGACCCCGCCCCGCGCGAAGCCGCCGTTCCCACCGCCCAGACCGAGGCCGCCCCCGGCACCCCCGCCGAACGCCTCATCGTCGGCTACAAGTCCGGCGCGGACGAGGCCAAGTCCAACAAGGCCGCCGAGGCCGACGCCGAGGCCAAGGGCGAGGAGGCCGGCGAGAACCTCGACTTCCAGCGCCGCCTCGGCACCGGCGCCGCCCTGGTCGACCTGGGCGAGAACCTCACGAAGTCGGACGTCGCCGACGTCGTCGCCGAGTACCGGGCGGACCCGCAGGTCGCCTACGTCGTACCGGACCGCCTGAACAAGCCGCAGGCCGACCCGAACGACACGGACTACGCCAAGCAGTGGGACCTCTTCGAGTCCACCGCCGGCATGAACGTGCCGGGCGCCTGGTCCACCTCCACCGGCACCGGCGTGACCGTCGCCGTCATCGACACCGGCTACGTCGCCCACTCCGACCTCGCCGCGAACATCGTCGGCGGCTACGACTTCATCTCCGACACCGCCGTCTCCGTCGACGGCAACGGCCGCGACAGCAACCCGGCCGACCCGGGCGACTGGTACAACGCCAACGAGTGCGGCGCGGGCATCCCGGCCAGCAACTCCTCCTGGCACGGCACCCACGTCGCCGGCACCATCGCCGCGGTCACCAACAACAGCAAGGGCATGGCCGGCATCGCGTACGGCGCCAAGATCTCCCCGGTGCGGGTGCTCGGCAAGTGCGGCGGTTACGACAGTGACATCATCGACGCCATCACCTGGGCGTCCGGCGGCACCGTCTCCGGCGTGCCCGCCAACTCCAACGTCGCCAAGGTCATCAACATGAGCCTCGGCGGCGACGGCGCCTGCAGCTCCGCCACGCAGAGCGCCATCAACGCGGCCGTGAACCGTGGCACGACGATCGTCGTGGCCGCCGGAAACGACAACGACAACGTGGCGAACCACTCGCCGGGCAACTGCAACAACGTCATCTCGGTCGCCGCCACCAACCGCTCCGGCGCCAAGGCGTCCTACTCCAACTACGGCTCCCTGGTGGACATCTCGGCCCCCGGTGGCCAGACCAGCACCGGCACCGCCAACGGCATCTACTCCACGCTGAACTCCGGCACCCGGACGCCGTCCACCGAGTCGTACGCCTACTACCAGGGCACCAGCATGGCCACCCCGCACATCGCCGGCCTCGCCGCGCTGATGGAGTCGGCCAAGTCGTCGCTGACCCCGGCCCAGATCGAGTCGGCGATCAAGTCCAACGCCCGTCCGCTGCCCGGCGCCTGCTCCGGAGGCTGCGGCGCGGGCCTGGCGGACGCCGCGAAGACGGTCCAGGCCGTGGCGGGCGGTACGTCCACCGGTACGACCTTCTCCAGCACCTCCGCCGTCTCGATCCCGGACGCCGGGTCGGCCGTCGAGTCGCCGATCACCGTCAGCGGCCGCAGCGGCAACGCGCCCTCGGCCCTGCAGGTCGCGGTGGACATCACCCACACCTACCGCGGTGACCTGGTCATCGACCTGGTCGCGCCGGACGGCTCGACGTACCGCCTGAAGTCCTCCAGCGGCTCGGACTCCGCGAACGACGTCAAGACCACCTACACGGTGAACGCGTCCAGCGAGGTCGCCAACGGCACCTGGAAGCTGCGGGTGCAGGATGTCGCCGCGCAGGACACGGGCACGATCAACAGCTGGAGCCTGACGTTCTGACGTAAGCCTTCACAAGAGCGTCTCCTGAGCGGGCGGGTCGACCGGTGCGGATGGGTGCCGGTCGGCCCGCCTTGTTGTCGTGTCCGGACGTGTCGGAGTCGGTTCACTGAAACGTCCGGCGGATCGCTACGCCACCCGGCTCTCCAGCGACGCCAGCACCCGCGCCCCCCGGTCGGCCCGGCTGTCCAGCCCGAGCAGTAACCCGGGCACCGCGATGCTCGGCAGCATGTGGGACCACAGCACGGACAGGCGTCGCCCCAGATCGTCCCGCCCGGTCAGGGCCCGTGACATCAGCTGTATGCCGGTGAACGCACCGACGAGCAGCTCCACCGTCTCCCGCGGATCCACCGTCGGCAGCAACTCCCCCTGTGCCCGCGCCTGTTCCAGCAGCGGCGTCAGATGGTCGGTCCACTGCCGGAACGGCCCGGTGTGATCCACCCCCGGCGGCGCGCACTGGTCCACCGCCAGCCGCACACTGCCCCGGAGCAGGGCGTTGCTCAGCAGCCGCTGGCCGACGACGAAGGTGATGTCGATGACCTCCTGCAACTTGCACGGCTGGGAGGGGATCGCGCCGAAGGGCACCTGCTCGTCGAGGACGGCCTGGGCGAGGGACTCCTTGGAGGGGAAGTGGAAGTACAGCGCGCCCTTGGTGACTTCGGCGCGTTCCAGCACCATGGCGATGGTGGTGGAGGTGTAACCGTGTTCGTCGAAGACCGCACCGGCGGCTTCCAGGATCGCCCTGCGTGTCCTGATGGCGCGCTCCTGTTTCGCCATGAGAACCCCCCTCCGACGCCCAGTTGGCCGGTTCATGCCGTTGGCGCCACGATCGTGCCGGAACTGCCCTGATCATAGGGTGTTACGGAGTGATCGCATTGAAAACAAACCGGTCGCCTCGTAATCTGACGCCCACCCGCAGCGGATGTCTCCACCGTCCGCAGAGCCCTTCGGGGGACGTAGGGAGAAACATGCCACTATCGCGGCAACTTGCCGAAACCCCGACCCTGACGGCGACTGTTCCCCGGCAGCTCGTGCACCGCGCGGCCGTCGCCGAGACCTTCCTCACCGGCTGGCGACGGACGGAAACCGACCGCTTCGCCGTTTCCGCCCAATGGCCCCGGGCCCACGGGTTACACGTGTCGCCCGACCGCTCCGCGTACGAGCCGCTTCTCGTCGTCGAAACCGTGCGCCAGAGCGGAACCCTGATCGCCCACACCGAGTACGACGTGCACCTGGGCCACCACTTCGTGCTCCAGGAATTCGAAGTCGACACGTTTCCCCAGCACTTGGCCGTCGGCCCGATACCGGCCGAGCCGGTCGTCGACGTCCACTTCGTCGAGGTGCGCCACCGGGCCGGCCGCCCTGCCGGGGCCCGCTACACCGCCGAAGTACTGCTCGACGGTGCCCGCGTGGCGACCGCCCGGGTCGCCTTCACCTGCGTCGCCGAGTCCGTCTACCGCAGGCTGCGCGGCGGCCGCACCCCCGCCACCGTGTCCGCCCTCCCCGCGCCGCCCGGTCTGCCGCCCCAGGCCGTGGACCGCGCGCTGCCGGAGGACGTCGTCCTGGCCCCGGCCGACCGGAATGACCGCTGGCGCCTGAGAATTGATACCGCGCATCCCGTTTTCTTTGACCATCCGCTCGATCACGCCCCCGGCATGCTCCTGCTGGAGTCCGCCCGCCAGGCGGCCCGGGCCCGGGCACCCGAGGCCGGGACGCCCGCCTCCTTCCGGTCGTTCTTCCATCGCTACGCCGAACTGGACGAACCCGTATGGATCGAGGCCTCTGACGAGGGTGGCACGGACATACGGATCGTGGCCACGCAGGGGGAGTCGGCGGTCTTCGAGTGCCTGGTCGGCATGGCGAAGGAGTGAGATATTGTGAACGCGGGGTAAGAAACAAACGGCATAACCCGTTTTCATTCCCAGGAGAGTCCAGCCGATGGCGAGGCAGTTACGAGCCGAGCAGACCCGGGCCACGATCATCAGGGCCGCCGCCGACCTGTTCGACCGTCACGGCTACGAGTCGACCAGCCTGAGCGACATCGTCGAGCACGCCCAAGTCACCAAGGGCGCCCTGTACTTCCACTTCGCGGCGAAGGAGGACCTGGCGCACGCCATCATCGAGATCCAGTCCCAGGCCTCCCGGCGGCTGGCCCGTGAGGTGGACGACCGGAAGTGCTCGTCGCTCGAAGGCCTGATGCGCATCACGTTCGGCCTCGTGCGGCTCACCGTCGAGGGGCCGGTCGCCCGCGCCGGACTCCGGCTCGCCACCGGCGGCGTCGGGGTGCGGCCGCCGCTGCCGCACCCCTTCACGGAGTGGCTCGACATCGTTTCCAGGAAACTCCTCGGCGCCGTCAAGGAGTCGGACATCCACCCGGACGTCGACGTCGACGCCGTCGCCCACTCCCTCCTCAGCTTCTTCGTCGGGATACGCGTGACGAGCCGCACCCTCGAACCCGTCCTGCGGCTGCCCCGCCGGCTCACCGAGATGTGGTACGTCCTCATCCGCGGCCTGGTCCCGGTGACCAGACGCCCGCGGTATCTCGGCCTCGCCACGCAGCTGGAACGTGAGATCAGAGCCATCTGAGCGGCGCGCGGTACGGTGAGCCGCATGCCCGACGCCGCGCCCGCGCCAGTGATCCTCGGCAACGAAACCGGTTCCTTCCCGTACAGCGTGCTGGCCGAACGCCATCCCGCGATCATCCGGCAGGTACGCGAGTCCCTGCCGTACGGCCCCCACCGGCAGCGCGCCCTCGACGCCCTGCTCACCAGCTGCACCAAAGGCGTGATCGAATCGTTCCCCTCCGACGCGCACGACCGGGACCGGTGGGCCGCGTGGGGACTCGACAGATACGCCGGACAGTCCTGGTTCGACGTGCCCTGGCTGTGGTCGGAAAGCTACTTCTACCGCCAACTCCTCGAAGCCGTCGGTTACTTCGGCCCCGGACCCGAACAGGCCATCGACCCGTTCGGCCCGGTCAAACTCGCCGAACTCGACGCACCCGAGACCGACGAGGAGCTGGCCGCCCTCGACAGCCTCGAATCCCGCCCGGCCGACGAGCGTGCCCAGGCCCTGCTGCACGGCTCGCTCTGGGGCAACCGCGCTGACCTCGGCTTCCGGCTGTCCGCCGGCGGCGACACCCCGGCCGCCGCCCCCGGCCTGGTCGCCGACGACAGCGAGACCCTGTGGTCACTCCTGCCGCCTTCCGGCACCGGCACCCTCTGCCTGATCGCCGACAACGCCGGCCGCGAACTCATCCCCGACCTGCTGCTCATCGCCCACCTCCTGGCCGAGGGCCGCGTCGAGCGGGCGGTGCTGCACGTCAAGCCCGACCCGTACTACGTCTCCGACGCCACCCCGGCCGACGTACTGGACGCCCTGCGCCGGCTGACTGCGGCGCCGGGCGCGGCCGCCGCGTATGGGCGGTGCCTGTGGTCGGCGACGACCGACGGTCGGCTGACGGTACGGGCCCACCCCTTCTCCTGCGGACCCCTGCCGTACGCCGAGATGCCCGACGATCTGCGCGCCGAGCTCGCCGCGGCGACGGTCACCGTCGTGAAGGGCGACCTCAACTACCGTCGCCTGGTGGGCGACCGCCACTGGCCCCCGCCCACCCCTTTCGCCGACGTGACCGCTTACTTCCCCGGTCCGGTCGCCGCCCTGCGCACCCTGAAATCCGACGTGATCTGCGGCCTCGACATCGACACCGAGGCGGCGCTGGTCGCGGAGGAGGGGCAGGGCTGGCGGACTGGTGGGACGCATGCGCTGATCCAGGTCAATGCGTGGGCGGGTGGTGGAGGTCGAGGTCCAGGTGCTTGATGCCGGGGACAGGCGGGGCGTGCGGCCTCACGCCGGTTCGCCCCCGGACACCGCGCCGTCTCGGCCCCCCATCCCCCCTCGGGCCTGCTACTCGTCCCGGTCCCGGCGGAGGAAGTCCTCGATGACGCGGATCAGTTCGAGTGGGGTCTCGTCCATCGCGTAGTGGCCGGCGCACGGCAGCTCGTGGAGTTCGGCGCGCGCGTACCAGGTCAGCCAGGTCCGGCGGAGGAGATCGGCCGACAGGGCGGGGTCGAGCGCTCCGGCGACGGCGAGCGCGGGGACCGTCGAGCCCTCTACCTGCTCGTGGAAGTCCTCGCCGGCCCAGGAGTCCAGCCAGGCGCGGAACGCCTTCGGGTCGCTTTCCGCCAGGGAGCGGGCGACCATGCGGTCCAGCCAGGCGGCGGGGCGGTGGCCGCCGGTGGTGATGTCGATGATGGCGCGCCGGTTCTCCGGCCGGTGAGCGGCGTCCGCGAACAGCTCCCACTGCTCCGGCGGCAGCGCGAGCCCGGAGGCGGGCACCGGGGAGACGCCCACCACCGTGCGCAGCCGGTGCGGGGCGATGGCAAGCATCCGCTGGGCGATGGCGCCGCCCATGGAGTGCCCGACGACGGAGAACCGGGCCCAGCCGAGCCGGTCGGCCAGTGCCACCAGGTCGCGCGCCGCCTCACCGGTCGTGTACGCGCCGTCCGCGTCCCTGGCCTGCCCGTAGCCGCGCAGATCGACGAGCGCGTACTGGAAGGACGTACGGTCCAGGTCCGGCAGGACGGGCGCGTACGCGGACCGGTCGGCGAACCAGCCGTGCACGGCGAACACCTTGTGGGTGCCGCTGCCGTGCAGCTCATGGGGGAGCATGAAGGAGGTCATGCGAACACCGTGGCCGGTGGGCCGGGGCTCGGCAAGGGCGCGCGGCGAGGGTGTCGCGTTGTCGCGCCCGGCGCCGAAGTGGCGGTGCCCCCTGGCAGAAGCGCATGGCTCCCGTGTCCTGGCGGGGAAGCGGCTCAGGCCACCCGTATGTCCTGCCAGACCAGCCGGTGGTCCGAGGTGGGGACCGGCCAGCCGCTGCCGACCAGCCGGTACAGCGGGTCGTCGGACGTCGGCCAGAACACGCCGTTCGCGACCGGCGTCAGTCCCTTGCTGGGTATGACGTAGTCCACCCTCAGGTTGCCGGGCGCGGAGTCGGAGAAGTCGGCGGTGTCGTAGGCGGGGTTGCCGGTGTGGGTGGTGTTGGCGCCGCCCTGGCGGCTCGCGGCCTCCACTGCGCCCGCGCTGGCCGGTGGAGTGGCCGGCAGGTTGACCGCCGGGTGGTCGAGCAGCTGACGTATCGCGTTGGCGTAGCTGTCGCCGTCGTGCGGGTCGGCGTTCTGGTCGCCCGCGATCACGAAGCGCGCGCCGGGGCGCAGTCCGCCGCGCCGACCCTTGTCGTCGTAGAGATAGAAGCCGCGCCTGCGGCCGCTGATGTAGTCGGCCCAGAGGCGGATCTCGTCGTGGTTGCGGCGGCCGTTGCGGTCCTCGGGGCCGTCGAAGGTGGGCGGGGTGGGGTGCGAGACGAGGAAGTGCACGGTGTCGTGGCCGATGCGGACCGGTACGTCCCAGTGGCTCTTCGAGGAGAGCCGGAAGACCGCGCTGGCCTCGTCGCTGTAGTAGTCCGCCGGGAGGAGGTTGCCCGGCATGTCCTTCCACAGGAAGCGCTGGAAGGTGCGCACCGCGCGGGTGTCGATGGGGTACTTGGAGAGTACGAGCATGCCGTACTGCCCCGGGAACCAGCCGTAGCCGAAGGCGTCCTGCCCGTACGCGTCGGAACCGGGCGTCGTGACGGCGCCGCCACGTCCGTCGAAGTCGATCCCGGAGGCCACGCCCGTGTTGACGGGGCCGGTGAAGTGGTACCGGTAGCGCACCGGACGCGCGCCGTTCTGGCTCACGGCCAGGTAGTTGCGCTGGAACTGGCGGGCCGCGGTGCCGTCGCTGTCGTAGTCGAACTCGTTGATCAGCAGGACGTCGGGGTCGACCCGCTGGATGGTCTCGGCGGCGTTGCGCGCCTGGACGTTGTCCGGGGTGGACAGGTCGGTGACGAGGGCGCCCTGGGCGGTGCGGTTCAGCGAGGCGTTGAACGTGGCGAACCGCACCGTCCGCCGGTGGTGGCCGGTGGCCGACGCCGGGAACGCCGCGGTGCCGGCCAGTGTCGCCCCGGCGAGCGAGGCGAGCGCGGTCCGGCGGGAGAGAGCTCTGGGGTCGTTCATCGGGACTCCGTAAGTCTGGGAGTTGCGTGGGTCCAAGGTCGCTTGTTCTGCAATTGCCGTAGTCTGCGCGCGTAGAGATGAACGCCACAAGGCCCGGCGAGAACTCCCGGATTCACCCTTGATTCACGCGATGGTGTGATCATGTCCTGGCCCGCGGATGCCCCCGGTGGGCCGGGGGTAGGGCCCGGCCATGACGCAGCAGCCGTTCGAACTCCCGCACTTCTACATGCCGTATCCCGCGCGGCTGAACCCACATCTCGACGAGGCCCGGGCCCATTCGACCGTGTGGGCACGCGAGATGGGCATGCTGGAGGGGTCCGGGATCTGGGAGCAGGCCGACCTCGACGCGCACGACTACGGCCTGCTCTGCGCCTATACGCACCCCGACTGCGACGCCGAAGCCCTCTCTCTCATCACCGACTGGTACGTGTGGGTCTTCTTCTTCGACGACCACTTCCTGGAGACCTTCAAACGCAGCCAGGACCGCGCCGGCGGCAAGGCCTATCTGGACCGGCTGCCGCTGTTCATGCCGCTCGACATGTCAACGCCCGTACCGGAGCCCCAGAATCCGGTCGAGGCGGGCCTCGCCGACCTGTGGGCGCGCACGGTGCCCTCGATGTCCATGGACTGGCGCCGCCGCTTCGCCGTCGCGACCGAGCATCTGCTGAACGAGTCCCTGTGGGAGCTGTCGAACATCAACGAGGGGCGGATCGCCAACCCCGTCGAGTACATCGAGATGCGCCGCAAGGTCGGCGGCGCTCCCTGGTCCGCCGGGCTCGTGGAGTATGCGACCGCCGAAGTGCCCGCGTCCGTCGCCGGTTCCCGGCCGCTCAGGGTGCTCATGGAGACGTTCTCCGACGGCGTCCACCTGCGCAACGACCTGTTCTCCTACCAGCGTGAGGTCGAGGACGAGGGCGAGCTCAGCAACGGAGTGCTCGTCCTGGAGACGTTCTTCGGCTGCACCACCCAGGAGGCCGCCGAGGCCGTCAACGACATCCTCACCTCCCGGCTCCACCAGTTCGAGCACACCGCGTTCACCGAAGTGCCCGCGCTGGCCCTGGAGAAGGGCCTCACCCCGGACGAACTGGCCGCGATCGCCGCCTACACCAAGGGCTTGCAGGACTGGCAGTCCGGAGGCCACGAGTGGCACATGCGCTCCAGCCGCTACATGAACAAGAACGCCACGGCCACCGCTCCGTGGAGCGCCGGCGCCACCGGACTCGGCACGTCGGGGACCGACATCCGGTCACTGCTCGCCTCGGCTGGTGCCGAGCGGCTGCGCGCGTACACGCACGTGCCGTTCCAGAAGGTCGGAGCGTCCCGCATTCCCGATATCTACATGCCGTTCCAGGTGCGCCTCAACCCCGCCCTCGAAGGCGCCCGCGCGCGTCTCCTGCCCTGGGCGCAGGGCCTCGGCATGCTCAGTGAGGGCGTCTGGGACGAGGACAAACTCGCCGCGTTCGACCTGCCGTTGTGCTCGGCCGGACTCGACCCGGACGGCCCCCCGGAGGCCCTCGACCTCAGTGCGGGGTGGCTGACCTGGGGCACGTACGGCGACGACTACTACCCGCTCGTCTTCGGCCACCGCCGCGACCTCGCCGCCGCCAGGCTGTGCACGGAACGCCTCTCGGCCTGCATGCCCGTCGACGGGGCGGAACCGCTCGTCCCCGTGAACGCCATGGAACGCGGCCTGATCGACCTGTGGCAGCGCACCACGGTCGGGATGGACGAGGACGGCCGCCGCCGGCTGAAGGCATCGATCGATGTGATGACGGAGAGCTGGGTGTGGGAGCTGGCGAACCAGCTCCAGAACCGCATCCCCGATCCCGTCGACTACCTGGAGATGCGCCGAGCCACCTTCGGCGCCGACCTCACGCTCAGCCTCTGCCGGACGGGCCACGGCCCCGACATCCCGCCGGAGGTCTACCGCAGCGGATCCGTCCGCTCCCTGGAGAACGCCGCCGTCGACTACGCCTGCCTCCTCAACGACGTGTTCTCCTACCAGAAGGAGATCGAGTACGAGGGGGAGATCCACAACGCCGTCCTCGTGGTGCAGAACTTCTTCGGCACCGACTACCCGACCGCCCTCGGCATCGTCAACGACCTGATGACGCAGCGCATGCGGCAGTTCGAGCATGTGGCGGCGACCGAACTGCCGGTCGTGTACGAGGACTTCGGGCTGTCGGCCAAGGACCGCGAGAGCATGGCGGGGTATGTGACGGCGCTGCAGAACTGGATGGCGGCCATCCTGAACTGGCACCGCGAGGTCCCCCGCTACAAGGCGGACTACCTGGAGCGACGAGCCCACGGCTTCCTGCCGGACCGCGCGCCTGCCGCACCCGTGTCGGTCAGCTGATGCCGCGCAGCCGTGCGGCTGTCTCCTCGGCGAGCTCTCGTACGCCCTTCGCGGCGTTTTCCGAGAGCTCGCCGAGTATCGCGTCCCCGGACGCGAGGACCGCGCGGGCCTGCTCCGGCAGGTTCGCCTCGGCCAGCGCGCGGGCAAGGGCGTAGTGCTCCGTGGTCGTGAGTCGGCCGAGGTTCACCTGCTGCCAGTGGCGCAGGGAGTCGTCGCCGGGGTTGTCGAGGGTGGCTCTGAGCGATGCCAAGGTGCGTACCGCTTCGAGCGGTTGCCCGGCCTCCCGCTCCAACCGTGCCTGCGTGAGACGGGCCGAGACGCGGTCCCACGCCGTGTCCTGGAGAACGGCGTACAGGCGCTGGGCGCGCAGCGCCTGCGACAGGTCACCCAGACGCTCGAACGCAGTGGCGAGTGAGCGCAGAGGGCTGGTGTTCAGCCGTGTCGGGTCGTCGGGGCGGCGCAGTTCGCCCTGGTCCAGGATGAATCCGTCCAGCCTGCGGATCAGCGCGACCCGGGCGAGCTCGGTCATGCCCTGGTCCATGGCCAGGTCGGTCCATGTGCACGACGGTTCGTCGGCAGGGTCGGTGCCGAACAGGGCGTCGTCCAGCTCCCGCGCCCAGCGCCGCAGCTCCGACGCGTCGGCGCCGCACTCGGGCAGGTCACTCAGCCCGCACGCGGTGTCGAAGTCCGTCTCCCGGACCTCGTGCAGCAGCGGCAGGTCGTCCGTGTGGCCGTGCAGGCCCACCAGTACGGCGGCCAGCCGCAGTTCGTCCGCCATCGACGAACTCGCCTCGTGCCGCAGCAGATGCCGCAGCAGGCCCAGATCGCCGTCCGCCCGGTCGAACTGCGCGGCGCGCAGGGCGAGTCGGCGCCGTGCGGCGTCCGCCGCGAGCGCGTCCCACACCGCACGGTCGCCGGAACGCAGCAGCGAGAGGTCGGCGCGACCGGCCGCGAGGACCGGCTCCCAGAGCGGTGGCCGAGGGTGGCCGTCGAGCAGGTCGTAGCCGCACAGCTCTTCGGCGTTGATCAGGAGGAAGTCGGGCTCGGTGCGCAGCAGCGCGGAGTGCAGCCGGGCCACGAGCTCGACGGGGGAGCGGTCCGGGAATCCCAGGGCGGCGCGCAACTCGGCCCGCTCCTCGTCGATTCCGTAGTACTCACGGAGCTCGTCCTCGACTTCCGTGACCCGCTCCCGGATCGCCTGCTCGCCGTCGGCCGGGGACAGGTGCGTACAGCTTCCCCAGCCGGGCAGACCGATCAGCATCTCCAGCGCCTCGTCGACGGTCGAGCCGATGATCCCGGCCGAGCCGTCGGAACTGGCGTAGAGCATCGATCCGTCCGCGCACACGAAGTACGTACCGCCCGTGTCGTCGCCCGCCACGACCTCCAGCGGCCCGCCCGACGCCAGGCGGACCGGCTCGACATGACCGTGCGCCGCGCGGTCGAGGTCGAAGTTGAACGGGAACGCGGCGAGAGCGGCCAGACGGGGGTCCCGCCGGAGCAGGCGCAGGGCGTGATCGGTCATGTCACAGAACGTAACAGGGCCCACTGACAACGCGGTGCGCCGCTGCCTCTGCCCATGCACTGGCGCACCTTCCATTTCTGATGGTGAGTCAGTCTCACTCGTTCGTGGCTCGTTGTGCGCCGTTGCGCCGGGTAGTGCACCAGGGGAGGTGAACCATGGAACAGACTGCGCTGCGTCCCAAGCCGAAGCCCGGTCAGGAGCCCGGTGGCACCGGCTCCAAACCCGTCAAGCGCCCGCATGCCGCGCGCCGACGCGGCCGACGGCTCACGACCCTGCTGCTCGGCCTGCTCGTCGCGGTGGTGCTGGTGCTGTCCGGCGTCGGACTGGGCACGGTGGCCGCGACGGTGATCGGCATGAGCAAGCTCGCCGAACTCCAAAGCCAACCAGGCCGACCCGGCCGCCCCGGACCGTCGGCGCCCGCATCGCCGGTGCACCCGTCCACCTCGCCGGGCCCGAGCGCTTCCGGACCGTCGGCCGCCGCGTCGACCCCTCCGGCGGACATGGTCCTGGGCGTCGAGGTCGTGGACGCCGAGAAGTCCGGCGCCCTGATCGTCGGCGTGCATGTCCCCGGGCCCGGCTATACGGCGGGCCTGGTGCGGGGCGACGTACTGCTCACCTTCGACGGCACACCAGTCGAGTCCGCGGCGGACCTCGTACGGGCGGTCGACCGGGCGCGTCCCGGGGCGACGGTCACGGTGACGGTACGACATGAGGGCGGCGGCTACCAGCAGTTGGCGGTGGCCCCGGGGATCGTCACGTGACCACCCGGAAGTGGCTGGTGAGCCGCCCCTCGTCGTCCAGCACGTGGAACGCCAGCCCGACCGGCGCCTCCCGGTCGGCGGCCCCTTCGCCCTCCCAGGGCAGCCGCAGCGTCCACGTCACACCGGGTCCGACGACCAGTGGCCGCCCGGCGAAGGTGGTGGCAGTGGCCGTGTGCGCGTGCCCGGTGATGAGCCCGGCGATCTCGGGTCGGCGCTCCATGAGGGCGGCCAGCCGGTGGGGTGCGCGCAGCCGGTAGGAGTCGGGCAGCGGGTGGTGCAGTGCGACCGGTGGGTGGTGCAGGGCGAGCAGCACCGGAAGGCTCCCGTCGAGCTCGTCGAGCGTCGCCTCGACCCAGTCGTACGTCTCCTCGTCCAGAGCCCCTTCGTCGCTCCCCGGGATGCTGGAGTCGCACATCAGTACGGTGGCGTCGTCGAAGACGTGCGCCCCGTTGACCGGTCCCTCGGTCGCGGGCAGGCCCAGCAGCGCCTTGCGGAAAGGGGCACGGCTGTCGTGGTTGCCCGGGCAGGTCAGCACCGGGAACGGCGCGTCGCCGGACCGCAGGCCGAGGATGCGGGCCGCCTCCTCGTACTCCGCCTCCGTGCCGTGGTCGGCGATGTCGCCGGTCACCAGCAGCGCGTCCACGTGCCCCGGCAGCTCCCACAGCCGCTCGCGCACCCGCTCGGCGCGCTGCGTCGCCCGCGTGCTCCCGTCCAGATGAAGATCGCTGATGTGTGCGAGTACGAGCACGCCGGGTCCTCCCCGTGGGTGTCACTAATGGAACCCACGCATCTAAGCATTAGATCCGGTTTTCTTGAAGCCTGGCGGATCGGCGAACAAGTAATCGGTTGCCTGTTGGCGGTGGTGGGGGATCCAATGTCCGGCATGGTCAGCATCGGTGCTCTCGTTCCGCTGACTCGGCCCGGCTGGGTCGAGGGGGGCCAACACTTGCTCGCCGGCCTCGAGTTGGCCGTTCGTGAAGTCAATGACGCCGGCGGGATCGTCGGAAGACCACTCGAGCTGGTGGTCCGAGACACCGCGGCTGATCCACACAGGGCCGCGGCGGCCGTGGATGAATTGGCTCACCTGGGCGTGGCTGCCCTGGCGGGGGAGTACCACAGCGTCGTAGCTCGCGCCGCTGCCGTCAGGGCCGACGCCCTCGGCCTGCCGTTCCTCTGCTCGTCAGCGGTTCTCGACGCGCTCACCGAACAGCCGACGGAATGGGTCGCGCGCCTCGCCCCAGCGCAGTCCCACGGCTGGCAGATCTACGCGGATTTCCTCCTCGGCGCGGGCCACAGTCGTATCGCCGTAGCAGCCCAGTCGAGTGTCTACTGGTCATCCGGGGTCCGCATTCTGCGGGACTACCTCGCTCCGCGCGGCGGCACCGTCATCGAACTCGATATGCGCGCGCTCACCCCCACGGCCGTGTGCGACGAACTCGTCGACAATCGCGCGACAGCCCTCCTTCTTCTGGTCGGCCACCCGGAGCCGGCAGTGTCGATCGTCAAGTCTGTCCGCCGCGACCAGCGCCTCGCCGAGATCATGATTGGTGCTCCGGCTGGGCAACCGGAGTTCGCCGAATGGGCGACGTTGCTGGGCGAAGACGGCTCAGCGGTCCCGTTCTTGCGCTACCTGCCCGAGCGCCTCGGCCCACTCGGTGCGCGAGTCGAGACGGCCCTCCGCGAGCGGCTGGGCAACGCGCCCTCCTTCGTCGCCTTCGAGGGTTACGACACGGTCGCCGTCCTCGCCGATGTGCTGCGTTCTCACGGCGCGGACCGGGCGCGCACTGCCGAATCCTGGCCGCGCGTTGCTGTCGAGGGCACTCGCGGGCAGATCCGGTTCTCCCGCACGCCGGGCATCAGCGTTTGGCAATGGGCTTGGACGCCGGTCCAAGTCGTTGATCGGGATCCGGCGGAACCCGATCGTTTTCGGATCCTTCACGCCAGTTGAGAGAGCACGCAGGTCCGACTGCCCCAGAGGCCGGCCGCCCCACCAGGAGATGTCGCCGCCACCGGAGGAAGATGGAGAAACCCATCGGATCACGGACGGGAGCAGACATGAACGGCACTTCTCGCGCCTACGACGTGGTGGTTCTCGGTGCCGGTCCCGCGGGCGAGAACCTGGCTGATCGTACGAGGGCCGCCGGGCTCACATCGGTGATCGTGGAGAACGAGCTGCTGGGCGGAGAGTGCTCGTTCTGGGCGTGCGAACCCAGTAAGGCGCTGCTGCGTCCCGTGATCGCACGCGCCGACGCCCGCCGGGTACCGGGGCTGAGGCGAGCGGTCGAAGGACCGCTGGACGTGCCCGCGGTCTTCGCGCACCGCGACAAGATGGCCACCTACTGGCAGGACGAGGACCAGGTCGACTGGCTTCGTTCCGTGTCCGTGGACCTGATCCGGGGGCACGGCCGGCTGGACGGGCCGCGCCAGGTCGTGGTGGACATGCCCGACGGTGAGACCGTACGCCTCACGGCCCGGCACGCCGTCGGGGTGTGCACCGGAACGGTCACCGCCTTCCCCGATCTGCCGGGCCTGGAGCACGCCCGCCCCTGGACGAATCGTGACGCGACCGCCGCCCGGCACGTGCCGGACCGCCTCGCCGTGGTGGGCGGCGGCGTGGTGGCCGTCGAGATGGCCACGGCGTTCCAGGCGCTCGGATCGCAGGTGACCATGCTGGTGCGCGGACACAAGGGCCTGCTCAACCGGATGGAACCGTTCGCCGGGGAGATGGTGGCCGACGCCCTGCGGGCCGCCGGTGCGGATGTGCGGTTCGGCACCTCGGTGACCGGCGTCGCCCGGGAGGACGGCGCGCAGAGCCCGGTACGGGTCGATCTGGACGACGGAGACTCACTGGTGGCGGACGAGATCCTGTTTGCGACCGGCCGCTCGCCCCACACCGCGGACATCGGCCTGGAGACCATCGGCCTGACCCCGGGCGACTGGCTCACCGTGGACGACTCGTACCGGGTGACGGACGTCGCCGACGGATGGCTCTACGCGGTCGGCGACGTCAACCACCGTGCCCTGATGACCCACCAGGGCAAGTACCAGGCGCGCATCGCGGGCGCCGTGATCGGAGCGCGCGCCAAGGGAGAGGCACTCGACGACAGGCGGTGGGGCGCCCACGCCTCGACGGCCGACAGCGCCGCCGTGCCCCAGGTGGTCTTCTCCGAGCCGGAGGTGGCGAGCGTGGGGCTGACGACGCGGGAGGCGGAGCGTGCCGGGCTCCGCGTCGACGTCGTGGACTACGACATCGGCCGCGTCGCCGGCGCGGCCCAGTACTCCGACGGGTACCAAGGCAGGGCGCGTGTGCTCATCGACGCCGAACGCCGCACAGTCGTCGGTGTGACGTTCGTCGGTCCCGGAACACAGGAGCTCCTGTACTCCGCGACCGTCGTCGTCGCGAGTGAGGTGCAGGTGGATCGGCTGTGGCATGCCGTCCCGGCCTTCCCGACGATCAGTGAGGTCTGGTTGCGCATCCTGGAGACGTACCGGGACCGCACCGGCACGGTGGCGTGATCGCATGGCCGGCACGCGGCAGACGCCGTACGCGCCGGCCCCAATGACCGCGGCCGTCACGGAGTTGCAGCCCCACGCGGCACATAGGGTCCGCCTGCGTGACGGTATGTGCTGCCGTGCCTCCTCGGCCGGGAGGGCCGCCTGCCGCCTCGTGTGGTGGCGGGCAGCCAAGCGCGGTACGTTCGAAAGAGTCGGCCACGCCGTAGCGGTGTCCATCGACGGCTTGTGGCGCTGAGATCCCCTCGCCGGGGAGGCCTCCCATGAAGCTGGAAGGGTCCGTCGCGTTCGTCACGGGGGCCAATCGAGGACTCGGGGAGCAGTTCGTACGGGCCCTTGTCGAAGCCGGAGCAGCCAAGGTCTACGCCGGAGCGCGTGATCCCGCGAAAGTCTCCGCACCGAGGGCCGTACCGGTCGCCGTGGACATCACCGACCACGAGTTCGTCGGAGCGGAGGCCGACCAGGCCCAGGACGTGACGCTCCATCAACGTCCTCTCCGTGCTGTGCTGGATGTCGATCCCGGTCAGCGCCGGATACGCCGCGGCCAAGTCCGCCGCATGGTCGGTGACCAACGCCTTGAGGGTGGCCCTCGCGGAACAGGGCACCCAGGTCACGGCGCTGCACGTCGGCTCCTCGCGACCGACATGGCTGCCGCCGTGCCGGCCCGAAGTCCGATCCCGGCACGGTGGCCCGCTCCACCCTCGACGCAGTCGAGGCAGGACATCTCCAGGCGCTCGGCGACGACGTCAGTAATCAGGTCCAGGCGGCGCTGTCCGAAGGACCGGACGCGCTGTACCCCCAACTGGGCGGTGGCCGATCGCTCGTCTGACGCACGAGGACGAACCCCGGCCCTCCGAACCGTCGCCGCCCACTCATCACCGGAGAAGCAGATGACGGGCAGCCCGCCGAACCAGCACCGCGGCCTGAACGAACAGACCGTGGTGGTGATCGGCGCCAGTCCGGGGATCGGACTTGCGACCGCGCGTCTCGTCCGCGCCCTCGGCGGCCAGGTCGTCATGGTGGCGCGCAGCAGGCAGCGGCTGGAGCGGGCGGCGGCCGAGATCCGGCCGCTGAGCACCGCGGCCCTCGACGCCACCGACACCGACAGTCTCCAGCAGTTCTTCCACGACCTGCCCGGCACGGTCGACCACGTCATCTCGACAGCCGGTTCCCCGTCGTACCTGCCCTTGGCCGACCTGGACCTCGCCGAGGCGCGCCACCACTTCGGCTACCGCATCGCCATGACGCTCGGCATCGCCAAGTACAGCGGAGGCAAGGTGCGGGACGCGGGGACGCTGCTGTTCATCGGCGGCACCGGCAGTCGGCGCCCCGGCGTCGGCAGAAGCATCACGTCGGCACTCACAGCGGCGCTCCCCGCTCTCACCGCCAACCTGGCGCTCGAACTGGCGCCGGTCCGGGTCAATCTCATCGCTGCCGGCTTCGTCGACACACCTCTGTCAGCCTCGCTCCTGGGCGATCAGCTCGAGGCGCGGCGAGAGGAACTGCGCGCCACGCTGCCCATACGACGAGTGGTCGGCCTGGACGATGTCGCACGCGCTGGCCGTACAGATCATGTGCAACGACGCGCTGACGGGCGCCACTTACGACATCGACGGCGGTCAACAGCTGCTGCCCCACTGATCGAGGCGACTCACCAACATGTGTCTCCGGGAGAACAGGAGGGTTCCATCGTGGACATGGCACTCGAAGTGGTGGTGATCCCGGTCGTGGACGTCGACCGGTCGCTGGGCTTCTACAAGGCGCTGGGGTGGCGACTGGACGCGGACTTCGCCACCGGTGACGGCCTTCGGGTGGTGCAACTGACACCGCCCGGATCCGCGTGCTCGGTCATCTTCGGGGACGAGGTCAGCTCCGCCGCGCCGGGATCCGCCGAGGGCCTGCACCTTGTGGTGACGGACATCGAGGCGGCGCGGGCGGAGCTGAGCGGGAACGGGGTCGACGTCAGTGAGGTGTTCCACGACGCCGGCGGGGTGTTCCACCACGCGGGTACGAAGAACCGGGTACCCGGGCCGGATCCTGAGCGGCACAGTTACGGTTCCTACGTCTCGTTCAGCGACCCGGACGGCAACGGCTGGACAGTCCAGGAAGTCACTGAGCGGCTGCCGGGCCGGTGAGGGTTTGCGCGGCACCGGAGGCGTGACGCTGGGGACGCGGTCGCTATGGCGGGCGGCGTCGGCCACTCGGCCACCGTGGGAATGGTCCGACCGCCGTCCGGAGTTCCCGCCCGACTTCTGCCGAATCCCCGTTTACTGGCTCGCGTCGTCCCCTCCGGGCGGGCAGGATGCTGCCCGTGGTACTCCCGTACCGGCTCAAGGAGGCTTGGATGACCGGCAGTACGGCCGCGCCCTTCACCGCCGACGACTACCGCGCCCGCATGGAGCGCGCCTCGCGGGCCGCCGCCGACGCGGGGCTGGCCGGGCTGCTCGTCGCGCCGGGGCCGGACCTGGTGTGGCTCACCGGCTACGCGCCCACCGCGGTCACCGAACGGCTCACCCTGCTGGTCCTCACCGCCGACCGGGATCCCGTCCTCGTCGTCCCCACCCTGGAGGCCCCCGACGCCGCGCAGGCGGCGGGAGCGGCGGCCCTGACGCTGCGGGACTGGACCGACGGCAAGGACCCCTACGCCCTGACCGCAGGCCTGCTCGCCGCCGCGGGACGCTTCGGCATCAGTGACAACGCCTGGGCCATGCACCTGCTGGGCCTGCAGAAGTCGCTGCCCGGCACGTCGTACGCCTCCCTGACGGAGGCACTGCCCATGCTGCGCGCCGTCAAGGACGCGGCGGAGCTGGAGCTCATGGCGGCCGCGGGAGCGGCCGCAGACGCAACGTTCGAGGAGATCAGGAAGGTTCCCTTCGGCGGCCGACGGGAGTCGGACGTCGCCGGCGACCTCGCCGACCTGCTGCGCCGGTTCGGACACTCCCAGGTCGACTTCACGATCGTCGCCTCCGGCCCGAACGGGGCCAACCCGCACCACGAGGCCGGCGACCGTGTCATGGAGCGCGGCGACATGGTCGTCCTCGACTTCGGCGGCCTCAAGGACGGCTACGGCTCCGACACCTCCCGCACGGTGCACGTCGGCGAACCCACCGACGAGGAGCGCCGGGTGCACGACATCGTGCGCGAGGCCCAGGAGGCGGGCTTCCGGGCGGTCCGACCGGGGGTGCCCTGCCAGGAGGTCGACCGGGCCGCCCGCGCGGTCATCGCCGACGCCGGGTACGGCGAGTACTTCATCCACCGCACCGGGCACGGCATCGGAGTCACCACGCATGAGCCGCCGTACATGATCGAGGGTGAGGAGCAGCCCCTGGTCCCCGGCATGTGCTTCTCCGTGGAGCCCGGGATCTATCTGCCGGGGCGGTTCGGGGTGCGCATCGAGGACATCGTGACCGTGACCGAGGACGGTGGGCGGCGCCTCAACGACACCGCCCGGGAGATGCTCATAGTGGAGTGACCCGACCCAGGAGTCCCTGTCCGCACCCGAGCGACAACGGTCCGACCATGACCCAGGCACCGACACCCACCGAGGACACCGTCCGCCGACTGATCCGTTCCCTGCTCAAGGAGGGCGCGGCCGGTGCGGACGTCCGGCCGGTCGCCGAGGGCGGCGGCCAGGCCACGTGGTGGATCGGTACCCGGCACGTGCTGCGTCTCGCCCCCGACCGGGAGGCCGCCGCGCGGCAGCGCCGCGAACTGCGGCTGCGCGACCTCGTCCGGCCGCACGTCCCGGTCGCCGTGCCGACCAGCGTGGCGCACGGCGAGTGGGCGCCCGGCCTCACCTACACGCTCGATGCCAAGGTCCCCGGCGGCTCGGCGCCCGAGCGCGACGTCTCCGCCCTCGGCGAGGCCGACCTGGCCGGACTCCTCACAGGGCTGCGCGAGGTGCCCGTACGGCAGGCCGAGGCGCTCGGCGTGCCGCGTGCCGCTCCACGGTCCCTGGAGGCGCTGCGCAGGGCTGCGGGACGGGCCGCCGAACGCCTCACCGCGGCCGACGAGTTCGACGCCGCCCGTCTGCACCAGTTCACCCCGCCCGCGGCGGTCCAGCTCGCCGCCCAGCCCGGCGGCGCGGTTCTCGTCCACCACGGCCTCACCGGCGCGCACCTGGTGGTCAGCGCCGACGGCCGGGTCCGCGGCGTTCTGGGCTGGGCCGACGCGGTCGTCGGCGATCCCGCCGAGGACATCGCCGCCCTCGCCCTCGCCGTCGGCGCCCCCGCCGCCGTCCGCGCCGCCACCCTGGCCGGTTACGGCGCCCGCCCCTGCCTGCGCGGCCTGTGGCTGGCCCGCTGCGACAGCGTCATCCAGCTGTCCGACCGCCTCACCGGCCGGGGCGAAGCACCCCTGCCCCACCTCAGGACCCAGCTCCACCACGCCTGGGAGCCGATCCTGCTGGAACGCGTGACGGAACTCCGCGGTGACGACCCGGAGGACGCGCTCTAGGGACGGGCGGTGCCTGCTTGCCAGGAGCGGGGACGCGCGTGTGCCGACCTGAGTGGGCACCCCGTCCGAGCGCGACCTGGTGCGGGCCCTTGCCCGTGCGCGACGCCCCAGCGGGACCCGCACGCGCGCGACGCCCCAGCGGGACCCGCACGCGCGCGACGCCCTGGCGGGAGCCGCGCGCGTGTGCCGACCTGCGTGGGACCCGTCCGCGCGCGACCTCGTGCGGGCACTCGCCCGCGCGCCACGCCCGAGCGGGACCTGTACGCGCGTGTGCTGCCCTGATTGGGCACCCGCGTGCGTGCAAACCTCGGACGGCATTCGCCCGCGCGCGACGCCGGGGCGTGTGCCGACGTGAGTGGGCACCCCGTCCGAGCGCGACCTTGTGCGGGCACTTGCCCGCGCGCCACGCCCGAGCGGGACCTGTACGCGCGTGTGCTGCCCTGATTGGGCACCCGCGTGCGTGCAAACCTCGGACGGCATTCGCCCGCGCGCGACGCCGGAGTGGGACCCACCCGCGCGCGTGCCGACCCGATCGGGCAGCCGCACGCCGTGCGCCACGCCCGAGCGGGGACCCGCACGCGCGCGTGCCGCCCAGCGCACGCACCCCACGCGCGCGTGCCCCTACGGCTGCGCCACCACCACACAGCACTCCCCGGGCACCCGCAGCACACCCTCCCCGTCCGGCGGTCCGACCGGCTCCCACGCGGCGAGGACCTCGGCGGGGCGGGTGCCCAGGGGGATCTCCGCGGGGGTTTTGGCTAGGTTCACGGCCACGCAGAGGTCCCCGCGCCGGAAGGCGAGCCAGCGCGCCTCCTCGTCGTGGGCCACCTTGATGTCGGCGAGGTCGGGGTCGGTGAGGTCCGGCTGTTCGTGGCGCAGGGCGATGAGCCGGCGGTACCAGGCCAGCACGCGCGCGTGGGGCTCGCTGTCGGGCTCGGACCAGTCGAGGCAGGAGCGGTCCCGGGTCGCCGGGTCCTGCGGGTCGGGTACGTCCTCCTCGGCCCAGCCGTGCGCCGCGAACTCCCGCCGCCTGCCCCGCCGTACCGCCTCCGCGAGGTCGGGATCGGTGTGGTCGGTGAAGAACTGCCAGGGCGTGCCGGCCGCCCACTCCTCGCCCATGAACAGCATCGGCGTGAACGGCCCGGTCAGCACCAGCGCGGCCGCGCAGGCCAGCAGGCCGGGGGAGAGCTGGGCGGAAAGGCGGTCACCCTGCGCGCGGTTGCCGACCTGGTCGTGGGTCTGGCTGTACCCCAGGAGCCGGTGCGCGGCGACCCGCGTACGGTCCAGCGGCCGCCCGTGGCGCCGGCCCCGGAAGCTGGAGTACGTGCCGTCGTGGAAGAAACCGCCGGTGAGCGTCTTGGCGAGCGCGCTGATGGGGGCGCGTGCGAAGTCGGCGTAGTAGCCCTGCGACTCGCCCGTCAGCGCCGTGTGCAGGGCGTGGTGGAAGTCGTCGTTCCACTGCGCGTGCACCCCCAGCCCGCCCTCCTCGCGGGCCGTGATGAGCCGCGGGTCGTTGCGGTCGGACTCGGCGATCAGGAACAGCGTGCGGCCCGAATCCGCCGCGAGGGCGTCCACCGCGGCCGACAGCTCCTCCAGGAAGTGCACCGCCCGCGCGTCCGCCAGCGCGTGCACGGCGTCCAGCCGCAGCCCGTCGATCCGGTAGTCGCGCAGCCACGCCAGCGAGCTGCCGATCAGGAACTCCCGCACCTCGTCCGACCCGGGCGCGTCCAGGTTGACGGCCACGCCCCACGGCGTGTGGTGCCGGTCGGTGAAGTACGGGCCGAACTCGGGCAGGTAATTGCCGGACGGACCGAGGTGGTTGTGCACGACGTCGAGGACCACGCCAAGACCGAGTTCGTGGGCCCGGTCGACGAAGCGTTTCAGCGCCGCGGGACCGCCGTACGGCTCGTGCACCGCCCACAGCGAGACGCCCTCGTAACCCCAGCCGTGCCGCCCGGGGAAGGGGCACAGCGGCATCAACTCGACGTGTGTGATGCCCAGTTCGGCGAGATGCCCGAGCCGCTCCGCCGCCGCGTCCAGTGTGCCCTCACGCGTGTACGTGCCCACGTGCAGCTCGTACAGGACCACGCCCGGCAGCGGGCGGCCGGACCACTCGGCGCGCCAGGTGTGGAGCCCGTGGTCGAGGACCGCGCTCAGCCCGTCGGGGCCGTCCGGCTGCCGCCGCGAGCGCGGATCGGGCCGCACCGGGCCGTCGTCCACCGTGAAGCCGTAGCGCGTGCCGTCACGCGCATCCGCCTCGACGATCCACCACCCCGCTCGGTCCGGATCGTGCTCCATCGCGCGCGTGGCTCCGTCGCAATGGAGCGTCACACGGCCGGCCTGCGGTGCCCACACCTCGAACTGCACGGACGGTTCCCCTTCGTCTGCTCACCGTGATGTAGCCCGATCATCGTGCTTCAAACGAGATCAATCCGCTTGTGGATACCCTCTTTTGCGGCGAGTGTCGTCCGGTTACGCGCGCGTGGTGGCCGTTTCCCCGATTTCTGGACACCCGGGGTTCACTGCCCGACAATCACCCGTGTGACGTCGTCCTTCGAGTTCTCGACCCACCCCGCGCGGCTGTCCGACGCGGAGCGCGACAAGGCGCTGAAGGTGCTGCGTGACGGCGTCGCCATGGGCCGTCTGTCGCACGACACGTTCATCCGGCGCATGGAACTGGCGCTCGCCGCCCGCCGGTCCGACGAGCTCGCCGCCCTTACCGCCGACCTGCACTCCGAGGGCCGGGTCGCGCGCCTGGTGTTCGGCACGGTCGAGGCGGTGTCGGGCTTCACCGAGCGGCTGCGCAGGGCCTGGCGGGCCGAACGGCTGCCGAAGCTGCTGCTGCCCCACCCGGCGGCCGGCCGCCCCTTGCGCATAGGGCGGGACCCCGCCAACGGGCTCCGGCTGACCCACGAGACGGTCTCCCGGGTGCACGCCGAACTCACCCGCCAGGGCGGCATGTGGGTCCTGCGGGACCTCGGCTCGACCAATGGCACCACCGTGAACGGGCGGCGCGTCATCGGCGCGACCGTGGTCCGCGAGGGCGACCAGGTCGGCTTCGGGCAGATGGCGTTCCGGCTCGCGGACAACTGACTATGAAATGGCCCGGCCCCTGGCGGTGTTGACGTACATCTGAACTCGTGACTGACTGTGCGTGCACCACATACACCAGGTGAACCGACGGCGCCACGGAGGTGTGCCCTGCCGCCCCTCCTCCGCTATCCGACCGTCGACGAGCTGGGCGCGCGAGCGGCCGCGCTCGTCGCCCGCCGGCCCCGTTCCGCACGGCTGCGCCGTATCGGCACCTCGCGCGCGGGTACGCCCCTGTGGCTGCTGTCCGTCGGCCACGGCAGCCGCCACGCCCTGGTCGTCGCCGGACCGCACGCCAACGAGCCCGTCGGCGGCGCCACCGTCCTGCTGCTGGCCGAACGGGCCCTCGCCGACCCCCGCCTGACCGAGGGCGCCGACGCCACCTGGAACCTGCTGCTGTGCCTCGACCCCGACGGCCTGCGCCACAACGAGGGCTGGCTGACGGGCCCGTACAGCCTCGACCGGTACTTCCGCGGGTTCTTCCGCCCCGGCTTCCTGGAACAGCCCGAGTGGCTGCCCGACGGCGCCGACGGTGCCGTACTGCCGGAAACGCGGGCCCTGCTCGCCCTCCAGGACGAACTGAAACCTTTCTTCCAGTGCTCCCTGCACGGCGTCGACGTCGGCGGCGGCTTCGTCGAACTCACCCGTGACCTGCCCGGTCTCGCGCAGTCCCTGTCGCAGACGTCGGCCCGTCTCGGCATCCCGCGCGAACTCGGGGCGTACGACGCCCTGTACTGGCCGGCACTGGGGCCCGCCGTCTACCGGATACCACCGCCGCGCCGGGGCAACCGGGTCGAGGCCATCACCGAGGCGGCCGTCGAGTCGACCTGGTACCACCCGCACCGGCACGGCACCGTGACGGCCGTCGTGGAGGCGCCCATGTGGGGCGTGGACGGCGTGGCGGACGGCTCCGCGCCCGCCGACCCGGACGCCGCGCTGCGCACCATCAGCCGCACCCTGCGCCAGGACACGCGGCTGCTGCGGGGCATCCTCGCGCGCGTGCGCCCGCATGCCGCCGCCGTCCCGGACGCGGCCCGCCTGCTGGCCCCGGTCGACGACTACCTGCTCGTCTGCCCCGGGCTCGCCGACGCCTGGGACCCCGACGTCGACGACCCGCCGCACCGCCCCCTGCCGCCGCTGAGCACCGCCCACCTGACCGCCCTGCGCATCGCCGGGCGACGGCTGGCCCTGCGGACCGCGGGGCTGCTGCATCAGCTCGTCACGCGCGCGGGGCGCGATCCGGCCGGTGTGCTGGCGGAGCTGGACCGACTGGTCGACCAGTGGTGTGCGGAGTACCGGGACGGCTGCGGGGCCCGCTGGATCCCCGTCCCCAGCCAGGCCGAGTACCAGGCCCAGGTGGTCCTCGCCGCTTTCGAGCTGGCCCGGCGGCACGCGGGCTTCCGTTCGGGTGAGCCGGACTGGGGTTGTGAGCCCGTCGTGCCGATGCATCGGGAATGACGTACACCCTCACGACGAAAGCCGTACGGGGCGGTCTGCTGGCGGCGGCCGCCCTCCTCGCCCTCGGCGCCGCACCGGCGCGGGCGACGGTCCAGGAGTCCCGCACGAGCGACTGGCTCTACCTCTCGGTCACCCGGGGCGAGGCCCGGTCCAGCGACACGTGGGACACCCTGCTGATGTGCGACCCGCCCCTGGGGCACGGGCGTGCCGTCGAGGCATGCGCCCAGCTGGATGCCGTGGGCGGCGACATTCGCCGCCTGCCGCTGAAGCATGCCTACTGCCCGATGATCTATGCGCCGGTGACGGTCCACGCGCGCGGGCAGTGGGGTGGGAAGTCGGTCGACTACCGGCAGACGTTTTCGAACGACTGTGAGATGGGGGCGAGGACGGGGGCGGTGTTCGCGTTGGACGGCTGACGGTTGATGGCTGACGGGTGGTGGTTGGCGGCTGGTGGTTTGGCGGCTGGTGGTTTGGCGGCTTACGCCGACCCGTCGCGCGCGTGGAGGGCTGCCGTGACGACTGTGCGGGCCTGGTGCTCGACCTGGTGCTCCAGGGGCACCCAGCGGGCGCGGAAGCGGTCGGCGAAGGCATCGCTCCAGGTCGCGACGAGCCGTTCGAGGTGAGGGGCCGCCTGGTCGTCGGTCTCCTGAAGGACCCGCAACAGCATCGCCGCCGCCCGCAGGGGCAGGCGGCGGGCGAAGGCGTCGACGCTGCCGACGTACGCCATCGTGTGCCCGGCGGGCGGCGCGTACGTCCAGTCGGCGGCCAGCCCCGGCACCAGCTCCAGCGCCCATCTGGCGGCCCGCAGCAGGGGCCCGTCGACGCCTTCCAGGCGGGGTGACGCGTCGGACAGCACACGTTCCACCTGGAGCGTGTCCCGCAGCAGCCGGTCCGCCAGGCGCCGCATCGCCGCGGCAGGCGCCGGATGCGGGGCGGGGTCGTCCACCAGGTCGCTCGCCCACATCGGCACCTCCACGACCGCCGTCAGGCCGCCGTACCGGTGGACGTGGTACCAGGTGCTGTGCCGGGCGTCGTCCGCGGGCAGGCTCGGATAGGCCAGGCCGGCACCGGCGGCCGGCATCACATGCACCCCGGGGCCGGTCGCGGGCCAGCCCGCGGCGTCCGACGCGCCGGTCTCCACGGGTATGTGCAGCTCCGCTGCGGACTTGGCGAACGGCTCGGCCAGGCCGGGTATCTCCTTCGTCAACTGCACCCAGCTGCCGCCCAGGTCGGTGCCGTGCAGGGTCACCTGGAGGTAGGGGCGCAGCTCGTCGATGACGCCGGTCAGGGCACGTGTCTCGGGCGGCAGCCGGTCCGGGGGCAGCACGGCGGGCGACCACTCAGGCTGCTCCGGGCCGGCGGGCCGGAAGAACCCGAGGTGGTAGTCGAACAGGCTGCGGGGCGCCGGGGTGACGTGCAGGCTCGCCCCGTCCGGGTCCGCGCACAGCAGGAAGTGCCACGATATGCCGGACCGCAACGGCCGCTCGTGCACCACCCGTTCGGCGACCGCCAGCAGCGTCGAACCCCCGGTCGGTTCGTTCGAGTGGGCGCCCGCGACGACCAGGACGGCGCGCTGGGCGCGCCCCACGGACAGCAGATGCAGCGGCCGGCCCGCGCGGGAGACGCCGATCTGCCGGAGGGCACACAAGCCGGGATGCTGAGCGGCCAACGCCCGGGCGAACGCCACGATTTCGGTCACGGTGGGGTAGCGCAGCTCCGGCAGGAGACTCACCCCCGTTTGTCCGCCCGGCTTCGCACCCGCAGTACCGCACGGTCTCCGGGCGGTGTCAAGGAGATGGCGGGGGAGCCTCCAGGGGGCGCCCGGATGCACACACGCCCGCCCGAAAGCGAGTTCACGCCAGGACACGGCGCACACGCCCCCGCCCCCAAGCCCCCGGACTCCGCCGCCATCCCGCGCCTCGGTTGGACCTGCCCCCGGCTGCCCCCCGGGCGACCTCCAGTGCCACCCGCCACCGACACCGACCGACTGCTCCACGCCCAACCCGTCCGCCCGTCAACCCACCCGCTCCAGCAACGCCACAGGCAGCGGATCGAAAAGGTCCCCCACGCGCGCGTGCCCGCTGAACTCCCGCACCGGAGTCAGCGCATCGGCCCAGCGTCCGGGCGGCAGTGGCAGGGTCGTGTTCCGCCAGCCACCCGCCTCCTTCAGTCGCAGCGACAGCCGGGTGACGGCCGCGACGACCTCGCCGGAGCGTGCGTACGCCAGGCAGTGCGCGGCCGCTGAGCCCTCGGGCGCCAGGGGCGTGTACGTCGCCGCCTCCCCGAATACCTCGGGTCGGCGCGCCCGCAGACGCAGCGCCGCCCCGGTCACCGCGCCCTTGGCGCCCGGATCGTCAGAGGGCGGGAAACCGACCGGGCGGCGGTTGTCCGGGTCGACCAGTGCCCGGTACTCGCCCTCCGTGCCCTGGTACAGATCCGGCACCCCCGGCATGGTCAGATGGACCAGCGCCGTACCGAGCACATTGGCCCGGATGTGGGGCTCCAGCTCGGCGCGCAGGGCGGCCACCGGCTCCCCCGGGGGACCGCACGGGCCCGCCGCGACGAAAGCCGTCACCGCCTCCTCGTACGGCGGCTCCTGCTCGGTCCAGCTGGTGTACAGCCCGGCCTCGCGCACATGCTTCAGCAGCGCCTGCCGTACCCGGTCCGGGTCGGCCGGGCCGAGGCCGAACACCGTCTGCCAGGCCGCCCACGCCAGTTGCGCGTCCGGTACGCCTTCGCCCGTGCGGGTCACCTCGGTCAGTACGTCCGCCCAGCGCTGCGGGCACTCGGTGAGCACGGCCAGCGCCGCCCGCACGTCCGCGCTGCGCTTGGTGTCGTGCGTCGACACGACGGTCCCGGTCAGCGGCCAGTCGCGCTGCACGCGCGCGCAGTACGCGTGGAACTCCTCCGGGGACAGCGCCGGGATCCCCGGATTCCCGCCCACCTCGGTCGCCGACAGCAGCGGCACATAGCGGTAGAACGCCGTGTCCTCCACGGACTTCGCCCGCAACGCCGACGCGGTCTGCGCGAACCGCGCCCGGAACTGAAGATGGTCCGGCGCGTCGCCGTACCGCCCCAGCACCAGCCCGCGCACGACATCGACCGCACCGGCCTCCTCGGGGACCACGAAGGCCGCCCTGGCCTCCGCCGCGGCCTCCTCCGTGACGACGCCCGCCGCGTCCCCGGAGGCGTACGGCCGGTAGACCTCCAACCGCACCAGCAGCTCCCGCAGCGCCGTGTGCAGTGCCCAGGGCGCGCGGTCGCGCAGCGCCGGGTCGGGTGACGCCGCGCACAGGCGGCTCGCCGACCGGGTCAGCCGGTCCACCTCGGCGGCCAGTTCGTGCTCCAGCACGCGGTACGCGGCCCGCCGTGCCGTCGCCTCCCAGTGGCCGCCCCGGTCCGTCTGCGGGGCCGCGAACCGGCGGTACTGGCCGAGGAGTTCACCGGCCCCCGCGGGGTCCGTGAACACGCCGTCGACGTGCCGCAGGGCGTCGTAGCCCGTGGTGCCCGCGACGGGCCAGGAGGCCGGCAGCCGCTCCCCGTCGGACAGGATCTTCTCCACGACCGTCCAGCGGCCGCCCGTCGCCTCGTGCAGCCGCCTCAGGTAGGCGTCGGGGTCGGCGAGCCCGTCGGGGTGGTCGATGCGCAGCCCGTCGATCACCCCGTCGTGCAGCAGCTGCAGGATCTTGGCGTGCGTCGCCTCGAACACCTCCGGGTCCTCCACGCGCACCCCGATGAGCTCGGAGATGCTGAAGAAACGCCGGTAGTTGAGCTCGGTGCGGGCCAGCCGCCACCACACCGGGCGGTACCACTGCGCGTCCAGCAGCTGCGGCAGGGGCAGCTGTTCGGTGCCGTCGCGCAGCGGGAACGCGTGGTCGTGGTAGCGCAGGACGTCTCCGTCGACCTGAAGGTGCTCGAGCTCGGTGCCGAGCGGGTGCCCGAGCACCGGCAGCAGCATCTGGCCGCCCTGTGCCTCCCAGTCGATGTCGAACCAGCGCGCGTACGGCGACTTGGGGCCCTCCCGCAGCACCTCCCACAGGGCGCGGTTGTGGCCCGGCACCATCGCCATGTGGTTCGGCACGATGTCCAGCACCAGGCCCAGACCGTGCTCCCGCGCGGTGTGCGCGAGCGCCCGCAGCCCTTCCTCGCCGCCCAGTTCCGCACGCACGCGCGCGTGGTCCACGACGTCGTAGCCGTGCAGCGAGCCCGGCACGGCCTCCAGGACGGGGGACAGGTGCAGATGTGAGACGCCGAGCGAGGCCAGATACGGCACGGCCGCCGCCGCGGCCCCGAACGGGAACTCGGGCTGCAACTGCAGCCGGTACGTGGCCGTGGGCACCACCGGGTCAGGACGCGCAGGTGTCATGGAAAGCTACGTACCCGCCCGGCCGGGTTTCGTGTCATCGTCCCCCGGTGCGTCCGCCCACACGCGGAGCAGGCCGCGCTGGTGTACGCCGCCATGGGAGTGACGAGCGCCGCCGCAGGGGCCTCTCCACGGCCGCCGCCCTCGCCGGGACAGTGCGTCCGGCGACGTACACCGGACGCACCGACAACACCTCCCACGCGCGCGTGCCCGACAGCGGCACCCCCGCCTAGTCGGGCCGCTGCAACACCGTCAGGCTCCGGTCCACCAGCGTCAGCCGGTCCCCGGCCGCCACCTTCGGGCCCGTGCCCGGCGGCACGCCCTCGGGCCGGGCGGTGTCGACGACGACCTGCCACTGTCGTCCGTGGTTGACCGGCACCACGAAGTCCAGCGCCTTGGGTGAGGCGTTGAACATGAGCAGGAACGAGTCGTCGGTGATCCGTTCCCCGCGCGGCCCCGGCTCGGAGATCGCGTTGCCGTTGAGGAACACCGTCAGCGCCGACGCCTGCGCCGACTCCCAGTCCCGTTGGGTCATCTCCTTGCCCTCGGGGGTGAACCAGCCGATGTCGGACAGATCGTCGTGCGTGCCCTCCACCGGCCGCCCGTGGAAGAAGCGCCGCCTGCGCAGCACGGGGTGGTCCTTGCGCAGCCACACCATCGCGCGCGTGAAGTCCAGCAGATCGTTGTCGTCCTGCGGCCACTGGACCCAGGACAGGTCGCTGTCCTGGCAGTAGGCGTTGTTGTTGCCGCGCTGGGTGCGCGCGAACTCGTCGCCGTGACTGATCATCGGCACGCCCTGGGACATCATCAGCGTGGCGACGAAGTTGCGCATCTGCCGGGCCCGCAGTGCCAGCACGGCAGGATCGTCGGTGTCGCCCTCCGCGCCGCAGTTCCAGGACCGGTTGTGGCTCTCGCCGTCGCGGTTGTCCTCCCCGTTGGCCTCGTTGTGCTTGTGGTTGTACGACACCAGGTCATGCAGGGTGAAGCCGTCGTGGCAGGTCACGAAGTTGATGGAGGCGAGTGGCCGGCGCCCGTCGTCCTGGTACAGATCGGACGAGCCGGTCAGCCGGGAGGCGAACTCCGCCAGCGTGCGCGGCTCGCCCCGCCACAGGTCCCGTACCGTGTCCCGGTACTTGCCGTTCCACTCCGTCCACAGCGGCGGGAAGTTGCCCACCTGGTAGCCGCCCTCGCCCACGTCCCACGGCTCGGCGATCAGCTTCACCTGGGACACCACCGGGTCCTGCTGCACCAGGTCGAAGAACGACGACAGCCGGTCCACCTCGTGGAACTGCCGCGCCAGCGTGGCCGCGAGGTCGAAGCGGAAGCCGTCGACGTGCATCTCGGTGACCCAGTACCGCAGCGAGTCCATGATCAGCTGAAGGACGTGCGGGGACCGCATGAGCAGGGAGTTTCCGGTCCCGGTCGTGTCCATGTAGTAGCGGGGGTCGTCCGCAAGCCGGTAGTACGACGGGTTGTCCAGGCCTCGGAAGGACAGCGTCGGGCCCAGATGGTTGCCCTCGGCGGTGTGGTTGTAGACGACGTCCAGGATCACCTCGATCCCGGCCTCGTGCAGCGCCCGCACCGCCGACTTGAACTCCAGGACCTGCTGCCCGCGGTCGCCCCAGGAGGCGTAGGTGTTGTGCGGGGCGAAGAAGCCGATGGTGTTGTAGCCCCAGTAGTTGTTCAGGCCCATGTCCACCAGACGGTGGTCATTGACGAACTGGTGTACGGGCATGAGCTCCAGGGTGGTGACGCCGAGTTTCGTGAGGTGATCGATGACCGCCGGATGGGCGAGCGCCGCGTAGGTGCCGCGCAGCTCCTCCGGCAGCTCCGGGTGGCGCATGGTCAGGCCCTTCACATGGGCCTCGTAGATCACCGTGTCGTGGTACTCCGTGCGGGGCGGCCGGTCGTCGCCCCAGTCGAAGTACGGGTTCACCACGACGGACGTCATGGTGTGCGGTGCGGAGTCCAGGTCGTTGCGCTTGTCCGGTGAGCCGAACGGATAGCCGTACACCTCCTCGCCCCACGAGATCGAACCGCTGATCGCGCGCGCGTACGGGTCGAGCAGCAGCTTCGCCGAGTTGCAGCGCAGCCCCCGCTCCGGGGCGTACGGGCCGTGCACTCGGTAGCCGTACCGCTGCCCCGGCATGACGCCCGGCAGGTACGCGTGCCGGACGAACGCGTCGCTCTCCCGCAGTTCCACCGCCGTCTCCGAGCCGTCGTCGTGCAGCAGACACAGCTCTACTCGGTCCGCGGCCTCCGTGAAGACCGCGAAGTTGGTGCCGGCGCCGTCGTACGTGGCGCCGAGCGGATATGCCTCTCCAGGCCAGACCTGCATGGATACGACTCTTCCAGGTGTGTCGCGCCGGTGGGGCCGCCTTTGACCCCGAGTCTCCCCGAAAGTGAGGGAACCACCTATGACTTACTCCCCTCTTACCGGTCGACCAGTGCATACGACGTATGCCGAACCAGTGGGGCAGACGCGTACTCCCATGGAGTTCAGGGGGAGTAGGGGGAGATTGTGCGCAACACAGTGCACCGCCATCTGGGCAAGATGGTGGCCGGTGCCGCCGTCGCGGTCGCCGGCACGGCCGTGATGGTGGGAATCACCCTGCCGGGCACGGCAGGAGCGGACGACACGGCCGGGGGAACGGCCGGTGGGGGTGGAGCCCGGCAGGCGGCTCGGAGCGCGGGAGAGGGCCAGGCAGCCGTTCCGCCGGGCGTCGTCGAGCAGGCCCCGGTCCAGGGTGAGAAGGGCACCGGCCGCGACCCGCTCACCGAGGACGAGGTGAACCGGGTCGAGCGGATCGCCCTCAGCCGGCAGCTGCGCAGCGCCGGTGAGGACGTCGACGGCGGCCGCGGGCCGCAGCGCCTCGGCGTCGACCTGGCCGAACCGGAGGCCGGTGAGGTGGGCGACGCGAAGGCGCCCCGGCGCGCCGAGGTGTCGTTCTACGACTACCGGGACGACACCCTCGTCACCAGGACCGTCAATCTCGACACCGGGAAGGTCGAGCGGACCGCCAGTCAGCAGGGCGTCCAGCCGCCGCTGAGCCGCGACGAGGCCACCGAGGCCGCCCGGCTGCTGATCGCCGACCCGCTGGGCGCGGGCCTGAAGGCCGACTACAAGGACGCCACCGGCAAGGAGCTCACCTCGCCGGACCAGCTGCTGCTCAACAGCATGGTGTTCCGCGCCACGCCGGGCGCCCAGCCCGCCGTACTCGACCAGTGCGGTGAGCACCGCTGCGTGCGGCTGTTCCCCAAGGTGAAGAACGGGCCGTGGATCGACGCCCGTTCCCTGGTGGTCGATCTGAGCGCCCGCAAGGTGGGCGAGCTCGCCGGCTGAGCCACCCGCGCGCGGGAGCGGTCCGCGACCACGCGACTCAGTCCGCTTTTCCAACCCGATACTCCAGAAGGCTCTGGTGAGCCTTCCGCAAGGGAGTCGTTTTCGCCATGCCCGTGATCATGCCCATGATCGGCAACAGCCGTGCCCGCAAGCGGACGGCCCTGGCCCTCGCCCTGGCCGGCCTGGCCGCCGGCGCCACCACCGGGGCCGCTCCGGCGGCCGCCCAGCCCAAGGCCGCGCCCGCTGCGGCGGCCGACTGCAGCGCGGCGTACCGCATCGAGCAGAAGCTCTCCACCGGCACCACCTGGCGGATGTGCTGGCGCTACCACAAGGAGGCCGGTCTCGTCCTGGAGCACATCACCTACCAGCCGCCGGGCGAGGCCCGCCCGATCAAGGTGCTGGCCTCCGCCAAGCTCGGACAGATCCATGTGCCCTACGACGACGGCCAGAACGAGTACCACGACCTCACCCAGGCTGGTTTCGGTCAGGGCCTGAAGGACCTGGCACCCGGCGAGTGCCCCGGCGGCACCATCAAGACCGTCCGGGTTCCCGAGGCCTGGGACCCGTCCCACCAGAACGTCAAGGGCCTGTGCACCACCACCCGTTCGCGTGGCCACGCCTACCGCATGCAGGGCGACACCGCGAACAAGGTCTTCCAGAAGCAGGGCAAGGACCTGCTCGTCTACACCGTCAACCAGGTCGGCTGGTACGAGTACATCACCGAGTGGCGCTTCCAGGACGACGGCACGATCAACATGAACGTCGGCGCCACCGGCTCCCTCTCGCCCATGGACTACGACGCCGGCGACGGCCGCGGCTGGCCGATAGGCAAGGGCGCCAAGGCCTACGCCACCAGCCACAGCCACAACGTCTTCTGGAAGCTCAACTTCAACCTGGACGGCTCCACCAAGGGCAGGATCGAGCAGTACGACTCCAAGGTCAGCGCCCCCGCGAACGGCCGCCCGGCGCCCACCAACAAGACCACCCGCACCCCGATCACCAAGGAACTCGCCGGTGACGCCAAGAACATGCGCTGGTGGCGCGTGGTCAGCGCGACCGGCAAGAACAAGGACGGACACGCACGGTCGTACGAAATCGTGCCCGGCGCCAGCGCCAAGTACCCCGGCCGCAGCTACACCCAGCACGACGTGTACTTCACCGAGTACAACAAGTGCGAGCAGTACGCCAGCGACAACCTGCCCAACTGCGGCGCCGGGCACGGCAAGTCCGTCGACAAGTGGGTGAACGGCCAGGCCCTGAAGAACCCCGTGGTCTGGGTGAACGTCGGCTTCCACCACGTGGCGCGGGACGAGGACCAGCAGCCCATGCCGGTCCACTGGCAGGGCCTGTCCGTCGCCCCGCGTGACGTCACCGCTATGAATCCGCTCACCCCGACCGAGCTGGCTGATCAGAATGGGCGGCCCGAATAAGGAAGTTGGGAAACGAGCCTGCCCATCCGGCTGCACCGCCGACCGCTCCCGGAGTACCCTTCCTTGATCGTTGAGACGGGAGTGCTCGGGGGAGCGGAAGGCGGTGCGCGGGTGGGCTCGGGAGGGCTGGAGTTGCCCCCTGGTGACGAGGGTCACGAGGGGAACTCCACAGACGTCCCGCCCGGCACGGTGTCCCTGGCCAGACCGATGGAGCCCCACTCGATCGGCCCGGAACTCGACTGGGACGCCGACGCCTGGCACGAGGTGCGCACCCGCGCCCAGCGAGCCGGGCGTGCCTACATCTGGCTGAACCTCGTCGAACAGCGGCTGCGCGCGGTCGTGGCCGCCGTACTGCGCCCCATCTACGAACCCGTCCACGGCGACGACTGGGTGGTCGCCGCGGCCGGCCCGGCCGGCCAGGAATGGGTCCAGCGCGCGGTCGCCGTACGCGAAGTCAGCCGCCGCAAGGGCTATCTGCTCGACCCCGCCGACGACAACGTCCTCAGCTTCCTCACCCTGCCGCAGCTGCGTGAGCTGATGGTGCAGCACTGGCCGTGCTTCGAGCCGTACGTCGACGAGCGGCGGGATGTCGAACTCGCGCTCGACGAGCTGGAGGTCACCCGGAACGTCGTATCGCGTAACCGGGCCCTGTCCGAGGCCGTGCTGAACCAGGCCGAGCGTGCCTCGGCACGGCTGCTGGAGATCCTCGGCGCGGGCGGTGACGTTCCCTCGGCGCGGCGGCTGCCGGTCGACGCGGTCGAGGACCTGGTCGGCGACCGCTACTCGGACGTGGTCGCCGTACACCCCGACCGCGTGCGGCTGATGCGCCAGTTCCCCGCCGAGGACATCTTCGGCGGCGCCCGCCGTCTCGACGCCATCGGCATCGGCCTCAACCTGCTGGTGCAGAACTTCTCCGGGCGCCGCCTGGTGCGCCTGGCCGAGAGCGGCTGCCGGGTGCGGCTGCTGTTCCTCAACCCGGCCTCCAGCGCGGTGAAGCGACGCGAGCGTGAACTCGGTATCAAACGGGGCGAACTGGGCCGGGCCGTGGAGATGAACATCCTGCACATGCGCCGGGTCCGCTCCCGGCTGCGGGACCCGGGCGCCTTCGAGATCCAGGTCTACGACGAGACACCCCGCTTCACCGCCTACCTCGTGGACGGCGACGGCTCCGACGGCATCGCGGTGGTGCAGTCCTATTTGCGCCGCACCCGGGGGATGGAGGCGCCGGTGCTGGTACTGCGGAACGGCAACCGGGTGGTCAAGTCGGGCGAGATGGACGAGGGCGGACTGTTCGGTACGTACCGGGAAGAGTTCGAGGCGGCATGGGTGGATTCACGGCCTGTGTCCTGAATCGGCGTCACCTTTCCCGCCCTCCCGCCCGCGCCTTGAGCCGTCAAGCCCGCACCCGAAGCGGAATGCTGTCCTCTGATTGTCAGTGCCGCATGCGAGGGTGGAGACCACTGGGGGAAAGCACCACCAAGAAGGGGGGCCGCCCATGGGCTGGCACCGGGAGCTGCTGATCGGCTTCGACCTGGAGACGACCGGGACCGATCCGCGTGAGGCGCGCATTGTCACGGGGGCCGTGATCGAGGTCAGAGGCGGACAGCCCCTGGGACGCCGGGAGTGGCTGGCGGACCCGGGAGTGGAGATCCCGGCGGACGCGGTGGCGGTGCACGGAATCAGCAACGAACGCGCGGCCGCCGAGGGCCGCCCCGCCGACCGGGTCGCGGACGCCATCGCGGACGTGCTCGTGGCGTACTGGAAGACGGGCGTCCCGGTCGTCGCCTACAACGCGGCGTTCGACCTCACCCTGCTCTCCGCCGAACTGCGGCGGTACGGCCTGCCGTCCCTGCGCGACCGCCTCGGCGGCCTGGATCCGGCACCGGTCATCGACCCGTACACCATCGACCGCCAGGTCGACCGCTACCGGCGCGGCAAGCGCAACCTCGAAGCGGTCTGCACGGAGTACGGCATCGCTCTCGACGCCGCCCACGACGCCTCCGCCGACGCCCTCGCCGCGGCCCTGCTGGCCTGCGCGATAGCCGGCCGCCACCCCAAGATCGCGGCCCTCGGCCCGGCGGAACTGCACCGCCGCCAGGTCGAGTGGTACGCCGAGTGGGCGGCGGACTTCCAGAACTTCCTGCGCCGCAAGGGCGATGCGACCGCCGTGGTGGATGGGGTGTGGCCGTTGCGGGAACTGGTGGGGGAGAGGGTGGCGGGGGAGGCGGTGTGAGGGGCGGGCGGTCTTGGGGCCGGGATGGGCTGAGGGCGGGAAAGGTCTGGGGGCTGGGCGGTCTGAGGGCGGGAAGGACTGAGGCGGGAAAGGTCTGAGGGCCGGGCGGTCTTAGGGCTGGGCGGTCTGAGGGCGGGCAAGGTCTGAGGGTCCGGCGGTCTTGGGGCTGGGCGGTCTGAGGGCGGGAGGTTTGAGGGCCGGACGGTCTGAGGACAGCAGGCCGTGTGCCGGCCGCCGGTGCGGGCCGGTCTGGGTTGCGGTGGCGTCCGGCGTGGTGCGCGCGGCGGTGGGCGGCGTCCGGCACGCGTGCCACGGGCGCGTGCCGCGTGCCGGTGGCGTCAAGAACGCGGCGCCTGGCGCATCGGCGGATGGCCGTAGCGATCCGAGCCTCCCGCGGTGCCCACCGTCACGCCGACGCCGACGCCGACGCCGACGCCGACGCCGACGCCGCGATGCGCTCGATGCGGGGCTTGGCCAGCCGCTCGTAGTCCGCGCCCGAGATGAGGAGCGAGCGGTCGAGCCTGGCCGCGTTGAAGTACAGCTTCGGCTGGGCCACGACGTCCGGATCGGCGACGACTTCGAGGTCGGGTTCGAAACTGAACGGCAGCACGGTGCCGGGGACGGCGCGGGCCAGCCGCTCGGCGGTCTCCGCGTCGCTGAAGCCGACGTAGCGCGCGTCGAACAACGCCCGGACGGCGTCCAGGTCGACCCGCCGGTCCCCGGGGACGACCGCGAGCACGTGGCGTGTGGTGCGTCGGTCCACCTTGACCCGCAGCACGATGCACTTCGCGGCCTCGGAGGCAGGGTGGCCGCGCAGGGCGCAGACGGCCTCGGTGCTGCCTTCGGGCTCGTGGTCGATAAGGCGGTAGTCGACGGAGGAGGAGTCGAGCAAGGAGATCAGGTGGTCGTAAGTGTCGTGGTGGGCGTTGGCGTCGGGGGTGGTGGCGTCGTGGATGTGCTCGGGCATTCGGAGTCCTTGTTAAGGGGGTGGGCTGAAGGGAGAGGGAGTTCTGGTCTGCTTCGGTGCGCTCGCTCCACCGCCTGCCCCCAGTAGGTACCGGCGACCATGAGGGCCGCCCCGAGGCCGGTGAGCGGGGTGAGGTGTTCGCCGCCGAGGGCCACGCCCACCGTGACGGCCCAGACCGGCTCGGTGCCCAGCAGCAGGCTGGCCCGACTGGCGGAGGTGCGCTGTACGGCCCAAGTCTGCGCCAGGAAGGCGAACACGCTGCAGAACAGGGCGAGATAGGCGAGCTGCGCCCAGGTCGCAGGGTCCGCGTGGACCAGTGTCGGCAGGTCAGGCGCCGCGACGGGGAGGAACAGGGCGGTGCCGACGAGGGTCTGCACGGTCGTCAGGTGCAGCGGCCGGATCGCCCGCCCTGCGGTGAAGCGGCCGACCAGCGCGACATGCACGGCGCGGATCAGCGCGGCGCCGAGCATCAGGAAGTCGCCGAGACGGGGCGCGTGGAAGCCGTTGCCGGACATCAGTAGTCCGACGGCGAGGACGCACACGCCGGTCGCGGCGAAGAAGGAAGGAGGCAGTGCGCCGCGGTGGCCGCCGCGGTCGAGGAGCGGGGTGAGGACGATGGTCAGGCTGATGATGAGACCGGCGTTGGCGGCGCTGGTGTGGGCGACGCCGTACGTCTCCACGAGCAGGACCGCGGCCTGGGTCAAGCCCAGGGGCACACCGGCCCGCAGTTCCGCACGCGTCCACAGCCGCGACCCGGCGGGCCTCCGGGCGGCGACGACGCCGAGGCAGGCGAGCGCGGACAGGGCGTAGCGGGCGAACAGCACGAGCAGGACGGGCAGCGCGGCGGTGGCCGTCTGGGCGGACAGATAGCTGGAACCCCAGACGAGCGCGACAAGGAGGAGTACCGCATCGGTACGGCGGACGTCGGACACGTGCCTACGGTGCACCGGAGGCGTCCCTGAAGCCCAGTACCACCTTCTAAAACGATCATTTAGCAGAGCTACAGCATCCCTACACTGACGGCATGGACGAACGGCAGCTGAGGATCCTGCGGGAACTCGGCGAACTGGGCAGTGTCACGGCGGTCGCCGAGGCACTGCTGGTGACGCCCTCGGCGATCTCCCAGCAGCTACGGCTGCTCCAGCGCGCGATCCCGGTGCCGCTCACCGAGCGTCAGGGGCGTCGGCTGGTGCTCACCGACGCCGGACAGGCGCTGGCGGGGGCGGCCGTCGAGGTGGAGACGGCGCTCGCGCGGGCCCGGCATGCGGTCGAGGAGTTCGTCGGGCGGCCGGACGGGGAGGTGTCGGTGGCGGCGTTCCACAGCGCGGGAGCCGCGTTCTTCCCCCTGCTGCTCAAGGCACTCGCCGCCACCCCGGGCAGACCAGTGGCGAGGCTGGCCGACGAGGACGTACCGCAGGAGGACTTCCCCCGGCTCACCCGGGAGTACGACATCGTTCTCGCCCACCGCCTGGACCACGCCCCGCCGTGGCCGCACACGGTGGCCACCACGACGCTGCTGCGCGAGCCCCTGGACGTGGCCATGCCAGCCGACCACCCCCTGGCCGCGAAGCGCCGCGTCACTCCGCGCGACGTGGCCGACGAGCCATGGATCACCGTGCACGAGGGCTTCCCGGTCCTCGCGGTCATCGAGGCCATCGCCGCGGCCACCGGCCGCCGCCTTCACCTGGCCCACCGCATCAACGAGTTCGCGGTGGTCGCCGAGGTCGTGGCGGCCGGCGGTGGTATCGCCCTGATGCCGCGCTGGACGATGCGCCCGCATCCGGCGCTCGCGCTGAGACCGCTCAGCGGCGTCCAGGCGAGACGCCACATCGACGCCCTCTACCGCCCCGAGCGCACGGCCCGCACAGCGGTCCGCACGGTCCTGACGGAGCTGCGCCGAGCCGCGCGTAGCATCCAGAACAGGGACAGTGACGGCGAGGAGACGCCCTGAAGGGGCGCGGGCAGTCAGGCGCTCAGAACGGGTACCACCGCACGGTCTCGTCCCCGTCCCGCAAGGACGCCACCCGCCGCCCGAACTCCACCAACGCCTGCGGGTTACTGGGCGCATGCTGCGCCACCCACGCACAGCTGGCCGTCTCCCGCGCGCCCCGCAGCACCGCACACCCCTCCCACTCCCGCACATCCCAGCCATAGGTCTCGACAAACGAGTCATAAGCCGCCGCAGGCAACCCGTACCGATCCCGCGAGAGAGCCATGACCACCAGATCGTGCTCACGCAGATCGGCCGAGAACGTCTCCAGGTCGACCAGGACCGGCCCGTCGGGACCGACGTGCACATTGCGGGGCAGCGCGTCGCCGTGGATCGGGCCGGGCGGCAGATGCGGGGTGAGCGCTGCCGCGGCGGCCGCGAACCCGTCGCGCCGCTCGCGCAGATACGCCGCGTCCGCCGGATCGATCGCGTCCCCCGCCAGCCGCAGCCACCGCTCCACCCCACCCAGCAACTCACGCGACGGCAGAGCGAAGGAGGGCGCGGGCAGGGCGTGCACGACCCGTAGCAGTTCGGCCAAATCCCGTGGCTCGGCGGGCCGTACGGGATCGGGCAGCCGGTGCCACACGGTCACCGGGTGCCCCTCGACGAGCAGTGCCGCGTCCCCGGCCGCCCGGACCGCGGGGACACCGGCCTCGGCCAGCCACAGCGCGATGGCCAGCTCCCGGCTCGCCCGGTCGAGGAGTTCGGCATCGCGGCCCACCTTGACGACCAGGTCACCGGCGGCGAACACCGCGTTCTCGCCGAGGGCGAGGAGCCGCGCGTCCCGCGCCGGACCGGGCAGTACATCCGCCGCGGCCAGTACGTCCCGCGCCCGTGCCTCGTCCATCCTTCGCCTCCGTGTGGTCGTACGCCTGCCTGAACGGCGTCGGGTTCTCGCCATCCACCGGCCAGTCTCGCATTTGCACAGGTCGGACCGCGTGCGCGTGGCCTTGACGGGGCACGACGCCTTCACGACCATGACGGGGCCCATCCGAGCCGCGCAAAGGGGCTGATTCCGTGACATTGGTGAGCGAGGCGGAGAGGCCGGTGAGACGCGCGCCGGGCGGCAAGGGACAGCGGCGCGTCACGGACCACGGCGCCTGGTTCCTCGTACTCCCGGCGCTGATCCCCATCCTGATCCTCAGCGTCGGACCGCTGCTCTACGGCATCCTGCTGGCCTTCACCGACGCCCAGTCCGGACGGACTCAGCCCACCCAGTGGATCGGCGCCCTCAACTTCCGGGATCTGCTGCAGGACACGCTGTTCTGGGAGTCGTTCCGGATCGGGCTGGTCTGGGCGGTCGGCGTCACTGTGCCGCAGTTCCTGCTGGCTCTCGGCCTCGCCCTGCTGCTCAACCAGGACCTGCGCCTGCGCTGGCTGGCCCGCGCCCTGGCGATCGTCCCGTGGGCGATGCCCGAAGTCGTCGTCGGCATCATGTGGCGGCTCGTCTACAACCCGGACGCGGGCATCCTCAACGAGACCCTGCGCGACCTCGGCCTCGGCGACGGCCGGGACTGGCTCAGCGGGATCGGCACCGCCCTGCCCGCGGTGATCGTCGTCGGTGTCTGGGCGGGGATGCCGCAGACGACGGTCGCCCTGCTCGCCGGGTTGCAGAACACCCCGCGCGAACTGCACGAGGCGGCCGCGATCGACGGCGCGGGCGCCTGGCGCCGCTTCCGGACGGTCACCTGGCCCGCCCTCCGACCGGTCGCACTCGCCATCACGGCCCTCAACTTCATCTGGAACTTCAACGCGTTCGCCCTGGTCTACGTCCTGACCAGCGGCGGTCCGGGCGGCCGCACCCGGCTGCCCATGCTCTTCGCCTACGAAGAGGCCTTCCGCTACGGCCAGTTCGGCTACGCCGCGGCGATGGGCTGCGTGATGGTCGCGGTGATCTCGATACTCCTCGCCGTCTTCCTGGTGGGTCGGCTCAAGGGAGGTGACGACGCATGAGGACCAGCCCCGGCGCGCGCGTCGGCCAGTACGTGGCGCTGCTCGCGTATCTCTTGTTCCTCGCCTTCCCCTTCCTCTGGCTGATCTCCACCGCCTTCAAACCGCCCCAGGAACTCGGCAACCTGCACCCCACCTGGATCCCCCAGGACCCCACGCTCGCCAACTTCCGGCAGGCCTTCGACGAACAGCCACTGCTTCGGGCCGCGCTCAACTCCCTGCTCGCCGCGACCGGAGCGGCGGTGATCGCCGTGCTGATCGCGACGCCGATGGCGTACGTCATGGCCCGCCACCGCACCCGGCTGGCGCGGGCTGCGACCGGGTGGGTGGTGGTCAGCCAGGCGTTCCCCTTCGTGCTGGTGATCATCCCGCTCTTCCTGGTCCTGAAGAACCTGCGGCTGATCAACTCCGTGCCGGGCCTGGTGATGGTGTACGTCGTGTGGGCGCTGCCGTTCGCGCTGTGGATGCTCGTCGGATACGTCCGGGCCGTGCCGGCCGAACTGGAGGAGGCGGCGGCGGTCGACGGGGCCGGGCGGCTGCGGACACTGGTGTCGGTGACAGCGCCGCTGCTGGCGCCGGGGATCGTGGCGACGGCCCTGTTCGCGTTCATCACCGCGTGGAACGAGTTCTTCTTCGCCCTGGTCCTGCTCAAGACCCCGGAGAAACAGACACTGCCCGTGATCCTCACCCACTTCATCGGCGCGGAGGGCGTGGCGGACCTGGGCCCGCTGGCCGCCGCCGCGTTCCTCGCGACCCTGCCCTCGCTGATCGTCTTCGCCGTCATCCAGCGGCGGATCACGGGCGGCATGCTCGCCGGGGCGGTGAAGAGCTGATGCGCAGAAGGAGCGGATGGATCGTCGCGGCCGTCCTGATGCTGCTGGTCAGCGCCTGCACGGGCGGCGCTGAGGACGGTTCGGCGGACGGCCGGATCACGCTCCGCTTCCAGTCCCTGGCCTGGCAGGAGGAGTCCGTCGAGGCCAACAAGGAGCTGGTGGCGGAGTGGAACGCCACCCATCCCGACGTGCGCGTCGAGTATGTCCAGGGCAGCTGGGACAGCGTCCACGACCAGCTCCTCACCTCCTTCGAGGGCGGCGAGGCGCCGGACATCATCCACGACGCCTCCGACGACCTCGCCGACTTCGCGTACGGCGGCTACCTCGCCGATCTGACCGGCCTGCTGCCCGAGCGGCTCAAGGCCGACATCCCGCAGCGCAGTTGGGAGACGGTGACCTTCGGGGACGGGATCTATGGGGTGCCGTTCCTCCAGGAGCCGCGGGTGATCGTCGCGAACGCGACCTGGCTGGAGGAGTCGGGCGTACGGATCCCGACCCCTGAAGAGCCCTGGACGTGGGCGGAGTTCCGCGAGGTGACGAAGGAGCTGAGCGCCGAGGGGAAGTACGGTGTGGCCTGGCCGCTGAAGGAACCCGTCTCGGCGACGCTGAACCTCTCCCTGTCAGCGGGCGGGCAGCTCTTCCACCGGGGCGCGGACGGCAAGGTCACCGTCCGCTTCGAGGCGGGCGACGAGGTCGTGCCGCGCACGATCCACGACCAGGTCAACACCGACGCCGGCGCGTCGGGTTCGACGCTGGGCAGCAGCGGCTCCGACACGCTCCCCGGCTTCTTCGGCGGCAAGTACGCGATGGTCCCGCTCGGGTTCTCGTACCGCCAGCAGATCGTGCAGCAGGCGCCGAAGGGCTTCGACTGGCAGGTGCTGCCGGCCCCGGCCGGTGCCGAGGGGCTCGCCCAGGGGGTCAGCCCGCAGACCCTCTCCATCGCCGAGGACAGCCCGCACAAGAAGGAGGCGGCGGCCTTCATCGACTTCCTGCTCCGGCCGGAGAACATGGTGCGGCTCGCCCTGGGCGACTGGATGCTGCCCACCGGCACGCAGGCCCTGAAGGACCCGGCCCTGCACACCACCCGGCACGACTGGGCCACCGGCACCGCCCTCGCCGGCCACCTGCGCTCGGCGCCCGCGCAGTCCGTGCGGGGCTATCCGGAGTGGAAGGACAAGGTGGCGACACCGGCGCTCCAGGAGTACTACAGCGGCGCGATCGACCTCGACGAGCTGCGCAGACGGCTGGAGGAGGACGGGAATCTGGTGCTGGCGCGGTATCAGCGGTGAGCGGCGACGCGCGGGGTGTCGGCACCGAGCAACAAAGGAGGTTGCACGAGACGTCTCGTCTCGCATATGGTCAAGGACATGACTCACATCGCCATGTTCTCCATCGCCGCCCACGGCCACGTGAACCCGAGCCTGGAGGTGATCCGCGAGCTCGTCGCGCGCGGACACCGGGTGACGTATGCGATCCCCCCGGCGTTCGCGGAGAAGGTCGCCGAGACCGGCGCCGAGGTGAAGCTCTGGAACTCCACGCTGCCCTCGCCCGACGACGACCCGGAGGCGTGGGGCACCACCCTGCTGGACAACGTCGAGCCTTTCCTGAACGACGCCATCCAAGCCCTTCCGCAGCTGATCGCGGCATACGAGGGCGACGAGCCGGACCTCGTGCTGCACGACATCAGCTCGTACCCGGCGCGGGTGCTGGCCCACCGCTGGGGCGTCCCGGCGATCTCGCTCTCGCCGAACCTCGTCGCCTGGGACGGCTACGAGGAGGAGGTCGCCGTGCCGATGTGGGAGGAGCCCAAGAAGACCGAGCGCGGCCGGGCCTACTACGCGCGCTTCCAGGCCTGGCTGGAGGAGAACGGCATCTCCCAGCACCCCGACCCGTTCGCCGGCCGCCCGGCCCGCTCGATCGTCCTGATCCCCAAGGCGCTCCAGCCGAACGCCGACCGGGTCGACGAGAGCGTGCACAGCTTCGTCGGCGCCTGCCAGGGCGACCGCAGCGCGGAGGGCGACTGGCAGCGGCCCGCCGGCGCCGAGAAGGTCGTGCTCGTCTCGCTCGGGTCGGCCTTCACCAAGCAGCCGGCGTTCTACCGGGAGTGCGTGAAGGCGTTCGCCGGGCTGCCGGGCTGGCACCTGGTGCTCCAGGTCGGCCGGCACGTCGACCCCGCCGAGCTGGGGGAGGTGCCGGGGAACGTGGAGGTACGGTCCTGGGTCCCGCAGCTCGCGATCCTCAAACAGGCCGACCTCTTCGTCACGCACGCGGGCGCGGGCGGCAGCCAGGAGGGCATGGCCACCGCCACCCCGATGATCGCCGTACCGCAGGCGGTCGACCAGTTCGGCAACGCGGACATGCTCCAGGGCCTCGGCGTGGCCCGCCATGTCCCGGCGGAGGAGGCCACCGCCGAGACGCTCCGCGAGGCGGCCCTCGCGCTCATCGACGACCCGGAGGTCGCCCGCCGACTGGCCGACCTCCAGGCGGAGATGGCGAAGGAGGGCGGCACCCAGCGGGCCGCCGACCTCATCGAGGCCGGACTGCCCGTGCGCTGAGCAGCACTGAGGGCCCGTCGGTTCCCCGGGAACCGACGGGCCCTCGCTCACCGCGGCACGGTCAGACCCGCACCGGCTCTTCCTCGTCCGCCGCGGCCGCCTTGTGGGTGATGGCCTCGGGCGCCTCGTCGTGCGTCAGGTCCGGGAGCCGGTTCAGCCACTTCGGCAGATACCAGTTCCGCTCCCCGAGCAGCGCCATCACCGCCGGCAGCAGCACGCCCCGGATGATCGTGGCGTCGATCAGCACCGCCGCCGCGAGGCCGACGCCCATCTGCTTCATGGACTGCATGGACAGGGTGCCGAAGATCGCGAAGACGGCGACCATGATGACCGCGGCGCTCGTCACGACCCCCGCTGTGGTGACCACGCCGTGCGTGATGGCGTCCTTCGTCGTACGGCCGCGCAGCCGCGCCTCACGGATCCGCGAGACCACGAACACGTGGTAGTCCATCGACAGGCCGAACAGGATCACGAACAGGAACAGCGGCAGCCAGCTGACGATGGCGCCCACGCCCTCCGCGCCCACCAGCGAGGCACCCCAGCCGTGCTGGAAGACGGCGACCAGGATGCCGTAGGCCGCGCCCACCGACAGCAGGTTCAGCACGATCGAGGTGATCGCGATCGTCAGCGAGCGGAACGACAGCAGCATCAGCAGGAACGCGAACACCACGACGAACGCGAAGACCGGCGCGACCGACCCGACGAGCTGGTCGTTGAAGTCCTTCGAACCGGCGACCTGACCGGTGATCGGCGCCTGAACGCCGTCGACCGTGCCGAGCGTCGCCGGACGCACCTCGTCGCGGAGTTTGTCCAGGCTCGCGCCCGCCTTGTCCAGGTCGGAACCGCCGACCAGCGGGACGTATACGAAGGCGACGTTCTTCGCGTCGTCCAGCTTGATGTCGACCGGGCCGCGCGAGGCGCCCGAACTGATCGCCCGCTCACGGAAGTCGGCGAGCGCCGACTGCACCTCGGGCGCGTTGATGTCCTCGGCCTTGACGACCACCTCGGCCGGCTCGGAGCCGCCCGGGAAGGCCTCGTTGACCCGGTTGTAGGTCTGCACGATGGGCAGCGAGTCGCCGAACTCCTGGTCCAGCGTGAGGTTCTGCGTCTTCATACCGACCGCGGGAGCCGCGATCGCCAGCAGCACGCCGGCCGCGACGACGACGGACACGACCGGCCTGGCGAGGATCCCCTTCAGCACGGCCGTCCAGAACCGGCTCTCCCCGGAGCCGTTGCCGCCCCGACGACGCCGGCGCAGGAACGGGATGCGTCCCTTCTCGACCCGCTCGCCCAGCAGCGACAGCAGCGCGGGCAGCACCGTCACCGAACCGACCATGGCGACCGCGACGACCATCAGGGAGGCCAGGCCCATCGCCTCGAACTCGGCGAGCCCGGTGAACAGCATGCCCGCCATCGCCACGCACACCGTGACACCGGAGACGATGATCGCGCGGCCACTGGTCGCGGCGGCGACCCGCAGCGCCGTCTGCGCGTCCCGGCCGGCCTGGCGCTCCTCGCGCTCACGGCGCAGATAGAACAGGCAGTAGTCGACGCCGACGGCCAGACCGACCAGCAGCATCACGGAGTTCGCGGTGTCGCTCATCGGCATCACATGGCTGACGACGCCCATCAGCCCCATCGTCGCCATGATCGCGGTGATCGCCAGAGCCACCGGCAGCAGCGCCGCCACCAGCGCGCCGAACGCGATGAGCAGAATGCCGAGCGCCACCGGTACGGCCGAGTACTCGGCCTTCTGGAAATCGTCGCCGAAGGCGTCGTCGAACGTCTTCATCATGCTGGCGCCGCCGATCTCCTCGATCCGCAGCGTCTCGTGCTCCTGCTGGACCCGCTCGACGGCCTTCAGCACGGGCTCCACCCGCTCGCCCGCGGTGTCCGACTCACCCTTCATGTCGAACTGCACCAGCGCGCTGCGCCCGTCCTGGGAAATCGTGTCCGTGTCATACGGCGTGGTGACGTCCGTGACCTCACCGGTCGCGTCGACGGCCCTGACGACATCGGCGACGGCGGCCCGGAACGCGGGGTCGGTGGCCTTGAGGCTGTTGTCTTTCGCCTGGATCAGGACGGTCTCACTGGCCGGTTCCTCGATGCCGGCGTCCTCGATGATCTTCGCGGCGGTGTGGGTCTCCCCCTTGAGCTGGTCGCTGTCCTTGACGTCGACCCGGCCGGCCGCCGAACCGAGCCCCATCGCCAGGGCGACGAACAGCACCCAGATGCCGACGGCCGCCCATCGGTGCCGGGCGCTCCAGCCGCCGGCGCGGGCGGCGAGTCCCCGCACGCGTATGTCTCCGTTCCCCATGACGGGCTGCCCCCTCGTGAGCGGTGGCGGCCCCCTGCCGCCACCTTTCGACTCGAAGGTATGGGCCGGATAAAGCCATCTCGTCGTGCTGCCCGGTGAAGCGCCGGGCCTCCGGATCCTCCGGATGGCCACCCCGCCCTCACCACTGGGGAGGACACCGGCCCCTTACATCTATCGGCGAATGTCCGGGCCGATGATCAGGGATCCGCTCTTGGCGACCTTTGTGCCGACACGTGATTACGAAACCTTGTTGAACAAGTCACAGGTGCGTGTAGTGGTTGCTACCGGCCCGCTCGTCGGCCAGAGTTTCGCGCAACCCGCACCAAGGCCCGGCCGTCGTGCCCGCCCCCACGGGGCACGACGGCCGCTTAGGGTGGACGGATGACGACGTATGCGGCGCTGCTGCGCGGAATCAACGTGGGCGGCAGCAAGAAGGTCCCGATGGCCGAGCTGCGCGCCCTGATTGAGAGCCTCGGCTACGACGGCGTGCGCACGTATCTGCAGAGCGGCCAGGCCGTGTTCGCGAGCGAGCACGGCGACGAGGAGTCCCTGGCCGGGGAGCTCACGCAAGCGATCGAGAAGCGGTTCGGCTTCGGGGTGGACGTCATCGTTCGCGACCACGCCTACTTGAAGGCGGTTGCCGACAACTGCCCGTTCCCGGCCGCCGAGTTGGAAGCCAAGCAGCTGCACGCCACGTACTTCTCCACGCCGGTCGACGCCGAGCGCTTCGCCGAGATCGACCAGGCGGCCTTCCTCCCCGAGGAGTTCCGCCTCGGTGACCGCGTCCTGTACCTGTACGCACCGAACGGCCTGGGCCGCTCCAAGCTCGCCGAGTACCTGGCGAAGCCCCGGCTGAACAAGGGCCTGATAGCCACGTCCAGAAACTGGAACACCGTGGTCAAGCTCGTGGAGCTCACCGAGCCGACGTCAGGGTGACCCGCCTGTCCGTGGCGGTGGCCGCCGCCGAGCGGCGCGGCGAGAAGGTGCTGCGGGATCTCTACACCGCCTTCGGCGTCCGTATCCACGAACGCGAGGACGAGGACTTCGACGCGGTGATCGCCGAGTCCCTGGCCGAACTGGGACTGCCCGGCGACCTCGCCGCCGCCGCGCACGACCCGGCCTACGACGAGGCCGTCCGCCGTAGCCACGAGGCCGGGGTCGAGGCCGACTCCGGCGGATACGTGGGGACTCCCACCATCCATGTCGACGGAACGGTGTGGTTCGGCCCCGTACTGCGGGCCATTCCGCGCGGTGGGTTCTTCGAACTCAAGCGGACCCGGACGGGAGGGCTCCGGTTCGACTGACAGAACTGACGGAGAGGGGTTGTTCAGGCCCCCACAGCCGTCAGCCTCGGCACCCGCGCCCCGTCATACCGTTCCAGCAGCACCCGGGCCACCTCCGGCGCCGGTCCCAGCACATCGGCGAGTACGTCCGCCTCGGCCGCCCCCCGCGCGATGCGGTCCGGCAGGAAGCCGGGGGCCAGGACGTACGGGGCGACCGCCACCCGCTCGCAGCCCAACGCCCGAAGCTCCCGTACCGCGTCCTCGGTGCGGGGAAGGGATGCGGAGGCGAACGCAGGCCGCACGGCGCACCAACCGGTGTGCCGCCACTCCCGCGCGATGTCTGCGATCACTGCGATCGCCTCCGGGTCGGTGGACCCCGCCGAGGCCAGCACGACCCCGGTCGAGGACTTGTCGGCGGGCGTCAGCCCCGCCTCGTACAGCCGCCGCTCCAGCGCGGCCAGCAGCAGCGGCGAGGGGCCCAGCACGTCCGCCTGGCGGATCCGCAGCCGCCGCGGCGCCTCGCGCAGCACCGCCGGGATGTCCGCCTTCGCATGGAAGGCACGCGTCAGCAACAGCGGCAACGCCACGACGTCGCGGACGCCCTCCGCCGCCAGGGACTCCAGCACGCCCTGCACGGAGGGGATGTTGAAGTCCAGGAAACCGGTCTCGACCCGCAGGCCCGGCCGCAGCGACCGTACTCGCCGCACCAGGGCGTGCACGGTCGCGGCGTGCCGCGGGTCGCGGCTGCCGTGGGCGATGACGAGGAGGACCGGTTCGTGGCGCATGGGGATCAGCTCTTCACCAGCAGGCCGCGGCTGCGCAGCACCCGCCGCTCCAGCGGACTGAAGATCAGCAGGTCGATGGCGATACCGACGATCAGGATGAGCAGGATGGCGAGGAACACCATGGACATGGAGCTGGTGTTGCGGCCGTTCTCCAGCAACTGGCCGAGCCCCACGCCCAGGTCGGGGGAGGAGGCGATGATCTCGGCGGCCATCAGCGACCGCCACGAGAACGCCCAGCCCTGCTTCAGACCGGCCAGGTAGCCGGGCAGCGCGGCCGGCATCACGATGTGAAAGGTGCCCTTCAGGCCGGTCGCGCCGAGCGTGCGGCCCGCCCGCAGGAACAGCGGCGGCACCTGGTCCACGCCCGAGACGAGGCCGTTGGCGATGGAGGGGACGGCGCCCAGCAGGATCACCGCAAACATCATCTGGTTGTTCAGGCCCAGCCAGATCACAGCCGGGGGCACCCAGGCGACCGACGGCAGCGACTGCAGACCGGACAGGATCGGCCCGATCGCCGCCCGCACGAACCGCACCCGCGCCACCAGCAGCCCCAGCGGCGTGCCGATGGCCAGCGCGATCAGGAAGCCCAGCAGGCCACGGGAGACGCTGGTCCAGATGTAGTCGAACAGCGTGCCCTGCAGCCAGGCCGTCCGGACCTCGCCCCACACGTCGGCGGGGGAGGGCAGCTTGGTCGGGTCGTCGACGACATTGAAGCTGATCAGCGCCTGCCACACCGCCAGCACCAGCACCACGGCGGTGACCGGCGGGACGATCTTCTGCATGAACGTCGTGCGGAACGGCGTACGACTTGCCTGCACCGTCTCCAGTGCGTCCAGGCCCGCTTCGAGCCCGGCCAGATCGTTGCCGTCCTTGCCGTCCTTGAGGGCGGACGTGTCAGTGCTGGCCATGGCGGCGGATCTCCCCACGCAGTTCTTCGGTGATCTCACGGGACAGCTCCGCCACCGCGGCGTCCTCGATGCGGCGCGGCTGCGGGATGTCGACCGTCCACTGGCGCGCGATCCGTCCCGGACGCGACGACAGCAGCACCACGCGCTGCGCGAGCCGCACCGCCTCGCGCACGTTGTGCGTCACGAACAGCACCGAAAGCTGGGTCTCGTGCCAGATCCGGGTCAGCTCGTCGTGCAGCACGTCGCGGGTGATCGCGTCCAGCGCCGCGAACGGCTCGTCCATCAGCAGCAGCTTGCTGTCCTGCCCCAGCGCGCGGGCCATCGCCACCCGCTGCCGCATACCGCCGGACAGTTCGTGGACACGCTTTCCGTACGCCCCCTGCAGCCGGACCAGTTCCAGCAGTTCCTCGGCCCGGCCGCGCCGGTCGGCCTTGGGCACGCCGCGCAGCTTCAGGGCGAGCTCGATGTTCTTGCCCGCGGTCAGCCACGGGAACAGGGCGTGCTCCTGGAACATCAGCGCCGGACGGCCGTCCGTCGTGATCGCACCGGCCGACGGCTTGTCCAGCCCCGCCACCAGGTTCAGCAACGTGGACTTGCCGCAGCCGGAGGCGCCGAGGAGGGTGACGAACTCGCCGGGTGCGACATCGAGCGTGATGTCGTCGAGGACGAGCTGGCGCCCGGCGGGGCCGGCGAAGGACTTCGAGACGTGGTCGATGCGCGCGGCGTGCTCCACCGACGTACCGGCGTCGGCGGCCTTGGCGAAGGTCGTGGCCATGGTCGTCACCTCCTGGGAACTCAACGGGGCTTGGGGTTACTGGGCGCCGAGACCGGCATCGTCGACGGTCGGCTTGCCCTCGGCGGCGAGGACCTTGTTGAGCGGGGCGAGGTCGTAGATGCCGTTCAGGTCGGGCTGGTCCAGCAGCCCGGCCTTCACGGCGTGCTCGGCCTCGGTCCTGAGGCTGGCGGCCAGCGGGTCGTCGGTGATGTGGATGGACTCCCACGCCGGGTCGAGCACGTCGGCCGGCAGCTCCTTGCCCGAGTCCACCTCGAGCTGGGCGTTGGCCGAGGCTTTGGCCTTGTCCGGGTTGGCGTTGATCCACGCGTTGGTCTTCACGGACGCGCGCAGTACCGCCTCGACGGCCTTCGGGTGCTCCTTCAGGAACGACTGCGACACGATGATGTTCGTGATCACGAACTTCTTGTCGGGCCACAGGTCGGCCTCGTCGAGCAGCACCTTCGCGCCCTCGGCGACCAGCTTCGACGCGGTCGGCTCCGGCACCCACGCGCCGTCGATGGAGCCCGACTTGTAGGCGTCCGGCGTGATCTTGTTGTCGGTGCGGACGACCGAGACGTCGCCCTGGCCGCTCTCCGCGTCGACCTTCCAGCCCTTGCCGGCGATCCAGTTGAGGAACGCGACGTCCTGCGTGTTTCCGAGCTGTGGGGTCGCGATCTTCTTGCCCTTGACGTCGTTCAGGGTCTTGATCTTCTCCGGGTTGACCACGAGCTTCACGCCACCGGACGCCGAACCGCCGATGATCTTCAGGTTCTTGCCGCCCGACTTGACGAACCCGTTGATCGCCGGGGACGGGCCGATCCAGCCGATGTCGATGGACCCCGAGTTGAGCGCCTCGATCTCGGAGGGCCCGGCGTTGAAGGTCGCGTACTTCACCTGAGTCCCGCCCAGCTCCTTCTGGAACAGCCCCTCGTTGCGGCCCACCAGCGCGGTCGCGTGGGTGAGGTTGCCGAAGTAGCCGATCCTCACGCTGTCGAGACCGTCGACCTTCTTCGCACCGGCGACGACCTGCTGCCTGGTGTCGTCCTGCGCCTGGGAGCCATAGCCGCAGGCGGCGAGCGCGAGGAGGGGGAGCGCGGCGGTCACCGCGAGACTGCGGCGAAGGGCGGTGGTGGCAGGCACGGGAGGTGTTCCTCTCGTCGGCCCGGCGGGTCACGATCTGTCAGGTCGTGGCCGGGAGGTCGGCAGGTTTTCGGCGGCGGCGCGCGGCGTGCGCGTACGTCGTCACGCACATCGCGCCACTCCGCCCTGCCCGCTGCCGAGGGCGCCGCTGCCGACGCGGCCGCCCTCCTTGGCGAAGGACGAGTAGAAGTCGGTCGAGGCCATGGTCAGAAGTCCCACCCGTCGTCCTCGGCCTCGTCCCGGACCGGCTCCGGGGAGGCGAACGACTCGCCGACCATGCCCGCGGTGAGCGTGGTGCCGTCGCTGGGGTCGATCAGGATGAACGAGCCGGTGCGCCGGGAGTCGGCGTAGGAGTCGACCGGCAGCGGCTCGGCGGTGCGGACCTTCACCCGGCCGATGTCGTTGGCGACGAGCTGTCCCGGGTGCGGGTGCAGGGACAGGTCGTCGAGGGTGAGCCGGGACGGGATGTCCTTGACGATCGCCTTGACCGTGCGGGTGCCGTGCTTGAGCAGCACCCGGTGGCCGACGGTCAGCGGCTGGTCGGCCACATGGCAGACGGTCGCCTCGATGTCCTGGGTGGTCGGCGGCGCGTCCTTGCTGGGCACGATCAGGTCACCGCGCGAGATGTCGATGTCGTCCTGAAGCAGGAGGGTGACCGACTGCGTGGTCCAGGCGACGTCGACCGGCTTGCCCAGCAGGTCGATGCCGGAGATCTTCGTCGAACGGCCGGACGGCAGGACCGTGATCTGCTCGCCGACGCGGAACGTGCCCGCCGCGATCTGACCCGCGTAGCCCCGGTAGTCGGGGTGCTCGGCGCTCTGCGGCCGGATCACGTACTGCACGGGCAGCCGCGCGTGGCAGTGCGCCAGGTCGTGGCTCACGGGCACGGTTTCCAGGTGTTCCAGAACGGTCGGTCCGCCGTACCAGTCCATGTGCGCGGACGGTTCCACGACGTTGTCGCCGTTCAGCGCGGAGATCGGGATCGCGGTGACCTCGGGGACGCCGAGTTCCGTGGCGTACGCCGTGAACTCCTCGGCGATCGCGCCGAAAACGCTCTCCTCGTACCCGACGAGGTCCATCTTGTTGACCGCGAGCACCGCGTGCGGGACGCGCAGCAGCGCGGCGATCGCGGCGTGCCGGCGGGTCTGCTCGACGACGCCGTTGCGGGCGTCGACGAGGATGATCGTCAGCTCGGCGGTGGAGGCGCCGGTGACCATGTTCCGGGTGTACTGCACGTGGCCCGGGGTGTCGGCGAGGATGAACCGGCGGCGGGGCGTGGCGAAGTAGCGGTACGCGACGTCGATGGTGATGCCCTGCTCGCGCTCGGCGCGCAGGCCGTCCGTCAGCAGCGCGAGGTCGGGGCCTTCCTGCCCTCGCGAGGCCGAGGCGCGTTCCACGGCCTCCAGCTGGTCGGTGAGGACCGACTTGGAGTCGTGCAGCAGCCGGCCCACGAGGGTGGACTTGCCGTCGTCGACGGAACCGGCGGTGGCGAACCGCAGCAGGGTTGTGGCCGAGAGTTCCTCGGTCGTGGTCGTGCTCATGTTTAGAAGTACCCCTCGCGCTTGCGGTCTTCCATCGCGGCCTCGGAGAGCTTGTCGTCGGCCCGGGTGGCGCCCCGCTCGGTCAGCCGGGACGCGGCGATCTCGGTGATGACCTGCTCCAGCGTCTCCGCGTCGGAGTCGACGGCGCCCGTGCAGGACATGTCGCCGACGGTCCGGTAGCGGATCAGCCGCTTCTCGACGGTCTCGCCGTCCTTGGGGCCGCCCCACTCGCCGGCGGTCAGCCACATGCCGTTGCGCCGGAACACCTCACGCTCGTGCGCGAAATAAATGGCGGGCAGCTCGATGCCCTCGCGGGCGATGTACTGCCAGACGTCCAGCTCGGTCCAGTTGGACAGCGGGAACACACGGACGTGCTCGCCGGGGGCGTGCCGCCCGTTGTACAGGTTCCACAGCTCGGGGCGCTGCCTGCGCGGGTCCCACTGGGAGAACTCGTCGCGCAGCGAGAACACCCGCTCCTTCGCCCGTGCCTTCTCCTCGTCCCGGCGCCCGCCGCCGAACACCGCGTCGAAACGCTCCGCCTGGATCTTCTCCGTCAGCGGAAGCGTCTGCAGCGGGTTACGCGTCCCGTCCGGGCGCTCCTTCAGCACACCCCGGTCGATGTAGTCCTGCACGGACGCGACATGCAGCCGCAGGCCGTGCTCGGCCACCGTACGGTCCCGGTAGTCGATGACCTCGGGGAAGTTGTGCCCGGTGTCCACATGCAGCAGCGAGAAGGGCACCGGCGCGGGCGTGAACGCCTTCAGCGCCAGGTGCAGCATGACGATGGAGTCCTTGCCGCCGGAGAAGAGGATCACCGGCCGCTCGAACTCGCCCGCCACCTCACGGAAGATGTGCACCGCCTCGGACTCCAGCGCGTCCAGGTGCGACAGGGCGTACGGGGTGTCGGTGCCCTCGTCGATCGTGGCGACGGTCGTCATGCCAGTCCCCTCTCGGTGAGCAGCGTGTACAGCGACGCCGCGGACTCCTGCACGGTCTGGTTCTGGGACTCGATCCGCAGATCGGGCGCCTCGGGCTCCTCGTACGGGTCGTCCACGCCGGTCAGCCCCGTCAGCTCGCCCGCGGCCTGCTTGGCGTACAGCCCCTTCACATCGCGCACGGAGCACACCTCGACGGGCGTCGCCACGTGCACTTCCAGATACGGCGTGCCGTTCGTCTCGTGCCGCTTGCGCACCGCGTCACGGCTGTCGGTGTACGGCGCGATCACCGGGACCAGCGCCTTGACACCGTTACGGGCGAGCAGCTCGGCGACGTAACCGATGCGCTGCACGTTGGTGTGCCGGTCCTCGCGGCTGAAGCCGAGGCCCGCCGAGATGAACTCGCGGATCTCGTCGCCGTCGAGCACCTCGACGAGGTGGCCCTCCTCCCGCAGCCGGCCGGCCAGCTCGTACGCGATCGTGGTCTTGCCGGCGCTCGGCAGGCCCGTGAGCCAGACGGTGGCTCCGCTCGTCACGTGCTTCTCCTGAGGGGTCGGTGTGGTGGTCGTCATCCGTGCAGCCCGCACTCGGTCTTGGCCCGCCCGGCCCAGCGGCCGGCGCGCGCGTCCTCGCCCGCGAGGACCCGGCGGGTGCAGGGGGCGCAGCCGATGGAGGCGTAGCCGTCCATGAGCAGCGGGTTGGTCAGGACGCCGTGCTCGGTGACGTAGGCGTCCACGTCGTCCTGGGTCCAGCGGGCGATCGGCGAGATCTTGATCTTCTGGCGCTTTTCGTCCCAGGCGACGACCGGGGTGTTCGCCCGGGTCGGGGACTCGTCGCGGCGCAGTCCGGTCGCCCATGCGTCGTAGTTCTTCAGCCCCTGCTCCAGGGGCTTGACCTTGCGCAGGAAGCAGCACAGGTCGGGGTCGCGGTCGTGCAGCTTGGGGCCGTACTCCGCGTCCTGCTCGGCGACGGTCTGGGCCGGGGTGAGGGTGATGACGTTGACGTCCATCACCGCCTCGACGGCGTCCCGGGTGCCGATGGTCTCCTCGAAGTGGTAGCCGGTGTCGAGAAAGACGACGTCGACGCCGGGCATCGCGCGGGACGCGAGGTGGGCGACCACCGCGTCCTCCATGGAGGACGTCACGCAGAACCGCTTGCCGAAGGTTTCCGCCGCCCACTGGAGGATCTCCAGTGCGGAAGCCTCTTCCAGTTCGCGGCCCGCCTGCTCGGCGAGCGCCCTCAGCCGCTCTGTCTCCCGCGTTTCCTGAGCGGTCGTCATATCGCGTCCCCTCCCGTTGTGTCGTGCTGGAGTCCGCGGGCCAGCAGCCCGAGGAACTTCAGCTGGAATGCGCGGTTGCATGCCGCGCATTCCCAGGCGCCGTGGCCCTGCTCACTCGGACGCAGGTCCTCGTCGCCGCAGTAGGGGCAGTAGAAGGGGGCCGCACGCTCGCTCATGACAGCGACTCCTCGCTGGCGCGCGCCGCCCAGGTGGCGAACCGCTCGCCGTCCTCGCGCTCGTCCTGGAACCGCTTCAGGACACGCTCGACGTAGTCGGGCAGCTCCTCGGAGGTGACCTTCAGACCGCGTACCTTGCGGCCGAACCCGGCCTCCAGGCCGAGCGCGCCGCCCAGGTGCACCTGGTAGCCCTCGACCTGCTCGCCCTGGTCGTTCATGACCAGCTGGCCCTTGAGACCGATGTCCGCGACCTGGATACGGGCGCAGGCGTTCGGGCAGCCGTTGATGTTGATGGTGATCGGCTCGTCGAAGTCCGGGATCCGGCGCTCCAGTTCGTCGATCAGCGAGGCGCCGCGCGCCTTGGTCTCGACGATGGCGAGCTTGCAGAACTCGATACCGGTGCAGGCCATCGTGCCGCGCCGGAACGGGGACGGCTTGACCGTGAGGTCCAGCGCCTCCAGGCCCTCGACGAGGGAGTCGATCCGCGACTCGTCGACGTCCAGCACGATCATCTTCTGCTCGACCGTGGTGCGGACCCGGCCCGAGCCGTGCGCCTCCGCCAGTTCGGCGATCTTCGTGAGTGTGGCGCCGTCGACGCGGCCGACTCGCGGTGCGAAACCGACGTAGAAACGGCCGTCCTTCTGCCGGTGCACCCCGACGTGGTCGCGCCAGCGCTCCAGGGGCTGGGCGGGCGCGGGGCCGTCGACCAGCTTGCGCTTGAGGTACTCGTCCTCCAGCACCTGGCGGAACTTTTCCGCACCCCAGTCGGCGACCAGGAACTTCAGCCGGGCGCGCGTGCGGAGGCGCCGGTAGCCGTAGTCACGGAAGATCGAGATGACGCCCTCGTAGACGTCGGGCACCTCGTCGAGCGAGACCCAGGCGCCGAGCCGGACGCCGATCTTCGGGTTGGTGGACAGGCCGCCGCCGACCCACAGGTCGAAGCCGGGGCCGTACTGGGGGTGGTTGACGCCGACGAAGGCGATGTCGTTGATCTCGTGCGCCACGTCAAGCAGCGGCGAGCCGGAGACCGCGGACTTGAACTTGCGGGGCAGGTTCGAGAACGCCTTGTTGCCGATGATCCGGCGGTGGATCTCCTCGATCGCCGGGGTGCCGTCGATGATCTCGTCCGCGGCGATACCGGCGACGGGCGAGCCGAGGATCACACGGGGCGTGTCACCGCAGGCCTCGGTGGTGGACAGGCCGACCGCCTCCAGGCGGTTCCAGATCTCGGGCACGTCCTCGATCCGGATCCAGTGGTACTGGACGTTCTGCCGGTCGGTGATGTCGGCCGTGCCGCGCGCGAACTCCTGCGAGATCTCACCGATGACGCGCAGCTGCTGGGTGGTGAGCCGGCCGCCGTCGATACGGACGCGCAGCATGAAGTACTCGTCGTCCAGCTCCTCCGGCTCCAGGATCGCGGTCTTGCCGCCGTCGATCCCGGGCTTGCGCTGGGTGTACAGGCCCCACCAGCGCATCCGGCCGCGCAGGTCGTTGGGGTCGATCGAGTCGAAACCGCGCTTGGAGTAGATCGTCTCAATGCGTGTCCGCACATTGAGACCGTCGTCGTCCTTCTTGAACTGTTCGTTGCCGTTGAGCGGGGTGAAGTGACCCACGGCCCACTGACCCTCGCCGCGGTGACGGCTCACCTTGCGGCGGGGAGTCGCGGCGGCAGGGTTCTGCGGGGTGGCGGCCATGGTGATAAGTCCTTCGGGACAGGCGGAAAAGCGGCTCTGACCTGCGCGTACGGCGCATGGGGGCATACGTGCGCATCATTGCGCAGGGACAGACAAAGCGGGGGAGAACGGCGTTGCTGGAGAGGTCTCAGCTCGCCGGACAGATGGCGCTGGACATGCGGCCGAGGTCGACGTGCCGCCGACTCACCAAGGCAATTCCAGTTCCAGACATGACGGAAGCGTGTCACGGCGATCTGGACACAGTCCAGCTTTATCCAAAATGCGGACACCCTTGTCTCGTATGGCGAAACAAGGGTGTCGTCGGTCACATGGCGTGAACGCCGTCTTGTCCGACCAGGTCAGGCAGGGTATGCACCGGGCCACGGACCGGGCGCCCCGACCTCCGGCTCCTCCTCGACCTTGGTGTCGAACAGGGTGAAGCCGCGTCGCAGGTAGTTGTCCATCGCGTGTTCGCCGTCCTTGCTGCATGTATGCAGCCACACCCGCTTGGTCGGCGCAAGCCCCGGCCACCGGTCCGCGAGATCCCACGCGCGGGCAGTGCCGTACGACAGCAGGTGCCCGCCGATGCGCCGCCCGCGGAAGGCCGGGATCAGTCCGAAGTAGACGATCTCCACCACTGCGTCGTCCTGCGGTTCCAGCTCCACATAACCGGCGGGCGTGCCCCGGTCGTAGGCCACCCACGTCTCCACCCCGGGCCGCTCCAGGTGCTCCTGCCACCGCGCGTACGTCCAGCCCAGCCGGTCGGTCCAGTGGATGTCCCCGCCCACGGACGCGTACAGGAAACGGCTGAACTCGGGCGAGGGCACCTCGGCGCGGACGATCCGCACGTCGCCCTCCGGCGCCGCCGCCGGGAGCAGGTCGGTCGGGGCGGTCTGCTCCAGGGACCAGGTGGTCACGGGGATGTTCGTCATGCAGGTCAGGGAATCATCTAGCCCAGGGCCCTGTCGATCGTGTCCAGCGGCAGCGAGAACAGCATCCGCCCCGACTGCGACCAGACCTCACCGCTCTCCTCCCAGTAGGAGAGGGACTGCGCGGGGCCGCTCCAGCACAGATACGTCTCGTCCGTCCCGCAGCGCGCCCCGCTCGCGCCACCGCTGTCCTGCCGCCACAGCGTCCCGTGTCCGCCCGCCGCGCGGGCCAGGTACCACTGGGACCGGTGGGCGAGCACACCCCGGACGTCGGCCGCCTTCGTCTCGTACGCCTCCTGCGGCCCCGTGCCGAGCAGGCCCGCGCCGGACGGGTCGTCGTCGAGGGCGTAGCGCCACAGGCGGGTGGGCCGGTCGCCGTCCGCCGGGACCGACTCGCTCGCGACGAGGCTGTCGGGCGTGGTGCTGCGGTCCAGGGAGAGCGCGCCGATCCGGGCGCCGGTCAGACGGTACGAGCGGACGGCGGGCAGCGTGTACCGGTCGCCGCGCGCCGGTGGCGCGGTCGCCGCGATGTCGGCGGAGGTGCGCCGGATGCGGTCCAGGTCGTAGAGGTACAGGGCGCGGCCCTCGTCGGCGGTGACGAGCAGCTTGTCCTGGTACCAGACCATGCCGGACAGCGTCGACACCAGCGGCCGGCCGACGGGGTCGCCGCTCGCCGGAACGGTGAGGGCCACCCAGGTGTAGGTGAGCCGCTCCTGGTCGCCTGCGTCGACGAACGCGACCCGGGAGTGGCCCTGCTGGTCGCTCCAGCCGGAGAGCACCACGCGGTTCGAGCCCCACCGGCCGTCGTCGTCGGCGTCCCCCGAGGTGGTCACCGCGCCCGTGTGCCACTCCTCGGTGCGCGCTTCGTCCCAGCAGTGCGCCCGGGTGGCCGCGGGCGCTATGGGCAGCGCGGCGCGGTCGGCGTCGGTGCAGTCGGCCGCGGCACGCAGGCTGCGGTCGGCGTCCGCGAGGACGGCGGCGACGCCGACGGGCTGGGCCGGTCCGTCGGGCACGGGCTGCGGGATCCGCTCCTCGCGCAGGCGCAGATCCGCCAGGGAGGCAGCGGAGGTGACGGGCTCCAGGGCGCCAGGGTCGGTGCTGACCGTGGCCTGGGAGGCGCTGATCACGGTGGCGGCGCCGGTGAGTGCGAGAGCGGTCCCGGCCAGGAACGCCCGCAGCGCTTGGCCCCGCTTGCGTCGGCGGTGTCTGCCGCGATGCTTCATCTGGTCCTCCCGAGGCGGGCCAACTGCGCCTGACGACCTGTGCGTTGACCTGGGAGCAGGTGGGGTGGCCCGGTAAGGGATGCTACGTCAGGTACGGCGAACTGTGGACGCAGACCCCGCAAATATGCGGAAGAAGCTCTCGAACATGCGGCCTTGGGACTCTCACGGCACCGTCGAATGTGCGCCCTCGGGACTCTCACAGCACCGTCGAAGCCGCCCGCGCCCTGCGCACCGCCGGTGCGCTGGAGTGCGGCAGGAGGTCGGACGGCTCGGGCGGGAGGATCACCTCGATCTCGGCGTCGTCGCAGAAACGATACGGTCGGTGCTCCAGAAAGCTCCCGAGATACCGCCGTACCCGCGACATCTCGGCGCGCATCGTCACCGTGCGGCGCGGGTCGCCGAACACGTCCGCGGCCAGCTGCGCGGCGGTGCGCCCCGCCCGGTGCTCGGCCAGCAGGAACAGCAACTCGCTGTGCCGCGGGCTCAGTTCATGGGTCCAGGAACCCACACCGCCCGACACCGTCACCGTACAGCGGCGCGGCTGCCCCAGGTCCAGCACGATCCGGGTGGCACCGAACGGCAGCGGCTCGTCGGCGGGCCGCACCAGCCAGCCCTCGGCAAGCGGTTCCACCACGCACAGGCCCAGCATGGGCAGCCAACGGCGGCCGGGCGACAGCGCCTTGGGCAATGCGATCCGGTTCGTGTACGGCATCCCCGTCACGGCCGCCGTCCAGCCCTCCCTGTCCACCACCAGCGCGCGGCCGGTCAGCCCGGCCAGCACCGGAGCGGCCACCGCGCGCAGCCGCTCCAGCGCGGTCAGATGCAACTCCCGCAGCCGGGCCTCGGCGAGCTTGGCCACCGAGTCGACCCAGGCGAGGGTGGCCGGATGCATCGTCTCCAGCGGCCCGCTCACGTCCACCACGCCGATCAGCCGCCCGTCGCGCGGATCCGTGATGGGGGCACCGGCGCAGGTCCACGAGGCATGCGAGCGGACGAAGTGCTCGGCGGCGAACACCTGCACCGGCCGCCGTACCACCGCCGGCGTCCCGACGCCGTTGGTGCCCACGATGTTCTCCCGCCAGTCCGCGCCGAGCAGAAAACCCAGCCCGTCCGCCTTGCGCAGCACCGCGGAACTGCCCTCGCGCCACAGCACCCGGCCGTCCGCGTCGGCGATCACCATGATGTGTCGGGCGGTGTCCGCGACCGAGACCAGGCCGTCCCTGAGCACCGGCAGCACATGCCGCAGCGGCGAGTCCTCGCGCCGCCGCCGGATCTCCTCCGGTGTCAGCAGGCCCGATCTGAAGTCGTGGTCCGGGTCCACCCCGCTGCGCAGCATGCGTCCCCACGACTCCCCGATGACCGGGCGGGGAGCGACGTGTGGGCGCTTGCCGGAGAGGGCCTCGTCGCGGACCGCGCTGAGCATCCGCGCGGCCCGTGGCGCGTCGACGGCGGACAGGTCCGTCACATTCATGGGCGACCGCGGCACTGAGATCCTCCCCCGGATTCACACTGACGTGCGACCGGCTGTCAAGCTCCCACGGCGTCGTTTTCCGGTCGCGTCCTGATGGTGCGTCCCATACTGCCGCCCGCCGCTGACGGAGGGGCCCAGTCCGGTCACAGACACCGGAAAGTTGCAACCCCTTGCAACCCTGGTGAACCGCCCCACGGTGTTTGAAACTTGAGCGACGTCGCCCGTGCGGCGCGCTCGGCCTGAACGGGCCGGCCAGGGCAGGGGTGGTGCCGTGTCGGCGCAGCACCACCCCTGTCGGCGTGCGGTTTTCCGGCATCGTCCCTCTTGTGCGGACTCAAGTTGACGTACCCGCTCCAGGGACCTAGCCCCGGGTCAGGACACCGGCCGCGCCCGCTCCACCACCGACGCCAGGTCCAGCGTGTGCGGCAGCGTCCCGAAAGCGGTTCCCCAGTCGCCGCCCAGCCGGGAGCCGCAGAACGCGTCGGCGACCTCGGGGGGCGCGTACCGGACGAGCAGCGCGCCCTGAAGCACCAGCGCGAGCCGCTCGACCAGGCGCCGGGCGCGGGCTTCGATGCCCTCCAGGTCGGCCAGTTCGGTCAGCAGGTTCTTGATCGCGGCGTCCAGCCGGTGATCGGCGCCGCGCGCCCGGCCGACCTCCTGCAGATAGGCGTTCAGGGCCTCCGGCTCGCGTTGCAGCGCACGCAGCACGTCCAGCGCCTGGACGTTGCCCGCGCCCTCCCAGATCGAGTTCAGCGGCGACTCGCGCACCAGCCGGGGCAGCCCCGACTCCTCCACGTAACCGTTGCCGCCCAGGCACTCGGCCGCCTCCACCGCCACCGGCGTACAGCGCTTGGTCACCCAGTACTTGGCGGCCGGCACCGCCAGCCGCAAAAACGCCCGCTCCTGTTCGCTCCCGTCGTCGTAGGCGGCGGCGAGGCGCAGCCCGAGCGTGGTCGCCGCCTCCGACTCGATGGCGAGATCGGCCAGAACGTTGCGCATCAACGGCTTGTCGATCAGCCGTCCGCCGAACGCCTCCCGGTACGTGCAGTGGTGGACCGCCTGCGCGACTGCCTGCCGCATCAGCCCCGCAGAGCCGAGCACGCAGTCCAGCCGGGTCGCGGCGACCATCCCGATGATGGTCCGCACCCCGCGCCCCTCCTCGCCGACCCGGCGCGCCCAGGTTCCGTCGAACTCGACCTCGCTGGAGGCGTTGGAGCGGTTTCCCAGCTTGTCCTTCAGCCGCTGGAGCAGAAAGACGTTGCGGGTGCCGTCCGCGAGCACCCGCGGCACCAGGAAACAGGTCAGCCCGCCCGGAGCCTGGGCCAGCACCAGGAAACCGTCCGACATCGGCGCCGAGCAGAACCACTTGTGTCCGGTCAGCTCGTACGTGCCGTCCTCGGCGAGCGGCCGGGCGACGGTGGTGTTGGCGCGGACATCGCTGCCGCCCTGCTTCTCCGTCATGCCCATCCCGAACAGCACCCCCGCCTTCTGCTCGGCGGGCCGCAGATCACGGTCGTAGACCGTGGACGTCAGCCGCGGCTCCCACTCCGCGGCGAGGGCCGGATCCGTGCGCAGGGCGGGCACGGCGGCGTGGGTCATGGACAGCGGGCAGCCGTTGCCCGCCTCGACCTGCGTCCACATCAGGAACCCGGCCGCCCGCCGCACATGCCCGGCGGGCCGCGCCCACGCCGCGGTCAGGCCCGCGGCGACGCCCTTGCCGAGCAGCCGGTGCCAGGCCGGATGGAACTCGACCTCGTCGACGCGGTGGCCGTAGCGGTCGTGGGTGTGCAGCCGGGGCGGGTTCTCGTTGGCCAGCACCCCCCACTCCTGCGCCTGCGCCGACCCGGCGGTACGGCCGAGCCCCGACAGCTCGCCCCGGACCTCGTCGAGCAGCTCCGGGGCAACGTGCCGCTCGACGGCCGCCACGAGGGCGCGGTCGGCGCCGAAGACGTCGTATCCGACGAGCGGCGGGACCTGATTGGTCACGGTGTGGGTGCTGCGTGCCATGCTCGGAACCTACCCCGAGGTACGGAGGTGGTCACCCCGCGGACCCGGGCACCTGGGCCACCGTCCCACCAGGGTGAACCGTGCCCGCTGCGGCGGATACCGTTGGGTCGTGCAGTCAGCAAGTGTCACCCCCGAACGACCCTCCGGTCGCCTCCACCGCGCGCGGGCCCTCTACCGGAATGTCTCCAAGCGCAGGACCGCCTGGCTGCTGCTCAAGGACACCGTCAACTCCTGCATCGAGTACCGCATCCTCGGCCTGGCCGCCGAAGCCGCGTTCTTCACGCTGCTGTCCGTGCCGCCGCTGCTGCTCAGCATGATCGGCCTGCTCGGCTACGTCGACGACTGGACCGGCACCGACACCATCTCCAGCCTGCAGACCAACCTCCTGGAGGCCTCCCGCACGGTCCTGTCCGACAAGGGCGTGAACGAGATCGCGCGGCCGATCCTGGACGACGTGATGCAGGGCGGGCGACCGGACGTCATCTCCATCGGCTTCCTGTTCGCACTGTGGTCGGGATCCCGGGCGGTGAACGTCTTCATCGACACGATCACCGTGATGTACGGCCTCGATGGCGTCCGTGGCATCGTCAAGACCCGGCTGGTGGCGTTCCTGCTGTTCATCGCGGCCTTGCTGATCGGCTCGGTCGCGCTGCCGCTGATGGTGGCGGGACCGGACGCGGTGGTGCGGATCGTGCCGTGGTCGACGACGGTGGTGCAGGTCCTGTACTGGCCCGTGGTGATCGTCCTGTCGATCGTCTTCCTGACCACGCTGTATCACGTCTCCGTCCCGGTCCGTTCCCCGTGGGTCGAGGACGTCCCCGGCGCCCTGGTGGCCCTCGGCATGTGGGTGCTGGGCAGCTTTTTGCTCCGCATCTACCTGCAGAACACCGTCGAGGGCGCGACGATCTACGGCTCCCTGGCCGCCGCCGTCGCCGTACTGCTGTGGATCGGTGTGTCCGCCTTCGCCGTGCTGGTCGGCGCCGCCGTCAACGCGGCGATCGACCGCGTCTGGCCGGCCGCCGCGACGGCCGCCGCCCGCGCCGCCAACGAACGGCTGCGCGAGGCGCAGGTCGCCGAGTACGTCGCCCGCGCCGCCGCGGCCCGCGAGGCCGACCCCGACGATCCCGACATGCCGTCCGAGTTCCCCGAACGCTGGTCCCGCTTCCTTCCTCCGGAGGACGTGACGGCACGGCTGCGCACCCAGGTGAAGAGCTCGCAGAACGCGCACAAGGGTGGCGGGGAGGAGCCGTCGGGGTCGGCGGAAAAGTGAGGCGAGCGGCTGCTCAGGGCGTCCAGGTCCCCGCCGCCGCTGCCTCCGCCGCGAACTCCGCGAAGTCCCGCGGCTCGCGTCCCAGCACCCGCTGGACGCCGTCCGAGAGGTGGGCGTTGCGGCCGTCGAGGAGGGTCTCGAACACGTCCACGAGCAGCTCGACCACCTCGGGCGGCTCCCCGAACGCGGCCAGCTGCGCCCCGTACTCCGCCGCCGGCAACGGCCGGTACGTCAGCTCGCGCCCCGTCGCCTTCGCGATCTCCGCCACCGCCTCACCGAAGGTCAGCAGCCGCGGCCCGGACACGTCGATGCCCTGCCCGACGTACCGATCACCCGCCGTCAGCGCGGCCACCACCACGTCCGCCACATCCCGCAGATCGACGAACGGTTCACGCACCTCACCGCCCGGGAACACCAGCTCCCCGCCCAGCCGCAGCCCCTCCACCAGCGGCCCCTCGCTGAAGTTCTGCATGAACCACGCGGACCGTACGACCGTCCAGTCCGCGCCCGACTCCCGCAGCGCCTCCTCGGTCGGCCGCGCCTGCACCTCGCCGCGCGCCGACAGCAGCACCAGCCGCCGTACGCCGAGGGAGACCGCCTCGTGCGCGAGCAGCCCGACCGCGCGGGTGGCCGCCGCGGAGCCGACGTCCCCGGGGTGGACGAGATACGCCGCGTCGGCGCCCTGCAACGTCCGCGCCCACGTCGACCGATCCGCCCAGTCGAAGCCCTCGGCACGCGAGGCCGCCCGCACCGCCAGCCCGGCCGCCTGCGCGGCCCGCGCCACCCTGCTGCCCGTACGACCGGACGCCCCGGTCACCACCACGGTCATGCCCGTTTTCTGTCTCATGCCTCCAGTGAACTGCCGTATCGCTCCCCGCGGTGAACAGTTCTGAGACTGCTGAGGCACATAGTGCTCAATGGGAGCCATGTGGCTGAAGGTGCCGCGCCTAGGACACCGGCGCAGCGGAGGTCACCTCGGTCTACGCCGAACGCGGCCGGCACGGCGGGTTCGCGTTGCTGCCCGATTTCCAGACCGATCTCAGCGGACTGAACCATGACGAGGCACTTGCCTTGCTGGTCGCCGGATCGGGGCGCGGCGAGCAGGTATTCGGCCTCGGCTCCGCGCTCGCTTCGGCCATGCGCAAGGTGGTTGACGCGCTGCCCGAAGGCCATCGGGCCGCCGCGAGCGACGCCGCCCAGCGATTGCTCATCGACCCGGAGACCGACCTGCTCTCACACCGCCTGGTCACCGAGGAGTTACCCGACACGACAATGATCGAGGTCCGGCGCGCGGTGCTCGCCGGCCACAAGCTGCGCATCCACTACGCCGCCACGGACCAGACGCCGCAGTGGCGCACCGTGGACCCGATCGGCCTGGTCACCGTACGCGACCGGGGCTACTTGCTGGCCACAAGATCCGGCGCGGACCGCACCTACCGGCTGTCGCGGGTGTTGGCCGCCGAGGAACTCCCCGAACCGGCACAGCGACCCAACCGGGTCGATCTGGACCGGATCTGGCGGGAACGCTGCGCGCAGTTTCTGTCCGACGGCGATCAAGTCACCGTGCAGGTGCGGGTGAACCCGGCGCGGCGGGAGGACCTGGTGAGCACCGCACAGACTGTCCGCGCCGAGGAACCCGACGCCGACGGCTGGCTGCGGCTGGAGGTGACCTTCCAAGACGCGCGCCACGCCGAATGGGCGCTGTGGCAGCTCACCACGGACGTGGAAGCCCTGTCCCCGCAGTGGCTGCGCACCTCCCTGCGCAACCGCGCCGCGGCGATTGTCTCCCGCTACGGAGCGTCATCCTGAGAGTCGCTCCGTACTACACCGCGGCGCGACCGGGTCCGGGCGTAGACCCCGCGCCAAGCCTCCGAGGTCTGCGGTGGCTCACGAGAGTTCGCCCGGCAACTCGGTTACCCATGGCCGCAGAAGTTCTAAGAGGCGCGCGTCAAACGCCCTTCAGGACACGGTCAAGTGCCGCCCGGCCTACAGGCCCCCAGTTCGGCTTGCCGCCGGGAAGGCCCCGATCTCCGTTCTGCCCCATGAGCATCAGGAAGAGGCTCTTCATCGCGGCCAGCCCGCGGGCGCGCCGGATCGCTGCCTCGTCTGCGTGCGCGTACATGTCGAAGAACCGTGAGGCCGTGCCCGCGGGTAGCAGCACCCATGCGGCGGCGAGGTCCCACGCCGGGTCGCCGGCGAACATGGCACCGAAGTCGACGATGCCCGAGAGCGTTCCGTCCGAGACGACGACGTTCGCGGGATGGAGGTCGCCATGCACCCACACCGGCGGGCCCTCCCACGCCTGGGCCGCAACCGCGTCGTCCCAGACGGCCCGGACGTCGGCAGCGATGTCGTCGAGGGCAACGGCTTGGAAGAAATTCTCAAAGCCGTCCGTGCAGCTCCTGGGATGGGCACCGCGGTCCGTAGCGATCGGCGCCTCGGCGGGAGCCTCCACATGGAGCGCCCGGAGGAAGCCCGCCAGCGTGTCGGCCGCGTGGGCGCCGCGGCTGATCGAGCCGTGGTCCAGCGGCTCGCCGGGAACCCACGTCATCACGGTCCAGTGCTTGGGGAAGCGCTCGGACGGTTCGCCGAACCGCACCGGGGTCGGCACCGGGAGCGGAAGGCGCGGAGCCAGCACGGGTAGCCACCGCCGCTCCTTGAGCTGGAGTTCCGGGGTGGGGTCCATACGCTGCATGCGCACGGCCAACTCGTCCCCGAGACGCCACATTTGGTTGCCCCAGCCGCCCGCCACCTCGCGGATGGCCAGCCCTGCAAGGTCTGGATGTTGCTCCTGCAGCAGGTCGCGAACCAGGTCTGCGGTGATCTCGATCTCGGTGTCGGTCATACGAAGTCACAGTACTGAGGCGGCAGGCGGATAAATCACGTCGGTGCAGCCCCGCCGCTTGGTGATGTCGTCGACGTAGGCGCGGAACAGGGCTGACAGCGCCTTGGCGCCGAGGACGCCGTCGTAGACGTAGCTGGAGCTGAGGGTGTGTAGGGCGGGCTTGCCGTCGCAGGTGGAGGAGGCCCACCAGGCGCCGTGTGTGTGCCCGGCCGTTCCCGCTTCGATGACTTTGTCGCCGTCGGCGTAGTCGTCGTATCCCACTGTGTGCGCCTCTGGGCCGAAGTAGGAGACGGTGCGCAGCCACCAAGGCGAGTGGGTGAGCGCGCTGCGTGCGTAGCGGCGCTGGTCGTCGGGAAGGTTGTCGCCGATGCGGCCCACCTGGTCGGGACTGACCGCCAGGAAGCAGCTCTCGATTGGGTTTGCGTCACGCGTGGGCGCTGCGAGGGCACGGTCGGGCAGCCGGCCTTGCCCTTGCTCCTTGAGGTGTCGGGCAAACCAGCTGCACGAGCCGTCCGCTGCCTTGGCGGAGTGGAGGGCTGACGGTACGGGCTCCAACGGATGGTCAGGCAGTTGGGGCAGTTGGGTCTGGCAGCCGATTCGGTCGGCGAGCTCCTTCGCCGCCGATCGGGCGAGGCGGGCGAGGCGCTGACGGTCGGCTGCGGAAACGTCTTCATAGTCGGCGCGGGCGGTGACGTTCAGGAGCTTCGGGGCTGTCGCGCTGCTGCCGGGGCCGCATTCAGCACGGATGGTGGTGTACCAGTTCCCGTACCAACCCAAGGTGCCGTCGCCGACTTGTCGCGCTTCGGGGCGCCGGTCGGCGACAGCGGTCACGTCGTCGCTGGGCACTTTGTAGACGGTGCAGGAACTGGGCAGCTCGCGCGCATCCAGCCTGTCGTAGTCGCTGGTTTCGGCCCGGACCATCCCGCCTTGGAGGTCCATCACCGAGGCTGCGGATACGAGCCCATCACATGCCGCGTTGATGTCGCGTTCACTGGAAGCCCGGTCCCGGATGTCATCGGCCGTCAGCCAGCCGGCATACAGGCTCAGCCCGATGCCACCCCATGCCGCACACCGCCACAGCCATCGGCTCACCAGGCAGGGCGGATCGGGCCCGGCGGTGCAAGGAGTGTCAGGTCGGCGACGAGTTCGCTGAAGCGCGCCTCGCCCAGTACCTCTCGCCACGGTGCGACGGCAGCCCGGGCCGCCTGGTCGGCGGCGCGCGTGGCGGCCCAGCCGGTCTCGGTCAGTCCCAGGAGGCGGGCGCGGGCATCATGCGGGTGTGGATGCCGCTCCACGTACCCCTTTCGGACCAGCTCCTCGACCAGCTGGGCGGCGGCCTGCTTGGTCACCCCCAGGTGCTCGGCCAGGTCGGCCGTGGTGGCGCCGCCCGCCGAGATGCGGGCGAAGGCGAAGCCGTGTGCAGGTCGTAGGTCCTGGAATCCCTGCTGGGACACGCTGGTGTGGATTTCCTGCACCAGCTGTCCGGAGAGTGCCAGCACGAGTGCGGAGAAAGCCAGGGCGTCGTCCATGGGCTTGACTATAACTCGTCAATCCGCTTGTCTATTTGGACAAGAAGCTTGTCTAGGTGGGGGCTGGAGTATGCCGTTCATCCGCAGTGACGAGGCCGTCGTACACGAGATTCACGGTGGCCGTTTCGTTTCCTACGTTCGTCCGGACACCGGCAGCCGGGACCTCGCCGCCTGGCGCGTCGAGATCCCGGCCGCAATGCTGGGGCCGACCCACACGATCAGCGACGAGGAGACGTTCTACGTCCTCTCCGGTCGCCTCCGACTCACCATCGACGGTGAGAGCGCCGAACTTTGCGCAGGTGACGCGGCAGTGGCACCTGCAGGCTCCGAACTGGCGGTCGCCAACACCACCGACCAGCCCGCTCGGATGTGGGTCACCACACGTGTCGGGCTCACCGCCAAACTGGCTGACGGCAACACCATCACACCGCCCTGGGCTCACTAGTGTGTTCGGCGGCCAGGATGGCGACGCCGCGGCGAGCGCGGAGGCAGTGTGACGCCTCACGCGGTTGCTCAGCACGACGTAGCCTGGCGTACGTGTACGTGGAGTGGGCGTCCCGGCTGAGCGGCGCGGTGGTGTGGAGGAACACGCCGACCGGGGCCGGTGCGGGGCGGGTGCTGCCCGACGGCTGCATGGACCTGTTGTGGAACGACGGCAGGCTGCTTGTCGCGGGTCCCGACACGCGCGCGTACGTGAGTGCGGACGGGGCCGGTGCGTGGGCGGGCGTCCGCTTCTACCCGGGGGCGGCGCCGACGCTGCTCGGCGTGCCGGCGCACGAGGTACGCGACCGGCGCGTCGCCCTGGCCGAGCTGTGGTCGGCGGCGCGGGTACGCCGTCTGACGGCTCGCGTGAACGCGGCCGCGGATGCGGCTAGCGGGCTGGAGGAGGTGGCGCTGGGCCTGGCGGGCGACGCCGACCCGCCGGATCCGCTGCTGCGGCGGGTCGTACTGGCCCTGGACGCGGGCCGGACTGTCGCCTCGACGGCCGACGAACTGGGCCTCGGCGCCCGGCAGTTGCACCGCCGCGCGTTGCACGCCTTCGGTTACGGCCCGAAGACGCTGGCGCGCGTGCTGCGCTGGCAGCGGGCCCTCGTGTTGGCGCGGAGCGGGATGCCCTTCGCGGAGACGGCGGTGCGCGCCGGGTACGCGGATCAGGCCCACCTTTCCCGGGACACAAAGGAGTTGGCGGGCACCACATTGGGGGAGTTGCTACGACGCTGAAGGCAGCCGGGCGAACAGGTCGACCCCGTTTCCGTCCGGGTCGTGCAGGGACGCGTACCGCTGCCCCCAGACGGCGTCCCACGGCTTGAGCTCGCCGTGATACCCGGCGGCCACCATCTCCTCGTACAACGCGTCGACCTCGCCGGGCGTGTCGCACAGCAGCGCGAGCGAGGCCCGACCGCCCCCGGCGGGCGCCCGCCACCCGGGGTGGAAGGACCGCACGCTCTCCTCGGTGTCCAGCAGCAGCCGCAGCCCGCCGGGCAGTTCGGCCTCCGCGTGCGGCTGCTCCTCGGCTCCCTCGGGGAACGCGAACCCCAGCCGACGGTAGAAGACGACAGCGGCGGCCATGTCGGAGACCACCAGGCCAATGGCATCGAATCGTGGAGTCATGGGGCCACGGTACGGATGGGCCGGGACACCCGTCTTGAACGAATCGGACACCACGGGAGGCGGCCGCATGCCGGGTAATCCGCTTGCCCGCTCCCGCCCGCCTCTCTACCGTCGCCCGCATGGTTGACGCGCTCTTCGGGCACCCGCGACTGGCCGCGATCTACGACGTGCTCGACTCCGACCGCAGTGACCTCGACGCCTACCTCGGCATCGCCCGGGAGTTCGGCGCACGCCGGGTGCTGGACATCGGTTGCGGAACGGGCGTCTTCGCGCTGCTGCTGGCCGAGCGCGGCATCGAGGTCGTCGGTGTCGATCCCGCGCAGGCCTCCCTGGACGTCGGCCGCGCGAAACCGGGCGCCGACCGCGTCCGCTTCATCCACGGCGACGCGACCGCCGTTCCGCCGCTCCGGGCGGACCTCGCGACCATGACCGGCAACGTCGCCCAGGCCATCGCCGACCCGGAGTCTTGGCGGGCCACCCTGCGGGCCATCCACGCCGCCCTGCGACAGGGCGGACACCTCGTCCTCGAAACCCGCGACCCGGCCCGCCGGGCCTGGGAGGAGTGGAACCGGGACGCCACTCACCGCGTCACGGACGTCCCCGGCGTCGGTGCCGTCGAGAACTGGGTCGAAGTGACCGACGTCGACGGGCCGTTGGTGACCTTCCGCGGGACCTTCGTGTTCACGACGGACGGCGCACGCCTGACCTCGGACTCCACCCTGCGATTCCGCTCCCGCGAGGAGGTGGAGGCGGATCTTCTCGGCGCGGGCTTCACGGTGGACGACGTCCGTGACGCTCCCGACAGGCCCGGACGGGAGTTCGTGTTCGTGGCGCACAATGCGGGTGGCGGTAGCGGTCAGCCTTGCCGGCGGAAGTCCAGCATGTAGAAGACCTTGTCGTAGCGGCGTTCACCGACGGCCACGAAGCCGGGCAGACGGCCGTATTCGGTGAAGCCCAGCGATCGGTAGAGGTGCAGGGCATTGGTGTTGTCGCCACGGGCGTCCAGAGTGAGGACCTCGATACCCGCCTCCCGGGCGTCAGCGATCAAGGCAGCGGTCAGCGCCCGACCGATACCGCGACCATGGGCAACAGCATCCACCGCGATCTTCTCCAGATCGGCGTGTGGCCGATGGGTCGGTCGGGCGTAGCGGAGCCAGTACCCCAACCCGACAAGTCGATGGTCGAGGTAAGCGGCACGCAGAGCCGCATCCCCGGCCTGTACCGCAGAGACGACATGGCCGAGAAGTTCCGCCACCTCGTCCCGCGAGGGTGGTTCCACCCAGCCCAGCGCGGCACCCGAACGGACCAGGTCCGCCAGGATCCGGTGGGCCGACTCCACAAACCGGGCCTCCGGCTGCGGATCGGAGGTCAGCTCCATGGCATCGAGGATGACGGGCTCAGTGGTCACACCGCTGGTCATGGCCGGATTCATGACCGGCAGCCTAAAGGCTGTGCCGTTCGGGGCGGGAGTCGTCCCGTGAGCTACGGCGTGCCGGGGAGGCGGACCGTGACGAGGAGGCCGCCGGTGGGGCGGGGGGCGAGGTCGAGTGTGCCGTCGTGGGCGCGGACGATGCTGTGCACGATGGCCAGGCCGAGGCCGACGCCCGCGTGCTCGTCGGTGCGTACGCGTTCCGTTCCGCGCTGGAAGGGTTCGGTGAGGGTCGGTACCAGTTCCGGTGGCACTGGATGGCCCGTGTTCTCGACCCGCAGCACGCTCGCGTCGCCCTGCGCCTCGGTGTGGACCGTCACGGTGCAGCCGGCGGGGAGGTTGTGGACGATGGCGTTCTGGACGAGGTTCGTCACCATCCGCAGCAGGAGTTCCGCGGAGCCGCTGGTCCGGGCCGCCCCGCCGGTGACGTCGAGCGTGATCCCGCGCTGTTCGGCGAGGGGGAGCAGGGTTTCGGCGGCCTCTTCGGCGACGAGGGAGAGGTCGACGCTCTCGCGGGTGAAGTTCCCGCGGTCGCTGCGGCTGAGCAGCAGGAGGGCCTCGGTGAGGTCGATCGCGCGCGTATTGACAGCCTGCAGGCGTTCGAAGATTTCGGCCTGGTCCCGCGTGGGGTCTCTGCGGGCGACGTCGAGCAGCGTCTGCGAGATGGCCAGCGGGGTGCGCAGTTCGTGGGAGGCGTTCGCGGCGAACCTCTGCTGCTCGGCGACGTGGGACTCGAGTTGTTCGAGCATCGAGTCGAACGCGTCGGAGAGTTCACGGAATTCGTCCTGGCGACCCTTCATACGGATCCGGTGGGACAGTGACCCGTTCCCGGCCATCCGTGCCGCATCCGTGATCTGTGTGAGTGGTGCGAGCATCCGGCCGGCGAGGATCCATCCTCCGACGAGGCCGAACACGAGCAGCAAGGCCAGTGCTACGGCCGCGGCGCGACCGAAGACGCGCGAGAGGAGGTACCGGTTGGGTGAGATCCCGAGCAAGCCCTGGGGACTGTCGGGTACGTAGCGCAGCAGGAACACCCACACCACGGCCAGCAGGACAGCGCCGGTGACGAGGACGAGTCCGGCATAGCTGATGGTGAGTTTCAGGCGGGCGCTGGGTCCTGGGCGTCTATTCATCGCCACGGTGCCCGGCGTCGATGCGGTAGCCGACGCCGGGCACCGTGGCGATGATCCATGGTTCGCCGAGCCGTTTGCGCAGTGCGGAGACGGTGATGCGCACGGCGTTGGTGAGGGGGTCGGCGTTCTCGTCCCAGGCCCTTTCCAGCAGCTCTTCGGCGCTGACGACCCCGCCCTCGGCGGTGACGAGGACTTCCAGCACGGCGAACTGTTTGCGGGTGAGCGCGACGTAACGTCCGTCGCGGAAGACCTCCCGGCGGAAGGGGTCGAGCCGCAGGCCCGCGATCTCGCGGACCGGGGGCCGGGCGTACGCGCGTCTACGGTGGAGCGCCCGCAGCCGCAGGACGAGCTCCCGCAGCTCGAACGGTTTGGTGAGGTAGTCGTCGGCCCCGAGCTCGAACCCGGACGCCTTGTCGTCGATCCGGTCGGCGGCGGTGAGCATGAGGATCGGGATGCCGCTGCCGGAGGCGACGATGCGCCGGGCGACCTCGTCGCCGGAGGGGCCGGGGATGTCGCGGTCGAGGACGGCGAGGTCGTAGGAGTTGACGCTGAGCAGTTCCAGGGCGGCGTCGCCGTCGCCTGCGATGTCGGCGGCGATCGCCTCCAGCCGCAGACCGTCACGGACGGCCTCGGCCAGGTAGGGCTCGTCCTCCACGATCAGTACACGCATGTCAGAAGCCTAAGCGGCACAACATTTCGCGGACGTATGCAAAGACGCGTGCACAGACGTGTGCACACCGGACACGCGACTCAGCCTGCCGCTGCCGCGGCGGGGCGAGGCCGGTCCGCCTGCGCTTGCGCCGTCGTGCGCCACCAGCGGCGCGAAGCCAGCCCGGCCAGCACCGCGCCGGTGGTGTTGACCAGTACGTCGTCCACGGAGGACACCCGGTCCAGCTGCAGGACGTACTGTGCGGTTTCGACCAGGACCGAGCAGCCCGCCCCGAGTGCCAGGACCCGCGGCACGGACGCCAGCGCCGCGAACCGCATCGGGGCGAAGAACCCCAGCGCCGCGAAGACCAGCAGGTTGCCGACGATCCCGAGCGGCCCCATCGTGACCAGGTCCCGCAGCGGTACCAGGCTCACCCGTGCGGGGACGATGCCGGCCCCACCGCCCGGCATCATGGTCAGCCAAAGGAACGGCACCGTCCCGTGGACCATGCCCACCTCGGCCAGCGACATCCGCCACGCCGATGTGACGCCGGCGGCACGCCGACGGAGCGCCAGAGCCCACACCACCAGCGCGGCCAGCGGCAGCGTGACCAACGTCATGAGCACCACACCGTTGAACGTGTCGAAGCAGCCGTGCCACCGCCCGGCCATGCACCGCGGAGCGGACATCATGAGCGGGCCCCGCACGACGAACAGGGCGCTCGCCAGGCCGAGGATCGCCAGGCCGACAAGCACGATCCTGCGCGCGCGGCCGGGCGGTGCTGACAGGGAGGCGTCATGGTTCATGCCCCCATTGGAGACGGAGGGCCGTTGCGCGGGCGTATGCGATTTTCGATACGCCCGCGATACGCCCGCGAGACACTCCGTTGCACGCTCCGGACAGGCCCTAATCGTCGGCGTGGTACACAGCGACCTCGGTCAGTGTCGGGGTGTACTGCTCCGCCGCGATCTGCCGGGTGAGCGCCACCCGGAGCCGGGAGGTCGTGACGTTGCCGAAGCCGGTCACGGTGCGGTCGTGCCCGATGCCGTCGTCGTAGCTCGCGAAGGTCACCCACTGGCCGGTCCCGGGGTCCCACCGCTGAAGCGCGAAGGACTGCACCCGCGGATTGGTGCCCGAGTCGGTGTACTCGTCCAAGTAGACCTGGTCGAAGGTGGTGTCCGTGCCGAAGTCGATGTCGAGCGTGATCGGGTAGGTCGCGTCGTCGGCCGCGGCCCAGCGGGTCGTCAGGTCGCCGTCGGTCAGCTTGTCCGCGGTGAGCGTCCCGTTCGCGCCGGGGTGGGTGGAGCTTGCGGTGACCGGTTTGCCGAGGGCGAGGTCGACGCGGTTGTCCGCTTCCTCCTCGATGGGGTCGGTGTCGACCGGGTTGGTGACCTGTCGGCCGATGCGCCTCTCGGCGATGCCTATGTCCGGTGCCTTGCCGTAGTAGATGTGCGTGCCGAGGAAGTCCTTGGTGCCCAGGTGCGGGTTGTACCGGCCGGCGTCGATGAGCGGCGAGTCCTTGCGGAGGGCGAAGTGAGCTGCCGCCTTCCGGATGTGGTCCACGCCCGCCCCGGTGACGTAGTCGGCGGGGTCACCGACGAACCGTGGGTCGGCCCGCAGGCCCTTCGGGTCGGCCGGTTCCTGGGTGGAGTGGGTGCCGCTTGCCTCGTAGTAGTCGTTGTTGGAGAACACGGCCTGTCGTAGGGCGCCGGTGCGGCGGTACCACGGTGTCGGGGTCGTCTCCGAGGTGTTGTAGAAGATGTTGTTCAGGAAGTAGACGCGGCTCAGGAACGTCTCGTCGTGGACGTAGTCGAGGTCCGCGCCGTCGTAGACGAAGGTGTTGTTCGTGAAGTACGTCGGTGAGTAGTTCGTCGACAGCATGTTCTTCACGAGCACGCCATTGTCGTTGACGCTGAGGTTGTAGCGGGCCGTCGAGTTGGAGCTGTTGCCCATGTAGGCCATCCAGCCCGCCGCGTTGTCGTGCGAGTAGTTGTACTGGTACGTGACGTTGAAGTTGGTGTATTCGAGGTCCCAGGGGGTTCCGTCGAACTCGTTGTTCGGGCCGCCGTACACCTCGTTGTACTGCATGACCGAGTCGGCGCCCGCCCACAGATACAGCGCGCACGACACGGCGTCGTAGCGCTCCAGATAGCCGTTGACCTCGTTGTACTCGACCGTCATGTTCTTGGTGTTGGCGAGCTGGATCGCGCCCTGGCCGATGCTCTCGGAGTAGTTGTGGCCGATGTAGACGTCCCGGCTGTACAGGTCGCGGGTGCGCACCCACAGCTGTTCCCAGCCCTCGTGCCACTTGCCGTTCTCGTCGTACTGGCCCGCGTCCGCGCCGTCGGCCGCGAACCAGTTGAACGCGAACTGGACGGCGTGCAGTTCGACGTTCTCAAAGGTGTTGTCCTCGATCCGGACGTCCTTGAAGAAGTAGCCGCCGGTGCCGTAGTCCTTGTAGCTCTTGCTGCCGAAGACCTGGAAGTCGACGGCACCGTAATGGATTTTCTGCCAGTGGCTCGGGCCGTCGATGTTGTGGACGTATATGTCAGAGATGCGGAAGTGGTCCATGATGCTGTCGGCGCCGGGCTTCAGGAGGTCGGCGTTGATCGAGACCATGATTCCGTCGCGGACGTAAGGCGCTGCGGGTGTCCCTTTGGTGATGTTGGTCGCGAAGTCGTCGTCATTGGACAGCTCGACGTTGTTGATGTCCCAGTACTGCTGGTTGCGCAGCACGATGGCGCCGGTCAGGCCGACGGTGGCGGGATTCTTCGTGCCGTCCGCGTTGAACGGGCTCGGCACCTTGCCATTCGTCGCGATGTACGGCCGTCCGGCGCGCGGGTCGCCGTACGCCGAGATGGTGATCGGCCTGCCCGCGCTGCCCGAGCCCTTCGGCCAGAGCTGCTCGTCCTGCCATTGCTCACCGGCCTTGAGCAGGATGCGGTCGCCGGGCTCGAACGTCGTGGCGTTCGCCTTGGCGAGGGTGCGCCAGGCGGTCTTGGGGGAGGTCCCGGCCGCGTTGTCGTGGCCGTGGGTGGCGTCGATGAAGTAGTCCGTGCCGCCGGTCCTGTTGGGGGTGTTGCCCGGCCAGGTCGGCTCGGCGGCGGCGGGGACGCGGGAGGAAGCGCGGTCCGGGGCCGCGGCGGCGTACGCGGCGGGAACGAGCGAGCCGACGAGCAGTGCGGCGAGCAGGGCGATGAAGCCCGCGTACAGCGTTCGTATGAGGGGTGGTGATTCCGTGTCGAAAGATCTCATTGCTGCACATCCTCTGCGGTGATGGCGTCCAACGCCGCGATGTCGATGTCGATGTCGCTCTTGTCGACACGGCGCTGGAGGTACTGGTCGAACTTCTCCTCGACGAGCGACTGCCGGATCCGCTGGGCGTAGTCGGTGAACGCCTTGTCCTCGTCGATGTCCTTGCTGTCGAGTTCGTAGTAGGTGATCTGGCCGGTGCCCCTGACGGGGGCGGAGATCCGGCCCGGCTGGAGTCCGCCGAGGATCGAGAGGAGGTCCTGGGCGTGGGCGTTCAGCGAGGTGGAGCCACCGCCGTCGTACGTGCCGGTTGTGAGCTTGGCGCCCGGTTCCCCGGCGACGGCGTCCGCGAGGCGCCCGGCGGACGTCACCCGCTGCTGGAGGCGCTCGGCGTACTCCGCGGCGGCGCCTTCCGGTACCGGCACCACCAGCCGCGTGTACGTGTACGTCGTCGCGTTGGCGCTCCAGGCGTCCCGGTCGGCGTCGAACGCGCGCCGGACTTCGGCGTCGGTGACCCGGAGCGGGCCGCCGGGGGCAGCGCTGAGCCGCTTCTTCAGGGTGGTGGTGAGATCCGTGAGCCGGTGTGTGTAGTACTCGCCGGGGGAGAAGCTCGCGACGCCGTACACCGTCTCGCCCGCCGCGATGGCCTGCGCCCGGGACTCGTTCTCCTTCGCCAGGTCGGCGAGGAAGTCCGCGTAGTCCACCGAGTCGACGAGCCCCTGCTCTTTCGCGAGGACGAGCGTGCTCTTGTCCCGCCAGATCTCGTCGAGCGCACGGGTTTCGAGCCGTTGGAGTGCGGTCTTGTCTCCGGCTTTCGCGTTCCAGTTGGTCGTGCCTTGCAGGCGGTACTTGTTGCGCAGCTCGTTCTGCACGGTCGGAGCGAGCCGCCGCATGTGGAAGAGCAGTTCGTCGCGGGTCACGGGGTGGCCGTCGAGGGAGGCGACCTCGTCCTCGGTGTGGTGGTCGCGGAGCAGTGTCACTGCGGTGATCACCAGTGCGGTGAGGGCGAGGCACAGGCCGGTGAGGATGAGGACGGCCCTGCGCGACGGCAAGGTGCCCTTCATGAGGCGCCCCCGATCGCGGCCGCGCGCGCCACGACGGGCGTGTCCCGCGCCTCCGTCACCTCGACCAGCACGGCGTCGACCTCGGTCGGCGCAAAGGTCAGGATGCGCTGGTAGCCCACCGCATGCGCCTCGGCGAGCGTCGTCCAGCGGCCGTCCCGGCGGCCCCGGACGACGACGTGCTCGATCCGCTGTCCCTGCGTGATGTCCTCGCCCACGACGACCGCCTCGACCGGGCGGGGCCGCCCGAACGCGAGCGTCACGCCGGGACGCGGGTCCGTGTCGTCCGGCCGCCACGGCGTACGCCCTGCGCCGGGCCACGCCGTCGCGATGTCACCCGGGGTGCCGGAGGAGACCGTCGCCGTCGCCTCGATCCGCCGCGCCCGGAAGTCCTCGATGCGCCGCCCGAGTCGCTCAAGGACCGCCACGTCGGTGTCGCGTATGCGCCCGTCCCGGGCCGGTGGGACGTTGAGCAGGAAGCAGGAGTTGCCGCCGACGGCGCGCAGGTAGATGGTGAACAGCTCGTCCACGGGCCGGACTTGGGCGTCCTCGGCGGGGTGGTGGAACCAGCCGGGGCGGATCGAGGTGTTGACCTCGGCCGGGTACCAGACCAGGTCGTCCTCGTGCCCGGCCAGCGCGGTTCGGCTGCCGAGGTCGCGGTCGTCGTTGCGGACCAGCCGGGCGAAGGTGCCGTCGTCCGTCTGCTGCGAGCGGTCCGCGGTGCGTTCGGCGTCCTGCAGGGCGCGCGGGACGACGCTCCACTCGTCGGGGCGGGTGTCCCCGGCCTCGTTGCCGCACCAGCGGACGTCGGGCCCGCACACGCTGATGACCGCGTCCGGCTGCAATTCGCGTACGACGGCGTAGTAACGCTCCCAGTCGTACACCTGGACCTTGCCGTTCGGGCCCTCTCCGTTCGCGCCGTCCAGCCACACCGAGAACACCGGCCCGTACCGGGTGAGCAGTTCGGTGAGCTGGGCGACGTAGAAGTCGTCGTACGCGGTCCCGGAGCCGTAGGACGCATCGTGGCGGTCCCAGGGGGAGAGGTAGATCCCGAACCGCAGGCCGTGCCGCCGGGCCGCGGCGGCGACCTCCGCGACCACGTCGCCCTGGCCACCCAGCCACGGCGACGAGGCGACCGAGTAGGCGGTGACGTCGCTCGGCCACAGACAGAAACCGTCGTGGTGCTTGCAGGTGAGGATCACGCCGGTCATCCCGGCGCTCTTGAGGGTCGCGACCCACTGGTCGGCGTCGAGCCCGGCCGGGTCGAAGAGCGCCGGGTCGTCGTGTCCCTCGCCCCACTCGCGGTCCGTCACGGTGTTCATGCCGAAGTGGATGAAGCCGTAGAACTCCATTGTCTGCCAGGTGAGTTGGCGCTCACTCGGCCGGACCGCGGCCAGCGCCGGCGCCCGCGCCCGTCCGGATGCCGCGGCCGCGGTCACCGGAACCGCCGGTTGTACGAGGCGAGCAGGGCCAGCAGCCCGGCCAGCGCGCCGAGCATGACCAGGAGGTGCCCCCACCCGACCGTCGTGCGCGCGATGACGACGAGGGTGAGGCAGGCCGCCGCGACGAGCGTACGGACGGTGATGAGCAGCGCTGTGTGTGTCGAGTCCTTCATGGGTTTCCTTCCGTCAGCCCTTCACGCCGCCCGATGCCATGCCCTCGATGAGCCGGCGCTGGATGAGCGCGTAGAGGAGGAGGACGGGGACGATGACGATGACCATGCCGGCGTACAGGCGCCCGTAGTCGGCCGCCGCCTTCTGCGCGGTGAACAGGTTGAGCAGGCCGACCTGCAACGTCTTGTTGTCGCCGGGGAGCAGGGTGAGCGAGATGATGAAGTCGTTCCAGTAGGCCAGGAAGTCGAAGAGGATCACGGTGGTGACCGCCGGGCGTGCCATCGGGAGCATGACCTGGGTCATGATCCGGAAGCGGGACGCGCCGTCCAGGGCGGCGGCCTCCTCGTACTCGACCGGTATCGACCGGAAGTACGCGGTGAGCAGGTAGATGGTGAACGGGATCGACGTGGCCGCGTAGACCAGCGACAGGACTCCCGGGTTGTCGATGAAGAACCCGCCGGGGAAGACGTCGATGAGCGCGCGGTCCCAGTCGACGAGCATGAGGAAGATCGGTACGACGATGTAGTTGACGTTGACGAAGAGACCGGCCAGGAGCGCGAACTCCACGACGCGGCGGCCGCGGAACTCGTACCGGGCGATGACGTAGGCCGCCGGCACGGAGACCGCCAGGACGAGCACCAGTGCGAGCACCGTGACGAGCACCGAGGTCAGGAAGTACTGACCCATGTGTGCGTCGAGGAACGCGGCGACGTAGTTCTGGATGTGCAGGCCCTTCGGCAGCGTCCAGGGGCTGGCGAAGAACTCGCTCTTCTGCTTGAGCGAGGCGAGCAGCACCCAGGCGACCGGCACCGCGATGGCGAGCGCGATCGCGGTGACGAGGGCGTAGGTGAGCGCGCGGCCCAGGCGGGGGCGGGGCGACGAGTTGATCGTGGTCATGGTGCCTGTCCTCGAAGAGCTCTCAGAACTGGAGGGGTTCGCGCTTGGTCGCCCGGCTCACCAGGAGCGACACGAGGAACGAGAACGCGAAGATGACGACACCGATGGCCATGCCGTAGCCGTACGACGAGTTCGTGTACGCCTGCTTGTACATGTAGTTCAGCAGGACATCGGAGGAGCCGTCGGGCCCGCCGCCGGTCATCGCGCGGACCAGGACGAAGCTCAGGTTGACGGCGCTCATGACGAAGAACGTCAGCGTGGTGCGCAGGCTCTCCCAGATGAGCGGCAGCGTGATCGCGAAGAACTGCCGGGTGCCGGAGGCCCCGTCGAGTGCGCTCGCCTCGTAGAGCTCCTCCGGGATGCTCGCCATGCCCGCCATGTAGAGGACCATGTAGTAGCCCAGCGACTGCCAGACCATCGCGATGGCTACGGAGTAGAGCACGATCTTCTGGTTGCCGAGCCAGACCTGTTGCAGTCCGTCGAGCGAGAGCAGCCGGAGCGTGCCGTTGATCAGACCGTTGTCCTGGTCGTACACGGCGGAGAAGATCGCCGCGATGACGACCACCGAGAGGACGTTCGGGATGTAGAGGACGAACCGGTAGAGGTTCCGTCCGCGCAGCCGTTGCCGGGTCATGATCGCGGCGAGGAACAGGCCCATGCCCATCGTCACGACGGTCACCACCACCAGGAGGGCGACCGTGTTCTGGAACGCGCGTACGAACTGCTGGTCGTCGAGGAGGTGGCGGAAGTTGTCGAGCCCCACGAACTGCTTGTCGGGGGAGAAGCCGCCCCAGGTGTAGAGGGACGTCCGGAACACGTTCACGGTGGGGATGACCATGAAGACCGTGAAGAGCACCAGCGCGGGCAGCAGGCAGGCGAGTACGAAGCCGGTGTTGCCGCGTCGGCGGCCGACGCGGGCCGGGGCCTGGGCGCCGCGCCGGGAACGCCCGGTGGACGGCGCCTTGCCGGCCGTATCGGATGTGCGGTTCGTCGAGCCTGGGGGTGGGGTGGAGAGGGTCGTCACCGTGCCGGTCCTTGGGTCGATCGGCGGAATCGGGGGAGTCGTACGGTCACGCACGGCGGCCCGGGCTTCGCAAGCCACCGGGCCGCCGGGCACGTCAGTCGCCCGCCTGGCGCAGCTTCTCGCTGGCGTCGTTCAGCGCGGTCTGCCACTTGTCCTCGGTGGTGTCGCCGCTGATGATGCTGTTGGCGGTGTCGAAGAGCGTGGCCTTGATGTCGACGCCCGCGACGGGCGCGGTGCTCGCGAATCCGCCGACGAGCGCGGAGACCGACGGGTCCTCGTACACCTGGTAGAACTCGGCGTTCTCCCCGGTCAGGCTGCTCGCGATGCCCTCGATCGGCTGGATCGCGTTGGACTCGGCGAAGATTTTCGCTGCCTTGTCGGAGTACAGGTAGGCGATGAAGTCCTTTGCCGCGTCCTTGTGTTGGGCGGCCTTGGGGATCCACACCGACTCGACCGAGGTCGTGATGTAGCGCTTGCCGCCCGCGGTGACCGCGGGCAGCGGCGTCAGACCCCACTTGAAGCCCTTCGCGCGAGGAGCATCCGCCATCCCGCCGACGATCCATGTGCCGTTCGGCATGAACAGCGCCTTGTTGTCGAGGATCAGCTGCTGGTTCTTGGTGAAGTCCTGCTCGTTTGCGTATCCGACGGTCGCCGGTGCGGCGTAGCTGAGCAGCCGCGTGGTGATGTCCAGGGCCTTCCGGGCGTTCGCCGTCTTCCAGACGTCCTTCTTGTACGTCATGACGTCGGTGTAGAACTGCTCCCCGCCGATGTCCGCGAGGAGCGCGAAGAAGTACGAGTCGAGGTAGCCGGCGGTCGGGTACGTGAACAGTGGAATGCCCTGCTTCTTGGCCTGGTCGCCGAGCGCGAACATCTCGTCCCAGGTGCTCGGGACCTTCCAGCCCTTCTGCTCGAACAGGCCCTGGTTGTAGAAGAGGCCGGTCGGGGCGTAGTACATCGGCATGAGGTACGTCTGATCGTTGCCGTACGGATTGGTGTTGAGGTTGCCGACGATGCCCTTGGTGAGCTTGTCCCCCACGGTCGTGTTCTCGCCGGGGACCTTCTCCTTGAGCACCGGTGTGAGGTCCTCCAGGGCCTTGTCCTTGATCAGCGTCTCGGTGAGAGCGGCCTTGCGGCCCTGGCCGAGCACCACGACGTCCGGGTACTTTCCCGCCTTCATGTTGGGGGTGATCTCGTCCTCGATGCTCTTCGAGATCTGCAACTCGACATCGATGTCGGGATGGGAGGCCTCGTACTCCTCGATGACCTGCGTGTACATGGCGCGGCCGTAGCCGCCTTCGAGGGCGGCGACCTTGAGGGTCGTCCTGCCGGAATCCGATCCGCTCCCGCCGGACGAACAGCCGGCGAGCAGTCCGAGCACCGTGACCGCGGCGCCCGTGAGGACGAGCGATCTCCTCATCTGGGGTCCTTCCCGTGGACAGTTGCCCACCTGGCTGCGAGCGAACTCCGGATCACATGGGATCCGGGGTGTTACGGTGGCACCGATAACATGGGGCCTTACGGTGGCACCGAATCGCATGCAGGCGCAAGAGGCCCACAGGGGGCATTTCAGGGAGGGGTGGCCCGGAACCCGCAGGGGCCGGAGCTCACAGGGAGCGCGGCGCCGCCGTCGACGCGCGTACCGACAGCGACGCGGTGGCGACGGAAGCGTCGACCTCGGCGTCGTCGCCCCGCAGCAGCAGCTCGACCGCCGCCGCGCCGTACCGGTAGAAGTCCTGCCGGACGGTCGTCAGCGGCGGAGCGCAGTAGGCCGCCAGGGCGATGTCGTCGACGCTGACGATGGACACGTCCTCGGGCACCGACCGGCCGCGCTCGCGCAGCGCGCGGATCACCCCGAAGGCCATCTCGTCGCTGGCCACGAAGACCGCGGTCACCTCGGGGATCATCGCGATGATCTGCCCCTGCCGGTGTCCCGAGTCGGGCGACCAGTCCCCTTCGAGGACCGGCGGCGCCTCGATCCCGGCCGCGGCCAGGCACTCCTGCCAGCCCTGCCGCCGCTGGCGCGCCTCGATCCACTCGTCCGGCCCGGAGATGTGCCAGACCTGGCGATGCCCCAGGTCGAGCAGGTGCTGCGTGGCGACGCGGCCCGCCTCCTGCTGGTCGATCCCGAGCACCCGGGCGTCCGCCGTCCGCGAGCCGTCGAGGGTGACGGTCGGGATGTCGTGGGTGATCTCCTCCATCTTCCGCGTCACGGAGATGAGCGGTACGGCGATGACGAAGCCGTCGACGCCCTGGTCGGCGAGCTTGGACAGGGCCCGCTCCATCAGGCCGGTGTCGAGCGCGGCAATCGTCGCGATGTTCACCGCGTACCCGGCCTCGCCGGCAGCCGCCTCGACGCCGGCGGTCACCGCCGAGCGCGAGTAGTACCCGCCGGACGCCAGCAGGACGAGCCCGATGGTGTGGCTGCGCCCGGAGGACAGCGCCCGGGCGGCGCTGTTGAACCGGTAGCCGACCTGCTCCACGGCCGCGAGTACGCGCCTCTTGGTCTCGGGGTTGACGTTCGGTGAGCCGCGGAGCGCACGCGAGACGGTCTGTGCCGACACCCCGGCGGTCCGGGCCACATCGGCCATGCTCGGCTGCCTCAGCCTCGCGGCGCCCTCGGTCATGGCGCTCCTCTCCCGCGGCAGCCCGCGACGTCCTCCCTGAGATCCTATCGAACTTGTTAGGCATGGCATCGGTAACATACGCTCGCACGGTGACTGAGCCGCCCACGACACGCATCGCCCCGGCCCACACCACGACCGACACGGCGAACGCCGCCGCGACCAGCGCGCTCACCTGGCACGGGGGCCGCCTGTACCGGCACGGCGTCCCGCACCGCATCCTGTCGGGGTCGCTGCACTACTTCCGCGTCCACCCCGACCTGTGGCGGGACCGGATCCGCCGGCTCGCCGATCTCGGACTCAACACCGTCGACACCTACGTGGCCTGGAACTTCCACCAGCCCAGGGAGCAGGAGGCGCCCTCCTTCGACGGCTGGCGCGACCTCGAACGGTTCATCCGCACGGTCGGTGAGGAGGGCCTCGACGTCATTGTCCGGCCCGGCCCGTACATCTGCGCGGAGTGGTCCAACGGCGGCCTGCCGAGCTGGCTCACCGGCCGGGACGTCGCGATCCGCAGCTCGGACCCGGGGTTCACCTCCGTCGTCGCCCGCTGGTTCGACGAACTGGTCCCGCGCATCGCCGCGCTCCAGACCGCCGAGGGCGGGCCGGTCGTGGCGGTGCAGGTGGAGAACGAGTTCGGCAGCTACGGCGACGACCGCGCCTACCTCCTCTGGAACCGCGAGGCTCTTTCCACCCGGGGCATCCGGGAGCTGCTGTTCACCGCCGACGGCCCCACCGAGCTCATGCTGGACGGCGGCACCCTGCCCGGGACCCTGACGGCCGTGACCCTCGGCTCCAAGCCCGACGCCGCCCGGCGACTCCTCGCCGCCCGGCGACCCGACGAACCGTTCCTGGTCGCCGAGTTCTGGAACGGCTGGTTCGACCATTGGGGCAAGCGGCACCACGTCCGCGGGGTGGACAGCGCGGTCCGCACCCTGCGCGGCATCGTCGCCGACGGCGGCAGCGTCAGCATCTACATGGCACACGGCGGCACCAACTTCGGGCTCTGGGCGGGCGCCAACGACCACGAGGGCCGACTCGAACCCATCGTGACGAGCTACGACTCCGACGCACCGATCGCCGAGGACGGCACGCTCACCCCCAAGTTCTTCGCCATGCGCGAGGCACTCGGCGTCGCCCGCGGCCCCCTCCGCTCACCCGAGCGCACGCCGAAGCTCCCCCCGGCCCGCGTCCCGCTCGTCCACCACGCCGACCTGCTCGCCGGCCTCCGCGCCGTACCCGCCCCCACCTCGACCGCCCCGCGCCCCGCCTCCTTCGAACAACTCGGCCTCGACGCGGGCATGGTCCTGCACACCGCCCACCCGCGCATCCCGGCGGGCGAGCACCGGCTGACCCTCACCGACGTACGCGACCGGGCCCTGGTCTTCGCCGACGGCAGCTTGCTCGGCGTCACCGCCCCCGATGCCCCGGAACTCCCCATCCACGGCACCGGCGACGTCGTACGACTGGAGGTCCTGGTCGAGAACCTCGGCCGGGTGAACTACGGCCCGGGCATCGGCCGGCCCAAGGGCCTGCTCGGTCCGGTCCTCGTCGACCGGCGCAGCGTGCAGGGCTGGGACAGCACGCCGGTCGCGCTGCAGGAGTGGTCCGCCGCGGAGCTGGCCGCCGCGGTCGCCTCCGGCGCGGCGACCACGCAGGCCGGGTTCGCCGTCGCGGAGTTCCACGTCGACACGCCCGCGGACACCTTCCTCGCAGTGCCGGGATCGAGCCGGGGCCTCGTCTGGGTCAACGGCTTTCTGCTCGGCCGCTACTGGGAGATCGGGCCCCAGGTCACGCTGTACTGCCCGGCACCGCTGCTGCGCGCGGGCGAGAACACCGTGACGGTGCTGGAGCTGGAACGGCTCGGGGGGGTCCTGGAGTTGCGGGATCGCCCCGAGTTGGGGCCGCCGGAGGAGTATGTCGAGGAGTTCGGCTGACGGAGTCTGCCGCGGCCGGTAGTTCGGAGGTCGGTCCCTGGTCTCACTCGGCGCGCTGTCCGACACGGAGGACGCTCAGATAACGGCGCGATGCTCGGTCGCCCATCCGCGTGCGGATGCGCTCGGCGACGGCGTCGAGCAGGGGCTCACGGACGTCACGGTCGAGCCTGCGATACAGCGACGTCGAGCGAAGGAGATCGGCAAAGCCGTCCCCGTCGAACCACTGAACGGTCGGGTACCAGCGCACGATCACTGGGCCGAACAATCCTCCGGGATCGTCGACCAGGCCCCAACCCTCGTCGGTGGTGCGTACGTCGTCCTCCAGCGGCGGATGACCCCAGCCGGGGTTCCCGGGGCAGAACCGCTCGTGGAGATCGGCGGTCTCGGCGTAGACTTCCGGCTCTCCCGGCCTGCGGACAACGACGTGACCGAGCAGCGCCATCCAGCCTCCGGCATCGAGCACGTCGTGCGCGCGCTGCCAGCCGATCGACGGGTCGACCCAGTGCCACGACGACGCAGCCACGAGGGCATCGAAGCGCCGGCCGCGGTCGTCCCACTCCTCGAACGTCGACATCTCGACTTCGACGTTGCGGAAGGTGGCGATCCGCCGGCGAGCGAGCGCGGCCATGTCTGCGCCCGGCTCGATGGCGGTGACTGAGCATCCGAGTGCGGCCAATGAGCGCGTCGCCTGACCGGTACCGCAGCCCACCTCCAGCACCGACGACTTTTCGGCGATACCGGTGATGGCGCAAAGGTCCGCGAACAGCTCGTCGGGGTATCCGGGCCGGACCCGGTCGTAGAGCTCCGGAACCTCGTTGAACACTCGGCCGAGGTCGTGTCGATTCGGGCGCATCTGCGGATCGTCAGGGGGTGAGCTGCTGGTGCCCGATGACGGAGAGCAGTTCGAGCTTGCTGTGGCTCTCCGTGCCGGGGCGGGTGGTCAGCACCACCAGGGTCTGGGCGCGGTTCTCGGTGAACAGGACCTGGGCGTCGACGTCGATGCGGCCGAGTTCGGGATGGAGGATGGTCTTGCAGTCGTCGTAGCGTTGGGCGACCTCCTGAAGTTCCCACATGCGGACGAACTCGGGGCTGTGTTCCTGGAGTTCGGCGAGGATCCGGGCGGCTCGGGGGGTGTCGCTGCCGGCTGTCAGCGCGGCCCGCAGGCGTGCTGCATGGGCGCGGCCGTGGTGTTCGTGGGTCTCCTCGGGATACACCAGACGCTCGGCCGGGTCCATGAACCAGCGGTAGTAGCCGCTGCGGGCCAGACCGGTGTGGCGGGTCAGGTCGCCGACCAGCGCGACGGCCAACGGGTTCATCGCGAGGGTGTCGAACAAGTCGGTCTGCACCAGGGCCGGGGAGTCGTCCAGGCGGTCCAGGACCCGCATCAGCGTCGGGCTGACATGTTCGGAGCGGTGGAAGCGGGCCGGGGCGTTGTGGCCGATGAGGACGAAGAGATGGTCGCGTTCGTCCAGGGTCAGCCGCAGTGCCCGGGCGAGAGCCGTGGTGATCTGGACGGAGGGCTGCGGAGCTCGCTGCTGTTCCAGCCGGGCGTAGTAGTCGGTGGACATACCGGCGAGCTGCGCGACCTCCTCGCGGCGCAGCCCCTGCGTACGCCTGCGCGGCCCCTCGACCAGCCCGACGTCGCGGGGGCGCAGCGTCTCACGCCGGTGGCGCAGGAATTCCGCCAGTTCCTTCTTGTCCATGCCTCCATCCTCGCCGCATCCCGCCCGGCTATCCAGAGACCGCCGATCCATGGATGAGTAGTGCATGGAAGACGGCCTGCCGCGACGGTCCCCGTCGAGGACGCCCGACGCTTTGGACCGGCCCCGGGCCGCTTCGTCGTCTTCGTCCGTGTGTTTCGCGTCAGCTACCGCTGATCATGGCGAGGACGTCGTCGTAGGAGCCGTTGGTCTCCGCGTCGCGGATGAACCTGGCGCGCTCGACGACCAGCTCCTTCGCGTCGGGCTTCTCGCGCAACAGGTCGAGGGTCTCGGTGAGGAAGTCGTCCAACGGCATGGATTGTTCGCTGTCCTGCTGGCCCAGCAGGGTCGTGCGCACGCCCGGCGGGACCACCTCGATCACCTGGACGCCGGCGCCGGCACCGGCGAGCTGGATGCGCAGGCTCTCGGAGAAGGAGTGCAGCGCGGCCTTGGTCGCGCTGTAGGTCGGGGTGCTCGGGTACGGGACGAACGCCAGCGACGAGGTGACGTTCATGACGACCGCGTCGTCCTTGCCCACCAGCAGCGGCAGGAAGGCGTACGTCATCCGGATCGTGCCGAGCAGGTTGACCGTGACGTGATCCTCGGCGACCGGGAGTCCGGCCGGGTCGAGGAGGCTTTCCCGCAGCATGATGCCGGCGTTGTTGACCAGGACGTTCAGCCCCGGGTGGCTCGCCGCCACGGTCTCACGAGCCCGGGCGATCGAGTCGGGGTCCGCGACGTCGAGGACGAGCGCGTCGATGCCCGGGTGCTCGGCCGTGATCTCGTCGAGGAGTTCCTTGCGCCGGCCGGCGACGACCACCTTGTTGCCGGCCTCGTGCAGACGCAGGGCCAGGCCGAGCCCGATGCCCGAGGTGCCGCCGGTGATCAGGATCGTGTTGCCGGTCATCTTCATGAGGGTCTCGCTCCTTCGTTGCGGCGGGCCGGTGAGCGCCCGCAGCCTCGACCGTAGGGGCGCCCGCGCAGGGGCGGGAGAGGACGGTTTATCCATGGATCGGCGGTCCCTGCCTGGCGGAGTGGTCCCACCCAACTCAGTCGAAGCGCACCGGTCCCCGTGGGGTGTCCACCGTGAACGTCAGGCCCACCGGGCCCTCGGTGAGGGTGAGGTTCGTGTCCAGGGCCGTCAGGAGGGGGCGGAGTTCGGCCGGGTCCGGGTGGCTGGCAGAGACGGCCAGTAGGGGAGTGGTGGGGAGGTGCGACGCCGTGGGGTGGGGTGAGGCGCCCCAGTCGATGAGGAAGGGGACCAGGCCGGAGGGGTGGGCGGACACGCCGTCGGTCAGGCGCCATTGCAGGAGCGTGCCGTCGGGGGTGCGGCGGCTCATCGGGAGCGGCGGGCCGGGGTCGTAGCCACGGGCACGGGCGGCCGCGATCGCCGCGTCCAGGTCGGGAGGGCTGATCGCCCACGTGAGCGTGCGCGGTCCGGGCAACTCGTCGACGCCGAAGGGGCGCGGCCCGTCGGGCGTGGACTGTTCCGGGTCCGGACCGATGATCTCCAGGTAACCGGTTCCGCCCAGACCGACCAGGTAATTGCGGGTGCCGAGACCGACGTGCGTGCCGCCGACCGCCGGTTCCACACCGGTACGCCGGGTGAAGTCGGCGACCGTCGCCGCCAGATCGGGCGTTGCGAGGACGAGGTGGTCCAGGTGTGCCGGAATCGTGTTCATCGTCACCAAGGCTACGCAACCCGCACGCAACTGTGGAACGCCTGTGCGGCAGGATGGGCGCATGATGCGTTCCGTACGTGCGCTGCCGCTGGCGGCCCTGCTGATGCCCGTACTGCTCACCGGTTGCGGCACAGAGCAGGCCGGCGCCGCCGACCCGGCCGAACTCAGGTCCCGCGCCCAGGCGTTGGGCATCGCACCCGAGCACGTCTACGTCACCGAGGCCGACGGCTTCACCCTCGCCCAGCAGTCCGTCGGTGTGTACGGCGGCGACGGTTTCTCCGCCGTGTACGTGTCACAGCAGACCGGCGCCCAGATACAGCTCACCGTCGACCGCGGCACCGTCAACTCCGCCAACTGTTCCGACTGCGTGCGCGACGGCGACGCCTGGTTCCGTGGCAGCGGGGAGCAGCGCGAGTACGCCGTACCCAAGGACGGGCACGTGCTGCGGATCAGTGGCGCCGCGGTCTCCCGCGACGTGCTCCGCGAGGCGGCCCTCGCCGCCCACCCTCCGTCCGCCGACGAACTCGACACCCTCCTGCCACCTGCCCAGGACGCCGCCACGCCCGTCGAACGCGGCGACCTGCCTCCGGCCGGTGACGGGGCGCCCAACAACGACGTGGGCGCGAGCGGTTGACGTCACAGCGCCATCAGTTGTCGGGCAGCTTCGGCGACCTCGTCGTCGCAACCAACTGCTCGACCTCGTCATCGTCGAGCCCTTCGGCGAGATCCGGCTTCAGTGGCCGTCGGCCCTGCTCGATCGACGCGATCTGCTGCTCGCTGATGCCGAACCGCTCGCCCAGTGACCTCTGCGTGTATCAGGCGGCCTCGCGACAGAGGGCGAGCAGTGCGCCCACCATCTTCATCGCCGAGGCGTTCCTCCGTGACCGTCGAGTCGTGCTGATGCGCGCCGTCTCCGACGGTGGCACCCAGTCTTTCAGTCGGTCGGCGGTTCCGGCAGCCAGTCGCGCGCCGGGTCGTACTCCAGCCATCGACTGGCCCCGCTTCCGCGGCGCAGGCGGCGGTGAGGCTGTTCAGTCCCGGGTGCCCGTTGCCGGTGCGCCACAGCAGCGACCAGGCGTACAGCGGCGTGGGGTCGACCAGCGGGACGGAGCGCAGCCCGGGGACCTCCGGCAGGGATACGTCGGCGGGCAGCAGGGAGAAGCGTTGCGGCTGTGACACGACTTCGGTGAGGAAGTGGGCCAGCCCCAGGTTGACGCTCGTGGCCCGGTCACGGATGTCGAATCGCTCGGCGAACTGGTGGAGGAAGTCGAGCCGGTCCAGCGCACCGGGCGCCCACAGCACGCTGCCGCGCAACTGGTCGGGCCGCAACGCGGTTTCGGCTGCGAGCGGATGGTCCGCGCTCAGTACGGCGTCCACTGGTTCGAGGCGGACCAGGCGATGTGCCAGCCCTGGGTGCAGCGGGGGGTGGACCCGGCCGAAGGCCGCGTCGATGTCGTCGTGCAGCAGTGCCGCCGTCACCGAGGGCAGATCGCGCCCGTGCCCCAGTACCAGATCCCCGGCCTGTCCGGCGACCTGGGCCAGCGTCCGCATCGGCGCGTAGAGGTGGCCCCAGATGTCCACCCGCAGCGGACGGTCCTGCCCGATCGCCGCGCGGACTGCGGCGTCGGCGGCGGCCACGGTCTGCCGGGCCGGCTGGAGGAAACGATGTCCGGCATCGGTGAGGCGTACCCCGGTGCCTCCGCGCTGGAACAGCTCGGTGCCGAGGAGGGATTCCAGCCGCGCGATCCGCTTGGACAGCGCCTGCTGGGAGATGGCGAGCGTCCCGGCTGCCCGCCCGAAGTGCAACTCATCGGCGGCGCATACGAAGGCACGTACCTGTGCCACGTCGAGATCCACGGCCCCACCATAGGTGACAACCGAAAGTTGTCGGCATCTCCCGCCTGTTGTTGGATCGTGCGGTGGCCGCGGAGGTTGCATCCTCGGCATGCTAAGACTGATTCCCACGGGGGAAGCGGCCCGGCCCGTCGCCTTCGCCGAGGTCCCCCAGCCCGTCCCGGAGCCCGGCGAGGCACTGATCAAGGTCGAGGCGTTCGCACCGAACCGGGGCGAGACGTTCCTGCTCGAAGAGCCTGCGCCGGGGCTGTTGCCCGGCAAGGACGTCGCGGGGCTCGTCGTACAGGCCGCCGCGGACGGCTCGGGCCCCGGCATCGGCACCCGCGTGGTCGGGCATCCGGCGCAGGGCGGCTGGGCGGAGTACGCCGCCGTGCCCACACACTCTCTCGCGGTGCTCCCGGACAGCATCGACAGCGCACGCGCGGCCGCCCTGCCGCTGGCCGGGATCACCGCCCTGCGACTGCTGCGTAGAGCCGGTTCCCTGGTCGGCCGGCGGGTGCTGTTGACCGGCGCTTCCGGCGGTGTGGGCCACTACGTCACCGAGCTGGCCGCCCGGGCCGGAGCCGAGCTGACCGCGGTGACGGCCACGCCGGTGCGCGGCGAGCGGCTCGCGGAGCTGGGTGCGCAGGTGGTGCACGAGGTCGCGGCAGCTGAAGGACCGTTCGACGTCGTGCTGGAGTCCACGGGCGGGCCGGATCTCCCGGTCGCCCTGTCGAAGGTGCGCCCGGGCGGCACGCTCGTCTGGTTCGGCCAGGCGAGCCGCACTCCGGTGACCCTCGACTTCTTCCAACTGCTGGGCGGGCCCGAGCGTGTCGTGATCCAGCACTTCCACTACGCCGGCGCCCCGTACGGCTCCGATCTCGCGGCACTGGTACGACTCGTGGAACGGGGGCAGTTGCATCCGGAGATCGGCCGGATCTCGGACTGGGCCGAGACCGCCGGCAGGCTGGTCGACCTGCGAGAGCGCCGGATACGCGGCAAGGCCGTCCTGCTGACGCTAGAAGGACGATGAGCGCTTCCGAGTTCGCCGCCGCGCAGTGGACACGCGCCACCGGTGCGGGTGTCGACCCCCACGAGTACTGGCGCGTCACCGACGGCCTCACCTCCGTCGCCGACTGGGGACCGGCTTTCCTGCGCACCGGACACGCCTACCTGGAGCGCGCGCAGGACGCGGGATCGCCCCGCTCGGCGGGTGAGCAGCTGCTGATGGCTGCCCGGTGGTTCCACCTCGCTACGCTCGCGCCGTACGCGGAGGCAAGCCGTGCCGCCGCCGCGGCGGACCGCGCCTTGAGCAGAGCCCTCACCGTGCTGGAGCCCGGTGCGCGGCGCGTGAGCGGCGAGGGATTCACCGGCTGGCTGCGCGGCCCCGCCGACGCCCCCGGCACCGTGGTCGTCGTCCCCGGCCTGGACTCGGCCAAGGAAGAGTTTCTCGATCTGGCGTCCGCGCTGCTCGCCAGAGGGCTGGCAGTGTTCGCGATGGACGGCCCCGGGCAGGGCGTGCTCGCGTCCACGACGTCCCTCAGAGCGGACTACGAGCAGGTCGTCGGCCGGGTCATCGACGCCCTCGGCGTCGCACGCATCGGACTCGTCGGCCTCAGCCTGGGCGGCTATTTCGCGGCCCGGACCGCGGCGCTGGAGCCGCGCGTGGCGGCGGTCGCCACCGTCAGCGGTCCCTTCCGCCTCGACTGGGAGCAACTGCCCCCGCCGGTCAGGGACATCATGGCCCGACGCACCGGAGGGGCCGACGCCGCCCGCGACTTCGCCCGCCATGTGGACCTCACGGCCCTGGCACCCCGCATCGCGGCTCCGCTGCTGGTCGTGGACGGGGGCCAGGACGTCATACCCGGCGTGACGAACGGCGAGCCGCTGGCCCGTCTGGCACCGCACGGCACGTACCTGTCCGTCCCGCACGGCGATCACCTCCTCGGCAACGCACGGCCCGACTGGCTGCCCCACCTCACCGACCACATCACGCACACTCTGTCTGCTCGATGAGGTCCGGATTGTCCGGCCGGCGCCTTCCGGCCCAGGCCAGTGCATCCTCGGCTTGGGCAGCCAGCGTGGTGACGAGGTCGGCAGCGGAAGGCAGATCGGTGATGAGGTCGACTCCCTCGCCCGCCCAGACCGGCAGGGGTGGAATCACTCCTCTTGCCACGTCGTCCTGGTAATCCTGACGCGCCTGGGAATCGCCGGCCAGCTCGTCCTCCCGACCACGCCATCGGTCGAGATAGGGGTGGGCGAGAGTACGGGCGGTGTACTTCTCGATCGGCCAGCTCGCGCCGCGGGCGATGTCCAACACGCTGTTGCGTTCGGTGTCCTGTCCGCGTCCCTCGATGATGGCCTTGCTGATGGAGGGGTCGACCAGGGCTTCGACCGTGGCCTGGAAGCGGGTGCCGATGACAGCTCCGGCGGCGCCCAGAGCCAGGGCTGCGGCGACGCCGCGGCCGTCGGCGATCCCGCCGGCTGCCAGGACCGGAACCGGTGCCGCGAGGTCCACCACAAGCGGCACGAACGGGAGGGTGGAGCGGCCGCGGCGTGCGCCGTGGCCACCGCTCTCGGTTCCCTGCGCCACGATGACGTCGGCGCCCACGTCCACGGCCTGCCTGGCCTCGTCCAGATCGGTGACCTGAACGATCAGAACCGCGTCCGACCGGCGGATCCGATCGACGAACGGGCTCGGGTCACCGAAGGACAACATCACCGCCGCGGGATTGAACTCCAGCGCCTGCTCCACCGCGCCGGCATCGACCGCCCAGGTCAGAAAGCCGACACCCCACGGCTCGTCGGTTCCCTCCGCGACGATCGGCAGCTCTCTCTCCAGCCAAGCCCGGTCCCCGTACGCACCGCCCAGCAACCCGAGGCCGCCTGAGCGGGAGACAGCCGTTGCCAGTGCGCCTCCGGCCGAACCGCCCATCGGTGCCAGCACGATCGGGTGCCGCACGCCCAACAACTCCGTGAACTCCGTCGACAACGCCATGGCCACATCATTCCTCCGGCACCAACGGCCACGACCCGGTTCGAGGCAACGCGCCTTCGCGAGAGCACCACTCCCTCACGTTCCGTCCCTCATCTCCTGTTGACGGATTGCTCAGCCGGTGCAGCCGGGGATGCTGTCCGGCGGGGCGCAGTTGTTCGGAGTATTGCGTTTGAACCTGGCTGACGTTGAGGGTGACCGTGCCGGACTCCTCGAAGATGCCGCCTCCGTCGCCGGCCGTGTTGTCGGTGACGGTGCTGTTGTTCAGGGTCGTGGTGCCGACGGCGTTGTAGATTCCGCCGCCCTGAGCGGTGCCGCCGTCCGGAGCCTTTGCGGTGTTCCCGCTGATCTGCGACTGCTCGATCGTGGCAGTGCCGCCGAGGGCGTTGCCGATGCCGCCGCCCAGGGCGGTGCCGCCGTCGGGGGCGCGGTGTTGCCGCGCACCGTGCTCCTGCTCAGGGTGAGCGCGCCGGTGGGGCCGATGTTGATCCCGCCGGACTGGGCGGTGCCGCCGACGGCGGTGGCTTGGTTGCCGATGACTTGGCTGCGGGTCATGGACAGCGGGGCGTTGGCCGCGACTCCGCCGCTGAAGGCGAGGCCGCCCGGGGCGCTGGCGGTGTTGTCGCGGATGACGGTGCCGGTCATGATCATGTCGGGCGCTGTCGGTGCGCTGTGCGTCAGAGCGGCGCGCGCGGTGCCGCCCGGGGCGCTGGCGCGGTTGTGACTGATGATCGTGTTCCTGATCGTCGTTGGGGCGCTACTGGCATGGCCGGCGCCGAACGCGAAGCTGTCGGTGCCCGCGGCGACGCGGACGGTGTTGTGGTGGACCCGGCCACCGACGACCGTCAGCGGGCCGTCATTGGCGATGCCACCACCTGCGGCCTGGCTCGAAGAGGTGCCGGTGAAATCGGCGGTGTTGCCGCTGACTTCCGTGCTGTTCAAGGTGGCGGTGCCGTCGTTGTCGATGCCGCCGCCCTCGGCCGCGACATCGGACGTGGCGGTGTTGTTGATGACCCGGCTGTTGTTCACCGTCCTCGTGCCCGCGTTGGCGATGCCACCACCGCAGACTCCCGGCAGAAGGGGGCAGTCGGTCGCCTTGCCGCCGCTGATGGTGGCATGGCTGAGGCGGAGGGTGCCGCTCTCCGCCACCAGGAGGATGCGGAAGTCGGGGGCGGACTTGGCGCGGGTGATCGTCGCGCCGTTGCCGTCGATGGTGATGTCGCTGGTGATGGGCGGCAGCCCGTTGGCGGTGTTGCCGGGGGCGGGGGCCACCAGCCGGTAGGTGCACTTGCGGGCCGGACGGAGGGTGTCGGGACCGGGGGAGCTGTTGGCAGTGCTGATCGCCTCGACCAGCTCACGCACGGAGCACCGTACGGACACCGTCGCGGCGTGCGCGTGCGCGAGCGGGGCGGGGAGCGCCCCCGCTGCCATGACCGACAACCCTGCCGTGGCCAGGAGCCGGCCCGTATGGGCTCGCCGGGCGCCGACAACTGGTCTGCTCGTTTCGCCGCGCGGCAAGGACATCAAAGGTTCCTCCAATTCCGGTTCCCATCCAGGAACTCAGCCGATCACCTTCTCGTGCCGTCGGCTGCCTGGCGAGGCCCGTTCGAGCGAGCCGCAGCAAGATGCGCATCCACCGGTGATCCGAAACTTTCGGATCTTCCGTGAGCAGGGGACCACTGCCCCGCCCCGGCTACGCTCGGCGGCATGCTCCCCCGACTCCTCGTCCACACCCGCACCACCGCCTACCGGCACGACTCCATCCCGGCCGCCGTCGCCGCCCTCCGTGCGCTCGGGTACTTCGACGTCCACCACACCGAGGAGCCCGCCGACCTGGAGATCCCCCTGGACGGGTACGCCGCCGTCGTCTTCCTCTCCACCAGCGGCGAGGTGCTCACAACGCCCGGGCGCGAGCGGCTCGCCGCGTACGTCGAGGCGGGCGGCGGATTCGTCGGCGTACACGCCGCGGCCTGCACCGAGTACGAGTGGCCGTACTACGGCGAACTGCTGGGCGCCTGGTTCGACCGGCATCCCGCGTACCAGCCGGGCAAGGCCGTCGTCGAGGACCGCGATCACCCCGCCACCCGGCACCTGCCCGCCGTCTGGGACTTCACCGACGAGTGGTACGACTTCCGCTCCAACCCGCGAGGGGCGGTGCGCGTGCTCGTGTCCGCAGACGAGTCCTCGTACGAGGGCGGTGGCATGGGGGACGACCATCCGCTGGCGTGGTGCCGGGAGCAGGGCGCCGGGCGCGTCTTCTACACCGCGCTCGGCCACGCCTCCGAGGCCTATGCGGACCCCGACTTCCGGGCCCATCTGCGGGGCGGGATCCGATGGGCGGCGCGGCTCGGCTGACGGGCGGTCGCCCCGCCCCTTACTTGTAATACACGTGCACTACCCGCCCGGCCGAGCCGTGCTTGCCCGTTCCACCAGACGGGTCGACAGTTCCGTGCGGGTGCCCTCCGGGCGGTCGCCGTCCATCATGCGGACGAGCAGGCGCAGGGCCGTGGCCGCCATTTCCGAGATGGGCTGACGGACCGTCGTCAGGGGAGGCGCGGCCCAGCGGGCCTCGGGCAGGTCGTCGAAACCGACCACGCTGATGTCGTGCGGGACCCTCAAGCCACGCTCGGCCACGGCGCCGTACACACCCAGGGCCATACGGTCGGAGCAGACGACGACGGCCGTCGGCGGCTCGGGCAGGTCCAGGAGTTCACGCATGCGTCTGCGGGCCATGGACTCGTCGAACCCGGCGTGCCGTATGTACTCCGGGTGGTGGCGCACCCCGGCCGAGGCGAGCGCCGAGCGGTGGCCCGCGATCCTGGCGCTGCCGCTCATGGTCCGGCGGTGGCCGGCGATGACGGCGATGCGTTCGTGGCCGAGGGACAGCAGGTGCTCGGTCGCCGTCACACCGCCCTGCCAGTTCGCCGCGCCCACCGACACCACGCCGGGCGGCGGTTCGAGCACCGGGTCGATCATCACGAAGGGGATGCGGTGCTGTTCGAGCCAGGCGTACTGGGACTCGGTCAGCTCGGCGAGGTTGAACAGCACCCCGGCCGAGCCGCGCGCGGTGAGCTTGTCCAGCCAGCCGCGCTCCGGGTGGCCGGAGCGGCCGCGGGCGAGATCCGCCGAGACGACCACGTCCAGGCCCGCGTCGTGCGCCGCCTGCTCCACGCCGTGCAGCACCGCACCGGACCAGGAGCTGTCCAGCGAGTGCACGACGAGGTCGACGAGGCGGGGCGCCTTCGCCGCGTCGAGGCGCGGTCTGCGCACATAACCGAGCCGGACCAGGGCCTCCGTGACCCTGCGGCGCGTCTCGGGCGCCACGTCCTCGCGGCCGTTGACCACCTTGGACGCGGTCGGCACCGACACCCCCGCCTCCCGGGCCACCACCGCCAGCGTCGGCCCCGCCGGCGCACTCGCACTCCCCGTACGGACCATCGGGAACCACCTCTCCGGCCCGCCCGAGGGCCATCGAAAGCTGCGACCAGCACTGCTTCCCGCCCGCCGGTAGCCCCGGCCACGATAGAAAGCGCTTCCTACCCTAAGCGGGCCGCAAGCGGACGGGAAGACGCCGGGAATCACGGGAGCTGCGGTGGCCTGAACTTCCGAAACCTCGAACGGCGAAGCGGGTCCGGCTCATGCTCCGCCGTACAGGCGTCCCAGGTCGACCAGGACCACTTCGCCACGCTTGGCCGCCGCTTGCAGCTCCGGGGTGAATCCGACGCCGCTGTAGCAGGCCGGGCGGGCGTGCGTGGTGTCGATGCCGCGGGCCGCGAGGAGTCCGAGGATGTGGCGGAGCCGGTCCAGGTGTCGTACGTCCATGAGCTTGTTCCACTTCGCCTCGCCGATCGAGAGGAGGATGCCGTGGTCCTGGCCGACCGCGCCGCGTACCACGACGTCGACCTCGTGGGACGTGCGCGCGGCGGGATCGGCGACGGTCCCCGAGGTGACCTCGATGGGGAGACCACCGAAGGTGTCGGGCTCGGCGTGCCAGGAGACCCACTCGCGGCACAGCTGCTCGAAGTGCGGGCCGACGACCTTGCTCAGGAACGTGTCCCGGGACAGGAGCCAGGCCGCCTTCAGGTTGCGTCGCTCGGCCATGAGGGCCTGGTTGCGGCGTACCACCGCGTGGTGGAACGTGATCAGCGGCTCGGCGATGCGGTAGGCGCTGCGGTTGCCGCGGAAGGCGTCCGCCTCCACGGTCAGCAGTCCGCACCGCTTGAGTACTGTCAACGGCTGGGAGATGTCGGTGGCCTTGCGGCCCACCGCGCTCGCGATGCCACCGCTGGTGTGGTTGCCGGACGCGACCGCCGCGAGGACGGAGTGGTAGAGCGCGCGGTCGCGTACGTCGGGTTCGGCGGCCAGCAGAAACTCCGCCTCGCCGTGGATGGGGCGCATGGGGTTGAGGACCGTACGGCACACCCAGTCGTCGAAGTCGTCCAGCCCGTCCGGTACGTCGTCGGCCACGAACTCCCGCCGGTAGGCCGGGGTTCCGCCCACCACGGCGTGGGTGAGGACGGCGAGCCTGGGGTCGGTGATGCCCCAGAACTCGGCCGCCTCCCGGTAACCCAGGGAGTGCACGACGAGGTTGAGTCTCGCGCGGCCGTACAGCGGTGACGTGCCGGAGAGCAGACCGCCCATGAACGACATGGCGCTGCCGCAGAGGAGGATGCGGGGGTGGCGGCGCAGATCGCGACCGAATCCCGCTCCGATGGCCGCCTGGAGGCGGGAGGGGAGGGAGGTGTCGCCCCGGACCAGATACGGGAACTCGTCGATGACGATCGTGACGGGGCGCTCCGCGGCCAGGTCGAAGAGCAGTTCCAGGGCCTCGCTCCAGTGATGAGGGCGGGGTGGCACGGGAGCGTCCGTGAATCGTCCGATCTCCTCGCCGAGCAGACTCAGTGACTCGGCCCGCGTGGCCTCGACAGCGGCGAAGTAGAAGCCGTTCGTCGCTGCGGTGAGCGCTTTGAGCAGGAAGCTCTTCCCCTGTCTGCGACGCCCGGACACGACCGCGAGGCGCGGTCCCGGCTCCTCGTCGGAGACGAATGCGGTCAACTCGCTCCACTCCCATTCACGGTCGAAGATCTGGGGCGGCTTCGGGATGTTCCGGAGGGCGCGTCGTGGCATGACAACCTCGGCTTTAAAGGCGTAGTTCTAAGAAGTACATCCCTAAGAACGAAGGCGTACCTGTGCGGACACGGCCCGGGCGCCGCGTGCCCACTTTTACGGACGGCTCACCAGCCGGAACCCCCGGAAATCCGCCGTGAACGACGCATCGACGAGGTCCCGGGCGTGGATCCCGGCCATGGCTCCGGTGAAGCGCAGGCGGGAGCCGTAGTCGTCGGACAGTCGGCTGAAGTCCAGCGGTGGTCCGATCGGGGTGCGGGCGCCGTCCCGGACGTACCAGAAGCGGGCCTCGGCGTCGTCGATCGTCACGCCCAGCGTGACCGGCGCCTGCGCCTCGACGTCGACCACCGCCACCTGCCGGGCGCCCTCCTCATCCCGTTCGACCAGGCTGAGCACCGTCCGGCCGCCGCCCCGCCACTGCTGGCCGCGCTGCGGCTCGTCCTCCGGCTCCGTCCAGGTCAGGTCGAGGCTGAGGTACGCCTCGCTGTCGTAGCGCAGGACCAGACCGGCGGCCTGCGTGAAGCTGCGCGGCCGGGCGTCCACCGTCACCTCCGCCTCCGCGCGGTGCTCCGTGATCCGCTGGGCGAGCAGACTCTGCGCCCACCGCGACTCGGGTCCCTGCCGGCCGCGCAGCCGGATCCAGCCGGGGCGGCTGGTGGTGTCGGCCCAGGAGGGGTCCGGGTACTCGCGCAGGGTGCTCCACGGCCAGTCCAAGTGCGCGGAAGCTGGCGGGAGTTGGGGATTCCAGGGCTGCGTCGGTACGTCGACCTCGACCGCTGGGTGCCAGCCGCCCTGCGCCAGCCTCGGCCACCCCTCCGCGTCCCACACCACCCGCTGGATCGCCGTCTCCCGGCCGAGTGTGCAGCGCGGGCCGTGCGGGGTGTGCAGCGGACGGGCCGTCAGGTGGCTGAGCAGCCACTGCCCGTCCGCTGTTTCGACCAGCTCCCCGTGCCCGGCCTTCTGCAACGGCACCTCGGCGTCGTCCCGCGTCGTCAGCAGGGGCCGGTCGTCGAGTTCGTACGGGCCGGTCAGGTCACGGCTGCGGGCCACCCGTACCCCGTGCTCCCATCCCGTGCCGCCCTCCGCGAGGACCAGGTAGTACCAGCCGTCGCGCCGCAGCAGCTTGGGGCCCTCGATGAGCCGGTCGTGCTGCAGGAGCAGGTGCGTGTCGCCGAGCGGGACCAGCGTTTCCCGGTCCAGCTCGGTCATGACGATGCCCGCGAAGCGCCGACCCCCTGGGCGATGGTCGTTCTGGAGGTTCAACAGCCAGAGCCTGCCCTCGTCGTGGAACAACGCGGGATCGAAGCCATGGCTCGCCACCCGGCGCGGCGCCGTCCACTTCCCGGCCACGTCCGTGGCCGTGGAGACGTACGTATCCAGGTCGAAGTACGGCGTGCCGACCGAGCGCACGACGGAGTACGTCACCCAGAACCGCTCCCCGTCCCAGCTCAGGGACGGCGCCCACACGCCGCCCGAGTCGGGCACCCCGGCCAGCGAGTCCCCGGGGACCGCGCCCCGCACATGCCCCGCGTACTCCCAGTGCGCCAGGTCGCGGGAGCGGTGGATCGGGATCGTGGGGAACCACTCGAAGGAACTGGTCGCCACGTAGTACCAGTCGTCCACCCGGACCATGGACGGGTCCGGGGCGAAGCCCCGGATGACGGGGTTGTGCAGCAGCGTCACTTCAGCGCCCCCAGCGTGACGCCCGTCCGCCAGTAGCGCCGCATCGCGACCATCATGATCGCCATCGGGATGATGGACATCAGCGCGCCGGTCAGGACCAGGCTGGTGAGGTCGACGCCGGATTCGAGGCGTTTGCCGGACCAGTTGTACAGGCCCAGGTTGAGGGTCCAGTTCTCCTCGCCGCGCAGGACGGTGAGGGGGAGGAAGAAGGCGTTCCAGGTGTTGACGAAGGCGAGCAGGAACACCGTGGCGCCGCCGGTCGTCATCATGCGCAGCACGATGCTGAAGAAGATGCGCAGCTCGCCCGCGCCGTCGATGCGGGCCGCCTCCAGCAGTTCGAACGGGATGGTCGACTCCGTGTAGACCTTGGCCAGGTACACGCTGAACGGGTTGATCAGGCAGGGGATCAGCATCGCCCACGGGGTGTCGACGAGGCCGATCTCCGAGAACATCAGGTACAGCGGGAGCGTCAGCAGGGCGATCGGGATCAGGAACGAGCCCACCACGCAGGCGAACACCAGTTGGCGGCCCGGGAAGTCGAAGCGGGCCAGGCCGTAGCCGGTGGCGAGGGCGACGAGGGTGCCGCCCAGGGAGCCGACGCCCGCGTACAACAGGGAGTTGGCCGTCCAGCGCAGGAAGATGCCGTCGTCGTACGTGAAGAGCTGATGCAGGTTGTCCCACAGGTGCATGCCGGAGAACCACAGGCCGTTGCTCTGGTACAGCCCCGTGCGGTCCTTCGTGGCGGCGACGATCAGCCACCACACCGGGAACAGGCTGTAGACGCTGGCCAGCACCAGGCCGATGAGGAGGAAGCGCTGCCCGCCCCGTGAACGGGCAGCGCGGTCGGGGCGGCCCAGGCGGCGCACCGTGCGCGTGGGCGGTTTTTTCGTACGGTCCTCGGTGAGCACCATCAGTCGGCCTCCCTCGAAGTCAGCCGGTAGAAGAGGAAGGACGCGACGCCGAGGATGAGCGCGAGGAGTACCGACAGGGCCGCGGCGTAGTGGTAGTTGCCCGCGTTGAAGGCCTGGTTGTAGATGATCATGATCGGGGTGAAGCTGTCGTTCACCGTCTGCGGTGTGACGTTGCGGAAGAGGGCGGGCTCGTTGAAGATCTGCAGCATCTGGATGATCGAGAGCATGCCGGTCAGGACGAGTGCGCCGCGTACGTGCGGGATCTTGATGCTGAGGGCGATCCGGCGCTCGGAGGCGCCGTCGAGGCGTGCGGCCTCGAACAGTTCGCGGGGTACCGCCTGCAGGGCGGCGTAGATGATCACCATGTTGTAGCCGATGCCGTGCCAGGTGAGCAGGTTGCCGATGGACGGCCACACCATGGACGGGGCGAAGAAGTTCCAGTCGAAGCCCAAGGACTCGCCCAGCGGGGTCAGCGGGCCGACCTCGGGGCTGTAGAGGTTGATCCAGACGAGCGCGGCGACCACACCCGGGATCATGTACGGGACCAGCAGCAGGATCCGGAAGCCGCCGGCCGCGCGGGCGGTGACCGCGTCCAGGAGCAGCGCCAGGATCAGGCTGATCAGCAGCATCACCGGGATCTGCACACAAGCGAACAGCACCACGCGCAGGACCGAACCCATGAACGCGGAGTCGGTCAGGCCCTGCTGGTAGTTGTCGAGACCGGAGAACGTCTCCGTGGACCCGCCGAGACCCAGGCCCGAGCTCTGCTCGGTGTACAGGGACTGGTAGACGGCGTACCCGATCGGGAGCAGGTAGAGGAAGACGAAGCCGAGCTGGAAGGGCACCGTGAAGGCGGCGCCCTTCCAGCGCAGGGAGCGAATCATTGGTGAGTGCCTAGCCCTTGACGCTGATACCGCGGGACTTCAGGTCGTTGACGGTCCACTCCTGCATGTGCGCCAGGAGGTCGGTGACCTTCTGTTCCTTGTTGATGACCTTGGCCCAGCCGGCCTGCATCTCCGTGAACATGGCCGTCCAGTTCGGACCGAAGGTCCAGTCCGTGGTGACGGTGCCGAGGCTGTCGGTCACGATCTTCTGCGCGGGCTCGTAGTTGTTGCCGAGCAGCTTCTCGGAGATCGACTCGGCGACGTACGCGTTGCTGTCGGCGAGGGCCGGCATCACGCCGTTGCCGGTCTCCGGGCTCGCCATCGTCTTGACCGCGCCCGGGTCGGTCGACAGCCACAGCGCCGCCTCGGCGGCCTGCTCCTTGTGCTCGCACTGCTCCGTCACCAGGGTCACGCTGCCGGTGAGGTTGGTGCCGGCGGGCGTCTTGGGTGCCTCACCGGTGAAGGTCGGCCAGGGCGAGAGCGCCCAGTCGCCGAAGGACTCGGTGAAGTTCTGCACCATGCCGGCCATCTGCCAGGTGGAGATCTGCCGGGTCGCGGTGCCGCCCTTGTCGTAGTTGCGCTGCACGGCGGCGTAGTCGGCGAAGGACAGCTTGGAGTTGAGGTCGTTGTCGATGATCTCCTGGATCACCTCGGCGGCCTTGAGGGTGCCCTCGTCCTGGAAGTTCACCTTCCAGGAGTCGCCGTCGACGGCGTACCAGTGCGCGCCGGCCTGCATGGCGAGCACCTCCAGGGTGCTGGGATCCTCACCGGCGTAGTTGGTGATCTTGATGTTGTGCTTCTTCAGCTCCTTGCCCGCGGCGATGAAGTCGTCCCACGTGGCCGGGGGCTCGATGCCGTACTTCTCGAAGATGTCGGCACGGTAGATCGTGAAGTTCGGCGAGGAGCTCGTCGGGACGCCGTAGAGCTTGCCCTGCACCTGGGCGCTGGCCCACGAACCGGCGTTGAACTTGTCCTTCTCGCCCTCGACGTACTGGGTGATGTCGGCGAGCGCACCCTCCGCGACCCAGCTCGTCACGTACTCGGCGGTGTTCTGCACCAGGCAGGGCGCGTTGCCCGCCTTGACCGCGTTGGTCAGCTGCTTCTGCATGGTCAGCTGGTCGGTGACCTTCGTGTACTTGAGCTGGACGTCCTCGTGAGAGGCGTTGAACGCCTTCACGACCGCCTCCTGGCCGTTCGCCCAGCCCCAGAAGGGCAGGGTCACCGGGCCGGAACCCGAGGAGTCTCCGGAATCGGAGCCGGAGCCGCCGCAGGCGGCGAGCAGACCGGTGAGCGCGACACCCGCGACTGCGGCGCGGGCGAACCTTCTCCGGGGGCTGGTGAAGTTCATCGGACCGTGTTCCTTCGGAAAGTAGGCGTCTCACAACGGGGGACGCGGCGGCTCGGTACTGGCCGGCAACGGCGATCTGTGAAAACCGTCGGCTCGGTGGCGGGGGGCGGCCAGGCAGAAGTGATAGAAACCGGTTGCTGGGACGTTAGGCCGCTACCCCCGCCTCTAGCAAGAGGTGTGCGGCAATTTGTTTCGTTGGACCGGTAGAAAACGCTTACGGAAACACTCTTCGCCGCGGGCGACTAACCGTGCCGCCGGGGCGGCCGTACCGACTGGCGTACGACGACATGGGTGCCCAGCACCAGATGCTCCCCGTCGGCCCCCTTGCGCCGCCCCGCACCGCCCTCGCGCCGGTCGGCCACCGCGCGCAGGGCGACCCGGCCCATCTCCTCGTACGGCACGTGCACGGTGGTCAGCTGCGGGGCGAGCTGGGACGCCAGCGGGATGTCGTCGTAGCCGACGATCGACACGTCCTCCGGTACCCGCAGCCCGGCCGAGCGCAGCGCCTGCATGGCGCCCGCGGCGACCACGTCGGTGCCGGCGAGCACGGCGGTGAAGTGCAGCTTCTCGCGCAGGGCCGACTCCACGGCCTCGTAGCCGTGCTCGTAGTCGTACTGGCCGTGCCGCACCATGCCCGGCTCGAAGGGCACGCCGTACGCCTCGAAGGCGCGCCGGGCGCCCCGCAACCGGCCCTGTGCCGTGGTCAGTTCCGCGTGCCCCGGCAGCACCAGGATGTCCCGGTGGCCGGCGGACAGCAGATGGCTGGCCATCGCGTAGGCGCCGGACTCGTTGTCGTAGTCGACGGTCGTCGCCGGGACGGCGCCCTCCAGCGGGGGTCGGCCGACCAGGACGAGGTGGGAGCCGGCCGCGTCCAGGGAGCGGGCGAAGCGGGCCATGCGCAGCTGGTACTCGTCGTAGTCGTAGGCGCCGCCGAGCAGGACGACGGCGGCGACGCCCTGCTGGCGCATGAGGTTCACCAGGGCCAGCTCCCGCTCCGGGTCGTCGCCCGTCGTGCCGACCAGTGAGAGCCAGCCGCGCAGCGTCGCCGCGCCCTCGACGCCCTTGGCCACGTGGGCGAAGGCGGCGCCGGTGATGTTGTTGATGAGGATCGCGACCGTCGGGGTGCCGCCACCGGCCAGGGAGCGGGCGTGGGCGTTGGTGACGTAGTCCAGGTCCCGGACGACCTTCATCACCCTGCGGCGCAGGTCGTCGGAGACCGGGTAGTTGCCGGACAGCACGCGCGACACGCTCGCCACGGAGACGCCCGCGCGTTCCGCCACGTCCCGGATCGTCGCCCGGCCGGCGTCGCTCGGTGCCTTGCGCTGACTCACCGTTGCGGCTCCTTCACCGTCGTGGCCCGGACACCGGGGCGGGCGCGCTCGCCACCGGTACGGAAACCGTATCCCATCGTTTCTCCTGGCAGCAGGCCTGTGGACAGCGCTGCGGCGGTGGCCGTCAGGCGACCCGGGGCAGGTCCGCGTGGCGCACCTCGTGGGCGAGGGGACGGCCCGCGGCCAGGCGTTCCAACTCCTCGACGACGATGCGGCCGAGACGCTCCAGTTCGTTGCCGAGCGAGCCCGCGATGTGCGGGGTGAGGAAGACGTTGGGGAGTCGGTAGAGGGGCGACTCGGCGGGCAGCGGCTCGGGTTCGGTGACGTCGAGCACCGCGCTGAGGCGGCCGGAGAGCAACTCGTCGGTGAGGGCGTCGTGGTCGACGAGGGCGCCGCGGGAGGTGTTGATGAGGACGCCGCCGTCGCGGATGAGGGCGAGGCGTTCGCGGTCCAGCATGTGGTGGGTCTCGGGGATGTCGGGGGCGTGCAGGCTGACGATGTCGCTGTCGCTCAGCAGCTCCTCCAGGGACACGGACCGGGTACCGAGCGCGGCGGCCTCCGTGGCGGTCACGTAGGGGTCGTGGAGCAGCACCTCGAAGTCGTACGGGCGCAGCAGTTCGAGGAGTCTGCGGCCCACGCGTGAGGCGCCGATGACGCCGACGCGGCGGCCGAGGTTGCCGATGGCGGCGGTCTCGGCGGGGGCCGGGTGGGTGTGCGTGGCCCGGAAGCGCTCGCGGTGCGCGAAGGCGTCCTTGCCGGCCAGCAGGATCATCGCGAGCGTGTACTCCGCGACCGGCAGCGCGTTGCCGGTGACCGCGCTGGAGACGCTGACGCCGCGCTTCCACAGGGCCTCGCCGACCAGGGAGCGGACGGAGCCGGCGGCGTGCAGGACCGCGCGCAGGCCGGGTGCCGCGGTGAGGGTGTCCTCGTCGAGGTGCGGGCAGCCCCAGCCGGTGATCAGCACGTCGGCGCGGGCCAGCCGCGCCGCGGCGTCAGGGGCGGCGAAGTCCCGTACGACGAACGCGGGGTCTATCTCGGCCGTCTGCTGCAGCCGTGCCACGAGGGCCTCGGGGAACAGCAGCGGGAGATGCACCGGATCCATGGCGAACACGGCCCGGGGCAGCGGGGCGCTGGGCATGACTCTCCTGAGGGGCGAGGGGTGGGTCGGAAACATTTTCTGAAAGCGTCTTCTACCGTAGATCCGCTGTCGACAGGGGGCAATCGCCGGGCCGGGATGGAAGATCCGCAAAATTTTCGGGCCGACGGTCACGGATGCCGACGTCACGGGGGACAGGTGCTCAGGGTGCCCGTTCTGTGAGATGTGGGCAACCGGTTGTGAGGCGGCCGCCAGGTTGCGCTCCTCCGCGGCGATCCTGACATTTGCGCTGGTCAGCGGCTGGTTGAGGGGCAGTGTCGGGCCTCATGGGTCGTGTCGTCGGCATTTCGTGGACCTTTCGAAAGTGTGCGAGGACTCTTGACGTGACCTCCGGACGGGCCGAAGCTCTGGCCACTCGGTCATAGCAACCGGTTGCTACGACGTTACAGCGATCCGACCCACGATCCGGCCGAGCAAGCCGTGCTCCCCGACCAGAAGGTGAGGCGCCCATGCCTGCCCATGCCGGTGCTCCCCACAGTCGCCGACGCTTTCTCGCCATGTCGGCCGGCGGCGCCGTGGCCGGTGCGGCGGCGTTGAGCGGTTGTGCCATGCAGGTGTCGTCCGGGGTCAGCGGCAAGGGCGAGACCATCACGGCGATGGTCAACTCCGGTGACATACTCCCGGAGCAGATCAAACAGGCCCATAAGGAACTCGGCATCAAGATCAATCTGGTGAGGTACGACATCACCAAGCTGATCGCGATGCTCACCAGCGGGAACCCGCCCGACCTGGTGCGCGGCGTCGGCGCGGTGGACCTGCCGTTCTTCGCGGCGCGGGACGTGGCCGAGGAGCTGGACCCCTACTTCGCCCGCAGCAGCGTCCTCAGACTCGACGACCTGGACCCCGTCAACGACCTGTGGCGGTTCGACGGCCGCACTCAGGGCAAGGGCCCGCGCTACGGCATGGCGAAGGACTTCTCCCAGGACTCCATGTACTGGTACAACACCGCGGCCTTCGACAAGGCCGGTGTCGACTACCCGCCGGAGACCGAGCCGATCACGTTCGAGGAGTGGCTGGACAACGCCAAGCGCCTCTCGCAGCGCAAGAACGGCCAGACCACCGTGTTCGGCGGCAGCTACTGGGGGCTGACCCGGTCCACCCTCCTGGCGACCCTGACGGCGTCCGCCGGAGGCAGCCTCTTCACCGATGACTTCTCCCGGGTCGACTTCACCACCCCCGAGGCCCGCAAGGCCTTGACCTGGTGCATCGACTACTGCAAGGCCAGGGTCGGGACGAGCCTCATCCAGCCCGACCCCAACGGCTGGGACGGCCCCACCTACCAGGCCGGGCGGCTGGCCATGTCGAACTCCGGCTACTGGTTGGGCGGCATGATCTACCCCGACAAGAAGCTCGCGGAGGTGTCCCGCCTGGCGCCCGCCCCGGTCTTCGCGGGCGGCCCGCGGATCAGCGCCTGCCAGGGCGGTACCGGCCTGTGGATGCCGCGCGGGGCGAAGAACAAGGACGCCGCATGGCGGGTCTTCGAGTGGTTCTTCGGCGAGGAGCCGGCCAAGGCGCGCGCATCCGGCGGTTGGGGCATCCCGACCCTGAAGTCGCTGCGCTCGCTGATGCCGGCCCAGGAGGACTACCAGAAGCGGGTCCTGAAGGTGCAGGAGAGCGAGCTGAAGCATTTCTCGGTCGTCTCCTTCACCCCCTACACCAGGGCGGACGCACTCGACGCCCTCTTCAACCAGATCGCCCCCGCCGCGATGAACGGCCAGATCTCCGTCGACACCCTTGCCGGGCGCCTGAACTCGGCCATCAACGAGCAGCTGAAGCGCGGTAAGGAGCAGGTGGGATGACGGCTGATCAGATATCCACCGCGTTGGACCGGCCCGGTACGACCGCGACCTCCGGCCCGGCAAGGCTCGCGGACCGGCCGCGGACCTCCATGACCGCGCGCAGGCACCGGGCGTTCTACATGTTCACCTCGCCCTGGATCATCGGTTTCCTGCTGCTGACCGTCACCCCGATGGCCTACGCCCTGTGGCTGAGCTTCACCACCTTCGACGGCATCTCGCCAAATTGGCGCTACGTCGGACTCGGCAACTACCGCGAGCTGATGAACGACCCGGTGACCTGGGACGCGCTCGGCCGCACCGGCCTGTTCGCGGTGACCTCGGTGCCGTTGTCGATCATCGCGGGGCTCGGCCTCGCGGTCCTGGTCAACCGGCCGATCAAGGCACGCGGCCTGTTCCGCACCCTGCTGTATCTGCCCGCCGTGGTGCCGCCGGTGGGCGCCGGCCTCGCCTTCAAGTTTCTCTTCGACCAGAACTCCGGTGCCACCAACGGCGTCCTGACCATCTTCGGCATCGACGCCATCGGCTGGCTCGCCGACCCCTACGCCCGCTACGTACTGCTGATGACGGTGCTCTGGGCCGCCGGAAACATCATGATCATCTCGCTGGCCGGCCTCCAGGACGTACCCAGGGAACTCCATGAGGCGGCCCGCATCGACGGGGCGAGCTCCTGGCGCACCTTCCGCAGCATCACCATTCCGCTGCTGTCACCCGTCCTGCTCTTCCAGACGGTGACCGGGATGATCGCCTCGGTGCAGACGATCATGCCGCTGCTGCTGGCGCCGCTCGGCGACACGGGCGGTGTCACCACGGTCCCGCAGTCCAACTACCTGTACATGATGCACGTGTTCGCGCAGTACTTCGCGCTCGGCCGCTACGGCTACGCCTCCGCACTGCTGTGGGTGCTCTTCGTCCTGATCCTCATCGCGACCGGACTCATCTTCAAGTTCACGTCCGGCGCCGTGTTCTACAACGTCGACCCGGAGGCGAAGAAGTGACCGCCACCAGTCTGCCGCCCAAGTCATCGCTGACCGACGTGCGCGTGCGGGTGCGAGCCAAGCGCCTCGTCCTCTACACGGTCCTCGTCTCCGTCACCGGGCTGTTCCTCGGCCCCTTCGGCTGGCTGATCCTCTCCGGTCTGAAGACCCAGGGCGAACTGGCCGCCTCGCCCGTGCACTGGCTGCCCGAGGTCTTCCAGTGGCACAACTTCGCCGACGCCTTCACCCAGATCGACTTCCTCGGCTACGCCCGCAACTCCCTGATCATCGCCCTTCTCTACGCCACGCTCGTCACCCTGAGCTCGGCCTGGGTCGGCTTCGGCTTCGCCCGGCTCGACGCCCCCGGCAAGAAGGTGCTGTTCGGCGTCCTGCTCGGCTCGATGATGCTGCCCCAGATGGTCACCCTGCTGCCGACCTACCTGATCTTCGCCAAGCTCGGCATGGTCGACACGTACTGGCCGTGGGTGCTGTGGGGCCTGTCCGCGGCGCCGTATCTCGTCTTCCTCTTCCGGCAGTTCTTCGCGGGCATGCCGCGCGAACTGGAGGAGGCCGCGATCGTCGACGGCTGCGGATACACGTCGATCTTCTGGCGGATCTTCCTGCCGCAGTCCTGGCCCGTGCTGTCCGCGAGCTTCATCATCGCCTTCACCTGGACCTGGGGCGACTACATCGCCCCGCAGCTGCTGCTGTCCACCGACCGCACCACGCTCGCCGTCGCCGTGATGACCACCTACGTCAATGACGGCGGCACGCCCGTCCCCGAGCTCCAGGCCGCCGCCTCCGTGATGTACGTCGTCCCCATCCTGCTGATCTTCCTCGTCGCCCAGCGCGGTTTCGTCGCCGGGATGTCCACCTCCGGCCTCAAGTAACGCACCCCTCTTTACTTAAGGAAGCTGTTGATGAACAACACCCAGAGCACCGGCCCGTCCCGGCGCACCGTCCTCCAGGCCGCGGGCGCCACCGCCGCCGCGTACTCGCTGGTCGGCGCCGCGGCAGGCACCGCGAGTGCCGAGGACGGACGGAAGACCGACCGGCTGGTGATCCACCCCGTCCCGGGCGCACTGCCGATCAACACCACCTACGTCGTCAAGGCCCGTACCCCCGGCGGCCAGTGGAAGCCGGTGCCGGTGCTGCGCGCGGGGACGAAGACCATCAACGAGAAGACCGGCGCCGGCGTCATCCGGTACACCTCGGTCGCCAACCTCGACTTCACCGGCACCGTGGAGGTGCAGGTCACCTGGTCCCAGGGCACCATCCCCTCCGCGCGGATCCGCCCGCTGTCGTACGACATCCCGCACGAGGTGAGCGGCGACACCATCACCTTCAGCCTCACCGAGCCGCGCAACCTCTCCATCGAGATCGACGGCGACATCTACGGCAACCTGCAACTGCACGCCAACCCGATCGAGACCCGGCGGCCGGAGGAGGACGACGAGGACGTCATCTACTTCGGCCCCGGCCTGCACACCCCCGCGGGCGGTGTGGTGAAGGTGCCCAGCGGCAAGACGGTGTACCTGGCCGGTGGCGCGGTGCTCAAGGCCCGCGTGGAGTTCGTGAACGTCGAGAACGCCCGGCTGATCGGCCGGGGCATCATCTGGGACTCGGACGCCGCCACGCTGGTGCAGTTCTCCAAGAACATCGAGATCGACGGCATCCTCGCCCTCAACCCGAAGACCGGCTACTCGTGCACCATCGGCCAGTCGAAGCAGGTCACCGTCCGCAACCTGCACTCCTACAGCAACGGCCAGTGGGGCGACGGCATCGACGTGTTCAGCAGCGAGGACGTCCTGATCGAGGGCGTCTTCATGCGCAACAGCGACGACTGCATCGCCATCTACGCCCACCGCTGGGACTACTACGGCGACTGCCGCAACGTCATCGTCCGCAACTCCACCCTGTGGGCCGATGTCGCGCACCCGGTGAACATGGGTACGCACGGCAACCCCGAGAATCCGGAGACGATCGAGAACATCGTCTTCAGCAATATCGACGTCCTCCAGCACCGTGAGCCGCAGGTCCTCTACCAGGGCTGCTTCGCCCTGAACCCCGGCGACAGCAACCTCATCCGCAACATTCGCATCCAGGACGTCCGGGTGGAGGACTTCACCTGGGGCCAGCTGTTCAACATGCGGGTCATGGCCAACCGGTACAACGCCTCGCCCGGCCGCGGCATCCAGGACGTCTACGTCCGGAACCTGACCTACAACGGCAAGAACGCCATCATGCCGATCGTCGTCGGCTACGACGCGGACCGCCCCATCAAGAACCTCACCTTCCAGAACCTCCAGATCAACGGCACGGTCATCCACGACAAGATGCGCAAGCCCGGCTGGTATCTGACCCCGGACATGGTCCCGATGTTCGTCAACGAGCACGTGAAGGACCTCCGCTTCCTGGACGCCGACACACCGGCCGCCACGGTGGCCTCCGAGATCACCAGCGCGGGCGAGGTGACGGCCACCAAGAAGCGGATCGTCCACCACCTCGTCACCGCGACCGCGCTGCCCACGTCGTTCGGCGCCGAGGGGCTGCCGCAGGGCATGCAGATCGACGAGAAGACCGGCCTCATCTCCGGAGCCCCGGGGCGCCGCGGCACCTACACGGTCACCGTCTCGGCCACCAACAGCGTGGGTACGGCGACCCAGACCCTCAAGCTCACCGTGCAGAACCCGTAAGCCAGGAGCATCCCTTGCATTCCCTCAGCCGACGCACGCTCCTCGGCACGGCGGGACTCGCGGCCGTGGCCGGAGGCGGACTGCTGTCCGTCTCCGCCACGCCCGCGTGGGCCCGGGCCGCCGAAGCGGCGTTCACCTTCGCGCATCCCGGTCTGCTGCACTCCCGGGCCGACCTGGCCCGAATGAAGTCCGCGGTGGCGCAGGGACGCGACCCGATCGCCTCCGGCTTCGCCGCGACGGCCGCCGACTTCCGTTCCCAGCACAGCTACGCCGTCCGCAACACCGGACAGATCACCACCTGGGGCCGCGGCCCCACCGACAACACCAGCCAGGCCGTCACCGACGCGGCCGCCGCCTACCAGAACGCCCTGATGTGGGCGGTCACCGGCGACGTACGCCACGCCGACAAGGCCCGCGACATCCTCGACGTCTGGGCCGCCTCCCTCACCGGCATCACCGGCGCCGACGGGCAGCTCGGCGCCGGAATCCAGGGCTTCAAGCTCGTCAACGCAGCCGAGATCCTGCGGCACAGCGACTACGACGGCTGGAGCGAGGAGTCGATACGGCGCTGCGAGCGCTCCTTCACCGACGTCTGGTACCCGGCCCTGTCCGGCTACTGCCTCTACGCCAACGGCAACTGGGACATCGCCGCGCTGCGCACCATCCTCGCCATCGCCGTGTTCTGCGACAACCGGGTGATGTTCGAGGACGCCCTGCGGTTCGCGGCCGCTGGGGCCGGCAACGGCTCGGTGCTGCACCGCATCGTCACCGCCGCGGGCCAGGGTCAGGAGTCGGGCCGCGACCAGGCCCACGAGCAGCTCGCCGTCGGCCTGCTGGCGGACGCGGCCGAGGTCGCCTGGCAGCAGGGCGTGGACCTGTACGGCTTCGCGGACAGCAGGATCCTCGCCAACTTCGAGTACTTCGCCCGCTACAACCTGGGCGACGACTCCGTACCGTTCGTCCCCGATCTCGACCGCACCGGCAAGTACGTCAAGACGACCGTCTCCAACCGGCAGCGCGGAGTGTTCCGCCCGGTGTGGGAGATGGCGTACGCGCACTACGCGGGCCGCCTCGGCAAGCCCGCGCCCCACATCGAGAAGGTCATCTTCCGGGGCACGGACGGAGCACGCGTGGTGGAGGGCTACCAGGAGGACCACCCCGGCTGGGGCACGCTCACCTACGCCGGGACGGCGACCGCCTCACCGGCCGCGCCTACGGCACCCGCCGGGATCACCGCGGTCGGCGACGACGACGCGGTCACCGTGTCCTGGCTGCCGTCCGCGTGGGCGACCGGCTACACGGTCGAGCGGGCCACCAGCCCGGAGGGGCCGTACAAGCGGCGCGCGTCCGGGGTCGAGGCGCCCAGGTTCACGGACCACGACGTCCGCCCGGGACGGACGTACTACTACACGGTCACCGCCACCAACTCCCGCGGCACCAGCGCGGCTTCCCCCTGGATCGCCGCCACGGCCGGTCTCCCCGAGCCCTGGTCGACCCGGGACATGGGGAAGCTACGGATCCCGGGCACCGCCACCTTCGACGGCGAGCGCTTCGTGCTGACGGCGAGCGGCACCTCGGACACGTACCAGGTCGCCTACCTGCCCCTGCGCGGCGACGGCGTCGTCACCGCGCGGATCGTGTTCCCGCTCAGCTCCCAGTACTCCAAGATCGGCGTCACCGTCCGCGACTCCCTCGACCCGGACGCCGCGCACGCCTCGATGCTGATCCAGGGCCTGCCGCTGCACACCTGGAGCGGCGTGTGGAGCGTCCGTCCCTCGGCCGGGGCGGACGTATCCGGCACCGGCAGCACGCCCGTGCCGCCCTCCCAGCAGCAGGCGATCACCAGCGCGGCCGCGTTCCCGATCTCCGACCTCGGCTCGCTCCCGGAGTCGGCGACGCCCCTGACGGCGCCGTACGTCGAGGGCGCGGGCGACGGCTACCGGCTGCGGGCGCCGTACTGGGTCCGCGTGGAGCGCAAGGGCGGCCGCTGCACCGGCTCCCTCTCCCCGGACGGCATCCGGTGGACCGAAGTCGGCTCCACTGAGGTCGAGATGGGGCGCACGGCCTACGCGGGCCTGGTCCTCACCTCCTGCCTGGGCGTCGACGCGGAGTACGCCGAGACCGGCACCGGTGCCTTCGACAACGTCAGCGTGGTCACGGCCAGGGGCGCCGACTGGGTCACCCCGCGCCCCCCGCACGCCGCCACCGGCCTGCGGGCGGTCACCGGCGCCGACGCCGTCGAACTGAGCTGGACCGACCCGGACCCCTCGGCCACCTACGCGGTACTGCGGGCCACGGACGCGGGAGGCCCGTACCGGACGATCGCGAACGGCGTCACCCCGGTCGGCTTCGGCACCCGCATCCGGTACGCGGACCCCACCGGCAGTCCCGGCAGGACGTATCACTACACCGTCACCAAGACCAATACCGGTGGCCGCGGCCCCCGTTCGGCGCCCGCGCACGCCGAGATGCCGACCCCCTCGAAGCCGGAGTTCGTCTCCCAGGACACCGCGTTCGCGAACCGGGGCGTCATGTTCCGCCACCTGCTGAGGGCCTCCCCGGCGGCGGTCCGGTTCACCGCACGCGGCATGCCCGACGGCCTGCGCCTCGACCCGCGCACCGGTCTGATCTCCGGAACACCCACCGAGAAGGGAGAGTTCACGGTCACGACCACCGCGTCCAACGCGGCCGGCACTGCGACCGCCACCCTCACGCTCACCGTCGGCACCCCGCCGCCCGCCCCGTGGACGTACGGCGATCTCGGCGACGTGGTGCTCGACGAGCGGGAACTCGCCACCTACGGCGTGGTGTACGTGCGCACACCCGGCAGCACCGCCTACGAGGACGGGACCTTCGTGGTGCGGGGCGCCGGGACCGATCTGACCGTCAACAACCAGGGAATGACCGGCCAGTTCGTACGACGGCCCGTCACCGGCGACTGTGAGATCACCGCCCGGCTCGCCGCCCGCACGGGCGCGAGCGGCGACCGGGTGGGTCTGCTCATGGCGAAGTCCCTGTCGCCGTTCGACCAGGCGGCCGGGGCCATCGTCACCGGCGGCAGCAGCGCGCAGCTGATGCTGCGCACCACCGTCGCCGGGCGGTCGGCCTTCACCGGCAACGTGCCGGTCACCCCGCCCTGCCTCCTGCGGCTGAAGCGCACCGGAACCGCCTTCACCGCCTACACCTCGACCGATGACGGCGTCAGCTGGACCCCCCTCGCCGAGGGAGAGATCCCCGGCTTCGGCGACGCCCCCTACTACGTGGGCCTCGTGGTCTGCTCCCGCAGCCCCCTGGTCCGCAGCACCACCGAGTTCGACGAGGTGAGCATCACCGCCATGTAAATCGACATTGGAATGGAGCTGCACTGCAATGAGCCGCACTTCCCCCCACCAGCACCTCCACAACAGTGCGTTGAGCCGCCGCGGTCTGCTGAAGACCGCCGGCGGCCTCACCGCCGCCCTCGCCCTCGGCGCCGCCACCGCCTCCCCCACTCTCGGCTACGCTCGAGCGGGGGGACCCCCATCGGCGAGCGCGGCCCCGGCGACCTGGACGCACCCCGGCATGCTGCACAACTGGGGTGACATCAACCGCGCCCGGGTCCGCGTGGCCGCGGGCAACGACCCCTGGCTGTCCGGCTGGAACCGGCTGGTCGCCAACTCCCACTCCCAGTCGACCTGGACGCCCAACCCCCAGGCGACCATCATCCGCGGCGGCACCGGCCAGAACTACAGCATCCTCTACAACGACATCGCCGCCGCCTACCAGAACGCGCTGCGCTGGCACGTCGGCGGCACCGAGGCGAACGCCGCCTGCGCCGCTCGGATCCTCAACGCCTGGGCCACGACCCTGACGTCGGTCACCGGCAACGCCGACCGGTTCCTCGCGGCCGGCCTCTACGGCTGGCAGTTCGCCAACGCGGCCGAGCTCATGCGGGACTACGACGCCTTCGACCTGGCCGCCTTCCAGGACATGATGGCCAGGGTCTTCTACCCGCTGAACAACCAGTTCCTCACCGGCCACAACGACGCCTGCATCACCAACTACTGGGCCAACTGGGACCTGTGCAACATGGCCTCCGTCCTGGCCATCGGAATCCTCAACGAGGACGCCGCCAAGTACGACCAGGCCGTCACGTACTTCAAGTCGGGCGCGGGCAACGGCTCCATCACCCACGCCGTCCCGTTCCTGCACACCGACGCCGACGGCTACGCCCTCGGCCAGTGGCAGGAGTCCGGGCGCGACCAGGGGCACACCGTCATGGGCATGGGCCAGATGGGCGCGATCTGCGAGATGGCCTGGAACCAGGGCGAGGACCTGTACTCCTACGACGGACGGCGCTTCATGAAGGCCGCCCAGTACGTCGCCAAGTACAACATCGGCCAGGACGTGCCCTTCACCACCTACAGCTGGGGCACCGGCCAGAACTGCGCGTACCGGGAGCACACGGTGATCTCCTCCGCCTCGCGGGGTCAGGTCCGGCCGGTCTGGGCGATGCTCCACTTCCACTACAACCGGCGCCTGTTCCTCGACGACCGGTACATCTCCCAGATGTACTACAACCTCGTCGCCCCCGAGGGCGGCGGCGGTGACTACGGCTCCAACAGCGGCGGCTACGACCAGCTCGGCTTCGGCACGCTGATGTACGCCAAATAGGCGCTGAACCGGCTCGTGCACCGGAATACCTCCGAGCGATGTGATGCTCTGAGGTGAACGGTGCACGAGCACGGCGAAGGGCTGGTGGGCGGATGACCGCAGCAGACCTGACGGGCCCCGTGGTGAGCACGCCGTACGGGGCGGTACGCGGACGGTACGAGCAGCACGTCGCGGTGTTCCGGGGCATCCCGTACGCCGCACCGCCCTTCGGGCCACGCCGGTTCAGGCCCCCGGTGCCGCCCGAGCCCTGGGACGGCGTCAGGGACGCGGGCGCCTTCGGGCCGACGCCGCCCAAGCCGCCGTACTCGGAGGCCTTCGCCCAGTATCTGTCGGACCCCGTCGTGCCCGGGGACGACTGCCTCAACCTGAACGTGTGGACCCCCGAGCCGGGCCCCGGCGCCCGGCTCCCGGTCCTGGTGTGGCTGCACGGCGGGGCCCTGACCAGGGGATCGTCGTGTGTGCCGGTGTACGACGGACACAGCTTCGCCCGCGACGGGATCGTCTTCGTGTCCCTCAACTACCGGCTCGGAGTGGAGGGCTACGGACTGTTCCCGGACGCCCCCGCCAATCCCGGCCTGCGCGACCAGCTCGCCGCCCTGCGCTGGGTGCACGAGTCGATCGAGCCCTTCGGCGGCGACCCCGACCGGGTCACCCTCTGCGGACAGTCGGCCGGTGCGATCAGCATCGGTGCCCTGATCGCCGCCCCGCAGGCCCAGGGACTGTTCCGGCGTGCGGTCCTGCAGAGCGGGCCGCCCGAGGCGGCCGAGCGGGACAAGGTACGGCGGATGGTGCGCCGGATGGCGACCCGGCTGAAGGTGCCCGCGACCGCCGAGGCCTTCGCCGCCGTCGACCGCGAGCTGCTGCTGCGCACCCAGGCCGAGGTCGGCCGGCTCAGCAGCCCGGTGCTGGGCGGCCCCGCCTTCGGGATCGTCGTCGACGGCGACCTCGTACCCCGCGATCCTCTGGAAGCGCTGGTCGAGGGGGAGGCCGCGTCCGGCGCCGACCTGCTCCTGGGCTGGACCCGCGACGAGTACCGGCTGTGGCTTGTGCCCGGCGGGCTGCTGGAGCGCGTCGACCGGCTCGGCCCCGTCGCCCTGGCCGGAGCCATGGCCCGCTGCCACTGCGGCCACGAGGTCCCGCGCGGCTACCGCGCCCTGCACCCCGAGGCCGGCACCGCGGAGATCGTCGGCCAGCTGGTCACCGACCACCTGCTGCGCATCCCGCTGCACCGCCTGGCCGACGCCCGCCCCGGACCGTCGTACGTCTACGAGTTCGCCTGGCCCTCCCTGCTGCCCGGGCTCGGCTCCTGCCACGCGCTGGAACTCGGTTTCGTCTTCGACACCGGCGACGTGCCCGAGGCGGCGAAGCTGGCGGGCTGGGGCGCCCCGACGGAGCTGGCCGACGCGATGCACCAGGCGTGGGTGCGATTCGCGGCCGACGGTGACCCGGGCTGGGAGGCATGGGACGCCACCCACCCGGTGCGGATCTTCGGCGAGGCCGAGCCGCCCGACACCCCCGGCTCACCGGCGGCCCCGTACACCGTGTACGGCCCGCGCGACCGCGAGCTGGCGCTGTGGACGGCCGACGCCACCGCCCGGGAAACCGCACCCGCGGCGGCTCCTGCCGAGGGTGCGTCCGCGCGCCGTGCGGAGCTGCGGTCGGTCGCACGTCTCCTCCGTCGTCCCGGCGGTGTCCGTCGGCAGTGACGCGGGGTGCCCTGCTCTACTCCACCGCCCGCACCGAGTCCCGCACCACGACATGCGTGCCCAGCAGCAGGTGCTCGGCCCGGGTTTCCGCGGTGCGGCCGAGGGCGGTACGGACCGCGAGGCGGCCCAGCTCCTCGTAGGGGACGTGCACCGTCGTCAGGGCGGGGTGCAGGTCGCGGGCGAAGGGAATGTCGTCGTAACCGGCCAGCGAGACATCGCCGGGGACGTTCAGGCCCGCCTCGTGCAGGGCGGTGAGCGCGCCCGCCGCGACCATGTCGGTGGCGGCCACGACGGCCGTGAACTCCAGCTCCGCAGCGAGGGCTTGGCGCATCAGGCGGTGGCCGGAGTCACGGGTGAAGTCGCCGTGCAGGAGCAGCGCGGGGTCGGCGTCGACGCCGCGGGCGCGGTGGGCGGCGAGGTAGCCGCGCTCACGCCCCAGTGCGGTGGTGTGGTCGGGCTTGCCGCCGAGGAACAGGATCCGCCGGTGGCCCTGCGCCAGGACGTGTGCGACCAGGGCGTAGGCGCCGCCCTCGTTGTCGTACTCGATGACCGTGACCGGCGCCCCCGGGCCCAGCGGCGGGCGGCCGCACAGGACGAGCCGGGAACCGGCCGAGGCCAGTGAGTCGGCCATCCGGCGGGTGCGTTCGCGATACTCGGGGGTGTCGGCGCTGCCGCCCACCAGGATCACCGCGGCGGCCCGCTGGGCGCGCATCATCTCCACGAAGTCCAGCTCGTGCTGGACGTCGCCCTCCGTGCTGCACACCAGGCACAGATGACCGAGCCGGGTCGCCTCGCGCTCCACGCCGTGCGCCATGTGCGCGAACGATGGGCCGGTGATGTCCTCCAGGACGAACGCCAGCGTGGGCGTCCCGACGCCCGCGACCGCCTTGGCGCGCGCGTCGGCGACATAGTCCAGGTCGCGCACGGCCCGCATCACGCGCGTGCGGGTCGCCGAACTCACCGGGTACGCCCCGCCGAGCACCCGCGACACCGTCGACGCCGACACCCCCGCACGCAACGCCACGTCCCGGATCGTGCTCCGGCTCGCACCCCCGCTCTTGCGCGTCATACCCGCCCCGCTCCTCTCCCCGCCCCCTGCGCACCCTCCGGGAACTGCGGCAACTCGATGGAAACCGGTTCCTGGTGCGGTGAGGTTAGCAGCGCCGGGGCAGGTCCGGACCGTGGTTCACGCCGTCAGCGTGCGTGCGATCGAGGTGATCGCCTCCGGTCCCACCCGGCAGCACCCGCCGATCAGCCGGGCCCCGGCGGACCGCCAGCCCTCGACCTGTTCGGGAGTGAAGGTGGAGCGGCCGCTCCAGGCGCGAGCCCGTGCGTCCCAGGTCTCCCCGCTGTTGGGGTAGACGACCACCGGCTTGCCGGTCACACGCGCCGCCGTCTGCACCGCGGCGTCCACGTCCTGCGGGGCGCAGCAGTTCACGCCCACCGCGATCACCTCGTCCACGTCGGCGGCCAGGGCGAAGGCCTCCTCCAGCGGCTGTCCGGCGCGGGTGCGGTCACCGGTCACGGTGTACGACAGCCAGGCCGGCACGCCGAGTCCGCGCACCGCCCGCAGCAGGGCCGTCGCCTCGTCGGCGTCGGGCACCGTCTCCAGCGCCAGGACGTCCGGCGCGGCGGCCGCGAGCGCCTCCAGGCGGGGGCGATGGAAGCGCTCCAGCTCGGGCACCGTCAGCCCGTAGCGTCCCCGGTACTCCGAGCCGTCCGCCAGCATCGCCCCGTACGGGCCGACCGAGGCCGCCACCCACAGCGGACGCGTGACCCCCTTCGCCCGGGCCCGCGACGCCGCCTCCCGCGCCAACTCCACGCTGAGCCGCAGCAGTTCGGCCGCCCGCTCCTGACGGATCCCGCGCTTGGCGAAGCCCTCGAAGGTGGCCTGGTAGCTGGCGGTGATCGCCACGTCCGCGCCCGCCATGAAGTACGCGAGGTGCGCCTCGATGATCGCCTCGGGCCGCTCGGCGAGCAGCCGCGCCGACCACAGCTCGTCACTGAGGTCGTGCCCCGCCGATTCGAGCTGGTTGGACATGCCGCCGTCGAGCACGACCGTCCCGGCGGCGAGGGCGTCGGCGAGGCCGCTCGGGGCTGCGGGGGTGTCGCTGGTCATGTGTCGAGGCTACGCCCGGGCGGAGGTCTCCAGAACGGCGAGCATCCCCCGGACGCGGGTGCCGTCCGGCATCTGCCAGGAGCCGGTGACGTGGCCGACCGCTCCCTGCGGAGGCTGGATCGGGCCGTCCGGGGCGGGCTGCAGCACCCGGTTTAGGCGGAGGGTCGTGCCGTGCGGGGCGGCCAGTGCGGTGCCTTCTTCGTCGTCGGTGGCTGTGAAGCCGTTCGGGACGGAGCCTTCGCCGGTGTAGAAGGCGATGACATCCCGGTCGGGGACGTCGCTGACGTTCTGGTCCTGGGCCTGCGCCCGCCCCTCGATCAGCGCCAGCAGCTGGGCGACCAGCACGGGGTCGTGGCAGCCGTCGTACGCCCAGCGCCGCCCCAGCACCCCGTGCTCCATGGTGCCGACGAGGGCGTGCTCCGCCCCGTCGAGCGGGGCACCGCGATAGGTGAGGGGCACCAGATAGGTGATCAGATCAGACCCGGAGGCATCGGTGACGACGATGAACTCGATCCCGACCTCGCCTTCCGGGTCGTCCAGCCGAAAGCCCCCGGCCTTCGCAAGCTCCGGCTCACCCGAGCCACCCCGGTACCACGGGCGGGAGGGCAGCCAGGAGATGAGCAGTTCCAGCTTGCTCGGCTTGAGGACGGTGCGGTGGATGACGGCCATGCCGAAGGATCTCTTCCCTAGAGCGGATGCGGACACTGAGGCAGACCCTAGCGGTGCGCCGCATGCCGGCCCCCGCCCCTGCGGCGGCCGCCCCGCGTGCGGCGGGTCGCGGGTATCAGCAGGCCGCCCAGCAGGCCGAGGCTCAGTACGTACGGCCACCAGCCCAGCCCGGAGTCGTCGGCGGTGCTCGCGCTGCGTGTGCCGACTGCCGCCGAGTTGGACGCCGATCCGGGGGACGGGGAGGCCGACGGGCTCGCGGCGGTGGCGGTGAGGGCGACGTCGTTGCCGTCGCCGGCGCGGTAGCTGATGCGGTAGACGGTGTCGGCGAGCTTCACCTTCGTACCCTCACGCAGACCGGAGAAGGCGCCCTTCGTCGCTCCGCGCCCCGCGTTGTCGAGAAGCGTGATCTCGCGAGCCGAGGACCTGCCCGCCGCTGAAAGGTCCACCTCCCCGGCCAGCCGAACCGAGCCCCCGGTCACCTTCAACGGCTTGGCCTGGAGCACCAGTCGGCCCTTCGCGCGCTGCGTATAGCCTCCGGTCACCGTCAGACCGCCCGCCACCACCCCGTCGTTCGTCACCGCACCCCGCACCGTGCCCTTGCCGGTGAGTGTCGTCGTCACCCGAAGCCCGGACGTGCCCACGTCCAGCCGGGCGCCCGGCGAGGTGAGCCGAATCGCCTTGCTGCGGCCGAGAGTCGCCCCGGACTTCAGCGCCAGCGTGCCCTTCCTGACCGTCGTCGTCCCGGTGTACGTCACCCCGCTCCCGGCCAGCGTCGTCGTGGCCGCGCCCGACTGCACGAACGCCCCGGAGCCGCTGACCCGGGACAGCGAGATCGGCGTCGACGCGTTCTGCACCACGAGCGTCCCGTCGTTCACCACCCGGCACAGGTCGCCGTCCATCCACAGCGAGCCGTCACCCTGCCCCGACCCCAGCCGCAGCACCGCGCCCTTCTCGACGGTGGTCGAGCCGTCGTAGTACTGCTTCGCCGCGAAGGTCACGTCGTTCCCGCGCGTCCCCGCGATGACGACGTCCCCTGCGCCGGGCGCGGCCAGCGTGTCGTGGAACAGGCCGCCGCCGATGGGGGCGCCCAGCGTCACCGGGCCGTTGTAGTCGAAGGTGAGCAGGGAGCGGGAGCGGGCGGCGAGCAGGTTGATGTAGACGGTCTCCGCGGTGCCCGGCATGAAGATCTTGCTGGTCGTGCCGTCGCCCCACTGGACGTTCGCGCCCTTGATGTTGGTGCCGCGCTTGTTGACGTTCTTGCGCGCGGGCGTCCAGTTCAGCGCGGGGTCGCTGAGCGAGGGGTCGGTGTCGCCGCCCTGGTTCGACCAGCTGTACTGGCCGGTGAGCACGACCTTGCTGCCGGGCCGCGACTGGACGTTGATGTCGCTGCCGTACTCGCGCTGGTAGAAGTCCATCCCCATGGTGACGGTCTGGCCCAGTGGGGTGTCGACCGTGTACGTGCCCTGGTTGAGAATCTTGCGCACATTCGGCAGCGACGTCGCGAACTCCGGCCGTCCCGCGTTGACCTGCGTACCGTTGTCGATCACCCCGGAGAAGGGGTGGGCGCCCGACAGGTCCCAGGTGCCCCACAGGAACCTCGGCTGGCTGATCAGCCCGGAGCCGCTGATCGTCCCCAGGTTGTAGGCGCTCTTCAGGGACAGCCGGAGGGTGCCGTCGACCCGGATGTTGGCCTGGTTGAGCCGGAACGCGGGCGTGCCGTACGGAAAGTGGCCGATCAGGCCGGTCGTACCGCCGTTGCCGTACTGAAGCGTGGCGCCGCGCTCGACGGTGACCGCGGGCGGGTCGGGGTTGGTCGTGGTGACGTACGGGTGGTTGCCGCCGAGGATGCTCACCTTCTGCCGCTGCCGGGACTTCGGCAGCGTGAAGTCACTGTCCTTGGTGAGGATCAGCGTGCCGGTGCCGCGCACGGTGAGCGTGCCTTCGCCGCGGAAGACGCCGTTGTACGTCGTCTGCCCGGACGGGACGGTGACGACCGTGTCGCCGGTGAGCGTCACGTCCCGGTTCGCGAGCACGTCCGCGGTGACGTCCCGCGGACCGGCGGCGAAAGAAGGGGGAGCGGTGACCAGGGCGGCGACCGCCGCGAGGGCGCCGACGGCCGCTGCTGTTCTGTGGGTTTGGCTGCGCACGTGAGGGGAGACGGCCGGGACGTCGGCCGATAACAGAAAATCGTCGCCGTACTTTGTCCCGTCCAACCCGTTGACCTCCTCGTAACGCACCTTTACCTTTTCGGCGTTCGGAATGACAGATGCCGTACGAAATGTCGAACAGACTCCGTCGAGCATACGAGAGGCAGTCCGCATGAGCCGCGCCGACGACCTGCCCACCCCCAACCGCCGACTCGTACTGAAGAGCGCCGCCCTCGCCGCGGGCGCCCTGGCCGCCGCCGCCACCACCGCAACAGCAGCCCCTCGGAAAGCAGCCGGTCCTTACGTGAACCCGCTCGTCCTCAACCGCGCCGACCCGCACATCACGCGGCACACGGACGGCTACTACTACTTCACCGCCACCGCCCCCGAGTACGACCGCATCATCCTGCGCCGCTCGCGCACCCTGAACGGCCTCGGGACCGCCGCCGAGTCCGTCATCTGGCGCGCTCACCCGACCGGTGACATGGGCGCCCACATCTGGGCTCCGGAAATGCATCGGATCAAGGGCAAGTGGTACATCTACTTCGCCGCCGCCCCCGCCGAGGACGTGTGGCGGATCCGCATCTGGGTCCTGGAGAACTCCAACCCCAACCCCTTCCGCGGAACCTGGGTGGAGAAGGGCCAGATCAAGACGGCCTGGGAGACCTTCTCCCTCGACGCCACCACCTTCACCCACCGCGGCAACCGCTACCTCGCCTGGGCCCAGCACGAGCCCGGCATGGACAACAACACCGGCCTGTGGCTGTCGAAGATGGCGAACCCGTGGACCCTGACGGGCCCCCAGATCAGACTCTCCACCCCCGAGTACGACTGGGAGTGCATCGGCTTCAAGGTGAACGAGGGGCCGTACGTCCTCAAGCGCAACGGCCGGATCTTCATGACCTACTCGGCCAGCGCCACCGACCACAACTACTGCGTCGGCCTGCTCACCGCCCCCGCGAACGCGGACCTCATGAACCCCGCCAGCTGGTCCAAGTCCCCGACGCCGGTCTTCACCAGCAACGACACCACCAAGCAGTACGGCCCCGGCCACAACTGCTTCACGGTCGCCGAGGACGGCCGCACCGATGTCCTCGTCTACCACGCACGCCAGTACAAGGAGATCAACGGCGACCCGCTCAACGACCCCAACCGCCACACCCGCGTGCAGACCCTCCGCTGGAAGCCGGACGGCACCCCGGACTTCGGCATCCCCGTCGCCGACACCGCACCGCGCGGAGCGTGACATGAGACGCCTGTACGCGATCCTCCTCGCCCTGTGCTGTGCGCTCGCCGGTGCTCTCGTCACCGCGGCCCCGGCGAGCGCCGCGCCGCAGACGATCACCAACGGCACGCAGTTCACCGACACGTCGGGCAACCCCGTGCACGCCCACGGCGGCGGCATCATCAAGGTCGGCGCCTACTACTACTGGTTCGGCGAGCACCGCAACGCCGACAACACCTTCCGGTACGTGGACGCCTACCGCTCCACCGACCTGAAGAACTGGGAGTTCAGGAACCACGTCCTGACCCAGTCCACCGACCCGGAACTGGCCGTCGCCAACATCGAGCGGCCCAAGGTCATGTACAACGCGTCCACCGGCAAGTTCGTGATGTGGATGCACAAGGAGAACGGCTCCGACTACAGCGAGGCCCGCGCGGCCGTCGCCGTCTCGGACACCGTCGACGGCGACTACACCTGGCAGGGCAGCTTCCGCCCGCTCGGCCAGCACATGTCCCGGGACATCACGGTCTTCGTCGACACCGACGGAACCGGTTACATGATCTCCGCCGCCCGCGAGAACTACGACCTGCACATCTACCGCCTGACCAGCGACTACACCGGCATCGCCGCCCTGGTCGCCGACCCCTGGCACGGCGGCCACCGCGAGGCCCCGGCCCTGTTCAAGCGGAACGGCGTCTACTTCATGCTGACCTCGGGCGCCACCGGCTGGAACCCCAACCAGCAGCAGTACGCCACCGCCACCAGCATCACCGGCCCCTGGACCGCGATGACCAACGTCGGCGACTCGACGGCATACGGCTCGCAGACCACGTACGTCCTGCCCGTGCAGGGCACCTCGGGCACCGCGTACCTCTACCTGGGCGACCGCTGGGGCAACTCCTTCGGCGGCACCGTCAACGACTCCCGCTACGTCTGGCTGCCGCTGACCTTCCCCACCTCGCGATCGATGTCGATGTCCTGGTCACCGGAGGTCACCATCGACGCGGCGGCCGGCACGGTGAGCGGTGCCGGCGCCACGTACCAGACGCTGATCGCCCGGCACAGCGCCAAGTGCGCCGACGTACCGAACCAGTCGCTGTGGCAGGGCGCCGCGCTCAGCCAGTACACCTGCAACGGCGGCAACAACCAGAAGTTCTGGTTCAAGCCCGTCGGCAGCGGCTACTACCAGCTGATGGTCCGCAACAGCAGCCTCTGCCTCACCGAGAACGCGGCCAACGTCACCCAGGAGAACTGCAACACCGCCGCCACCAACCAGCAGTGGAGCGTGACCGCTTCCGGCAGCTACTGGCTGATCAGGGCCAGGACCACCGGCGAGTGCCTGGACGTGAACGGCGCGTCCACCGCCAACTCCGCCGCGCTGATCACCTACACCTGCAATGGAGGAACGAACCAGCAGTGGACGCGCGGAACGTGACGGTCAGGCGAGCAGGTCGATCGCGTCGATCGCGGTGCCCGCGCTGAGATAGGACGTCGTCCCCGAACCGCTCACCACGTGGATCTTCAGCGTGTTGTACGCGCCGGTGTCCGTCAGCCAGGCGGACGCCGGAACGCTGTAGGTGAACGTGTGGTTGTTGCCGCGGTACGAGCCGTTGGTCAGCGACCTCGTGTTCGGCTGGGTGGGCGGTGCGGGGATCGCCGACGTCCACGTGTCGTTGACGACGACCTGCGGGCGGCCGTTGGCGTAGGCCGTCGTCACGCCGATCCGCAGCGTGTGGGCGGCGGCGGCCTGGGCGGCGGTCAGCCGGAAGTAGACGATGATCCCGCTGTTGACGTCCTTCCAGAGATAGCAGGGGAACGCCGACGTCTCACTGCCGCTGCCGATCACCACATTGCCGGTCCAGGGGGCGGCCCGGACGTCCGACGGATGGGCGTACGTCATCAGGTCGGCGTTCTTGAAGCCCCTGGGCGTCCCCGTCCAGTCGCCGATCCGCCAGATCGCGCTCGCGTTGGACGGGTCGTTCGAGGAGGGGACGGCGATCGTGTTGAGGGTGGTCGTCGCGCCCGCGCTCACCGTCACCGACTGCGTATACACGGCGAGTTCGTCCTTGAACACGGTCAGGGTGTACGTCCCCGGAAGGACACCCCCGATGGAGAAGTAACCGTCCGATGCTCGTGCCGAACCCCAGTACTGCGCCGCCGAGTCGGCGAGGCCGACGGTGTACGGGTGCGCCGTGTTCCGCCCGCTGATCCCGACGCCCGCGACCCGGCCGCGGCCACTCGCCGCGACGTACCCGGAGATGCCGAGCGAGTCCGCCCACGGGGTCGTGAGCGTTCCCGGGAACAGCGCCGAGGAGGGCGCCCCGCCGTCCGTGAAGGCGATGACGTACGGGCCCTGGAGGCCGAAGCGCTGGTCCTCGGTCTGGTTCTGGCCGTAGTAGAGGATCTCGTAGAGGCCGCCGCCGTCCGCGCTCTGGTGGCGGAGGAGGGAGCGGTAGAAGGGGCCGCCGGAGGCCTTCTCGTGGTTGCTGCGCACGATCCACAGGCCGACGCTGCCGGTCGTCCAGCCGATGTAGTTGTAGTCCATGACCCGCAGCCGGGAGTAGTGCTTGGAGCGGGTCTGACCGTCGGACTTTCTGAACACGTCCTGCGCCTCGATGGTGGTGGGCGCGTAGGTGTAGGAGTCGGGCTCGTCGTTGAGGAACAGGCCCTTTCGCACCCGCAGGATGTAACGGGTCGCGGAAACCGATGTGTCGGCCTTGTTGGTCCACAGGTAGATGTTGTTCTCGCCGCTGCGGGCCGCGTAGTAGTGCCGGAGAGTGCCGTAGGCGACGGAGATCAGGATCGTGGTCCCGGACTGCCTGATCGTCACCGTGGAGCTGCCGAGGCCCGACTCGATGTGCGAGTTCATGCCGCCGTAGCCCTGGTACTCCGTGCCCCGGTAGACCAGGGAGGACAGATCGCCGTTGGACTTACGGACCTTGAAAACGAGGTCGGCGCCGGTGTCGACGACGTAGTTCGAGCCGTCGTCGCTCCAGCCGAAGGCCGCGGCCCGCGCGGTGCCGGTGAGCGCGGCGCCGGCGGCGGCCGCGGTGGCGCCGACGACGAAGGCGCGGCGGCCGAGGGCCGGGCGGACGCGGGGCCCGTCTGTGGCTGAGGACATGGGTCGCCTCCTGGGTCTGTGGGGGCGGTGCGGGTGCTGGGAAGGGTGACAGTCGAATCGCGTTCGCGAAAGGGCTTTCGCACGCAGGAAGTTGGCGGTGATGCGAATTGGCGCAGAGGTCTAGAAAGCGCTTGCTGAAACGTTGTACGGTCCGAGCCGCGCGCCTTGTCGACCTGCCTCGGGAGCAGCCATGAGACGTTTCACCCTCGCCGCGCCGGCCGCGCTGGCCATTGCCACCTTCCTGACGGCCGTGCCGGTTCAGGCGTACGACGGGCACCGCGCCCTCGGCCCGGAGAACTGCACCGCCACCGCCTGCCACTTCGACGTGCCGCCCGGGACGTACGACGTGCGCGTCGTCCTCGGCGGAGAGGAGCCGTCCAGCACGGCCATCACCGGCGAGACCCGGCGCTCGCTGCTCCCCGAGACGGCCGTCGCGGCGGGCGAGCGCGTGGCCCGCAGCTTCACGGTGAACGTCCGCACGCCCGAGGGCGAGCCGACCGGAGCCGACGGCGCCGCGGGCCTGGATCTGGTGCTGGGCGGTTCGGCCCCCGCGCTCGCCGACATCCGGGTGACGCCCGCCCGGCACACCCGCCAGATCTTCCTCGTCGGCGACTCCACGGTCTGCGACCAGCCCGGCGACCCGTACTCCGCCTGGGGCCAGCAACTGCCGCAGTTCCTGCGCAAGGGCGTCTCCGTCGCCAACTACGCCGACTCGGGCGAAAGCACGGTCACCTACCTGCAGAACCCGCAGCTGTGGGCCACCGTCCAGCCGCAGATCCGGCGCGGCGACCTCGTCCTCATCCAGCTCGCCCACAACGACAAGCAGACCGACGAGGCGACCTACCGGGCCAACCTCGAAACGCTCGTGGACGGCGTGCGCGCCGAGGGCGGCCGTCCGGTGCTGGTCACGCCCATCGTGCGGCGCTGGTTCAACTCCGACGGCACCCTGAACAACGGCACCGCACTCCTGGTCAACGGTCTGGGCGTCGACCACCCGGCCGTCACCCGCTCGGTCGCGGCCGCCAAGGGCGTCCCCCTCATCGACCTCACGGCGAAGACGAAAGCCCTGGTGGAGACGCTGGGCGTGGAGGCGTCCAAGGCGCTGTACCTCTACAACGAGAAACGGGACAACACGCACACCTCCGTGCACGGCGCCACGGTCTACGCGGGCCTGGTCCGGGACGAACTCACCGCTCAGCATCTGGTGCCGCAGGGCAAGGTGCGGGTGGGATGAACTCCTGGGGCGCCCCGACCGGAACCGGGGCGCTCCAGGACCAGCTGGAAGGAAGGCCTGCCGATGGATCTGCCCCCCGACGACCGCACCCTGAGCCCGTACACCGGGTACACGCGCGCCCACTGGGAGGCCGCCGCCGACGCCCTGCTCGCCGCCGTGGAGCCGTACGCCACCGAGGAGCACGCCCTCTACGATCTGCCCGGCGATCACACCAGCTGGTCCGGCAGGCTCTCGGACGGCCTGGAGGGCCACGCCCGTACGCTGCTGCTGGCGGCCTTCCGCCGGGACGGGACCGCGCTCGAACGGTACGCCGAGGGACTCGCCGCCGGAGTCTCCGGAGTCTGGCCCCGCATCGTGGACCGTGGCCAGCCCCTGGTCGAGGCGGCGTCCATCGCCCTGGCCCTGCGCCTGACGCGCGACCTGCTGTGGGACCGGCTCGACGACGCCGTACGTCAGCGGGCGGCCGCCTGGCTCGCCGACGCGCTCACCGCGGAGCCCTGGCCGTGCAACTGGGAACTGTTCCCGGTGACGGTCGGTGGATTCCTGGAGGACATCGGCTACGAGACCGAGGCGTCCCGCAAGGCGATCGACCGGGGGCTGGAGCGCATCGAGCAGTGGTACCTCGGAGACGGCTGGTACACCGACGGCGACGGCCGCAAGTTCGACTACTACAACGGCTGGGCGATGCACCTCTACCCGGTGCTGCACGCCTGGCTCGCGGACGACAACCGGTTGCTGGACCTCTACGGCGGCCGGCTCTCCCGGCACCTCGCCGACTACTCCCGCCTGTTCGGGGCCGACGGCGCCCCGATGCACCAGGGCCGCTCCCTCACCTACCGTTTCGCCACCACGGCCCCGCTGTGGCTCGGCGCGCTCAGCGGCCACACCCCGCTGTCGCCGGGGGAGACGCGGCGGCTGGCGTCGGGTGCGCTGCGCTATTTCCTGGACCGGGGCGCGGTGGACGAGCATGGGCTGCTGACCCTGGGCTGGCACGGCCCCAATGAGGCGCTGCTGCAAGGGTATTCGGGACCGGCGTCCCCGTACTGGGCCAGCAAGGGTTTCCTCGGTCTCCTCCTGCCCCCCGACCACGAGGTGTGGACGGCGACCGAGGAACCGGGTCCCGCGGAGCGCGCCGACGCGGTAACGCCGCTCGGCCCGCCCAACTGGCTGCTCCAGTCCACCCGTTCGGACGGCCTGGTCCGACTCCACAACCACGGCAGCGAGGACGTGCGCTACGACCCCTTCTACACGCGCCTCGCCTATTCGACCGTGACGGAGCCTTCGGCGTCGTACGACAACAGTGTGATCGTCGGGGAGGACGCGAGCCGGACGGGGATCGTGCCGTTGGGGGTGGGGGAGGGCTGGGCGGCCTCCCGGCACACGGTCGGTGACGGGGTTCAGGTGACCAGCGTGGTGCTCGCGCACGGTGCCGCAGAGATGCGGGCGTATCTGGTGACGGGCGCTGCGCCCGGGACCCCGGTGCGGGTGACCGGGTGGGCGGCGGGGGAGGGCGTGCGGTCCGAGTTGCTCCCCGTCCTCGGCCTCACCGACTCCCTCACGGGCGTCATGGGTGACGACGGCGCCACCCTCTTCGCCGCCCTGGTCCGGCTCACTGGCGAACCGGACCCCGTGCCGCTGGAGGAGACGGTGACCGTGCGGAGCGGCGGGCCGGGGGAGCTGAGAGTGCGGTGGAGCGCCGGACCCGAGGTGCGGGTCCGGCTGGACGCCTCCGGAGTGGAAGTGGTCCCGGTCGCCTGACTCGCGGGCTTCGTGTGTTCCCGTGCGGCGGTCAGCCGAGCCAGCGGCCGTCGCGCATGAGGTCGCGTCCCCGCAGCTCGTTCGCCTCACGCCAGGCCTGGATACGCCGCGGCCGGATCAGGAAGTACTGGTAGGGCTCGTCGAGCTCACGCGGGTCGAAACCGGTCTTGGCCGCGAACGCGTCGCCCGTCTTGGCGGCGAGGTCGGCGAGGTCCACCGGCTCTGCGGTGCCGTCGACGACCACGACGTCGCGGGTCGGCCCGAGGCTGAGTCGTACCCGGCCGTCCGCCAGCAGGTTGCGGCCGGTGACCGAGGCGCGCGGCGTCGAGATGAGAAACGCGGTCCCGTCCCAGAGGTACGAGAGCGGCACCAGGTGGACACCGCCCGGAGAGCCCGCTGTCGCGACCCAGAGGTCGACCTCGTTCTCCAGTTTCGCGCGAGTGTCCCGAAGTCTCTGCTCAAGCCCACGCGGCGGCGCGTCCGTCATGCTTCCTCCAGTCACGTCGTGGAGAGCCCGGCCTCCAGGCGGACTGTCCATGGCGATCAGGCTAGGTGCGGCGCCGTGGCCCGCGCTTCTCGATTCCTGATCGATCCGGCCTCGGGCCGCTGTTGCCCGGTCTTCGTATGCTGGGCGCGTGATGGCGGGTGGGCTGCGATGGCCTCTTGAGCTGCGGGACGGCGCTTGGGAGCGGCCGCTCGGAACGCCGGGTAGGGCCGCGGAGCCCGGGCTCTGGCTGGTGCGGGCGGAGGCGTTCCGGACGGTGGTGGCCCGGCTGGCCGACTCGGTGCTGGATGTGGCCGAGAAGCAGCGTGCGGCGGCGTTGCGGAGGGCGCGGGACAGGGACACGTATCTGGCGGGGCATGTGGGGCTGCGTCTGCTGCTGGGTGCGTACCTCGGTGTCCCGCCCGCCGATGTCCCGTTCCAGCGGCTGCCGTGTCCGTCCTGCGGTGAGCTGCACGGGCGTCCTGGGGTGCGGGGCGATCCGGTGCACTTCTCGCTGTCGCACAGTGGTGGGCTTTGTCTGCTGGCGTTCGCTCCGGTGCCGGTGGGGGTGGACATCGAGGCGGTCCCGGCACTTGAGGTGGCGCAGGAGGTGGGGATGTCCCTGCATCCGCAGGAGACGGCGGAGTTGCGCGCGGTGCGGGCGGTCGACCGACCGGCGGTGTTCGCCCGGGTGTGGGCGCGTAAGGAGGCTTATCTCAAAGGGCTGGGTGTGGGGCTGGGACGTGCCATGTCGCTCGATTATCTGGGGACGGCAAGTGCGGTGGCGAAGGTGCCGGGCTGGACGATCGAGGATGTGGCGGTGGGCGACGGCTACGCTGCCGCAGTCGCGGTTCAGGACTGCGTTCAGGACTGAGGGAGACGTTCAAGGCCGAGGTGACCGTTCCTGGCGGGGGCGCTCTGTGGGGCGGCGGTGGTGAGTGCCTCGGGGCCGAGTACGTCGTCGCCGTAGAGGTCCTGCACCCAGTTGGTCTGGTAGATGGTTTCGAGGTAGCGCTCGCCGAGGTCGGGGGCGATGGCGACGGCGGTCGGCTGCCGGTCATGCTGTTGCCGGTATCGGGCCAGCCACTGCGTGGCGCCGCTGACCACGGTGCCGGTGGAGCCGCCGAAGACGAAGCCGCGTCGGGCGAGCTGGTGGCAGGTGCGGATGGTGTCGGACTCCTTCACATGGACGACTTCGTCGATGTACGAGGTATCGAGGAGCGGGGGCCGGATGCTGGTGCCGAGGCCGGGGATCATCCGGCGGCCGGGGGTGTGCCCGAAGGTGGCGGAGCCTTCGGTGTCGATGGCGACGATGTGCACCGGCCGGTGCCAGGCACGGAAGTAGCGGGCGCAGCCCATGAGGGTGCCCGTGGTGCCGGCTCCGACGAAGAGGACGTCGAGGTGGGGGAAGTGGCGGGCGATGGCGGGGGCGGTGGTGCGGTAGTGAGCCCTGTGGTTATTGGGGTTCATGTACTGGTTGAGCCATACATAGCGGTCGTCGGAGGCGCACAGGGCGCGGACGTGGTCGATGCGGGCGCCGAGCAGGCCGCCGGTGGGTGAGGGCTCGGTGACGATGTGGATCTGGCTGCCGAGGGCCTCCATGAGCAGCCGGGTGGGCAGGTTGCAGCGGGAGTCGGTGACGCACACGAACCGGTAGCCCTTGTTGGCCGCGATCATGCTCAGCGCCACGCCGAGATTTCCGGACGAGGATTCGACCAGGATGGAACGGGGCGTGAGCCGGCCGTCGCGTTCAGCCGCCTCGATCATCGCGGCGGCGGCTTTGAGCTTGATGGAACCGGCGAAATTGAATCCTTCGCATTTGAGGAATATCCGCTGTCCGGTAATCGCCTCCAGGTCGACGTAAAGGTCGTCCTGGTTGAAGGCCTGGGGGGTGGATATGACCGGCACGGTCGTCCTCCTCTGTACTGATGGTGGCTTCGGGACTCCTCCAGTACGCGGGCTGACCGCGGCCGATGTCATGCCACCGAATCTCGGGGCTTGACACCGGCCCCCATTACGGCTAAATGCACCGGTCCGATAACGCTGCTGCTGCGCGGTGTCAAGGTACGAAATTCAGGGGCATGACGGGCGTCTGCCGGGCGGGCCTACTGAAGGGGCGGGTTTCACCGATCCGCCGCTGAAGGCTCAAGGCCCCTCACAGATGGACGACCCCATGCATTTCCTTTCCCCAGCACCCCCCGACAGTCGGCCCGACAGCAGGCCGGACAACAGGTTCCCCGGCCCGGCGGCAGACACCGCACGGCTTCTGGTGGATGTGCTGGCCGATGTCGTGGCTGTGGAAAGAGTGTCGGCCGACAGCCATTTCTTCGACGACCTGGGTGCTGATTCGCTGGTGATGGCGCGCTTTTGCGCCCGGGTGAGAAAGCGGCCGGATCTGCCGTCCGTGTCGATGAAGGACGTCTACCGGCATCCCACCGTCAACAGCCTGACTGCCGCGCTCACCGGTGGCGGGCCCTCCGAGTCGGACCCGCCTGTTACGGCGTCCGTTGCGGAGCCGGGCGCCGCGGAGAGGGCCGGCACGGGACGGTACTTGCTGTGTGGAGTACTCCAGTTGCTGGTGTTTCTCGGATACGTCTACCTGGCTGCCCTGGCCACGGTCCGGGGCTACGGGTGGGTCGGCGCCGGCTCGGGTGCCCTCGATGTGTATCTGCGGTCCGTCCTGGTGGGCGGCGCGGGCTTTGCCGGGCTGTGCGCCCTGCCGATCGTGGCGAAGTGGACGCTGATCGGCCGCTTCGCCCCTCGTGAGTTTCCCGTGTGGAGCCTCGGCTATCTGCGCTGGTGGCTGGTGAAGACCCTGATCCGCACGAGTCCCGCGCGTCTGTTCACGGCGTCGCCGTTGTACGTGCCGTATCTCCGGGCGCTGGGCGCGAAGATCGGACGGAATGTCGCGATCTTCTCCACGCACATTCCCGTGTGTCCCGATCTGCTCACGATCGGTGACGGCACGGTGATCCGCAAGGACGTGTTCTTCTCCTGCTATCGCGCGCACGCCGGTCTCATCCAGACCGGCCCGGTCACGATCGGCAGGGATGCCCTGGTGGCCGAGCAGACCGTCCTCGACATCGGCACCTCGATGGGCGACCGGGCCCAGCTCGGGCACGCCTCCAGCCTGCACACCGGTCAGGCGGTGCCCGCCGGGGAGCGCTGGCACGGGTCGCCGGCCGAGCCCACCACGACGGATTTCCGTGCGGCCGTTGCCGCCGACTGCTCCACCGGCCGGAAGGTCCGCTACGCGATCGGGCAGCTGCTGGCACTGCTGCTGGTGTATCTGCCGCTGGCCGCCGGCGGCGTGAGCGTGCTGCTGGCCGCACTGCCGCAGCTGAGGGCACCGCTCGATGCCGGGTCCTCGGCGTCCACCGGTGGGATGCTCTGTCTCCGTGCGCTGGCCGCGTCCTTCGTGCTGTTCTTCGGTGCCGCTCTCGCCGGGCTGGTCATGCAGGGCACGCTGCCGCGCCTGCTGAATCTGGCGGTCAAGCCGGACAGGGTGTATCCGCTCTACGGATTCCCTTACGGACTGCAGCGTGTCGTCGCTGCTCTGACCAACCGTAAGTTCTTCCTGAGGCTGTTCGGGGACAGCTCCGCGATCGTCCGCTACCTGCGTTATCTCGGCTACCGCCTGTCGCCCGTCACGCAGACCGGTTCCAACTTCGGCACCGAAGTGAAGCACGACAGCCCGTTTCTGAGTTCGGTGGGCAGCGGAACGATGGTCGCCGACGGTCTGTCGGTCCTCAATGCCGAATTCTCCAGCACTGCTTTCCGGATGTCCCGGGTCTCGATCGGGGCGCGTAGTTTCCTCGGCAATCACATCGCCTATCCCTCGGGCGCGAGGACAGGTGACAACTGTCTGCTCGCGACGAAGGTGATGGTCCCGGTCGACGGGGAGATACGGGAGGACGTCGGTCTGCTGGGCTCGCCGCCGTTCGCCATTCCGCGGACGGTGATGAGGGACACCCGGTTGAACGACGTGGAGAGCGGGAGCGAGCTGCGCCGGCGCCTGGCCGCGAAGAACCGGCACAATGCCGTCACCGCGGGGATCTATCTGCTGGCGCGGTGGCTCCACCTCTTCGCCGTCATCCTCATCGCCCTGGCTGCCGAAGCCCTCTACCCCGCTCTTGGCGCGTCGGCGATCGCGCTGGCCGGTGTCCTCACCCTGGTCTTCACCGTCGTCCACTTCGCGCTGGCCGAACGGGCTGTCACGGGATTCAAGGCCCAGAGGCCGCTGAACTGCTCGATCTACGATCCGTCCTTCTGGCGCCATGAACGCTTCTGGAAAATGGCCCATGCCGATTACACCGCCTTCTTCAACGGGACCCCGTTCAAGAACGTCGTCTGGCGGCTCCTGGGTATGCGGATCGGCAAACGGGTCTTCGACGACGGCTGCACCGCCCCCGAGCGGACCCTCGTCACCATCGGGGACGACTGCACGCTCAATGCGGGCACGGTGATCCAGTGCCACTCGCAGGAGGACGGCGCCTTCAAGTCGGACCGCACCACGATCGGTGACCGCTGCACTCTCGGTGTCGGCGCGTTCGTCCACTACGGCGTGACGATGGCAGACGGTGCCCAACTCGCCTGCGACTCCTTCCTCATGAAGGGAGAACAGGTCCCGCAGCACGCCCGGTGGGGAGGAAACCCGGCCCTGCTGCTGCCCGGCGACACCCCCTCGACCCGCACCCACGGCCACCCGCGACGCGCCCCCGCCCCGAACCCGCTGGGCAGCGTGTGACGCCGCGCCCCTCACCACCGAGCAGAGGAAAGACCCCCATGACACGCAACGCCCCCACCCGTCGAGAGTTCTGGCACGGTGTCCTGGCCGCCGGCAGCGGCCTCACGCCCCTTCCGCGCTGGACCAGGGAGCCGGTCACCGGCCTGGCCGAGTACCGGGCGCCTGTGCCCGCGGGCCACGCGACAGCTCTGCGTCGGCTGGCGGACGACCTGGCGATACCGCTGAGCAGCGTGGTTCTGGCCGCGCACGCGAAGGTGCTGGCCACGCTGAGTGGCGAACGCGAGGTCACCACCGGTTACGTCGCCGCCGACGGCCGGCCGCTGCCGTGCCGGCTGACCACCGGAGCCGGCGCGTGGCGGACCCTGCTGCACGACACCCACGACGTCGTCTCGCACCTTCTGGCCCACCAGGACTTCCCCGTGGACGACCTCAGGCGCGAACTCGGCCTGACCGAAGCATCGTTTGAAACCGAGTTCGATCCCACGGGCAGCGACAACACCGACACCGGGGGCGGACCGGCCGGAAACACCGTGCTGTGGGTGGGCATCGAGCACCACGGCGACGCTGGGCCGACACTGCGGCTGCGCTACCGCACGGACGTCTTCGACCGTGGCTACGCCGCCCGGGTCGCCGGTTATCACCTGACCGCGCTCGCGCTGATCGCCGCCGACCCGGATGCCGACCATGCGGCGCAGAGCCTGCTGTCCGCTAAGGAGTTGCGGTTCCAGCTCGACGGGCTGGCCGGGCCGCGCCGGGAACTGCCGGAGCGGCGGGTGCACGAGCTGTTCGAGGAACGCGTACGGCTCCATCCGAACGCCGTCGCCGCGCAACACGGCACCCGGCAGTGGACCTACCAGGAGCTCAACCGCCGCGCCAACCGGCTGGCCGGAGCCCTGCGGGACCGAGGACTGCACCGCGAAGGCGTCGTCGCGGTGGTGACGGAGCGGAACCTGGACTGGCTGGCCGCCGTCCTGGCGGTGTTCAAGGCCGGCGGCGTCTACCTGCCCATCGAGCCGCATCTGCCGACTGAACGCATCAAGGCGATGCTGACCCGTGCCGGATGCCGGCTCGTGGTGACCGAACCGGCCGCCACCACGACCCTCCGGCCGGCCCTCGCCCCGCTGCCCGACGTCCGGACGCTGCACGTCGAGACCGCCTACGACGAGGACCACCCCGAGACCGATCCCGATATCGACGTGGCAGCCGACCAACTGGCCTACATCTACTTCACCTCCGGCTCCACGGGTGAGCCCAAGGGCGCGATGTGCGAACACGCGGGCATGCTCAACCACCTCTACGCCAAGATCGACGACCTGGAGATCGGCGAAGGGGACGTGGTCGCGCAGACCGCGCCGCAGTGCTTCGACATCTCGCTGTGGCAACTGGTCTCCGCGCTCCTGGTCGGTGGACGGACCCTGCTGGTCGAGCAGGAGGCGATCCTCGACGTCGAGCGGTTCGTCGAGAAGATCGTCGACGGCCGGGTCGCCGTGCTCCAGGTCGTCCCCTCGTACCTCGAAGTCGTACTGGCCTACCTGGAGCAGCACCCGCGCGAACTTCCGGACCTGCGGCATGTGTCGGTCACGGGTGAGGCGCTGAAGAAGGAACTCGCCCAGCGCTGGTTCACCGCCCAGCCCCACATCAAGCTCGTCAACGCCTACGGGCTGACCGAGACCAGCGACGACACCAACCACGCGATCATGGACCGGGTACCGGACACCGACCGGGTCCCGCTGGGCCGACCGGTCAACAACGTGCACGTCTATGTCGTCGACGAGCACCTCAACCCCGTGCCGCTCGGTGCGCCCGGCGTGATCGCCTTCTCCGGGGTCTGCGTCGGCCGCGGCTACGTCAACGACCCCGAGCGCACCCGGCCGGTCTACCTGCCCGATCCCCACCGTGCGGGCATGCGCCTGTACCGCAGCGGGGACGTCGGCCGCTGGCGGCCCGACGGCACGCTGGAGTTCCTCGGCCGCCGGGACAGCCAGGTGAAGATCCGCGGGTTCCGGATCGAGATCGGCGAGATCGAGAACACTCTGCTGCGCGTGCCCGGGGTCCGTGACAGCGCCGTGGTGGTCGCCGAACGGCCCGACCACAGCACCCACCTGGTGGCCTTCTACACCGCCCCGCACCCCCTGGAGACGGGCATCCTGCTGGACCGGCTGGGCGCATCACTGCCCGCGTACATGGTTCCGTCAGCCGTCCACTGGCGGGAGAGCCTCCCGCTCACCGCGAACAGCAAGGTCGACCGAAAGGCCTTGACGGCCCTGGCCACGCGGCTGCAGGCCGCAGAGGCGGGTGTCCAGGCGCCGAGTACGCCGGCCGAGCAGCGGCTGGCGGCAGCATGGTCGGGTGTGCTCGGCATCCCGCAGGACCGGATCGACCGGCGGGACAACTTCTTCGACCGGGGCGGCACCTCCCTGTCGGCCGTGAAGCTCGCCATCACCCTGGACCGCGCGGTGTCACTCAAGGACGTCATCCGCCACCCCGTCCTGACCGACCTGGCCCGGTTCCTGGACGACGCGACCCATCGGCACTCCACCGCACCGCAGGCCTTGACCTGATCGCTGTCTCAACGCCACAGAAAGAACCGCACGGAAAAACCTCACGGAAGGGACGAAAACCATGTCATTCCCCACCACTCCCGCGCCCGTGTTCGCCTCAGTGCCCGAGGTGGGCCAACTGGACCTGCACCCGGCCAAACCCCCGATACTCCACGCCCCCGCCCACGTGGCCGGCGACGCGGCAGCCTGGGCGGCCGAGCACCGCCCCACCCTGCGCGGCCTCGTCACCGAACACGGTGCCCTGCTCGTCCGCGGCCTGGGCCTGAGCGACACCGGCCAGGTCGGCGCGGTCTTCCACCGACTGGCCCCCGAGCTGATGACCGACAAGGAGGCCTTCGCACCCCGCGGCACCTACGCGCCCGGTGTGTACTCCTCCACGGTGTGGCCGGCCAACCAGCCCATGTGCATGCACCACGAACTCAGCTACACCCACCGGCCTCCCGGCCTTCTGCTGCTCGCCTGCCTGACCGCGCCCGCCACGGGCGGAGCGACCGCCCTCGCGGATGCTTCCAGTGTCCTTGAGGCGCTGCCGCCGGAACTCGTCCAGCGGTTCGAACAGGAGGGCTGGCTGCTCACCCGCACCTACAACGACGACATCGGTGCCTCCTGGGCCGAGGCGTTCGGCACCGACGACCGCGGCGCCGTCGAGGACTACTGCCGTGCCAACGCGATCGAGTTCGCCTGGCAGCCCGACGGTGGCCTGCGGACCCGGCAGCGCCGCCACGCCGTGGTGCGCCATCCGGTCACGGGCCGACGCTGCTGGTTCAACCAGATCGCGTTCCTCAACGAGTGGACGCTGGCGCCGGAGGTGCGGGAGTACCTCATCGAGGTCTACGGCCCCGACGCCCTGCCGTTCAACACGCGCTTCGGCGGCGGCGACGCGATCGGCGAGGACGTCATCGAGCTGATCAACACCGTCTACGCCGACCACACCGTCCGCGAACCGTGGCAGGCCGGCGATCTGATGCTCGTCGACAATGTCCGCACCGCACACAGCAGGGAGCCCTTCGAGCCACCGCGCGAGGTCCTCGTAGCCCTGACCGAACCACAGCACCCCACCCCGTAACCCGAACCCGACCCTCGCAAGGAGCACCCCATGACCACGCCCCTTTCCCCCACACCCCTTTCCCCCACACCCCTATCCGCACGACCGGAGCCGACCGCCGCGCCCCCTCCGGTCACCGTGCCGCCGTTCGCGGTGATCCCCGGCGCCCAGGTCCAACGCAGCCTCCAGGGCCAGGAGAGGAGGATCGTGGAGCTGGTCGAGGCCACCTACCGGCTGCACGCAGAGGGGGAGTCGGTCAACCCGCCCTCGTACTTCCTGCGCTTTCCCGACCGCCCGAGCGCCCGCATCATCGCGCTGCCCGCCTCCATCGGCGGGCAGGTACGGGTGGACGGCCTCAAATGGATCTCCAGCTTCCCCGAGAACGTGCAGGCGGGCGTCCCCCGGGCCTCGGCCGTGCTGATCCTCAACGACCACGACACCGGCTATCCGTTTGCCTGCCTGGAAAGCTCCATCATCAGCGCCACTCGTACGGCCGCGATGGCCGCATCGGCGGCAACCCGGCTCAGCCGGGGCCGCCGCACCCGCCCGACCCGTGTCGGCTTTTTCGGAACGGGCCTGATCGCCCGCTACATCCACACCTTCCTCACCGCGACCGGCTGGTCCTTCGACGACATCGGCGTGCACGACGTGTCCGCGGAACACGCGGCCGGCTTCCACAGCTACCTGCAAGCCGACCAGGCCGCCCGTGCCACCACCGGCAGGATCACCGTGCACGAGACCCCCGAGGAACTGATCCGCTCCAGCGACCTCGTCGTCTTCGCCACCGTCGCAGGCCGGCCGCACGTCACCGACCCGGCGTGGTTCACCCACAACCCGCTGGTGCTGCACGTGTCGCTGCGCGACCTCGCCCCCGAGATCCTGCTCGCCTCGGCCAACATCGTCGACGACGTCGAGCACTGTCTCAAAGCCGACACCTCACCGCACCTGGCCGAACAGCTCACCGGCAACCGGGACTTCCTCACCGGCACCCTGCACGACGTCATGACCGGCCGCGCGCCACTGCCGGAAGACCGGCCGGTGGTGTTCTCCCCCTTCGGCCTCGGCGTGCTCGACCTCGCCGTCGGCAAACACGTCTACGACGAGGTCGCCCGCACCGGACAACTGCACGTCATCGCCGACTTCTTCCACGAACTGCGCCGCTACGGCTGAGCCGCCCGCGGACACGGTACGGGTGCCGCATGCCCCGTCAGTTCGGCCGACGCCGAAGCAACGGGGACCTAGCGTGTTCCCATGACGCCCTTCGCCACCCTCCACCACGCCGACGAGCCGCTGCTGCTGCCGAACGCCTGGGACCACGCATCGGCCCACGCGCTGGCCGCGCAGGGGTATGCGGCGATCGGGACGACGAGCCTGGGGGTAGCGGCGGCAGCCGGGCTGCCGGATGGGGCGGCGGCGACACGGGACGAGACACTGCGGCTCGCGCTCACACTCGGCTCGGGACCCTTTCTGCTGTCCGTCGACGCGGAAGGGGGCTTCAGCGAGGACCCGGAAGAGGTGGGGGAGTTCGCTCGGCAGCTGGCGGTGGTCGGAGCGGCCGGGATCAACCTGGAGGACGGACTCGGGCCGACCGCCCGGCACGCCGCGAAGATCGCCGCGGTCAAGGCAGCGGTACCCGACCTCTTCGTGAACGCCCGGACCGACACGTACTGGTTGGGAGACGGGGAGGGAACGCTGGAGCGGCTCGACGCGTACCAGGAGGCCGGCGCGGACGGGGTGTTCGTCCCGGGCCTGAGTGATGTCGAGGAAATCGCCGGTCTGGTGAAACGTCTCGATGTCCCCCTCAACATCCTCTACTCACCGAACGGCCCCACCGTCCCCCACCTCGCCGCCCTCGGCGTCCGCCGCGTCAGCCTCGGCTCGCTGTTGTACCGACGGGCACTGGGAGCGGCGGTGCAGGCTCTGACCGACGTACGAGCCGGCCACACGCCGAACGGCCCGACGCCGACGTACGCGGAGGTACAGGCGTTCAGCGGCTAGCGCTACGGCAGTTGACTTCCGCGATCGGGGGCGCCGGAAAACGGTTCGACGGCTTTGCGGGAGCCTGACACAGTGGCGCACTATGGCGAACGTCGAGTCTGTGACGGCCCTGGACGTGCAGCTCATGCAGGGGCTGGCGCAGCGTGTCACCGCCAGCCGCCCGGACCTGGTGAACAGCGATGCGACGTTCGGCGAGCTGGCCTGGAACTGGGGCAAGGGGCACGCCAGTGACGGCGCGAGCTGGCGGCGTCGGTTGTGGTTCTCCGGCGGGGATCTGGTGGCGTGGAGCTGGGCCCATCTTCCGCACCAGGTGAGGCGGAGCGACGGGTCGGTGAAGGACGTCACCGGCGCCTATCTGGCGTATCAGGTCCATCCCGACCACGCCGGGCTGGTCGACGAGGTGATCGACTGGTACGACGGTACGGCGGCGGACCTCGACCGTACGGTGATGCCGAGCGCCGCCGATGAGTTCGCCCTGCAGCGATGGGCGGCGCACGGCTATGAGACCGACCCGGCCTCGCTCGGCGACGCCGGGTCCTGGACCCAGCTCAACGAGCGTTACCTCACCGACGTGGAACAGCCGGTACTGCCGGACGGATTCCGGTTCCGCACCGCCGACGAGGCCGGGCCGGAGGCCGCGGTCCAGGCCCATCTGGACGCCTGGGCTCCCTCGACGTACACGGCCGAGGGCTACCAGGGCGTCCGGCAGACGGCGGGGTACCGCGGCGACCTGCACATTCTGGTGGAGGCGCCGGACGGGACGATGGCATCCTCGACGATCATGTGGCTCGACGAGGCGAACAAGACCGCCGAGTTCGAGCCGGTCGGGACGCACCCGGACTACCGGCGTCGGGGGCTTGGAAGGGCGATGCTTCTGCACGGAATGCATCTGGCGCGGGCGGCCGGGGCCACTCATATGACGGTCGCCTGCCTGGGCGCGCCGGGGCACCCCCAGACCCGCGGGCTGTACTACAGCGTCGGGTTCCGGGAGCTCACACGGGATGTGCCGCTCATCAAGTCGGATCATGCTGCCACGGGCAGGTAAAGATCGGCCATCTGTCGAAACCATTGACGCGGGCATGCCCCCCTCCTATCTTCTGACCGAATTCACGAACCACGTTCGAGATTACGGACAGGGGTGGTCTGGTATGCCTCGAATACCCCACCTCGCCGGCCGACTGCGGCACCGCGAACGGCACCGACGTACGGCAGTGGACGTGGCTGAACAACAGCTGCCAGCAGTGGCGCCTCGTACCGACGACCTGACCGGATCTGGAGAACTCCCTTGAGACGTAACGCCGTTCGCCTGCTCCTGGCGATGCTGGTCGCCCTCGCGGCCTGCCTCGTCGCACCGGGCTCCCCCGCGCAGGCCGCTGTCCCCGCGTCCCCCGCCGTGACCTACACCAACCCGATCGCGGAGAAGCGGGCCGACCCGCACATCTTCAAACACACCGACGGCTACTACTACTTCACCGCGACCGTCCCCGAGTACGACCGCATCGTGCTGCGCCGGGCGACCACCATCCAGGGGCTGTCCACGGCCCAGGAGGTGACCATCTGGACCAAGCACGCAAGCGGGGTGATGGGCGCGCACATCTGGGCGCCGGAGATCCACTTCATCGACGGCAAGTGGTACGTCTACTTCGCCGCCGGCGCCACCAACGACGTGTGGGCGATCCGGATGTACGTCCTGGAGGGCACCGGCGCCAACCCACTGACCGCCACCTGGACGGAGAAGGGCCAGATCAAGACGCAGTGGGAGAGCTTCTCCCTGGACGCCACGACCTTCGTGGTGAACGGCGTGCGCTATCTGGCCTGGGCCCAGCGCGACCCGTCCGTGAGCAACAACACGGACATCTACCTCGCGAAGATGGCCAACCCGTGGACCATCACCGGCACTCCGGTGATGCTGTCGCGGCCCACCTACTCCTGGGAGACGGTCGGCTACAAGGTCAACGAGGGCCCGGCAGTGATCCAGCGCGGCGGCAAGGTCTTCATGTCGTACTCCGCCAGCGCCACCGACAGCAACTACTGCCTGGGCCTGCTGTCCGCCTCCGCGAGCGCCGACCTGCTCAACGCGGCGAACTGGAGCAAGAGTTCCACGCCCGTGTTCACCAGCAACGCCGCGACCGGCCAGTACGGCCCGGGCCACAACTCCTTCACCGTCTCCGAGGACGGCAAGAGCGACATCCTCGTCTACCACGACCGCAACTACAAGGACATCACCGGCGACCCGCTCAACGACCCCAACCGCCGCACCCGCGTCCAGAAGCTGTACTGGAAGGCCGACGGCACGCCCGACTTCGGCATCCCGGTGCCCGACGGGGTCACGCCGCAGCGCTTCTCGTCCTACAACTTCGCGGACCGGTTCATCCGCCACTGGGACTACCGCGCCCGGATCGAGGCGAACGTCAGCCCGCTCGCCGACTCGCAGTTCCGGGTCGTCCCCGGCCTGACCGGCAGCGGCACGGTCTCCCTCGAGTCCACCAACTTCCCCGGCCACTACCTGCGGCACAAGAACTTCGAGGTGTGGCTGGAGAAGAACGACGGCACGGCGCAGTATGCCTCCGACGCCACGTTCTTCCGGCGGGCCGGCCTGGCCGACTCGGCGGGCATCTCGTACGAGTCGTACAACTACCCGGGCCGCTACCTCCGCCACTACGAGTACCTGCTGTACGTCCAGACCCCGAGCACCACCACCGACCGGGCAGACGCCACGTTCTACGCCCAGTGACGATCCGCACCCACCGGGTGCGGCCAGTGCTCCAACGCCACGTGCAGCGCGTCGATGGCCCTGTCCCATGACGCCTGCACGTCGCGTGGGGCACCGAAGGCGCCGGCCGCCTCCAGAGCGCAGTAGCCGTGGAACGTGGCGCGCAGGAGACGGACGGCGTCGGTGAGGTCGGGTTCTTCGAGGTCGTAGGCGCGGAGCATGCCGTAGGTGATCTCGGCGGTACGGAGCAGTGCGGGGGAGTCGGCGACGAGGTCCTGGTCGATGCGGATCTGGGTGGCCGCGTACCGGCCCGGGTGCGCCAGCGCGTACTCCCGGTAGGCGTCGGCGAAGGCGACCAGCGCGTCCTTCCCGGCCCGCCCCGCCACCGCCGCCGCGATCCGGTCGATCATCTCGCCGCCCGCCAGCAGCGCCAGGCGGGTGCGCAGGTCCTGGAGGTTGCGGACGTGTGAGTACAGGCTCGCGTCCTTGACGCCGAAGCGCCGGGCCAGCGCGGAGAGCGTGACGTGGTCGAAACCGACTTCGTCGGCGAGGTCGGCGGCGGCCGCGACGAGGCGGTCGGTGGTCAGACCGGCTCTGGCCATGGAGTACCCCCTTTGCGGACCTAGGGGTATTAGGTTACTGCCTAGGGGTAGTCCCGGGGGGCACCTCCAGGGGGTACTCCTCCACAGCGAAGGCCAGGTCAGCCGATCGGCGCGTACAGCACCCCCAGCTTGTCGATCTCGTCGCCCGCGCGGCCCGTGAAGCCGACGATCTGCCAGCCGGACGGGGCCGTGAACGTCCTGGTCGCGGTCGTCGCCGTACCGGCCGTGAGCGTACGGCCCTTGTCCGTGGTGAACGCGGCCGAGAAGATCCGGGTGCGGCCGTCCTTCTGGCCCTGCGTCAGCTTCACGGACGTGAGGTGCTCACCCGACCCCAGCGTCAGCGTCGTCGCCGTGCCGCCCGTACCGCCGTGCGACAGGACCGTACCGCCGTCGTGCGTGAGCGAAACCGCGTCCAGGCGGGCGGCGCCGCGCAGGGTCAGCGTGCGGGGCGAGGGGGCCGCCGGGAGGTCGTCCGCGTCGTTGAACGCCGTGCCGTGCGGGCCGCCGAAGAAGTCGCTGGCCTTCAGGGACGGGTTGACGGTGTAGGAGAAGTCGACCGTGTGCGGGAAGTGGTCGGAGAGGTGCTCGCCGTCGGAGCGGAGGAACTTCGCCCACTCGTTGTTGTAGCGGGTGGCGTCGAGGCCGACGAGGTCGCTGCCGCGGTAGAGGACCTTGTCGACGACCTCGCAGTCATTGGTCGGGGCGGCCGCGTCGCAGACCTGCGCCTCGCTGCCCTGCGCCGGGGGTGTACCGCCCTTGACCAGGTCGACCCACGGGTCCTTGAGGCCGTTCTCGGCGATGAGCGTGCGGATGTTGTCGCCCGTCCGCGTGTAACGGGTGTTGGTGTCGCCCATGACGATCACCGCGTTGCCCGCGGAGTTGGCCTGGATGAAGTCCGACAGCTGCTCGATGTTGGCGCGCCGGGCGGCCAGGGCGTCGTCCGTCGCGTCCGCGTTGGTGTGGACGTTGTAGAGGTCGACGAAGACCCCCTCGGCGAGGCGGACACGAGCGAGCGAGAATCCCTTGGGGGTCAGGCAGTTCGTGCCCGTGCAGTTGTTCCACTTCACCCGCTGGAAGTCCTCGAAGGGGTGGTCCGAGAGCGTGTTGAGGCCGTCGCCGAACCCGGCGCCGCCGCTGGTCGCGGTGCGGTGCGGGTGGTTGTCGTTGGCGTACAGCGACGCGTGGTAGTTGAAGTCCTCCTGGACGTTCACGATGTCGTACGCGCCGAGCCGCTGCCCGATCAGCGGGGTGTTGGTCTCGGGGTCGCTGTCGCCGAGGCCGAGCGGCAGGCCCGCGATGTTGTAGGTGAGGACGTTGAAGGTGCCGGTCGTGGCCGCCGCCGCGGGCGTCGAAGCGGCGGTGACGAGTCCGGCCACGGCCAGCGCGCCGGCGGTGAGGGCGCCGATGAGTCTTCTCATGGGGGGTCTCCGTCAGGTATACGGGGAGGAAGATCAGCGCTGCTCAGCGTCATGGCAACTTCGGTTACGTACAAGGGTAGTTGGGGAAACTGTCGGTGCCGAGGCGAGCGGCCGTGTCAGGGACGCCCGGCGCTCACCCGCGATTCGTTGACTATTCATCTTCTGCCTCGATTCTCCTCACGCGGCACAGCAGTGCCGAAGAAGGCGGCCGCAGAAGGCAGCGGCAATCAGGAGGGGCAGGGCACATGGGGCACAGCCACGGACACGGGCATCACCATCACCACGGTCACGACCACGACCATGACCACGAACACGCGGCCCTGCCCGCCGCCTTCGACACCTCCGTGCCCGACGAGGCCCTGAGCCCCGAGCAGCAGTCGCGCCGCTCCCTGCTGCGCCGCGCCGGTCTGCTGGGCGCGGGCCTGGCCGCGTCGAGCGTGCTCGCGGCGTCCCCGGCCGCCGCCTCCGCCCCCTCGACCGGCCGCCGCGGCAAGGGCTTCCTGTGGCTGGCCGGCGACCACCACATCCACACCCAGTACAGCAACGACGGCAAGTACCGCGTCGTCGACCAGGTCCGCCACGGCGCCATGTACGGCATGGACTGGCTGGTCATCACCGACCACGGCAACGCGACCCACGCCAAGATCGGCGTCGAGAAGGTCAACCCGGACATCCGCGAGGCCCGTGAGGCGTACGAGGACACCCTCGTCTTCCAGGGCCTGGAGTGGAACATCCCGGCCGCCGAGCACGGCACGGTCTTCGTGCACCCCGGCAAGAACGAGGTCTCCGTCCTCAAGCAGTTCGAGAACGACTACGACGGCTCGGTCAAGGGCGCCTCCGCCTCCACCCCCGCCAACGAGGCGCTCGCCATCGCGGGCCTGGCCTTCCTGTCCGACCAGGTGAAGCGGCGCAAGGTCAAGGACGCGCTGATGCTCGCCAACCACCCGGCGCGGCGCGGTGTCGACTCCCCGCACGAGATACGCGCCTGGCGTGACGCGACGCCCGCGAGCCACCAGATCGCCGTCGGCTTCGAGGGCGCGCCGGGCCACCAGGCGGGCGGCATCGCCGCGCCGCTCGGGATGGGCCGGGCGCGCGGCATCTACGACAACAACCCCAGCGCCAACTCCTTCCCCGGCTATCCGCCGGAGAGCTACCGCACCTGGGGCGGCTTCGACTGGATGACCTCCACCGTCGGCGGCCTGTGGGACAGCCTCCTCGCCGAGGGCAAGCCCTGGTGGATCACCGCCAACTCCGACTCCCACCAGAACTACGCCGACACCGCCGTACGCGGCCCGGGCAGCGACTTCAACGCCAACGGCAAGTACGAGGACCCGGTCTACGGCGGCAAGATCGACCTCACCCAGGGCGACTACTGGCCCGGCTACTACAGCCGCACCCACGTCGGCGCCGACGGCTTCAACTACGCCGCCGTCATGGACGGCATCCGCGCCGGCCGTATCTGGGTCGACCACGGCCAGCTGCTCAGCGGCCTCGACGTCCGCGTGTCCGGCGGCAGCCGCTGGGCCACGCTGGGCGGCGCACTGCACGTGCGCAAGGGCACGAAGGTCACGCTGACGGTCGACGTCGCGCTGGCCGGCGGCCCCAACTGGGCCGGTTTCGTCCCGACACTGGCCCGCGTGGACGTCATCCAGGGCGATGTCACGGGCGAGGTAAAGGACAAGGACACGTTCACCGCGCCGACGGCCAAGGTCGTCAAGTCGTACGAGATCAACAAGTCGACGGGCACGGTCCGGCTGTCGTACGACCTCGGCCGGGTCGACCGCCCGGTCTACGTCCGCCTGCGCGGCACCGACGGCAAGCGCACCGGCGTCGGCCCGATGGGCGCGGCCGTCGACCCGGCGGGCCCGGTCCTGGACGTCGTGGGCGACGCCGACCCGTGGCAGGACCTGTGGTTCTACTCCAACCCGGTGTGGGTCCTGCCCTCGTGACGCCGTACGTCCTCACCGTCGACGCGGGCCTGAAGGAACTGCGCCCGGCCGACCACCTGCTGCTGACGCTGGCGGCCGAACTCGCCCTCCCCGAGGGCACGTTCGGCTGCACGCACCTCGTCCGGGACGAGCGGCCCCGGGTCGTGCTGTCCTTCGCGATGGAGTCGGAGGCGGCTGCGCTGACGGCCCGGGAGTGGCTGACGGCCAAGGGTTACGAGGTGACGGACGGCGCCCCCGACGAGGTCGGCCGCGCCGTGCTCTACCCGGGCGCGGCCGAGCTCACCGGCACGCTGTCGATCTCGGAGCTGCTGTCCCGCTCCGCGATCGACCGCGTGACGGTCCTGGGCGCCAGTGGGGAAACGGCGCCGGAAGCCGCTGTCGTCACCCGGGACCACGTACGCCCGCAGTGGCAGAACGGTGAGCTGGTCCTGGCCGTGATGCCCGCGGTGGGCGGCACGCTCGTGCCGTTCGAGGTTCCGGACCCGACCCCCTGCTGCGCCGACCACTGAAACACGGTTGCCGCCCCGGTCACGCCTTGGCCATCACGCGGAGCGCCTCCGCTTCGGGCGTGTCCGGGGCCGCCGTGTAGACGAGCAGGCTCAGATCGGGGTCGTGCGGGAAGTGGGTGAGCTCGTACGCGAGGGTGAGCGGGCCGGCCTCGGGGTGCAGCAGCCGCTTGTGCCCGAAGGACTTGGTGCGTACGGCGTGCCGCTCCCAGTGGTGACGGAACTCCGGTGACTTCTCGGTGAGTTCGGCGATGAGCCAGTGCAGCTCCGCGTCCCGTGGATGGCGTCCGGCGGCGATCCGCAGATGGCCCACCGCCTCCTGCGCGATGAAGTCGCGGTCGGGATAGCGGTTGCCGATCTCGTCGTTGAGCAGGTGCAGACGGGCCATGTTGCGCTCGGCCCGCGGCAGCGCGGCAAAGTCCGTGATCAGCGCGCAGGCCGGGCGGTTCCAGGCGAGGACGTCCAGCCGGTGGCCCACCGCGAGGGCCGGCGCCGCGATCCAGTCGAGCAGTTGCCGCACCCCGGGGCGTGCGCTGCGGTCGCCGGGCGCCCCCGACGTGCGGTCCGGCCGGGCCAGCCGGACCAGATGCTCCCGCTCGTCCGCGTCCAGCCGCAGGGCGTCGGCCACCGCGCCGAGGACCGCGTCCGAGACGCCGCGATTGCGGCCCTGCTCCAGCCGTACGTAGTAGTCGACGCTCACACCCGCCAGATGCGCGACCTCCTCCCGGCGCAGGCCCGGCACCCGACGCGGCCCCGACCCCGAGGCGAACCCCACGTCCTCCGGGCGGATCCGCGCCCGCCGGGACCGCAGGAACTCACCCAACTCCCGTACTGGCTCCATGGGTTCATTGTCGCCGTGGGTGGGTCTCGGCGTCCCAGGGTCCAGGAGGGCCTGGGAGCGCGGGGCCGGGCGGGTGACCATGAGGGCAGCGGATCCCGGACGGACGTGAGGGGAGCAGGGGCGTGCTACGACGGTTGATGTGCTTGGGTGTCGCGCTGTCGGCGGTGCTGGCGGGACCGGCCTGGGGAGCCGAGGGCGGTGGGAAGGCGCCGCCGGACCCGACGCCCGGCGGACCCGAGCGGCCGTACGAACCGGACGTGGCCGGACCGCGCAACGTCGACTTCCTGAGGGTGGGCGTCACCGGCGACGGCGGCGACGGGGTGCGCGTGGCGTTCGACCGGACGAGCCGCGCCGAGCCCGCAGGACCGCCGGCCGCGCCCCGCCGCTTCGTGTTCCTCTTCGACGAGTCGCTGCGCTTCCACCCGGACGACTTCCCGGTCTGCGCCCGCTCCACCATCGAGCAGGGCGGTACGGCGGCCTGCCCCGAGAGCTCCCAGGTCGGCCGGGGCACCAGCCACCTCTACCCGGAGGGCACGGCGGACGTCTACGCCTTCAACACCCGGCACGCGAACGGCCTGCGCGGTGCCCTCGTCGTCATCCCGGCGAGCGGCACGATCCTCGAACTGACCTGGGAGAAGGTCACCAAGCCCTACCGCGACCGCGGCTACCGCTGGGCCCTGGACGAGATCGTCCCGCCCACGCCCGTACCGCCGCAGCAGCGGGTCGGCACCCGCCGCTTCGAACTGACCTGGGGCGCCACGCACGGCCCGGCGAGCTTCGCGACCCTGACCGGGACCAAGCACGGGAAGCTGCGCTTCGGGCTGTGGAGCGAGTTCGTCACGGGCCAGGTCGTCCTCCCGGAGACGACGTCCGGCATCACGAACCGGGCACGTGCGCTCTGATCAGGTCACACGTGGGCGTGCAGAAGCGCGTCGGTGTGGCCGTCAGCCGTTCACCCCGCTGTAGTGCCGCAACGCCCACCGCCACAACAGGCGCGCCCCCAGGTACGCCAGTAGGCCCAGCAAGGGCGAGGCCGCCGCCAGCCAGTAGGGGACGGCGGTGTCGTGGCCGGTGAGGACGGCCGCCGGGAAGTAGGCGACGAAGGCGAGGGGGAGGCCGTACGTCAGGAGGCCGCCCACCGCCCTCGGCAGGACGTTGAGCGGGTAGCTGCCGAACGTGCCGAGGAGTTCCTCCAGCCAGCGGCCCCAGTAGTCGGCTGCCGGGAAGCGCAGCGCCGCCGAGGCCACGACCGTGAACAGGGCGGCCTCCAGGAGCATGCCGCCGAGCACGGCCGCGATCAGGTACGTGATGCGGCCCGCCGTCCAGTCGAGGTCGCTGCGCGACAGCGCGCCCACCATCAGGCCGGCCGCGACCGTCAGGTCGCCGATGGCGTTGGTGGGGAAGTAGGCGAGCTGGACCTGGCGGTGGACCGGCATGGGGCGGAGCAGGTAGACATCGATCCTGCCCTCCTGGATCTGCCGGCCCGCCCAGTGCATCCGTCCCAGGAAGAGGACGAAAAGCCCGTGTGCCAGCATCCGCGTCGCCGGGATCAGCAGCACGTCCGAGCTGTCCCAGCCGCCCATCCCGGTGAACCGGGTCAGCAGCACCGTCGCGAACACGATCACCGACACCTGCCAGACCGCGCCGATCGCGACCATCAGCAAGAACTCGGTGCGGTACTCCAACTGCGCACGGAAGTTGAGGGCGGTGACGCGCCACACGATGCGCAGAGCCTTCAGCGACATCTCAGCCTCCCTGCGAGATCACGCGCTGCGCGGCCCGCCGCCACACCCACCGGGTGAACAGCGCCAACGCCACCACCCAGGCGGCCTGTACGGCGATCTGGAGCGCCGCGTCCGACAACGGAATCCGGCCCACGTACAGCGACAGCGGCACGCTCAGCGTCGCCTGGAAGGGCAGGAAGGCGCTCATCGTGATGAACCAGTCGGGAAAGAACCACAGCGGCGCGTACACCCCGGCCAGCAGGTTCTGCGCGAAGAGGAGGATCAGCATCGCGGCGTTGTTGCGGAGCGTGAAGAAGCACAGCTGGTCCAGGACGAGCATGACGTAGTACAGGACCCACTGGCCGAGCAGCATGCTCAGCAGGAACACCCCGGCCACGGCCGCCGACCTGGGGGGCTCCACGGCTCCCACGGCCAGGCAGACCGCGTAGCCGCCCAGCGCCCACGCCAGCCCGTAGAGCTGTTCGCCGAGGGCGCGCAGGGCGTAGTACCGCTGCGGCGGCAGCGGGCGCAGGTACCAGTAGACGATCGTCCCGAAGTGCATGTGCTGCAGCACGGTGTCCCGGCCCGTGTACTGGTCCAACTCCCGCAGACGGGAGGCGAGTACGGCGAGCACCGCGTACGTCACCGCCTGGTCCCGGTCGAGTCCGGCGGTGGTGCCGGTCTGCGCGTACAGGCCGCGCCACAACGACCACACCAGCACCACCTGCACGCTCAGCCGCAGCAGGACGGCGGTCATGCGGGGCGGGGCGTGCAGCTCGCCGAGCGGGGTGACGCGGGCGGCGCGCCAGGCGTGCACCATGGCCATCAGGCGTCCCCCGTCGCCTGGACGTACGCGGCCCGCATCACGTCTTCGAGGTCCGCCTCGTCGATGCCGATGTCGGTCACCTCGAACCGCTCGATGACCGCCTTCAGCGCCTGGTGCACGGTCGGCGCGTCCGGCCCGTCGGGTCCGAAGACGACCCGGGGGCCGTCGTGCCGCAGTAACGCGATGCCCGGCGGCGGTACGACCTCGGCGTGCGGGTCGGCGAGCGTGGCCCGCACCTGCCAGGTGGAGCCGAACTTGCGGCGGATCTCCTCGAGGGTGCCGTCCAGCATCAGCCGGCCGTGGTTGATGAGGACGACGCGTTCGGCGAGCCGCTCGACCTCGGTCATGTCGTGCGTGGTCAGCAGGACCGTACGGCCGCGCTCCTCCACCTGGTTGCGGAGGAACTCCCGCACCTGCTCCTTGACCACCACGTCCATGCCGATGGTCGGCTCGTCCAGGAAGACGACCGGCGGGTCGTGCAGCAGGGCGGCGGCCAGATCGCTGCGCACCCGCTGGCCGAGGGAGAGGTGACGTACGCGCGTGTCCCAGAAGGAGGAGAGATCAAGGAGCTCGTCGAACTCCTTGAGCCGCGCGGCGTGTTCGGCCTTCGGCACCTCGTAGATGTCCCGCAGGATCGCGAACGACTCACGCACGGGCAGGTCCCACCACAGCTGGGTGCGCTGCCCGAACACGGCGCCGATGTTGCGGGCGTTGCGCTCCCGCTCCTGGTACGGCACTACCCCCGCGACCCGGGCCTCACCGGCCGTCGGGGTGAGGATGCCGGTGAGCATCTTGATGGTGGTCGATTTCCCGGCGCCGTTCGGGCCGAGCAGCGCGAGGAGTTCACCGGGGGCGACGTCGAAGGAGACGTCGAGGACGGCGTGCTTGGCGACCCGCTCCGGGTTGACGAGGGAGCGCAGCGCCCCGGCCAGGCCGGGACGCCGCACCGTGGTGTGGAAGGTCCGGGTCAGGCCCCGGACCTCGATACTGCCACTCAATTGATCTCCGAGAAGACGAAGGAGAACTCCGCGGGCTCCGCCGGCAGGAAGTACTGCGGCAGCGGGCCCGGGCCGCACGACTGCGAGCCGATGCCGTGCTGGCCGTGGTCGAGATTGACCCACACTGTGTCGCCCGGCGTGAGGTCGGTGCGGTGCCGGGCGGTGTCCAGCTGTTCGGTCGTCCAGCGTCGGGCGGTGAACCAGAACTCCGGGTCGCCCTCGATCCGCAGCCCGCCGAGCTCCACCCAGCGGACGTCGGCACGGGCGCCGTTCTCCTGCGGGCGGACGTACGGCGTCTGCAGCTCGTCGACGGTGGAGTGCCAACGCCCCAGCATCGAAGCCGACTTGGTGTCCGGGTACGCCTCGCCGGGACCGCCGCCGAACCACTTCACGGCGTCCGCCTGGGCGAGCCCCAACCGGATGCCGAGCCGGGGCAGCGGTACCGTCCAGTCGCCCTCCGGCGTCACCGACACGGTCAGCCGCAGCCGGGTGCCGTCGGAGGTCCAGCGGTACACCGTGGCGAGGCCCACCTCCCAGGCGGCGGGCGCCACCCGGGTCCGTACCGTCAGCGCGTCGTCGGTCAACTCCACGGCGTCCAGGCGGTGCCGCATACGGTGCAGACCGTACTTGCGCCACAGCATCCCGTAGCGGGTGTCGGTCTGCCATTCGGCGCCGTCGTCGTTGTCGGTGGGCGCCCGCCACACGTCCAGGCGCGGGGCGGTCACCTCGACGCCGCCGATGGTCTTCAGCGCGCCCGTGCGGGCGTCGAAGGAGGCCGGGCCGAGATAGATCAGGCGATCGCTCGTGGTCGGGCGGTCGGTCGCGGCCACCGTGGGCAACGGCCGGGCGGAGACGGGGAACTGGCCCCACGCGACCTCGTGGTCCTTCGGCCCCCACACGGTGTCCGCTGCCAGCAGCGCTCGTACCGTCCACTGGGTTTCGGCACCTTGCGCGTCCGCCGGGGGCTCCGGCAGCTTGACGTCGGCCGACTCGCCCGGCGCGAGCGCCGGCACCGACAGGGCGCCCGCCTCGACCGTCTCGCCGTCCACCTGGTACGACCACTCGAAGGCCAGCGCCGACAGGTCTGCGAAGTCGTACTTGTTGGTCACGCGTACGGTGCCGTCCGCGCCGTCGCCGTCGATGCCGACCGGCTCGATGACCTTCTTGTACTCGACAAGACCCGGCGAAGGCGTCCGGTCCGGGAAGATCAGCCCGTCGCAGACGAAGTTGCCGTCGTGCAGCTCCTCGCCGAAGTCGCCGCCGTAGGCGTAGCCCAGCTCGGGATGCTTGATGCCGTGGTCGATCCACTCCCAGATGAACCCGCCCTGGAGCCGGTCGTACGCCTCGTACAGCCGCTGGTAGTCGGCGAGCCCGCCGGGGCCGTTGCCCATGGCGTGCCCGTACTCGCACTGGATGAGGGGCAGCTCGCGGCGCTTGTGGGTGCCGCCGTCGAGCTTCCGGCCGATCTGCTCGACCTCCGCGTGGGATGCGTACATCCGCGAGTACACGTCCGTGTCCCGGCAGTTCCAGTCGCCCTCGTAGTGCACGAGCCGGTCGGGGTCCCGTTCGTGGATCCACTCGGCCATGGCGGTCAGCCCACGCCCGGTGCCGGCCTCATTGCCGAGGGACCAGAACACGACGGACGGGTGGTTCTTGTCGCGCTCGACCATGCGGGCGGCGCGGTCCAGCAGGGCCGGGGTCCAGCGGTCGTCGTCGACCGGGTTGTCCCGCCACGCCTGCTCGGTGAAGCCGTGGGTCTCCAGGTCGCACTCGTCGATGACCCACAGGCCGTACTCGTCGCACAGGTCGAGGAAAGCCGGGTGCGGCGGGTAGTGCGAGGTGCGGACGGCGTTGAGGTTGTGCCGCTTCATCAGCAGCACGTCCTCGCGCATGGTCTCCAGGTCGAGCGCGCGGCCCCGCTCCGGGTGCCACTCGTGCCGGTTGACGCCCTTGAAGAGGATCGCCCTGCCGTTGACCTTGATCAGGCCGTCTTCGAGTACGACGGTACGGAAGCCGATGCGCAGGGGCACGCGCTCGCCCGCCGTGACCAGCTCACCGTCGTACAGCTTCGGCGTCTCCGCCGACCACGGTTCGACCGGGACCGTCACCGACTCGCCCGTCGCGACATCGATGTCCAGGGCGGGCACGGACACCCGCCCGTCGACGTCGGAGTCGACGCGCAGGGTGCCCTCGCCGGTGAGGTGGTCGTAGGAGGTGTGGACGAAGAAGTCACGCACGCTGCCCGCCGGGCGGTGCAGCAGGGTGACGTCACGGAAGATGCCCGGCAGCCACCACTGGTCCTGGTCCTCCAGGTACGAGCCCGCCGACCACTGGTGGACACGGACCGCGAGGACGTTGCCGGATGGCTTCAGCAGATGCCCGACCTCGAACTCGTGCGGCAGGCGGGAGCCCTTGAACTCGCCTAGCTCCGTGCCGTTCAGCCAGACGCGGGCACACGACTCGACGCCGTCGAAGCGGACAGTAACGCCGCCGTCCGACGGCCAGCCGTCGGGCAGGTCGAAGACGCGGAGGTGGTCGCCGGTGGGGTTCTCGGTGGGGATGTGCGGGGGGTCCACCGGGAAGGGGTACAGGTGGTTCGTATAAATGGGCGAACCATGGCCCTGCAGGACCCAGTGCCCGGGGACGCCGACCTCCGCCCAGTCACCGGCGTCGTAGCCGGGCTCGGCGAAGGAGTCGTCCTCGGCGTCGGCGGTCGGCGACAGGCGGAAGCGCCAGCTGCCGTTGAGGGACAGGGACGCGGCGTCGGAGGACGCGTACCAGGCGCGGGGCGGCAGGGCGCCGGTGCCGGGCGCGACGTCCTCGACGTACTGGATGGCCGTTGTCGTGCGGAAGGACATCTGTCTCCTAGGTCAGCCCTTGATGCCGGTCTGCGCGATCCCCTGCACCAGCCAGCGCTGGAGGAAGAGGAACACAAACACCAGGGGCAGGATGGAAATTGCGGTGGCCATGAAGATCAGGTGGTAGTTGACGGTCTGGTTCGTCATGTACGAGGAGAGCGCGACCTGGACGGTCCAGGCGCTGGGGTCCTGGCCGATCACCAGCGGCCACAGGAACGCGTTCCAGCCGTTGATGAACGTGATCGTCGCGATCGCCGCGAAGAAGTTCAGCGAGTTGGGCACGACGACACGCCAGTACGCACCCCAGTAGCCGAGCCCGTCCACACGCGCCGCCTCCTCCAACTCCTTCGGGAACCCGAGGAAGTACTGCCGGAAGAGGAAACAGGTGAAACCACTGAACAGGCCCGGAATGATGAGACCCCGGTAGCTGTCCACCCAACCGAGTGACGAGACCAGCACAAAGCTCGGCACGAAGGTGACGGCGGTGGGGACCATCAGGGTGAACAGGACGGCGTAGAACACCTTGTTCGCGTGCTTGTACGGGATGCGTGCCAGGCCGTAGCCCGCGAGGGAGCACACCAGGAGGATGCCGACGGTGTGCAGGACTCCGACGACCGCCGAGTTCCACAGCGCCTGGCCGAAGTCCACGGTCGGGTCGGCGAACGGCTCGGTGATGTTGCCCCACTGGATGTCCGTGGGGAAGAGCTTCCAGTCCTCGCCGGTGATCTCCGGGTCGGTGGAGAGGGCGTTGCGGAGCAGGACGTAGAACGGGATCAGGAAGAGGAGGGCGGCGACACCGATGGCGATGTAGAGACCGGTGGAGCTCATGACGCCACCGCGGCGCGCGCCGCGTGCGGTGCTGCTCGCCTTGACCGTCTTGGAGGTCACTTGGACTCGTCACCCCTTCCGAAACCCATGATCTTGCCCTGGAGCAGGGTGACGGCGCAGATCAGCAGGGTCAGGATCACCGCGCCCGCACTGCCCGCGCCGTAGTCCTGGCTGTCGCCGAGGGCGGTGTAGTACAGCTCGACCAGCGGTGGTCGTCCCCAGGTCGTCTTCGACAGGAGGTTGAAGAACTCGTCGAAGGCTTGATACGCCGCGATGAGCAGCAGCAGGATCACGGCCGTCGACGTGGCCCGCAGCTGCGGGAGCGTGATGTACCGGAAGGTCTGCCAGCCCGGCTTGGCGCCGTCGATGGCGGCGGCCTCGTACAGCTCGTCCGGGATGTTCTGCAGCGCGGCCAGGAACAGGATCATGTAGAAGCCGGACTGCAGCCACAGCCGTGCCGTGACGATGACCAGCCAGTACCACGGCGGGTCGGGGTTGGCAAGCCAGGCGATGTTCTCCACGCCGAACCAGCCGAGGACGGTGTTCGCCAGGCCGAAGCGCACCCCGTTGAAGATGGACATCTTCCAGATCAGGGAGGCGGCGACGTAGCTGCACGCGGTCGGCAGGAAGAACACCGACCGGAAGAACGCCCGCATGAAGCGCAACCGGTTCACCATCAGGGCCAGGCCCAGCGACAGCGCCCAGGTGGTGGGCACGATGATCGCGGCGAAGACGGTGAAGGTGAGGAGGGAACCGGTGAAGTTGCCGTTCCCCAGCATCTGCCGGTAGTTGTCGAACCCGATGAACTTGTCGGGCGTGACGGTGAAGCGTGCCTCGAAGAAGCTGAGCCAGATGCTCCAGCCGATGGGGACGTAGACGAAGATCAGCAGGCCGATGAGGAACGGCCCGGTGAAGAGCCAGAAGTTGAAGGTGCTGTTGCCCCGCAGACCCCGCCGCGGCCTGGTCCCGGAGGACTTGGCCGGGGCGGGGCGCGCGAGGCCGCGCGTGGTGGTCGTCGACATGTCGCGGTCCGTCCGGCGGTCTATCCGAAGAGCTTCTTCAGTTCGGTGTTGACGGCCTTGTCGCACTTGTCGAGCGCGGCCTCCGGGTCACCGTCCTTGCGCACACAGTCCGCGAAGACGTCCTCCGTCGCCTTGATCATGGCCTGGGTCCACCCGATGTTGTCGAAGTGCCCGTAGTCGGTGAAGAGCTTGACGCCCTCCGCCGGCAGCCCCGACTTCAGCTTGTCGGCGCTCTCGGCGATCGAGGTGCGCGGCGGGACGTGGAAGCCGTAGGACAGCGCCCAGTCCTCCTGGTACTCCTTCTGGTCGATCCACAGCCACTTCACGTACTCCTTGGCCTCGTCGGCCTTGTCGCTCTTGGCGTTGACGAACATCGACCAGCCGCCGTTGTAGACCGAGGGCTTGCCGGCGTCGGTGACCTGGGGGAACGGGAAGACCCCGAGGTCGTCGCCGAGCGTCTGCTGCATCGCCGGCATCGCCCACATACCGCAGAACTGGATCGCGGTCAGGCCCTGGTTGAGGGCGGAGGGGTCCCAGTAGTCGGCCGGGGCGTCGAGGAGCAGATCGCCGCTGGTGAACAGCTTGCGCATCTTCTTCAGGCCCTCGACGACCCCGTCCGTGTGGTAGGCGATCCGGTTGTTCTCGTCGAGGGTGTCGGCTCCGGCCGCCCAGATCATCGGGCGGATCACAGCCTGCAGCGTGTTTCCGAGGTACACGCCCTTCACCTTGTCCGTGGTGAGCTTGGCGGCGACCTCGATCAACTCGTCGAGGGTCTGCGGCACCTCGACGCCGGCCTTCTCGAACAGCGAGGGGCGGTAGAAGAAGAACTGCGGGTCGTCGATCATGCGGACGCCGTATATCTTGCCGTCCACCGTGTGCGACTGGATGTCGGCCTGGTTGAAGTCGTCCTTGACCGGTTCGACGATGTCGGTGAGGTCCAGCACCTGACCGCTCGTGACGAGCTGGATCTGTGGGTGGAACTCGAAGAGGTCGGGCGCGTTGTCGGTGAGCAGGCTGGCGAAGAGCTTGCTCTCGAAGTTCGACCCGGTGATCCACTGGGTGGTCACGTTCGCCTTGTCGTAGGCGGCCGCGTACTTCTTGATGGCCTGCTCGGTCCCCGCCTCGCCGTACGCGTGGAAGTACTGCACGAGAGCGTCGCCCGAAGCTCCGCCGCCCCGCCCGTTGTTGCTCCCACAGGCTGCCAGCCCGCCGGCGGCGGCCAGGCCCATGGCGGCGCGCAGTACGGATCGGCGGTCCCAGTTGCTCTTGCTGAATGCCGACATGCTGACGTCCTTGTCTCTTGTGCGGCTGCGGCTCGTTCAGAAGGTGCGGTGCGGGACGCTAACCTTCGGCTAAGGCTTCGGCAAGGGGTCGAACGAAGTCTGTTCGAAACGTTGCGTAGCGTTCGGAATGCCGGACGTGACGGTTCGGCAGGCCACCCAACGGACCGTCGTCATGAAGACGGCGCGGTACGGCTCCTCGCGGGGGTGGTGGTGCGCTTGCCGTTCCTCTGCCCGACGGACTGCAGGGCGCCTTCGAGCGCGAACGTCGCCGCGCCGAGGGAGACCGGGTCGGTGGGGATCGGGGAGAGGACGATCTCGGTGGCGGCCAGCGGCCGCCGCAGCGCGTGCCGGGAAACGGCTTCGCGCACTTCGGCGAGGAGAGGTTCGCCGAGCGTGGCCGCTACCCAGCTGCTGAGCACGACCACTTCGGGGTTGAGGAGATTGACCAGGTCGGCGATCCCGGCGGCGAGGTAACGGGCGGTGTCCCGGACGACCTTGAGGGCCACCGGGTCGAGCGCGGCGACCGCGCGGGCGAGGGCGTCGATGGTGGCCGTCTGGTCCTCGGGGTGGAGCAGCGGACTGCCGGGGCTCAGCTCACGCAGGTGCTGCATGATCCCGGGAGCGCCCACGTAGGTCTCCACGCAGCCGTGGTTGCCGCAGTGGCACAGCCGGCCGTCCAGGACGAGGGTGGTGTGACCCCACTCGCCGGCGCTGTTGCTGACGCCGCGATGCAGCCCACCGCCCAGGACCAGCCCGGCGCCCACCCCCGTCCCCAGGTTGACCACCACCGCGTCGCCACGCCCCCGCGCCGCTCCGAACCACAGCTCGGCCACCGCGCAGGCGCGCAACGGGTTGTCCAGGTAGAGGGGGTAGGCGATGTGCTCGGCGAGCAGGTCGAGGAGCGGCACATCGTGCCAGTCCCAGTTCGGCGCGTACTCGGAGATGCCCGTGTCGCGGTCCACCTGCCCCGGCACGCTCACCCCGACGCCGAGCACGCGCGCGCCCTCGACCCCGGCCTGCGCGACCACCGAGCCGACCGCGGCGGCGACATGGCCGACCACCTGCTCCGGGCGGCTCTCCCCGGGACGCATGTCCTCGTCGGCGCGGGCCAGCACGTTCAGCCCGAGGTCGAACAGCTCGACATGCACGTACGTTTCCGCGATGTCGACGCCGATCAGCGCGCCGCCGGACGCGTTGACGGCCACGAGCCCGCGCGGGCGGCCGCCCGCCGAGTCCTCGAAACCGACCTCGGTGATCATGCCGAGGTCGAGCAGCTCGCCGACCAGCGTGGCGACGGTGGCGAGGCTCAGACCGGTCGCGGCGGCCAGCTCCTGCCGGGAGGTGGGAGACTCGGCGATGATCTGGCGCAGCACCTCGTAGCGGTTCGCGGTGCGGATGTCACGTGATGTGCGCTTCACCGGGCCGACCCCCATCCCTTCAGCTCAGGCCGGGACGACATCGGCACCGGCGCGGCGCAAGGCTATGGGCTGGGGGAACATTCGACAAGGGGTTAGGAAAGGGGGTGTAGAAAGTGCGACGCAGGGGGAGTCCTGGCCGGTTCAGGCCGCCAGGATGTCCCGCACGAAGGCGTTGGCGAATGTGCCGCTGGGGTCGAGTGTCCGGGCCAGCACCCGGAAGTCGCCCAGCCGCGGATAGCGCTCGCGCACCACCGCCGCCGGCATCGCGGACACCTTCCCCCAGTGCGGCCGCGCGTCAAAGGCCTCCAGCGCCTCCTCCACCCGCCGCACCACCGGCAGCACCGCCGCCATGTCCTCGACCCAGGTGAAGTGCACCGCCATGCTGTCCCGCCCGTACGCGGGGCTCAGCCACTGCTGATCGGCGGCGATCGTGCGCACCTCGCAGGTCTGCAGGACCGGCGCCATGACCGTACGGATCGCGTCGAGGGCATGCAGTACATCGACGGCATACGACCGCGGCATCAGGTACTCCGACTGCAACTCCGCACCGCTGCTCGGCGTGAACTCCGCGCGGAAGTGCGGCAGTCGCTCATGCCAGGGCCCGGGGACGCCGAACTGCTCGGTGCAGTTGACCGCGGGCATCCCCGGCACCGGGTGCAGCGCCTGCGTCGCGGGCGCTGCCCAGGGAAAGGCGGGCAGCGGCTGGTCGGTACGGCGCTTGACCCACACCTGCCGGAAACCGGGCTCGCGCCAGTCGGTGAACAGGCTGACGCTGTACGCCGCCGCCATGACGGTCTCGAAGTCGATCCCGGACAGGGGCAGTTCGGTGAAGACGTACTGCTCGACGTCGTAGGACGGCTGCAGATCGAGGGTGAGCGCGGTGACGGCGCCGAGTGCGCCCAGCGAGGTGACCGCGCCGCCGAAGCGCTCCTCGCCCCGGGCGACCGTGACGGTCGTACCGTCGCCGGTGACCAGGTCGACCTCGCGCACCGCGGCGGCGAGGGGTGGGTTGCCGACCCCCGAGCCGTGGGTGCCGGTCGCCACCGATCCGGCGACGGAGATGTGCGGCAGGGATGCCATGTTGGCCAGAGCCAGGCCGTGTGCGTGGACATGGCGGGCGAGTTCGGCGTAGCGGACGCCGCCCGAGACCCGTACCGTGCGGGCCGCCGTGTCGACGTCGATCTCGGGCGGCAGGGCGTCCAGGGAGAGCAGCATGCCCTCGGGGCCCGGTTCGGCGATCTCGTTGAACGAGTGCCCGCTGCCCAGCACCCGCACCCGCGCACTGTCCGCGACGAGCGAGCGCAGCGCGTCGAGCGTGGGCGGGCGGTGCAGCTCCTTGGCGGCGTACGTGATGTTGCCCGCCCAGTTGGTCACGGTACCGGTCATGCGGTCGCCCCTCCCCGCCGAATGTTGTCCATGTCGGGTCCAGCAAATCACCCTCGGACATGCCTGCCGGACCCGGCTGCACGGCTCGGGAGGCAGTGGGCATACCGTGAGGAGTCGTACGTCCGAACTGGGAGGAGACACGAAGATGGGCAGCCGCACCGCGCTCGTCGAGGATCTGATGGAGCGCTTCCCGCATGTGCCGCGGGAGGCCGTCTTCAAAGAGGACCTGCTCCGGGGTGGTGTCGCCTTCGACCCGTCCGCGCTGAGCGACAATGAGGGCGGTGAGGTCAAGCCGAAGTCGTACTTCATCTTCTCCTTCGACCACGGCACCCTGCCCGAGCTGGGCGAGGCCGCGCTGCGCCGCCCGCCGGAGGAGATCATCCTGACCGGAGGGCCGTACGACCTGCGGCGGACCGTCGTCTCCGTGCGTGTGAACCCGTCGTCTCCGTACCGCGTGGCCGCCGACGAGGACGGGATGCTCGGGCTGTACCTCGACGGCGGGCGGATCGCTGATGTGGGCGTGCCGCCGATGCCGGAGTACTACCGGCACACGCTGTCCAACGGGAAGTCGGTGATGGAGGTGGCACCGACGATCCAGTGGGGTTACCTGATCTACCTGACCGTCTTCCGTGTCTGTCAGTACTTCGGCGCCAAGGAGGAGTGCCAGTACTGCGACATCAATCACAACTGGCGCCAGCACAAGGCGGCCGGGCGGCCGTACACCGGGGTGAAGGACGTCGAGGAGGTCCTGGAGGCCCTGGAGATCATCGACCGGTACGACACCGCCAAGGCGTCCACCGCCTACACGCTCACCGGCGGTGCGATCACCAAGACGGTCGCCGGGCGGGACGAAGCCGACTTCTACGGGCACTACGCCAAGGCCATCGAGGAGCGGTTCCCGGGGCGGTGGATCGGCAAGGTGGTGGCCCAGGCGCTGCCGCGTGACGACGTGCAGCGGTTCAAGGACTACGGCGTGCAGATCTACCACCCGAACTACGAGGTGTGGGACCGGCGGCTGTTCGAGCTGTACTGCCCCGGCAAGGAGCGCTATGTCGGCCGCGACGAGTGGCACAAGCGCATCCTCGACTCGGCGGAGGTCTTCGGCGCGCGCAACGTGATCCCCAACTTCGTGGCGGGCGTGGAGATGGCGGAGCCGTTCGGTTTCACCACGGTCGACGAGGCCATCGCGTCGACCACGGAGGGCCTGCGCTTCTTCATGTCGCACGGCATCACGCCCCGGTTCACCACGTGGTGCCCCGAGCCGACCACGCCGCTCGGCAAGGCCAACCCGCAGGGTGCGCCGCTGGAGTATCACATCCGGTTGCTGGAGGCGTACCGCGCCACCATGGACGACTTCGGCCTCACCTCCCCGCCCGGCTACGGCCCGCCCGGCCCCGGCCGCGCGGTCTTCTCCGTCAGCTCGTTCATGGACAGCCTGCCCGCACGGGAGGCGCAGCAGGAGACGGCGCAGGCGTAATCCGGGGCGGCAACAGGGCGTTGCGGCCGAGACGTGCAGCACGGCGGGCTGGGACGTACGGCATGCGCTACGGCGGACGCACCAGACCACGCCGGGTGAGTGGTCGAGGCGCCGCACACCGGGCACACCCCACAACTCGGCGCCGCCCGCCACGCCGCGCTCGATCCCGACGGCAGCGGGCCGCCCCGCCGGACTCGTCCCGACCGCCCCTCGACGGTGACGCCGTACGTGGAGCGCAGCCACCGCGCCGCGCCGCCGCGCGCAGCGCCGCGACGAGGCCGAGGCCCGCCGGGTCGCGGCCCGGGCCACCGAGCAGCGCACCGCGATGCGGCTCGCCCTCGCCGCCTGGCACACCGCCGACCTGCCGGAGACCCGGCAGGCGCTGCGCACGGCGGCGGCACAGACCGAGCGGGACGCCTTCACCCAGCCGGAGGGCGGGGGCCGCGCGGTGAACGCGCCCGCCTGGCGATCCGCCCGCCGCACTCGCCCCCGCCCGCCGTCGGCCTCCTCCAACAGCCCCCGGCCATCCCCGCCCGCCCCGCCGCGCTCGCCCAACCACCGCCGGACCCCCGGCGCGCGTCCCCGTCCACCCCGCCGCGCGCGCCTGCGCCCATCCCCGCGCCGCCCCGCCTGCTCCGCCGCGCTCGCCCCGACCGCCGCCGGACCTCGGCACGCCCCCGCCCCGCCCCGCCCACGACACCGCAGTTTGAATACCCGGCTTGTCAGTTGTGTCGAAAGCGTGAAAGGCTCTTGCCCTGCCCGAGGTTCCCCACAACTCCCCTTGTCCCTATGGTGAGTTGACCTCGCACGATGCAGGAGACTCATGCCCGACCTGCCGACCCCCCAGGACGCCACCGAGGCGGCGCTGTTCTCCGAGTGCTGGGACACGGTGCTGTCGTACGCCGACCTGTGCACGGCCGGATCCGCGGCCGCGACCCAGCTCGCCCGGGAGGCGTTCGCTCACGGTATACGCGAGGCCCGCACCGCCGAGTCCGAAACGCACCGGAACGCCGGCCGCCGCCCACCCCGACTGCCCCGCATACCCCTGCTGCTGACCGCCGTACGCACCACGGCGGCCGACTGGGAGATGCAGGGCCACGGCCACCGGCTCGACCCCGAACTGCGCCTGTGGCTCAACTCCGACAACGCCGCCCGCTACACCGGCCCCCCACTGCGCCGCCCACTCGCCCTGCGCGCCCTGCGCGACATGCAGGGACCCGACGCCGAACTGCTGTGGCTCGCCGAGGTGGAGGCCCTGCCGCTCCCGGTGGTCGCCCGCCGCCTCGGCCTCGACCCGACCGGCGTCCCCGACGAACTCACCGAAGTACGCGGCCTGTTCCGGGACCGCTGCCTGCGCAACCATCTCGACACGCCGATGGACCCGCAGTGCCGCAGTTACGCCCGACTGCTCGACGCCGTCACCCGCTCACCGGTCGCCGACACCCCCGACGACCTCTCCCGGCACCTCGCCCGCTGTGTGCAGTGCGCAGAGGCCGCGGCCTGCCTGCGGCTGCACGGCGGTGGCCTGCCCGGCGCCCTCGCCGGCGGTGTCATCGGCTGGGGCGGCCTCGCCTACCTGGAGCGCCGCCGCCGCGCCGCCGAGGTACGCCTCGGCGCCGGCCGCCCCGACGGGCTCGACCCGGACGACGAGGCGGCCGGTGCCGACCGGGCGCGCGTGCTGCGCGGCGGCCTGCTCGTCGCCGCCGTCCTGGTCTCCCTGCTGGCCCTCGCCGTCACCCTGCTGCCGCAGGGCAGCACCGGCGACGGCGCCGCGCCACCCGCCGACGCCACCGACCGCCAGCCGGTGGCCGACCCCCGCCCCTCCCCGCCGGTCGCCACCCGCTCACCCTCGGAGTCGGCGTCCCCCTCCCCGAACTTCCCAGAGCCGTCGGACAAGGAGACCCCCGCCCCGCCGTCCGACCACAAGGGCACCGACCCGGAACCCCAGGGATCGTCCAACACCTCGACGGAGACCAGGCCGTCGCCGGGGGAGGGTGAGCAAACGACCTGTCACGTCACGTACGACCTCGTCGGACAGTGGCCCGACGGCTTCCAGGCCGCCGTCACCGTCACCACCGAGCAAGCCCTCGACAACTGGCGCGTCGCCTGGACCTTCCGGGACGGCCAGCGGGTCGGCCAGATGTGGGACGCGAGCTTCACCCAGAACGGCTCCCGCGTCACCGCCGCCGCCGCCGACTACAACAAGGCCGTCCCCGCCGACGGCAGCCTCGCCTTCGGCTTCCTCGCCTCCTGGCGCGGCAAGAACTCACCGGCGTACGACTTCACGCTGAACGGGCAGGACTGCGCCCAGGCCTGAGTGCGACGCCGCGAGACCGGCCGGCTCCCGCTACCCGGTGAGGCCGGCCTGGGAGCAGGCCTGCCGGAGCTTGGGGGTGCAGATCTGGTCGATGGTGTACACGCCGTCCTTGATCAGGGTCTGTTCGATGTTGTCGCGGGTCACCGCCCTCGGAGTGAGCAGGATCGACGGGACGCCCTTGGTGGTGGGGCTGTCGGTCGTCGTCGTGGCGATGTCGTCGAGTTTCTCGCCGCGCCCGAGGGCGACGGCCATGGCGGCGGCCGCGTCGGCTTCCGCCTTGAAGGGCTTGTACACCGTCATGTACTGCTCGCCCGTGATGATGCGCTGCACGGCGTCGAGGTCGGCATCCTGGCCCGTGACCGGAGGAAGGTCCCGGACACCGGCAGTCTTGAGAGCGGCGATGACACCGGCGGCAACCGCGTCGTTGACCGCCAGGACGCCGCTGATTCGGTCCGGGCCCAGGGCTGCGATGGCAGCGGACATATTGGCGTAGGCGTTGTCCGTGCTCCAGCCCTGGGTGGCGTACGACCTGCCGATCTCCACCTTGCCCGCGAGGACGGACATCGCGCCGCTCCGGAACCAGGCCGCGTTGGGGCTGGTCGCGTCGCCGTTCATCATGACGACGCTCCCGCGGCTCGCCTCCTCGCCCATGGCCTTCAAGAGCGCCTCGGCCTGGAGCCTGCCGACCTGTGCACCGTTGAAACTGACATAACCCGAGATCGGGCCTTCGGCGAGCCGGTCATAGGCGACGACGGGGACGCCTGCCCTCTGTGCCTCCCGGATGGAGGAGCGGAGAGCCTTGGTGTCCGCGGCGTCGAGGATCAGGACGCTGACACCCTTGGTGATCATGGAGATGACCTGTTGCTGCTGCCTCCTGGCGTCGCTCTCGGCATTGGCGTACTCCATGGTGCAGCGGTCACACAGCTCCTTCAGCCGCTTCTCGATCAGCGGCTTGTCCGAATGCTCCCAGCGGGGGATCGCTTTGCTCGGGAGCAGCAGGCCCACGGTGAAGCTGTCCGTGTCCGCATCGCTGTCTCCTCCGCAGGCCGCCAGGGACATCGTCATCAGTCCGGCGACGAGCGCGGCGACGACGTGTCGCATACGAGGCCTCATGGCAGACCCCCTCGTTCCGTCAGGGGCGCCGAGGCCGCGGGATCCGGCTCGCCCCGCCGCACCAGGATCTCGCTCCACACCTGTTTGCCGCCGGCCACCGGCACCGAGCCGACGGACTCCGACACCGCTTCGACCAGGAGCAGGCCTCGGCCACCGGTCGACTCCCAGTCCACGATCACCGGCTTGGCGGGCGCACGCGGTGAGGAGTCGCTCACGGAGACCCGTACCCGGTTCCCGCCGAGCACCAGGTCGAGGCGGACCGGACCCTGGGTGTGCACCAGGGCGTTGGTGACCAGTTCGGACACCACGAGCAGCACCGCGTCGGCTGCGTCTTCGACCTGCCAGCGACGCAGGGTGCGCGCGGTGAACCGGCGGGCGTGCATCACGGCGTCGGGCAGCCGCCACACCGCCCAGCCCGCCCGGATCGGCCGGATCTTCATGCCGTCGTAGCGCAGCAGCAACAGCGCCACGTCGTCCTCACGACGGCCGACGTCGCCGAGCAGCGCGTCGGCCATCCGCCCCGGGTCCGCCGGATCGGCCGCGGCGAGCGCGGTGCGCGTCCGGCGCATGCCCTCGTCCAGGGGCAGGTCCGAGGCCTCGACCAGCCCGTCGGTGATCAGGGCGAGCACCGTGCCGGGGGCCAGCGCGAGAGCGGTCAGGGGGAACTCCGCGTCCGCGAGAATGCCCAGCGGGGGCCCGCCCTCGGCAATCACCTCCTCGGTGCTTCCGTCGGGATGGCGCACCAGCGGTGAGAGGTGCCCCGCCCGGACGAACAGCGTGTTGCCCTCCTCCATGTCCAGCTCGGCGTAGCAGCAGGTGGCGAACAGATCGGTCTCCATGCCGACGAGCAGACGGTTGGCGTGGGAGACCACCACGTCGGGCGGATGACCTTCCACGGCGTACGCCCTGACCGCGGTGCGCATCTGACCCATGATCGTCGCGGCACCGGCACTGTGTCCCTGCACGTCACCGATGACCAGCGCCACCCGCCTCTCGGAGAGGGCGATGACGTCGTACCAGTCGCCGCCGACCTGCAGTCCCCGCCTGGCGGGCAGATAGCGGGCGACTGCCGTCCCCCCGGGCAACTGGGGGAGGCGCCGGGGCAGCAGACTGCGCTGCAACATCGTCGCGAGCTCCTGCTCGGCGTCGTGTGCGTGCGCGCGCTTGAGTGCCTGCCCGACCAGCGCCGCGGTCGCGGTCAGCAGGGACCGCTCCTCGGGGACGAAGTGGTGCGGCCGATCCCAGCCGACCACGCACACGCCGGCGACCCCGCCCTTGGCGGGGAGCGGCAGCACGGCCAGCCCTCCGGTGCCGACGCCCGCGAGTCCGGGTTCGAGGGCTGTGCCGGCGGGCCACAGATCCGTACGCCCGTCCCGCAGCGCCATGCGAAGCGTGGGCAGGGCGCTGACCGGTGCGTCGGGCCACTCCGAACGCCACTGGGAACGCCAGATCTCCGGCCAGGCGTCGGGCCGCGGCGGGTCGAGCATGGTGACCATGAACCGGTCGTCCCGCAGCTCGGCCAGCGCCACCCGGTCGGCGCCCAGCGGTTCACGCAGTGCTGTGACCGCCACTCGACCGACGTCATGGACCGTGGCGGCCTCGTCGAGTGCGGCAGTCAGCCACTGGATCCTGGACACGTCGTCGGGGCTCCGGTGCAGGACCGAGGTCGCAGCCACCACGCCCAGCACCTGTTCCGGCCCGCCGTCGGCGTGCGTCACCACCCGGCAACTCAGGCTCAGCCAGCGCATTCCACCAGTGGGGCGGCGGACGCGGAACTCCAGCTCCCGCCGGCCGAACGCCTGGGCGGACGGCTCCAGGACGGACATCAGTGCGTGCATGTCCTCCGGCAGGGCGTGCGAGAGCAGGGTGTCGGCCTTGCCGTCGAAGTCGTCCGGCGTGATGCCGACCAGCTCCATGAGGGTCTCGTCCGCCTCGATCAGGCCGGTGTCCGGCACCAGGACGAACGAGCCGACACCCAGACTGCGCAGGGCGGAACTCAGCAAGGACGACGGTGCGGGCGGTCCGGTCCCGGCCTGGAGCAGCCCGGCGACCGCGTCGGCGTACCGCTCCAGGAAGCGTCGCTGCTCGGCCTCGAAGCCGTCCGGGGAAGCGCCGACGACGACGAGGCAGCCCAGCCGCCTGCCCGGCGTGCCGAGGGGCAGCGCGCCGAGCGGCGCCTGTGCTTGCGGGGGCATCGGCCCGCCCTCGTGATAGGAGGCGAGCGCCGTCGGATTCAGCCACAGGGGCCCTTCGGCGCGGTAGGCGTGGGCTGCGGGGGAGCCACCGAACAGGGGCAGACGCTCGGGCAGCTCGTACTGATCGGTTGCGCCTCCGGCCGTTTCCACCAGGCGAAGCTCCTGCTGCCCGGACTCGGACACGTAGACGGCTGCCAGCGCCGCTCCGGCGAACGTCAGGGCCCGGTCCCTCGTGATGGCCTCGCACAGCGGAGGCGGTGAACGGTCATCAGGCATGTCCGCAACCCACCTCCCGTCCATGCGGGGCACCCCGCTACCAGATTGTCATATGCGAACCAAGCGGACAGAATCGTCGATTTCTTGACCAAAGCTGACTTGGTTCGCAGATCGCGGCAGCCGGTGTCAGACTGACGACGTGGTCGTCCTGCCACTTCCGCGACCCCCGACAAGGGAGGTCTTCCGCATGAAGACCTGCGTAAGGGACGCGGCCCTCGCGATGACCGCGGTTTCGACGGCCGTCACCCTCTTGGCCTGCGGGCAGGGCACCGGGAGCGGCTCGGACGGGGGGAACGCGCGCACGATCGGTGTGCTGCTGCCGGACGCCACCACGGCTCGCTGGGAGACACAGGACAGGCCTCTGCTCGACAGAAAGATCAAGGAGCTGTGCGCCGACTGCACGATCGAGCACGCCAACGCGAGGAGTGATGTGGCCACCCAGCAGCGACAGATGGAGTCGCTGATCACCCAGGGGGTCGATGCCATCCTGCTCGTGGCCGTGGACGCCCGATCGCTCCAGCCCGAGGTGAGGGCGGCGGATGAAGCAGGTATCCCCGTCATTGCCTACGACCGGCTCGCCGAGGGCCCGATCTCGGGTTATGCCTCCTTCGACGCCGAGGAGGTCGGCCGGCTCCAGGGCAGGGCACTGCTGACGGCCATGGGCGACAGGGGGGCCGGCGGCCAGATCGTCATGATGAACGGCGATCTCACCGACCCCAACGCGGTGTCGTTCAAGGAGGGCGCACTGTCCGTGCTCGAGGGGCGGGTGAAGATCGGCAAAACCTACGACACCCGCCAATGGCGGATGGAGAACGCCTACATGAACATGTCCAGCGCCATCTCCGCCCTCGGTGTCGGGAACATCCACGGGATCTACGCCGCCAACGACAGCCTCGCCGCCGGCTGCATCGCAGCCCTGAAAGCCAACAAGGTCCGGCCGCTTCCCCCCGTCACCGGGCAGGACGCCGAACTGGCCGCCGTGCGGCGCATCGTCGCAGGCGAGCAGTACATGACCGTTTACAAGCCCTTCGAACCCGAGGCCTCCGCCGGCGCCGCCATGGTCGTGGCCGCGGCCCGCGGTGAGAGCCTCGACCGGATTGCCAGGGACCAGGTGAGACCCGCTGGTGGGCACGCGGTACCGGCTGTTCTGCTGACCCCCGTGTCCGTGACCGTCGACACCATCAAGGACACCGTGGTGAAGGACGGCGTGTACACGGTCCAGCAGATCTGCCCCCCTCGGCTCGACGCCGCCTGCAACAGAGCCGGACTCACCTGACAGGCCGGTGCCGGCGTGAGACCGGTCACGGGAAGGAGATGGTCTGAGTGCCGACTCCCCCCTTGTTGGCGCTGTACGGCGTGTGCAAGCGCTTCGGCGTAGTCGACGTTCTCACCGACGTCGAGCTGGAGATTCGTGCCGGCGAGGTGGTCGCGCTGCTGGGCGACAATGGGGCCGGCAAGTCCACGCTGGTCAAAGTGATCTCCGGCGTCGCTCCCGCGGACCGGGGCGTCATCAAGTGGGAGGGCCGGACGGTCCACATCAGGCGCCCCCAGGACGCCCGGGACCTCGGCATCGCCACCGTCTACCAGGACCTCGCGCTGTGCGGGAACCTCGACGTCGTCGGCAACCTGTTCCTCGGCCGGGAAATCCGCAGACTCGGCTTCCTCGACGAGGTCGAGATGGAACGCCGGACCGGCCACCTCCTGGAACGCCTGACCAAGCGCGTTCCCGATCTGCGTGCCCCCCTGGTCTCACTGTCCAGCGGCCAGCGGCAGACCGTCGCCATCGCTCGTTCGCTCCTGGGCGACCCGCGACTGCTCCTGCTGGACGAGCCGACCGCAACTCTGGGACTCGAGCAGACCAATGAGGTCCTGGACCTCGTCGACCGGCTGCGTGACCGCGGCCTCGGTGTACTGCTCATCAGCCACAACATGGGTGATGTCAAGGCGCTCGCGGACCGGGCCGCCGTGCTGCGGCTCGGTCGCAACAACGGCTTCTTCGACGTGAACACCACGTCTCAGGAACAGATCATCTCGTCCATCACCGGCGCCGCGGAAAACGTGCCGCGCCGGATGGCCCACCGGGAGTCAGGGTGGTGAAAGGGAAGCGCAACACGGCGGACAACCCGCGGGCCGACCTGCCCACACCCACCGTCGAGGCCCGTCAGCCGCACCGCCGGCGGGTCGTGGCCCGCGCCGTGGAAAGCCAGGTCACCGTTCTCCGGCGCAAGCTGGGCGCCGGCGAACTGGGCCTGCTCCCGGTCGTTCTCGTCCTCGTCGCGGTCTGGATCAGCTTCCAGTCCCTCAACGAGAACTTCCTGTCACCCCGGAACCTGTCCAATCTCAGCGTGGACATCGTGGGCACGGGTCTGATCGCCGTCGGCATCGTCTTCGTGCTGCTGCTGGGTGAGCTCGACCTGTCGGTCGGCTCGATCAGCGGCCTCGCGGCGGCCATCTTCGCCGTTCTGAACGTGAACAACGGCGTACCGGAATGGCTCGCCCTCATCATCGCGGTGCTCGCGGGCACGGTGGCGGGAAGCGTCCAGGGCTTCTCGTTCGCCCGGACCCGCGTACCGGCCTTCGTCGTCACCCTCGCCGGGCTGCTCACCTGGAACGGCCTCATGCTCTACATCCTCGGGACCAGCGGCACCATCAACCTCGACGAGAACGGGCTCGTCGCCAAACTGACCAGCTATTACTTCACCAACGACGCTGCCGCCTACGGCCTGGCGGCAGTCGGCTCGGGCGCGGTGTTCCTGGTGTCCTACCTCGACAATCGGCGCCGAAAGGCCGTCGGCATGCGGCACCGCTCACTCCCTGCGATCGCCGTGCGTACGGGAGTCCTCGCGGTGATCGCGTTCGCCGCCGCGTACGTGCTCAACCAGTTCCAGGGTCTGCCGCTCGCCCTCCTGATCTTCCTCGTGATCGTGGCCGGCCTCGACATCGTTCTCCGCCGCACGCACTACGGGCGGCAGATCTACGCAGTGGGCGGCGGCGTCGAGGCGGCCCGTCGCGCCAGCCTCAGTGTGACGCGGGTGCAGACCGCGGTGCTCGCGGTCTCGGGCACCATGGCCGCAATCGGCGGTCTGTTCCTGGCCTCGCGCATCACCTCGGTGAGCCAGGGTTCAGGCACGGGCGTCCTGCTGCTCAATGCCGTCGCGGCAGCCGTCATCGGTGGCACCAGCCTGTTCGGAGGACGCGGAACGACCTGGTCCGCGGTGCTCGGCATGCTGGTCATCCAGTCGATCGCCTCGGGCATGGCGATCACGGACACCCCCGCCGCCGTCCAGTTCATGATCACGGGCGGCGTGCTCTTCGCCGCGGCGGTCATCGACGCACTGTCGCGACACTCGCAGGAAGCCCATGGGCGGGCGTGAAAACTCGGTGGCATCCGCGTGCGTGACTCTCTAGTGTGAGGGCTGCTTCGCGCAGCAGCCGTTGGCTGCTGCTGTCGGCCGAGCAGGAACGGGAGGTGTGACCGATGGCTGTCGTTGCGACGGGCGCTGCCCGCATCCAGGAGTTCATCAAGTCCACCTCCGTGGCCACCGGCTGACACATTCCACGCTTGCGCGCGTCGTCGTACGCACGCCCGCCGGGGCCACCCTTGTGAAGGGTCTCCCTGTTGTCTTCGTTGTCTTCCACCTCTGCTTTCGCCGCTCTCGCTCCCTACGGCTGGGACGAGGCATGGGCGGACGAATTCGCCCCGCACGACTCCGAAGGACTGCTGCCCGGGCGGGTGGTCCGGGTCGACCGCGGGCAGTGCGACGTGGTCACCGCGCACGGAAGTCTGCGCGCCGACACCGCCTTCGTCACACCGCACGATCCGATGCGCGTCGTGTGCACCGGCGACTGGGTCGCCGTAGAACCCGCGGGCAACCCCCGCTACGTACGGACGTATCTGCCGCGCCGTACCGCCTTCGTACGCTCCACCTCCTCCCAGCGGTCCGAGGGGCAGATCCTCGCCGCCAACGTCGACCACGCGATCATCGCCGTGTCGCTGGCCGTCGAACTCGACCTCGGCCGCATCGAACGCTTCCTCGCCCTCGCCTGGGAGTCCGGGGCGCAGCCGGTGGTCGTCCTGACCAAGGCCGACCTCGTGCCGGACGCGGCGACGCTCGGGCACCTGGTGCAGGACGTGGAGACCACGGCGCCGGGAGTGCCGGTGCTGGCGGTCAGCGCGGTCGGCGGGGACGGGCTGGACGTCCTCACCGCCGTCGTCTCCGGTGGTACGTCCGTCCTGCTCGGGCAGTCCGGTGCGGGCAAGTCCACGCTCGCCAACGCCCTGCTCGGCGAGGACGTGATGGAAGTGCAGGCCACGCGGGACGTCGACGGGAAGGGACGGCATACGACCACCACCCGCAACCTGCTGCTGATGCCCGGCGGCGGTGTGCTGATCGACACGCCGGGGCTGCGGGGCGTCGGACTCTGGGACGCCGCTACCGGGGTCGGGCAGGTGTTCTCCGAGATCGAGGAACTGGCGGCCGAATGCCGGTTCCACGACTGCGCGCACGTGTCCGAGCCGGGGTGTGCGGTCCTGGCCGCGATCGAGGCGGGCGAGCTGCCGGTACGGCGGCTGGAGAGCTATCGGAAGCTGATCCGGGAGAATCAGCGGATCGTCGCCAAGACCGATGCGAGGGTCCGTGCGGAGCTCAGGCGGGACTGGAAGCGCAAGGGGGCTGAGGGGAGGGCGGCGATGGAGGCGAAGCGGGGGAGGTGGCGGTAGCGCCTACTGGGGTGCCTTTTCTGCCGGCCGGCGGCTGCGGGTTTCGCTGTGGCCGGTCGCGCAGTTCCCCGCGCCTTCGGGGCGTGGCAGCGCCGTGTCCGATTTCCGCCAGCGGCGCCGCCGTGGCTCGCCCACACTGGACAACGTGATGGACGAGGACACCAGGTACGAAGCCGTGCGCAGCAGGGATGCCCGGTTCGACGGCGAGTTCTTCTTCGCCGTCGAGACCACCGGCATCTACTGCCGGCCCAGCTGCCCGGCCGTCACCCCCAAACGGCACAACGTACGGTTCTTCGCGACGGCCGCCGCCGCGCAGGGCTCGGGTTTCCGGGCCTGCCGGCGGTGCCGGCCGGACGCGGTGCCGGGGTCGGCCGAGTGGAATGTACGGGCCGATGTCGTGGGCCGGGCGATGCGGCTGATCGGCGACGGGGTCGTGGACCGGGAAGGCGTCGCCGGGCTCGCCGCGCGGCTCGGGTACAGCGCGCGGCAGGTGCAGCGGCAGCTGACCGCCGAGCTCGGCGCCGGGCCCGTCGCCCTCGCCCGGGCGCAGCGGGCGCACTCCGCACGCGTGCTGATCCAGACCACCGACCTGCCCATCACGCAGATCGCGTTCGCGGCCGGGTTCGCCAGTGTGCGGCAGTTCAACGACACCATCCGCGAGGTGTACGCATCCACCCCGAGCGACCTGCGGGCCGCCGCGCCCAGGGGTCGTACCGCCCGGCGGGCGGACACGCCGAGCGCCGGAATCCCGCTGCGGCTCGCCCACCGGGGGCGGTATCACGCCGGTGCCGTCTTCGACCTGCTGGCGCGCGAGGCCGTGGCCGGGATCGAGGAAGTGAGCGGGCCGCCCGGCCGACGCACCTACCGCCGTACCCTCCGGCTGCCGTACGGCACCGGGATCGTCGCCGTCGACGAGCGGACCGGGACCTCCGGCTCCGCCACCAACCCCGGCGGCTGGCTCGACGCCCGGCTTCATCTCACCGACCAGCGGGACCTCACCACCGCCGTCCAGCGGCTGCGGCGGCTGTTCGACCTCGACGCCGATCCGTACGCCGTCGACGAGCGGCTCGGCGCCGACCCACGGCTCGCTCCGCTGGTCGCCGCGCGGCCGGGGCTGCGGTCACCCGGCACCGCGGACCCGGAGGAGCTGGCGGTACGGGCACTGGTGGGGCGGTCGGCGGCCGAGAGGCTGGTACGGCGGTACGGCAAGGCCCTCGACGCGCCCTGCGGCACCCTCACCCACCTCTTCCCCGAACCGGCCGTCCTCGCCGGGGCCGAGCCCGAGGGCACCCTGGGCGCGCTCACCGCGGCCCTCGCCGACGGCGTCGTACGCCTGGACCCCGGCGCCGACCGGGACGACGCGCAGGCGGCCCTGCTTGCCCTGCCCGGCCTGGACGCCGCCACTGTCGCCGTCGTCCGCACCCGCGCCCTCGGCGACCCGGACGTCGCCCCGCCCGGCGCGGCCGTCCCCGACAGCTGGCGCCCCTGGCGCTCGTACGCCGTACAACACCTGCGCACAGCAGGGGAGTTGGAGTTCCCGTGAACACCTCCATCAGCACCGCCCCGATCTACTGGACCACTGTCCACAGCCCCCTCGGCGAGCTGCTCCTCACCGCCGACCCGAGCGGCACCCTCACCTCCCTCTCCGTGCCCGGGCAGAAGGGCGGACGGACCGTCCAGGACGGCTGGCGGCACGATCCCGCGCTGTTCCGGGAGGCGGAGGAGCAGCTCGCCGCGTACTTCGCCGGGGAGCTGAAGGAGTTCCGGCTGCGGTCGCGGTCCGAGGGCACGCCGTTCCGGCAGCGGGTGTGGGCGGCGCTCGACTCGCTGCCGTACGGCGCGACCACCACGTACGGCGAGATCGCCGCGCGGATCGGCGCCCCGCGCGCCGCCGTACGGGCCGTCGGGGGCGCGATCGGCGCCAACCCGCTGCTGATCCTGCGCCCCTGCCACCGGGTCATCGGCGCCGACGGCTCGCTGACCGGCTACGCGGGCGGCCTGGACCGCAAGGTGCGGCTGCTCACGCTGGAGGGCGTGCTGCCACCGGTGGCCGACTGACCCGGCTCGGATAACCGATTGAACCGCCCGCCGCCCACGTGATTGCGTGGGCGGCATGGTGTCGACCGATCGACTCGTGGCCTTCGCCGCCATGTCGTTTCTGCTGATCGTGGTGCCCGGGCCGAGTGTGCTCTTCGTGGTCGGGCGGGCCCTGGCGCAGGGCCGCCGGGCCGCGCTGACCACGGTCGTGGGGAACACGCTGGGGGCATACGTCCTCGTGGTCGCCGTGGCGTTCGGCGTCGGGGCCGTCGTGGAGCGGTCGGCCGTCGTCTTCATGGCGCTGAAGCTGGTGGGCGCGGCCTACCTGATCTATTTGGGTGTCCGCGCGATACGGCAGCGGCATCCGCTGCGGGCGGCGTTCGGCGGGGCGGCGGAGGTGGCCCACGGGCGGCTTCGCACGCTGGGGGAGGGGTTCGCGGTCGGGGTGACCAACCCGAAGACGATCGTGTTCTTCGCCGCCGTACTGCCCCAGTTCGTCGACCGCGCGCAGGGGCACGTCATCGCGCAGATGCTGCTGCTCGGCCTGGTCTTCAACCTCATCGCCGTCGCCTGTGACAGCGCCTGGGGGCTGGTGGCCGCCGGTGCGCGGGACTGGTTCGCCCGTTCCCCGGGGCGGCTCGCGGCCGTCGGCGGCGTCGGCGGCCTGACCATGATCGGCCTCGGCGTGACGGTCGCGGCGACGGGCCGCAAGGATTAGACGCCTGGTGGGTCAGTCCCAGGCTCAGGTCAGCCCCAGAGCACCGCGCCCAGCCATGCGCCCATGATCAGCAGGCAGGTGAACAGCTCCGCGAGCACACTGGAGCCGCCCGAGCGCATCGCTGTGCGCAGGGCGGCCCTGGCCTCGCCGTGGCGGCCCAGGCGGAGGCGTTCGCAGAGGTAGATGCCGGCCATGAAGCCGGGGATCGCGCCGATGACGGGGACGACGAAGAAGCCGACGAGCGCGCCGAGCCCGGCGTACACCGCCATTCGGGGGGTGGCGCCGCCCTCCCGGAGCCGGCGGGGCGGCAGGGCCCAGCGCACCACCTGTGACAGGAACAGCGCGAAGGTGGCGCCCACCAGCACGAACCAGGCGACCGGCCGTGGATCCTGCAGCGCCCACCACATCACCGCGGCCCACACCAGCCACGACCCCGGAACACCGGGCACCAGCACTCCGCACAGGCCGAACACCATGACCAGGCCGGCCAGCAGGAGCTGCCACACCTCCATCTGCCCAGCGTGCCGGACCCCGGGGGAGCCCGCAGGCCGTCAGCGTTACCGGGCCACCCACCCCCGCTCGTACGCATGCCACCCCAGCTGCAACCGGGTCGTCACCCCCGTCAGCTCCATCAGCCGCTTCACCCGCCGCTGTACGGTCCTCAGGCCCAGGTCGAGCTGCTTGGCGACGCTCGCGTCGGTCAGTCCGGCCAGCAGCAGGGACAGGATCTCCAGGTCGGTGCCGTCGGGACCCTCGGGGCCCTGTTCGGTGACGCCGGTGTCGCCGAGCCGCAGCGGCAGCGCCTCCCGCCACACCGACTCGAACAGGCCCGCCAGCAGCTCCAGCAGCCCACTCGCGTGCACCACCAGCGCGGCCGGTTCCGCGATCGGCGAGGTGAGCGGCACCAGGGCGAGCGTGCGGTCGGCGACGACCAGCTTCGTCGGCACCCGGTCCACCACCCGTACCTCCTCGCCCCGGCCGAGCGCCGCGCCCAGTTCGGTCATGCCGTCCGGCTGGTCCAGCACCGCCCGCTCGACCACGACCCGGTAGCGCACGCCGCGGGCGGCCGCCTGCTCCTCCGCGTGGTTCTCCTCGCCGGTCACGGCGACCGGCGTGCCGGTGACCAGCGCGCACACCTCGTCGCTCGCCCCCAGCTGCAACTGCAGGAACCGCTGCGTGACCGCCGCCGCCCCGATCACCACCTCGACCAGGTCGTGCACGGCCGGTTCGGCGGCCGCCGCCCGGTACTCCTCGGCGAGCAGCGCGGCCGCGAGCTCCGCCTGCTCCAGTTCGTGGCGCCGCTGGTTGAGCAGCGCGCCCAGCGCCACACCGGGCGGCGCGGCCACCCAGCGGCCGGGCCGGGCGGACGACTGGGCGGCGAGACCGTGCCGTTCCAGGCGGCGCAGCGCGCGCTCGGTGTCGTGCTCGGCGAGGGTCAGTCGCCGGGCCAGATCGGACACATCGGCGGCGCCCACCGCCACCAGTGCGCGGTACGCCGACTCGTGTATCTCGTCCAGGCCTATCGCCGCCAGCATCGACCGTTGCCCTCCCCGGTATCCGGACCCCGCGGTACCGCCCGTGGCGGAAACCGGCCACGGCGCAAAACCGCCTCGGCACATCATCGCCGTACCGCCCGTAACCCTGCGAAGGTGGGGTCACCGGCACTGACGGGGGGCCGGGCCTTTCGACGTCGCCGGGCGCTTCTCCCGTGGGGGGTGGAACCGCCCGGCGACGTCTCTTGCACGTCCCGGCGATCGCCTGTCCGGGGGGATCCGCCGGTCCCTGGCGGTCTGGCTTGGCCCGTCCCTGGCAGTCTGGCTTCGCCGGTCCCTGGT
>NZ_BJND01000009.1 GCF_006539505.1 Streptomyces spinoverrucosus
CCCGTCCCTGGCAGTCTGGCTTGGCCCGGCCCGGCGGGCCTCCCTTCACAAGCCCCCGCAGCCTCCCTTCACACATCCCGGCGACTCCCTCGCACGGCCGTACGACGGCTCACTTCGGCACCCGGTGCGACCGCTCACGACCCGCCGTTCGAACACGGTCGCCCTGGCCGCATTTTCCGAACGCCCCGTTTTCATCCGGCCCGTGCGGTGGACAATTGGGGGCATGAGCCAGCAGGGGGGAAGGCCCACCGGTCACTCCGACGACTGGTGGGGGCAGATTTACGACGACACCACCGAGGACACGGGCCCCACGCGCACGTCCGACTCGCTGGACGACCGCTTCGCCTCGGCGTCGGGTGCGGTGACCGGACCGCCGGGCGCCCCGGGCGCCTTACCGACGCCGCGCAGCGGCTCACGGCCGCCACGCGACACCGCCGACCGCCCCGTCCCCAAGCCGCGCGACGCCGGGACGGGCGTCCCCTCCGTACCCCCACCACCCCCACCCCCTCCCCAAGGCCCCACCACCTCCGCCACCGGCACCCCGGCCCCCACCTTCGCCGGGCCACCCCCGCCGCCCCCACCTCCACCGGCCCGCCTGAGCCCGGTCACCCCCGTCCCCGTGCACCACGTGGGCTCCGGCCCGCCCACCTACGACCCCGAGCCCACCGCCCTTCCGCCCGCCGACCCCGACGACCTCGGCAGCCTGGTCGCCGACACCGTGCTGGACGGCGCCCGCTACGGGGCCTGCACGCTGCGCGCGGCCTCCGTGCGGGGGGACTCCGCGCGGTACCGGGGCGAACCCCGCCGCGACTCGCTGCTCACCGTCCGGTTCGGCACCGGCGACGACGCCCTGTTGCTGGTCGCGATGGCCACCGGCGCCCGCGCCACCGCCGGGGCGCACCGCGCCGCCGCCGAGGTGTGCCGGTGGATCGGGCGGGCGGTCGGGCGCAGCCATGTGCGGCTCGCCGAGGACATCCGGGCCGCCCGGCGCGGCGACCTGAAGTCCGGCCTGCACCGCCTCACCGACCGCAGCCTCGGCAAACTCCGCGCCAGCGCCGCCGAACAGGGCCTCGGGCCCGACGAGTACGCCGCCACCCTGCGCTGCCTGCTCCTGCCCGCCGACCCCGGATGCCGTACCCGCGTCTTCTTCGGCGTCGGCGCCGGCGGCCTGTTCCGGCTGCGCGACGGCGCGTGGCAGGACATCGAACCGCAGGTCGGCGAGGTGGTCGGCGAACCAGTCGTCGGCTTCGGCTCACCCCCGGCCGAGACCCCCGGCGGCGACCGCCTCACCATGGACCTCGGCATCCCGACGCCTCCGAGCCCGTACGAACCCGCCCCCGAACCTCCCCGCGAACCCTTCCGCTTCCGCGCCTCCATCGCCCGACCGGGTGACACGCTCCTGATGTGCACCGACGGCCTGGCCGAACCCCTGCGCGACGAACCCGAAATCTGCGAGTACCTCACGGGAAGGTGGTCCGGACCCACCCCGCCCGGCCTCGCCGCGTTCCTCGCCGACGCCCAGGTAAGGGCCAAGGGATACGCGGACGACCGTACGGCTGCCGCCGTGTGGGAGGCATAACCGCGGCCACTGTGAATTGATGGATCCAAGGAGACCGAAGGGGTGCATGGATCCATGGCCAAGCAGAACATCGCCGAACAGTTCGTCGACATCCTCGTCCGGGCCGGAGTGAAACGTCTCTACGGCGTGGTCGGCGACAGCCTCAACCCCGTCGTGGACGCCGTCCGCCGCAACGCCGCGATCGACTGGGTGCACGTACGGCACGAGGAGACCGCCGCCTTCGCCGCGGGAGCGGAGGCCCAGATCACCGGGACGCTGGCGGCCTGCGCCGGTTCCTGCGGGCCCGGCAACCTGCACCTCATCAACGGCCTCTACGACGCCCACCGCTCCATGGCCCCCGTCCTCGCCCTCGCCTCGCACATCCCGTCCAGCGAGATCGGCCTCGGATACTTCCAGGAGACCCACCCCGACCAGCTGTTCCGCGAGTGCAGCCACTACAGCGAGCTGATCTCCAACCCGAAACAGATGCCGCGGCTCCTCCAGACCGCCATTCAGCACGCCGTCGGCCGCTCCGGCGTCAGCGTCGTCTCCCTCCCCGGCGACATCGCCGACCAGCCCGCCCCCGAGAAGGCCGCCGAGACCGCCCTCGTCACCTCCCGGCCCACCGTCCGCCCCGGCGACGCCGAGGTCGACCGGCTCGTCGAGATGATCGACGCGGCCGAGAAGATCACTCTCTTCTGCGGCAGCGGCACGGCCGGCGCGCACGCCGAGGTCATGGAGTTCGCGGAGAAGGTCAAGTCGCCGGTGGGGCACGCGCTGCGGGGCAAGGAGTGGATTCAGTACGACAATCCGTTCGACGTCGGCATGAGCGGTCTGCTCGGCTACGGCGCCGCCTACGAGGCCACCCACGAGTGCGACCTGCTGATCCTCCTCGGCACCGACTTCCCGTACAACGCCTTCCTCCCCGACGACGTCGAGATCGCTCAAATCGACGTCCGTCCCGAGCACTTGGGCCGCCGTTCCAAGCTCGACCTCGCCATCTGGGGCGATGTGAAGGAGACCTTGCGGTGCCTGACGCCCCGGGTGAAGACCAAGTCGAACCGGCGCTTCCTCGACAAGATGCTCAAGAAGCACGCCGACGCGCTGGAGGGGGTCGTCAAGGCCTACACCCGCAATGTCGAAAAGCACGTCCCCATCCACCCCGAGTACGTGGCCTCCGTGCTCGACGAACTCGCTGACGACGACGCCGTGTTCACCGTCGACACCGGTATGTGCAATGTGTGGGCCGCCCGCTACATCTCGCCCAACGGCCGTCGCCGGGTGATCGGTTCGTTCTCCCATGGCTCGATGGCGAACGCGCTGCCCATGGCGATCGGCGCGCAGTTCACCGACCGCGGCCGCCAGGTGGTCTCCATGTCCGGCGACGGCGGATTCTCCATGCTGATGGGCGACTTCCTGACCCTGGTGCAGTACGACCTCCCGGTCAAGGTCGTCCTCTTCAACAACTCCTCGCTCGGCATGGTCGAGCTGGAGATGCTTGTCGCGGGTCTGCCCTCCTACGGCACCACGAACAAGAACCCCGACTTCGCGGCCGTCGCCCGCGCCTGCGGTGCCCACGGAGTGCGCGTCGAGAAGCCCAAGGAGCTGGCCGGCGCCCTCAAGGACGCCTTCCGGCACAAGGGCCCCGCCCTCGTCGACGTCGTCACCGACCCCAACGCCCTGTCCATCCCGCCGAAGATCAGCGCCGAGATGGTGACCGGCTTCGCCCTGTCCGCCTCGAAGATCGTGCTGGACGGCGGCGTCGGCCGCATGCTCCAGATGGCCCGCTCCAACCTCCGCAACGTGCCCCGGCCCTAGACGCGATCGAGGCGCAGCTCAGCCGTACGGATTCGGCCAGTCTCGCCGGGCGCGTTACGGCGGTGGTACGGCGGTTGTCGATTACCGGCGGTCACACGGGCTCGGCGGCTACGGCCGGATCGGCAGCCGCAGATCGGCAGTTGGGGCGATCCGGGGCCCGCCGGGCCACGCCGGACGCGCGGGCGGCGGTCTGGTGGGGCGGTCGAGTGGGGTGTCCGGGGCGGGCGCGGCCGTGGCCGAACACCTGGTCGTTGACAATTCCACATGACTGTCCCGGTGCCCATCGGGCAAGGATCCCGGTGAACGTGTTCGAGCAGGAGGGGAACCGACATCGGCACGCGGGCGGGGGACATGAAGAGGCAGGTACGAGGGGGCGGCCCCGCGGCGTTCGGGGCCTTCTCGGCAGGAACGGTGGAGGAAGAGGCCGACGGCGCCACGGAGCAGGCACAGGCGCCGCAACTGATGCGCAGACTCGGGCGGGCGGACCTGAGGGCGGTCCCGGAGGCCCGCAGAGAGCTGCGCGACCTGCTACGGCAGTGGGGACAGCCCGGCCGGGCGGAGATAGCGGAACTGCTCACCAGTGAACTCGTCACCAACGCGATCGTCCACACCGACGACGACGCCGTCCTCACGGCCACCGTCGGACCCCGTGGACTGCGGGTGGAGGTACGGGACTTCGTGGCCCGCCCGCCGCGACTGCGGGTGGCGAACGCCGACGACAACACGCACGGCAGGGGGCTGGTGCTGGTGGAGTCCCTCGCGGACGCGTGGGGCGTACGGCCGCACGGGGTGGGGAAGTCGGTGTGGTTCGAACTCGACGCGGACGCCGCCTGAGACGCCGCTCGAACGGCACGGGGTGCGGCCCGCTTCGGACCGCACCCCCGTCCCGTGCTGCCCGGCACTAGCCGAACTGCTGCTCCAGGTCCTTCAGCTTGCGCTCAAGGGAGTCGAGACGCGGGAGGGCCATGGTGTCGTCCTCCGCGGTGAGGTCGACGGTGAGCGGCTCAGTGCCGCTGCGTACGGGCTGAAGTGAGGGCCGCGCGCGGATGGGCAGTGGCTCCGCCGTGGATATGGCAGGCTCCGCGGTGATGCGCTCGGCGCCCTGCTCCACGGTGGGCAGCTCGACGTGCCGTCCGCCGCCCCGGCCGACGAAGCCGCGCCCGTGGCCCCGGCTGATCGCCTTGAGCTGCGCGCGCTCCAGCCGCTGCTGCTCGCGCCGCCGCAGCCGGGCCTCTTCCTTCTGCCGCTTGTCCTCGCGCACCTCGTCGACCGCCTCGTCGAGGGTGCGCACGCCCTCCAGGAGCATCAGCGACCAGGCCTTGTACGTCTCACGCGGCGCCCGCAGCCAGCGCACGATGCGGATCTGCGGCAGCGGGCGCGGAATCAGGCCCTGCTCGCGCAGCGCGGCCCGGCGGGTCTGCTTAAGGGCGCGGTCGAAGAGGACCGCAGCCGACAGGGACATGCCCGCGAAGAAGTGGGGGGCGCCGTCGTGGCCGAGGCCGCGGGGGGCGTGCACCCAGTTGAACCAGGCCGCCGCGCCCGCGAACGTCCATACAAGTATCCGGGAGCCGAGCGCGGCGTCACCGTGGCTGGCCTCGCGCACCGCGAGTACGGAGCAGAACATCGCCGCGCCGTCCAGGCCGAACGGCACCAGATACTCCCAGCCGCCGGAGAGGCCGAGGTTCTGCTGGCCGAAGCCGACGAGGCCTTTGAAGGAGAGGGCCGCGGCGACCGCGGCACAGCAGAAGAGCAGCACGTAGGAGGCGGTGCCGTAGATGGCCTCCTTGCGCCGGCGGCGTTCCTCGGCGCGCTCCCACGAGTCGTCCGCGCTCGTGTCCTTCCCCGCGGAACGCTTGCCGCGCTGGAGTACCGCAACCGCCGTCAGCATGCCCGCGAGCAGTACGGCGCACGGTAGCAGCCAGTTCAGCGATATGTCGGTCAGTCTCATCTGGGGTTTCCCTTGCATTGGGATAGGGCGTAACGCCCGCCATGGTGGCCCAAACCCGCCTGCCCTCAGGGGGTTTCGGGGCAAGAGGCCGCCAATGAAGTGCAAGGGGATGCCCAGGGCGACGTTCTGCTCGAACTGCCGCTTGAGGGGCGGGAGTTGAGTTCGAATAAGACTACCCGTACCGGTGGTTCCGCGGAAAGTTCCCGCGGCACGTGAGGGAGGTGTGAAACGGGGTGCTGAGGGGGTGTCAACTGGCGCTGGCTGCGAGCAGTTTGGTGACGCGGTCCTCGTCGCACGTGCGCGGGCAGGTGGCGCAGGTGTCCTCGGGGCGGAGAGTGTAGAACATGCAGCAGCTCGCCCGGTCACGGGTGGGCAGCGTCTCGCCGTTGGGGCCCTTCAGCTCGCGGAAGGCGGCCGAGCCGGCGTACGGCTTGGTCGCGCCCGGCAGCAGCAGCTCCAGCTCGTGGCGCGCGCGGTCCTGCTCGTCGAGGAGGTGGGCGACGTACCACAGGCCCTCGACGATCTCGTCGGTCGCCATGCCCCACAGGGCGCGGCCGCGGCGGCGCATCCGGGGGCCGAAGGCGGCGAGGACCGGTTCGAGGTGCTCGGCGACCGCCGCGCGCACCTCGGCCCGCAGGGCCTCCTCGTCCGGGACCACCGTGGCGCCCGGGAGGGACGCGGCCGGGTCGCCGGGGAGGCAGGCGAAGCCGTGCGGGCGGACCGCCAGGCGGCCCATGGCCAGGCCGGGGGCCGTGCGGTCGTACGAGACATGCGTCACGGGGTAGCGGGGGACGCGGCGGTCGAGGAACCACGGGACGGTGATCAGGAGGCAGGCCGGCCAGGCGTAGCGGTGCAGGCCGAAGCTGGCGATCACGTCGGGGCGGGCGCGCTGGCCGTAGTCGCGGATGACCTGGGCGTCGTCGTGGGCGAGGAAGGTGTCGAGGGCGGCGTTGCCTGCGGCGAGGGCGGCGCTGGTGATCCATCCGGGGCCGGTGGGGAAGGGGTCGGTGGGGTGCAGTTCCGTGATGCCGAGGCTGGGGATGGCCTCCGTGAGGCGGGCGTACGCGTCTGCTGTGGCCGAGGTGGGCGTGGGCATACGGGGACCACCCAATCGGAGAGGGTTTCGGGCCGTTTGAAGGTAAGGCTTACCTTAGCCGAACTGGGGTGGATTTGAACTGGGGGCTTCTGCGCCTAAGGTGCTTGACGGATGAGTAACAAGACGCCGTAATGACGCCAAGTACTGACACGTCCGGAGGAGGACCCCGTGGAGCCGGGTTTTGCGGTGCCGCAGATGCGGGTGCCTTCGCAGCCTGGGGCTGCGGATGTGGAGCGGGGACGGGAGCAGCTGGGGCCGGAGCAGCGGGAGCGGGAGCCGGGTGGTGCCGCTGGGGGTGTACGGGGTGAGCACACGCACAGTGAGCCTCCGGTTCGGGTGGTGCAGCGGGCGTCTGTGCGGGGGCAGATTCTTGACGCGTTGCGTGCGGCGTTGGTGAGGGGGGAGCTGCGGCCGGGGGAGGTGTACTCGGCGCCGGTGCTGGGGGAGCGGTTCGGGGTGTCCGCGACTCCCGTGCGGGAGGCTATGCAGCAGCTGGCCTTGGAGGGTGCGGTCGAGGTTGTGCCCAACCGGGGGTTTCGGGTCGTTCAGCGGGATGCTCGTGAGCTGGCCGAGCTGGCGGAGGTGCGGGGGCTGATCGAGGTTCCTGTCATTCTGCGGCTGGCTCGTACGGTGGCCGTGGAGCGGTGGGTGGAGTTGCGGCCGTTGGCGGAGGCTACGGTGCGGGCGGCGTCGTCCGGGTGCCGGGCGACGTATGCGGAGGCCGATCGGGCCTTTCATCGGGCTGTGCTGGGGCTTGCGGGGAACTCGCAGTTGGTGCGGATCGCCGATGATGTGCACCGGCGGGTGCAGTGGCCGTTGGTGGCGGCTTCGGGTGGGCGTGCGGAGTTGGTGGCCGATGCGGCTGAGCATGGCGCGTTGCTGGATGCGGTGGTGGTGCGGGATCTGGATGCTGTGCGGGTTGTGGTGGAGGGGCACTTTGGTGCCTGCGGCGGCCTGCTCGGCTGAGTGGGGGTTGCGGTAG
>NZ_BJND01000010.1 GCF_006539505.1 Streptomyces spinoverrucosus
GGCGCGCGCAGCTGCGGGCAGTCGTGCCGCTGGGGCGGCACGGGTGGGCGCAGCGGCGCCCCGTCGTGCCGGGTTGCGTGACGTCCCCGGCCTCTACGCCGTTGCCGCTCCCGGGGTCGGTGGGGTCAGGTGGGCTGCTAGCCATGTGGGGACGCCGCCCAGGAGGCGGTAGAGGCGGCGGGCCTCCTCTCGTAGGCGGGAGGCCTCCGGTTCGGGTTCTGTGTCTGCCAGGGAGGCCAGAGCGGGGGCCGTGCCGACCAGGTAGCCCAGCTCCTCGCGGATGCGGAGGGACTCGGTGAAGCCGTGGCGGGCCTCTGCCAACTCGCCTTCTCTGAGGGCCAGTCCGGCGAGGTGGCGCCAGGTGAAGGAGAGGAGGAGGGCGTTGTCGTGGGCGGTGGCGCCTGCGTGGGCGCGGCGGTAGGCGGCGAGGGCGGCCTGGGGGGAGCGGGCCAGGTTTTCTGCCAAGAGGCCTCGGCGGAAGTCCAGTAGGGGGCGGCCGGGGGCGCCGGGAGGGATTAGGGCCGCTGCTCGGCCCAGGGCCGCTCGGGCCTCGTCTGCGCGGTCGCGGACCGTGTGCAGGGTTGCCGCGTAGGCGAGTTGGCCGCGTTCGCAGGCGGCCGCTCCCCTTTCCTCGTCGGTGTGGGCCAGTGCCTCGGCCGTGCGCAGGGCGTCCTCGGCGTCCTCCCAGCCCTGCTCGGTGTACAGGCAGCGTTCGACCAGCAGCGCCGCGCGTTGCAGGGCCGCCGCCGGTGTGGTCGGGGGCAGCAGGGCCGCCGCGTCGGCCCAGCAGGCCCGTGAGCGCAACCGCCATACCGCGGTCTGGAGGGGATCGTCGTCTGCGGTCGTTCCGGTACCAGACATGGCGGTATGCGCCACGTTGCCCTCCCCGAGCACGCCATTGAGCTGTTGAGTGGTGGCCGCATTTCAGCACCAATTCAGCTGCCCGGCCAAGGGGGCGGGTGAAGGATTTCACAAAGTCGTGGGACTTCGCGGTCCGTTGGGTTTCAGCTCATGCGCAGGGCCAGGAAGAAGTCCAGCTTGTCCTCCAGGCGTGACAGGTCGCGGCTCGTCAACTGCTCGATCCGGCCCACCCGGTAACGCAGCGTGTTGACGTGCAGGTGGAGGCGGGAGGCGCAGCGGGTCCAGGAGCCGTCGCATTCGAGGAACGCTTCGAGGGTGGGGATCAGCTCGGCGCGGTGGCGGCGGTCGTAGTCGCGCAGGGGGTCCAGGAGGCGGGCGGTGAAGGCTCGGCGTACGTCGTCGGGGACGAAGGGGAGGAGCAGGACGTGGGAGGCCAGTTCCTGGTGGCCGGCCGCGCAGACGCGGCCGGGGCGGGCCGCCGCCACCCGGCGGGCGTGGCGGGCCTCCTCCAGGGCGCCGCGCAGGCCCTCCGCCGAGTGGACCGCCGCGCTGACGCCGAGCGTGACGCGGCCGTCGTCGTCCAGTCCCGAGGAGAGGGGGGTCCGGATCGAGGTGAGGAGTGCGTCCGCGAGGACGCCCGTTTCCGAGCCGTCGTGCTCGGTGGAGACGGCCGGGAGGGGGACCAGGGCGATCGCCTCGTCGCCGGTGTGGGCCACGGCGATGCGGTCGGAGGGTTCGGGTCCGGTGGCCATTGGGTCGACCAGGATCTCCTCAAGGAGTGACTGAGCCACCGGGCCCGCCTCGATCTCGGCGTCGTCCCACTCGACGCGGGCCACGACCACCTGCCAGTGGGGGGCCGCGCCGAGGCCGGGCAGCAGGACCGGGGCGGCGACGCGCAGGCGGGCCGCGATCTCGGCGGGGGCGGCGCCCGTCTGGACGAGTTCCAGGATCTCCTGGGCCAGCCGGCGGCGGACCGTGCGGGCCGCGTCGCGGCGGTCGCGTTCGACCGCGATCAGCTGGGTGACGCCGTGCAGCAGGTCCAGGCGCTCCTCCGCCCAGTCACCGGCGTCCGCCTCCACGGCCAGCAGCCAGTCGGACAGGACCGTCTCGCGGACGTCCCGGGAGGCCTGCGGGGAGCGGCCGCTGCTGCGGATGGGGAAGAGGGAGTACGTCGTGGTGCCGAGGATCAGGCGGTGCGGGCCGCGGCGGCCGGTGCGGGCGGCCGCCAGGTGTTCGGCCGCCAGCTTCGCGCACGCCTCGGGAGGCAGCGCCGGGCCGCCGATCTTGGGGCCCGCGATGAGGCGGCCGGTGGGGGAGAGGACCCAGGCGCGCAGGTCCAGGTCCGAGCCGAGGAGGTCGAGTACGACGTCCGGGCCGCCGCCCGCCGGGCCCGAGGTCATCATCCGGCGGTGCCGGTCCACGACGGCGGCGAGGTCGCCCGCGCGTTCGCCGGAGACCTGTCGTACGACGTGCTCGGTGATCGTCGCGAAGGCCACCGACTCGTGCACCGCGAAGAGGGGCAGGCGGTGGCGGGCGCACGCCACGACCAGGTCGTCCGGTACGTCGCCCAGTTCCGCCTCACCGGCCGCGAGGGCCACCACGCCGGCCTGCACCAGGGTCCGTACGAAAGGCTCGGAGTCGGCCGCGTCCCGGCGCCAGGCCAGGCCGGTCAGCACCAGCTCACCGCCGGAGAGGTAGCGGCTGGGGTCCCGCAGGTCGGTGGTCATCACGCCCCGCACGGTGCGGTCCAGCTCGTCCTCGCCGCCGAGCAGCTTGAGGCCCAGCGCGTCGGTGTCCAGCAGTGCGCGCAGCCGCATTCTCGTCGCCGCCGTTCTTTGTCTCGAAAACTACGATGGATCTTGACGGGTCCGTGGGTGAGTGGCCCGTGCGGTGGCCGGTTGAGCGGTGCTCGCCGTCTCCCGTGCTGTGTCCCAGGTCACGCGGGCTGTGCCGGACGTTTCCCCAGGAAAACCAGGAGGTTACTGATGACCTCCGTTCATACGAATCTACAAGATGACTGCCCTGGCCAGCCAACTCCTTCATGGTTTCGGTGACTGACCCCGTTGGAGGACGGCGCTGTGTACTGACGTCAATCCGCGTTAACAGCACATGAACGAGCCGGGCCCGCCGCACACGGATTGGCTCAATCTGTACGACCCACGAGACGAAGAAGAGAGCCGGTCATGGACTTCCTTCGCCCCGCCAGCTGGGAGGAGGCGCTCGCCGCGAAGGCAGAGCACCCCACCGCTGTGCCGATTGCGGGTGGCACCGATGTGATGGTCGAGATCAACTTCGACCACCGCCGGCCCGAGTACCTCATGGACCTCAACCGCATCGGCGATCTCTCCGAGTGGGAGGTCGGCGAGGACTCCGTGCGGCTGGGCGCCTCCGTCCCGTACTCCAGCATCATGGAGCACCTGCGCGCCGAGCTGCCGGGCCTGGCGCTCGCCTCGCACACCGTCGCCTCCCCGCAGATCCGCAACCGCGGCGGCGTCGGCGGCAACCTCGGCACCGCCTCCCCGGCCGGTGACGCCCACCCCGCCCTCCTCGCCGCCGGCGCCGAGGTCGAGGTGGAGTCCGTACGGGGCTCCCGGCGCATCCCGATCGACGAGTTCTACACCGGCGTCAAGCGCAACGCGCTCGCGCCGGACGAGCTGATCCGCGCCGTGCACATCAAGAAGGCGGACGGGCCCCAGCAGTACTCGAAGGTCGGCACGCGCAACGCCATGGTCATCGCCGTGTGCGCCTTCGGCCTCGCGCTGCACCCCGAGACGCGGACCGTGCGGACGGGGATCGGTTCGGCCGCCCCGACGCCCGTCCGGGCCAAGGCCGCGGAGGAGTTCCTGAACGCCGCTCTGGAGGAGGGCGGCTTCTGGGACAACGGAAAGATCATCACCCCGTCGGTCGCCAAGCAGTTCGCGCAGCTGTGCTCCGCCGCCTGCAACCCGATCGACGACGTCCGGGGGACGGCGAGCTACCGCCGCCACGCGGTGGGCGTCATGGCCCGCCGCACGCTGACCTGGACCTGGGAGTCGTACCGCGGCGCCCGCCGCACCACCGAGGGAGCTGCGTGATGCGCGTCAACTTCACTGTCAACGGTCGTCCGCAGGAAGCCGACGACGTATGGGAGGGCGAGTCCCTGCTGTACGTGCTGCGCGAGCGGCTCGGGCTTCCGGGGTCCAAGAACGCCTGTGAGCAGGGCGAGTGCGGGTCGTGCACGGTTCGGCTGGACGGGGTGCCCGTCTGTTCGTGCCTGGTGGCGGCGGGTCAGGTGGAGGGCCGCGAGGTCGTCACCGTCGAGGGGCTCGCGGACTACGCCAAGCAGCGGTCCTGCGGGACGGGCGCGTGCGGTACGTCGCTGCAGGACGCTCAGCAGTGGCAGGCCAAGGGCACCGACTCGCAGACCGGCGAGGGCAGCGAGCTCTCCCCGATCCAGCAGGCGTTCATCGACGCCGGAGCCGTGCAGTGCGGCTTCTGCACGCCGGGGCTGCTGGTCGCCGCCGACGAGATGCTGGAGCACAACCCGAACCCGACCGACGCGGACATCCGCGAGGCGCTGTCGGGCAACCTGTGCCGCTGCACCGGCTACGAGAAGATCATGGACGCGGTCCGCCTGGCCGCCGCCCGCCAGTCCGAGGGGGTCTGACCATGCCGGCCAACGGCGCTCCTACGAAGATCACCCAGGGCACCCGTACCAAGGGCGGCATCGGCGAGTCCACGCTCCGCCCGGACGGCACCCTGAAGGTCACCGGCGAGTTCGCCTACTCGTCCGACATGTGGCACGAGGACATGCTCTGGGGCCAGATCCTCAGATCGACGGTCGCCCACGCCGAGATCGTGTCCATCGACACGAGCGAGGCCCTCGCCCTGCCGGGCGTCTACGCGGTCATGACCTACGACGACCTGCCGACCGACGTGAAGAACTACGGTCTGGAGATCCAGGACACTCCGGTCCTCGCGCACGGCAAGGTACGTCACCACGGTGAGCCGGTGGCGATCGTCGCCGCCGACCACCCGGAGACCGCCCGCCGCGCCGCGGCCAAGATCAAGGTCGACTACCGCGAACTGCCGGTCATCACCGACGAGGCCTCCGCGACCGCGCCGGACGCGGTCCTCGTCCACGACAACCGCGACGACCACCACTTCGGTCACGTCCCGCACCCGAACATCGTGCACCGCCAGCCGATCGTCCGCGGCGACGTGGAGGAGGCCCGTAAGCGCGCCGACGTGATCGTCGAGGGCGAGTACACCTTCGGCATGCAGGACCAGGCCTTCCTCGGCCCCGAGTCGGGTCTGGCGGTGCCGGAGGAGGACGGTGGCGTCCACCTGTACATCGCCACCCAGTGGCTGCACTCCGACCTGCGCCAGATCGCGCCCGTGCTCGGCCTGCCCGAGGAGAAGGTGCGGATGACGCTGGCCGGTGTCGGCGGCGCTTTCGGCGGTCGTGAGGACCTGTCGATGCAGATCCACGCCTGTCTGCTGGCGCTGCGCACCGGCAAGCCCGTGAAGATCGTCTACAACCGGTTCGAGTCCTTCTTCGGGCACGTCCACCGCCACCCGGCCAAGCTGTACTACGAGCACGGCGCCACCAGGGACGGCAAGCTCACGCACCTGAAGTGCCGGATCGTCCTGGACGGCGGCGCCTACGCCTCCGCCTCCCCGGCGGTCGTCGGCAACGCCGCGTCGCTGAGCGTCGGCCCGTACGTGGTCGACGATGTGGACATCGAGGCCTTCGCCCTCTACACCAACAACCCGCCTTGCGGCGCCATGCGCGGCTTCGGCGCGGTCCAGGCGTGCTTCGCCTACGAGGCGCAGATGGACAAGGTGGCCGAGCAACTCGGCATGGACCCGGTGGAGTTCCGGCAGCTGAACGCCATGGAGCAGGGGACCATCATGCCGACCGGGCAGCCGGTCGACTCCCCGGCGCCGGTCGCCGAACTGCTGCGCCGCGTCAAGGCGATGCCGATGCCGCCGGAGCGCCAGTGGGAGAGCAGCGAGGGCGCCGACGTACGGCAGCTGCCGGGCGGTCTGTCCAACACCACGCACGGAGAAGGCGTCGTACGCGGTGTGGGCTACGCGGTCGGCATCAAGAACGTCGGCTTCTCCGAGGGTTTCGACGACTACTCGACTGCGCGCGTCCGTATGGAGGTCGTGGGCGGCGAGCCCGTCGCCACCGTGCACACGGCCATGGCGGAGGTCGGCCAGGGCGGTGTCACCGTCCACGCGCAGATCGCCCGCACCGAGCTGGGCGTCACGCAGGTGACCATCCACCCGGCCGACACCCAGGTGGGCAGCGCCGGTTCGACGTCGGCCTCGCGGCAGACGTACGTCACCGGTGGCGCCGTCAAGAACGCCTGTGAGCTGGTCCGTGAGAAGGTGCTGGACCTCGGGCGGCGCAAGTTCGGCTCCTACCACCCGGCCTGGGCCACCGCCGAGCTGCTGCTGGAGGGCGGCAAGGTCGTCACCGACGGCGGCGAGGTGCTGGCCGACCTGGTGGACGTGCTGGAGAACGAGGCCGTCGAGGTCGAGGAGGAGTGGCGGCACCGGCCGACCGAGGCCTTCGACCTGCGCACCGGCCAGGGCAACGGCCACGTCCAGTACTCCTTCGCCGCGCACCGCGCCGTCGTCGAGGTCGACACCGAGCTGGGCCTGGTCAAGGTGATCGAGCTGGCCTGCGCCCAGGACGTCGGCAAGGCGCTCAACCCGCTGTCCGTCATCGGCCAGATCCAGGGCGGTACGACCCAGGGTCTCGGTGTGGCGGTCATGGAGGAGATCGTCGTCGACCCGAAGACCGCGAAGGTGAAGAACCCCTCCTTCACGGACTATCTGATCCCCACGATTCTCGACACGCCGACCATCCCCGTCGACGTGCTCGAACTCGCCGACGACCACGCACCCTACGGGCTGCGCGGCATCGGCGAGGCCCCCACCCTGTCGTCGACCCCGGCCGTCCTCGCGGCGATCCGGAACGCGACGGGGCTGGAGCTGAACCGGACGCCCGTACGGCCGGAACACCTCACCGGCACGGCGTAAGGAACCCGCAAGTCCCTCCGGGCGGCGCACGGAACGTCACACACTCCGCGCCGCCCGGAGCAACCAGATCGTTCGTCTCGGGCCGTCCCCCGGGTCGTGCGGCCGAAGCACCTTCCCAAATCCCGTAGCCGCATCTGCGGTTCCCCATACGGGTGCCCCTGTGAACCTTGGGAGTAGGCCCACATGACCCAGCAGTCACTGGAGCCCACGACCACTGCCGAAGACGCGGGTAAAGGAACCCGCCTCCCCGCCGGCAGGTCGTGGCTCGACCGGTACTTCCACATATCCCACCGAGGATCCACGGTCGCGCGTGAGGTGCGCGGCGGCGTCACCACCTTCATGGCGATGGCGTACATCCTCCTGCTCAACCCCCTGATCCTGTCCGGCAAGGACGCGGCCGGGAACACGCTCGGCCAGCAGGCCCTGATCACGGCGACCGCGTTCGCGGCGGCCCTCACCACGCTGCTGATGGGTTTCGTCGGCAAGGTGCCCCTCGCGCTCGCCGCGGGCCTGTCCGTCTCCGGCGTACTCGCCTCCCAGGTCGCTCCCCAGATGACCTGGGCCCAGGCGATGGGCATGTGCGTGATCTACGGCGTGGTCATCATGCTGCTGGTCGTCACCGGCCTGCGTGAACTGATCATGAATGCGATCCCGCTGCCGCTGAAGCACGCGATCACCATGGGCATCGGCCTGTTCGTGGCGCTGATCGGCTTCTACAAGGCCGGTTTCGTGCACCAGGGCGAAGGCACCCCGGTCACCCTGGGCCCGGCGGGCGAGCTGGCAGGCTGGCCGGTGCTGCTCTTCGCCGTGACCCTCCTCGCCATCTTCATGCTCCAGGCGCGCGGCATCCCCGGCGCCATCCTGATCGGCATCGTCGGCGGCACGATCCTCGCCCTGATCCTCAACGGCCTCGACGTCATCGACCCCAAGCAGTGGGCCGGGGGCGCTCCCGAACTCAACGGCAGCGCGGTCTCGATGCCCGACTTCTCGATCTTCGGCAACGTCGAGTTCGGCGGCTGGGGCGAGGTCGGTGCGATGACCGTCGGCATGATCGTCTTCACGCTGGTGCTCGCCGGATTCTTCGACGCGATGGCGACCATCATCGGCGTCGGCACCGAGGCCAAGCTGGCCGACGACCGGGGCCGGATGCCGGGCCTGTCCAAGGCGCTGTTCATCGACGGCGCGGGCGGCGCGATCGGCGGCGTCTCCGGCGCCTCCGGCCAGACCGTGTTCGTGGAGTCGGCGACCGGCGTGGGCGAGGGTGCCCGGACCGGCCTGTCCTCGGTGATCACCGGGCTGTTCTTCGCCGCCTGTCTGTTCTTCACGCCGCTGACGGCGATCGTGCCGGGCGAGGTCGCGGCCGCCGCCCTGGTGGTGATCGGCGCCATGATGATGATGAACGCCCGGCACGTGGACTGGTCCGACCGCGCCACCGCGATCCCGGTCTTCCTGACCGTCGTGATCATGCCGTTCACGTACTCGATCACCGCGGGAGTCGCCGCCGGCGTCATCTCGTACGTCGCCATCAGGATCGCGCAGGGCAAGGCGCGGGAGATCGGTGCCTTCATGTGGGCGCTGGCGGTGATCTTCGTCGTGTTCTTCGCACTCAACCCCATCGAGAGCTGGATGGGCGTCCACTAGGCGCCCGGCTGCCCTTCACACAACCGCTGTTAAGGAGACCGAGAGATGCTGGACATCGCCGACGAGCTGCACCGGTGGGTCGAGCAGGGACGCGACTTCGCCGTGGCCACCGTGGTGGCCGTGAGCGGCAGCGCCCCGCGCCAGCCCGGCGCCGCCCTCGCGGTGGACGCCGACGGCACGGCCATCGGCTCGGTCTCCGGCGGCTGTGTGGAGGGCGCGGTGTACGAGCTGTGCCAGCAGGCGTTGCGGGACGGGGAGACGGTCCTGGAGCGCTTCGGCTACAGCGACGAGGACGCCTTCGCGGTCGGACTGACCTGCGGCGGCGTCATCGACATCCTGGTCACCCCGGTCCGGGCGGGCGACCCCGTCCGGCCGGTGGTGGCGTCCGCGGTGGCCGCCGCGTCCCGGCGCGAGCCCGCCGCGCTGGCCCGGATCGTCTCCGGCCCGGCCGAACTGACGGGCGGCCGCGCGCTGCTGGTCCGCCCCGACGGGTCGTACGACGGCGGCTTCGGCGCCCATCCCGAGCTGGACCGCACCGTCGCGGCCGAGGCGGGCGCCTTCCTGGACGCCGGGCGCACCGGCACCCTGGAGATCGGAGAGCAGGGCTCCCGGTGCGGAGCGCCGCTGACGGTGCTGGTCGAGTCGTCGGTCCCCGCCCCCCGCATGATCGTCTTCGGCGCGATCGACTTCGCCTCGGCGCTGGTCCGCGTCGGCAAATTCCTCGGCTACCACGTCACGGTGTGCGACGCCCGCCCCGTCTTCGCGACGCGGGCCCGTTTCCCCGAGGCCGACGAGATCGTCGTCGAGTGGCCCCATGAGTACCTGGAGCGCACCGACGTCGACGCCCGCACGGTCCTGTGCGTGCTGACCCACGACGCCAAGTTCGACGTACCCCTGCTGAAGCTGGCGCTGCGGCTGCCGGTGGCGTACGTCGGCGCCATGGGCTCCCGCCGCACCCACCTCGACCGCAACCGGCGGCTGCGCGACGTCGGCGTCACCGACCTGGAGCTGGCCCGCCTGCGCTCGCCCATCGGCCTGGACCTGGGCGCCCGTACGCCGGAGGAGACGGCACTGTCCATCGCCGCCGAGATCGTGGCCAACCGGCGGGGCGGCAGCGGGGTTTCGCTGACCGGTGCGCACACCCCGATCCACCACGACACGCCGTCGGCACCGGCGGGGCGGATCGGGTCGGTGGCCTGAACCGGGCTGGGTCACCGTCCTCGGAGGAGGCGGTTCGCCGCCCGTCCGAACACCGAGCGGGCCGCGCGTTCCAGGGCGCCGTCGAGGAAGGGCGGCAGCAGGCGTACGCGGAGTTCCTCACGCCAGACCACATGGGCGCGGCCGCCCGGACCCGGGCGGACCTCGATCTCCGCCCAGCCGCGCACGACCCGGCCGCGTTTGTCCAGACGGCACCGGCCGGGGGCGTCGTCGGTCGGCGGCTGCCAGACGGTGACCTCCATCCGGTCGTCGAACGCCAGCGGACCGAGGCCGGAGCGGGCCACGAACACCGTGCCCTCGTGGGTCGGTTCGGGGGTGAGCACGGTGACGCGGGTCAGCGGGACGACATCACCGTGCCGGGGCCAGTCCGTGAGCCGGCGCCAGGCCTCGGGCGGGGACAGGGGAGCCGTGCGTTCGAGGAGGAAGGTGGCCACGGGGCGATCTTAGGGCGCCATCCGTAAACCTTTCTGAGGGCGCTAGCGGTAGACCTTGCCCGGTTCGGCCTTCCCTGGTGCCAGCAGCTGAGGGACCGTCACGAACACGTAGCCGCGCTCCTTCAGGGCGTCGATGATGCCGGGTACCGCCGGCACGGTCCCCTTGTAGATGTCGTGCAGCAGGATGATGCCGTCCCGGCCCGCCTGGTCGAGGACGCGCTGCCGGATCAGTGCGGAGTCGTTGGTCGTGTAGTCCTTGGCGGTGACGCTCCACAGGACCTCGGCGAGACCGAGTTCGCGGCAGATGTCGTGCACGGTGTCGTTCGTACGGCCCTGGGGCGGGCGCATGAGGGTGGGGCGGCGGCCCGTGAGGCGCTCGATCTCCTCGTTGGGCCGCTGAAGTTCCTCGCGGATCTCGTCCGGCTTCAGCCGGGTGAGGATCTTGTGGTCCCAGGTGTGGCTGGCTATCTCGTGGCCCTCGTCGGCCATCCGCCGGACCAGCTCCGGGTACTTCTCGATGTGCCGCTTGCCGAGCAGGAAGAAGGTCGCCGGGACCTGCTTCTCCTTCAGGATGTCGAGCAGGCGCGGGGAGTTCTCGCTGGGTCCTGCGTCGAAGGTGAGCGCGATGCACTTGGCGCGCCGGCAGTCGACGCTGCCGAAGGCGGCGGCCCTCTCGCCGGACGCGGCCTGGGCGCGGACCGCGCTGGGGGCGGTGGTGTCGAGGCTCGTGCAGCCGGTCAGGGCTAGCGGCAGGGAGAGGGCCGCGAGCAAAGTCGCGGCGGGGCGGAACGCGGTCCCCCGTCTTTCCGTCTTCCGGGACGGCTTGGACGGCTTGGACGGCTTGGACGGCTGGGCCGGCGAGAGCGGTCTGGTGCTGCGTGGTCTGATTCTGCGTCGGAGTCCTGGTCGGAGAGGCATGCCGAGACTATACACCGAGTGTATAGACGGGGTTTATAGCGGCCCGGAGCCTCCGAGTGTTTGAGGCGCCCGCACTCTGGCACCCGGGGACACATGACCACCGCCTACGCCGTGGTGATCCCTACGCTGGTCCGTGACACCCTCGCCGACTGCCTCGCCGCGCTGGCCGCCGCGACCGGCCCCCAGCCGCGCGAGATCGTCCTGGTCGACGACCGGCCCGTCCCGGACCCGGGCTCGCTGGAGCATCCCCTGGACGTCCTCGGCGATCTTCAGGACCGTACGACCGTGCTGCACGGCGGCGGCCGCGGCCCCGCCGCCGCCCGCAACACCGGCCTGCGCGCGGTCGCCTCGCCCTGGGTCGCCTTCCTGGACGACGACGTGCAGGTCGGCCCGCACTGGTGCGAGCAGCTGACCCAGGACCTGGCGGCCGCGAGCCCCGACACGGCGGGTGTGCAGGCTGTGATCGCCGTACCGCTGCCCGGGCGCCGCCGCCCCACCGACTGGGAGCGCGAGACGGTGGCCCGCGCGCGGGCCCGCTGGGGCACCGTCGACATGGCCTACCGCACCGACGCCCTCAAGCAGGTCCGAGGCTTCGACGAACGCTTCCTGCACGCCCACCGGGAGGACGTCGACCTGGCGCTGCGGCTTCTCGACGCCGGGTGGGGCATCCGGCAGGGGCGGCGCACCACACGGCACCCGGTGCACCCCGTGGGCCGCTGGGCCTCGGTGACCGCCCAGCGCGGGCATGCCGACGACGCGCTCATGCTGCGGTTGCACGGCCCCGGGTGGTGGTCCAAGGCGGCCGCGCCGCGCGGTCGGATCCGCGTCCACCTCGCGGTGACGGCGGCGGGCGCGGCGGCGTGTGTGCTCGCGGGGGCTGGGCGTCGTACGGCCGCCGCCGTCGCCGCGTCGGTCTGGGCCGCGGGTACCGCGGAGTTCGCCTGGGCACGCATCGCACCGGGCCCACGCACCCGGGACGAGGTGACCACCCTGCTGGTGACCAGCGTGCTCATTCCCCCGACAGCCAGCTGGCACTGGCTGAACGGCCTGCGACGCCACCGGTACGCGCCGGCGTGGCGGGAGGTGGCGTTGTGAGCTGGGTGTGGGGTGGGTTGGTGGGGGGGCGCCGTCCCGGATCCGCGCTGGTTTGGGGGGCGTGTCGTGGCCCGAGCCGCGTCGGCCTGGTGGGAGGTGCGTCGTGACCTGGATCCGCACCGGCCCGGCCGGACGTGGCGTTGTGGCCCGAGCCGTGTCGGTCTGGTGGGGGTGGCGCCGTGGCCCGGGTGTGGGGTGGCTTGGTGGGGGGGGCCGCCGTCCCGGATCCGCGCTGGTTTGGCGGGGGTGGCGTCGTGACCCGATCCGCACCTGCCCGGTGGGAGGCGGAGCCGTGACCCGGATCTGCACCGGCCCGGCGGACGTGGCGTCGTGACCCGAGCCGCATCGGCCTGGTGGGAGGTGGCGCTGTGACCCGGGTGCGGGGTGGTCTGGTGGTGGGTGGCGCGGTCCCGGGTCCGCGCTGGTCTGGTGGGGTGGCGTCGTGGCCCGAGCCGCGTCGGCCTGGTGGGAGGTGGCGCTGTGAGCTGGGTGCAGGGTGGTCTGGTGGTGGGTGGCGGCGTCCCGGGTCCGCGTTGGTTTGGCTGGGGTGGTCGTGGCCGATCCGCACCTGCCCGGTGGGAGGCGGAGCCGTGACCCGGATCCGCACCGGCCCGGCCGGACGTGGCGTCGTGGCCCGAGCCGCGTCCGTCTGGTGGGAGGTGGCGCCGTGACCCGGATCTGCACCAGTCCGGCCGGACGTGGCGTCGTGACCCGAGCCGCACCGGCCCGGCGGGAGGCGGTGCCATGAGTCGGATCCGTGCCGTGCTCCTCGACCGGGACGGAATCCTCGTCGAGGACGTCCCCGGCAACGCCGACCCCGACCGTGTCCGCCCCGTCGCCGGCGTCTACGAGGCGCTCGCGCTGTTGCGCTTCCATGGTGTGCGTACCGGCTTCCTCACGACGACGGCTGCCACTGCCGCCCACCCGAGCCGGGCCTGATCCTCTGGGCCGCCGGACGCCTGTGCACGGCCCCCGCCGACTGCGCCGTGATCGGCGACACCGACGCCCACATGGAGGCCGCCCGCCGGGCAGGCGCCCACGGGATCCTCGTCTCGACCGTCCGCCCCCAGGCAACCACCGCGCACACCGCCCCGGACCTGGGCACGGCGGTACGGGCCCTGCTGTCCGGCAGGCCGGTGTTCCGTATGTCCAGGTGACCAACCGCCCGTGTTCGCCGGTCAGCCCCGAAGGCCGGCGACGAGGCCGACCGGACGCGACAACGGCGCCTCGCCACGGGTCACGTCCCGGTCGCTGCCCGGGCGTTTGCCCTTCGGACCTCGCCCGCGTTATGTGCGGGGGCGGGCCGCGTGAACGCCACTCGGGCTCACGCACGCCGTTCCCGGCCCCCCGTGACCCCCAGCGCCGCCGTCAGTGACTCCGCGCTGTCCCGTACGCCGGTGCCGTCTCGGAAGCGGTCCCGAGTTCGGAGGGCGGCGCCGCGGCCCGTGGTCAGGCACCAGTCCCACCACCGTTCCAGCTCGCGCGCGTCGAGCCGTTCGGCCGCGATCAGCGCGGGCCAGCCGCAGGCGCGTGCCTGCGCGGTCACCTTCGCGCCGCCTGTGACCGGGTCGACGGCCAGCGCCGGAGTGCCCGCCCGCAACGCCAGGACCAGCCCGTGCAGCCGGTCCGTGACGACGAGGTCGAGGCGGTCGAGCACCGACGACAGCTGGGCGGGCGTCGCGCTCAGCCGCCAGTCGTGGGCGTCGAGCCGGGTCTCCAGCTCCAGCCGCGCACAGTCCTTCCCGGCCAGCCACCGGGTGACGGCGTCGGCGACCTCCGCGTGCCGCCGCCGCCCCGCGTACTCGTGCTGACCGTGGGTGAGGATCACCCCGACCACCGGCCGGGCCGGGACGGCGGGCGCGCGGGCCGACAGGTCCACCAGCGGCTCGATCCCCGGGGCGTCCCGCGCCAGTACCTCGTGGAAACCGGCGGCCGCCGGGCCCGCGGGATCGACGACGGACGTACCGACGGCGATCCGCACACAGTGCGCGAACCGCCGGTGCAACTCCTCGACCTGCGGCCCGTGCACCGGCCCGCACACGAACACCAGATGGGAGTACGCCTCCGCCCGCACGCTCTCCAGATGCAGCGCCCCCGGCCGGAACCCCGGACTCCAGGCGACGTCGTACGCCAGCCCGGCCCGCTCCAGTACGTCCGCCACCCGCCGCAGGGCCAGCACGTCCCCGGCGGTCACCTCCCCGTCCCGGAAGCTGAACCACCCGGTGAGCAGGATCCGCCGCGGTTGCTCCATGATGCCGACGGGTGCCCTGCGCCCCCGGCGGCCAATCGCCGTACCGCCTACAAGGCGCGCGCCACGAGGAGGGCGACGTCGTCGTGGTCCTCCGGGTGACGCAGGCCGTACAGCAGCAGGTCGCAGGTCTCTTCGAGTGGCCGGTGGGGTTCGTCGAGGAAGGTGAGGAGGGTGTTCAGGCGGTCGTCGATGGGGTGGTGGCGGGTCTCGACGAGGCCGTCGGTGTAGAGGACCAGCAGGTCGCCGGGCTCCAGCTCGACCGTGCTGGGTTCGAAGGGAATGCCGCCGATGCCGAGTGGGGCCCCGGTGGGCAGGTCGAGCAGTTTGGGGGCCTGTCCGGGGCGGGCCAGCGCGGGCGGCATATGGCCCGCGTTGGCGATGCGGCACAGTCTGGTGCTCGGGTCGTACACCGCGTACACGCACGTGACGATGTAGTGCTCCAGATCGCAGGTGATCTTGTCGAGGTGCTGGAGCACGGCACCGGGTTCGAGATCGAGGTCCGCGTAGGCGACGGTCGCCGTACGCAGCCGGCCCATGGTGGCGGCGGCGTCGATACCGTTGCCCATGACGTCACCGACGACCAGGGCGGTCTTGTCGTCGGTCAGTCCGATCACGTCGTACCAGTCGCCGCCGACCTCGCTGGTGGCCTGCGCGGGCTGGTAGCGGGAGGCGAGCTCCAGGCCGGTGTGGTGCGGCGCGTGGTCGGGCAGCAGGCTGCGCTGGAGGGTGAGGGAGGTGTTGCGCACGCTCTGGAACCAGCGCGCGTTGTCGATGGCCACGGCGGCACGGCTGGCCAGCTCACTGGCCAGCACGACGTCGTCCTGGTCGAACGGCAGCGGATTGCGGGTGCGCTTGAGGTCGAGCGCGCCGAGCACCTCGCCGTGCGCGATCAGCGGCACCGCCAGATACGAGTGGATACCGGCCTGCGCCAGCAGCGCGCCCGCCTCGTCGTCCCGGGCGATCCGCGGCAGATCGTGGTCGCCGACATGCCGTACCAGAACCGGCCGGCCGGTGTGCACGCACAGCGTGACCAGGCGGTCGCCCTCGTAGGCGGCGACATCCCCGGGCGCGTCGGCGGCGCGCAGCGCCACCGTCGGGTGGGCCGCCTTGAGGGCGAGCGCGCGGAACAGCTCCGGCCCGTTGTCCGGCCGGCGGGAACTGCGGCAGGCCAGCGCGGAGTCCAGGACGTCCACGGCGACCACGTCGGCCAGCTCGGAGGCGGCGATGTCGGCCAGTTCGCGCGCGGTCTGCTCCACCTCCAGCGTGGTGCCGACCCGGGTCGAGGCGTCGGCGATGAGGGCGAGGCGCCGCCGGGCCCGGTCGGCCTCGGCGGCCGCGCGGTGCCGTTCGGTGACATCGACGACGGAGGTGGCCGCGCCCAGGATCCGCCCGCCGGGGTCCTCCAGCCGGTAGAACGACAGGGACCAGGCGTGCTCGTGCTCGGGATCGGTCGGCGGGCGGCCCACGTGGTACTGGTCGAGCAGCGGGGTGCCGGTGGTGAGCACCTGACGCAGGCAGGCCTCGATGGTGTCGATGTCCGGCAGGTGCAGGGTCTCCCGCAGATGCCGGCCGATGTGGTCCTCGGCGGGCACGCCGTCGATCCGCTCCAGTGCCGGGTTGACCAGGAGGTAGCGCAAGTCCGGGTCCATCAGGGCCAGGCCGATCGGGGACTGGTTGATCAGCCGTTCGCACAGGGCGAGGTCGGTCTCGACGCGCTGGAGCAGGTTGTGGTCGGCGGCGAGGCCCAGGGCGTAGACATCACCGAGATCGTCCAGCAGCCGCATGTTGCGGAACTCCGTCAGGCGGGTGCTGCCGTCCTTGTGCCGGATCGGGAAGGTGCCGGCCCAGCTCCGGCCGGTCTCCAGCACCTCCGCGAACAGCTTGATCACGGCCGGCAGGTTCTCGGGGTGGACGAACAGCCGCGCCGCGTACGTGCCCAGCGCCTCCTCCGCGGTGTAGCCGAACAGCTCCTGGGCCTGCGGGGTCCAGAACACGATGCGCCCCTCGGCGTCGACCACCACCGCGGCCACGCTCAGCACGTCCAGCAGGCCGGTCGGTCTGGGCGTCTTGGAGTCGTAGTCATCCCCGTCTGGCTGGAAGGATTCGGCTGTCATCCCTGATCCTCCTCCTCCACCGGCCGGCGGAAGTGACGACGTGCCCTTCCCATGCTGCCCCCGGCCCACTGCCTTGCCCAGTCCGGGAGCGGTGGGGCCGCCGGGGCCGTGCACATCGCACGGACAAGCAGGAACATGGTCCTGTAAAGGATGGGGACCAATGGACTCTGCGCGACACGGTTCCGAACCGCCGCCGCCGGCCGGAGCGCGCGATCTCTTCGACGCGTCCACCGACGCGGTGGCGGTGCTCTCCGCCGACGGCGTGGTGATCGGCTGGACCCGCGCGGCCGAGGAACTCCTCGGGCACCCGGCGGCGGAGGTCGTCGGCGGCTCCGCCGGACGGCTGCTGGCGGTGCCCGAGGATCCGGTACGCACGGCCGGCATCGCCGACCGGTGCCGCGCCGGAATGGGCTGGAGCGGTCACATCCCGCTACGGCACCGCGACGGCCACCGGATCGTCGTCGACCTGCGGGTGTCCGCCTGCTTCCGGATCGGCTCGCAGGAGTGCTTCCTGGTGTCGGCACGGGAGCAGCGCCCGCAGTGGGCGGTGGACCAGTCCGTCCTCGACGGCTTTCTGACCCGCTCGCCGGTCGGCATGGCGGTGATGGACCTGGACCTGCGCTACGTGTGGCTGAACGACACCCTGGAACGCTTCGGCGGTGTGCCCCGGGAGCAGCGGCTGGGCCGCCGGCTGAGCGAACTGCTGCCCGGGTTGCAGGCGGAGACCATCGAAGGTCTGATGCGCAAGGTGCTGGCGACCGGAGTCCCCGTCACCGACTACGAGTACGTCGGCTGGAGCTGGGCCGACCCGCACCGCCAGCACGCCTACTCCACGTCGTTCTTCCCGCTGGTGGACGCCGCCGACTCCATCACCGGTATCTGCTACATGGTCCTGGACGTCACCGAGCGGTGGAACGCCCGCCAGTTGCTGTCGCTGGTCAACGACGCCGGGACCAGCATCGGCCGGACACTCGACGTGATGCGCACGGCGCAGGAACTGGCCGACTTCGCCGTCCCCCGCTTCGCGGACTTCGTCGTCGTCGATCTCCTGGAGCCGGTCCTCAGCACCGAGGGGCACGGGGCGTGGCTGACCGACGCAGGACCGGCGTCCGCCAAGCCGGTCATGCGCCGCGCCGGAATGAGTTCGGTGCGCGAAGGCTGCCCGGAGGCCGTGGCGCAGGTCGGGGACAGGGTGGACTTCGTCCCGCCGCCGCACGACGTGAATCTGATCATGACCGGCGATCCGGTCCTCATCCCGGTCCTCGACCCGTCCGACGAATGGTGGATGGCCGAGGAGCCCGCGCGGGCCAGAAGCATCCGCGAGTACGGACTGCACACCCTCATCGCCGTGCCGATGCGGGCGCGGAACACCGCGCTGGGCATCACCACGTTCATGCGGTCGCTCAACCCCGTGCCCTTCCAGCCCGACGACGTCCTGCTGGCCCGGGAGCTGGTGGCCCGGGCGGCGCTGTGCGTGGACAACGCCCGCCGCTACACCCGGGAGCACACGGCGGCGGTCACCCTGCAACGCAGCCTGCTGCCCCAGGCCCTGTCGGGCGGTACGGCGCTGGAGGTGGCCTCCTACTATCTGCCGGCCGACCCGAGAGGCGGTGTCGGCGGCGACTGGTTCGACGTCATCCCGCTGTCCGGTGCCCGGGTGGGCCTCGTCGTCGGCGATGTCGTCGGCCACGGCATCACCGCGGCCGCGGCGATGGGTCGGCTGCGTACGGCGGTGCAGACCCTGGCCGACATGGAGCTGCCGCCGGCCGACCTGCTGGCCCACCTCGACGACCTGGTGCTGCGGCTGAGCGAGGAGAAGACCGACGAGAGCACCACCGCCTTCCTTGGCGCGACCTGTCTGTACGCCGTCTACGACCCGGTCAACAGGCGGTGCACAATGGCCCGCGCCGGGCATCCGCCCCCGGTCGTCGTCGCCCCCGACGGGCAGGTCTCCTTCCCGGAACCGCCGGCCGGTCCGCCGCTCGGGCTGGGCGGGGTGGCGTTCGAGTCCACCGAGATCGAACTCGCCGAGAACAGCCTGTTCGGTCTCTACACCGACGGCCTCATCCTGGGCGCCGACCACGACATGGAACGCGGCATGACCCGGCTGGGGGAGGCGTTGTCCCAGGGCCTCGGAGGTGGGGGTGGGGACGGGGACCGTGTGGCGCGGGCTGAAGGGGATCGGGGCGGTGACCTCGCGGCGCGGGCCGGGGCGGGCGAGGGCGGCGATCGTGCGGCGCGGGCCGGGGCGGGCGAGGGCGGCGACCGTGCGGGGCACGCTGAAGCGGGCGAGGGCGGTGACCGTGTCGTGCAGGCTGAAGGGGGCCGGGGCGGCGACGCGGGAGCGAGTGCCGGGGGGACCGGACGTGCGGCGCAGAGTGGGCGGGGCGTGGATTCCGGCCGTGCGGCGGAGGTCGAGCGGGGTCGGGAGTCCGGGCTTGTGGGGCAGGCTGGGCGGGGTCAGGGCTCCGGCCTTGCGGCGGAGAGCGGGCGGGGCGTGGATTCCGGCCGTGCGGCAGAGGCTGGGCGGGGTCCGGACTCCGGGTTTGCGGCGGACAGTGGGCGGGGCGTGGATTCCGGCCGTGCGGCGGAGGTCGAGCGGGGTGGGGAGTCTGGGCTTGCGGGGCAGGCTGGGCGGGGTCAGGACTCCGACCTCGCCGCGCACTCCGGACAGGGCCCGGCCCACGACCTCACGGCGCACTCCCCGCAGGATTCGGCCCCCGACCCCGACGCGCATCCCCGGCAGGATCAAGCCCCCGACCCCACTGAGCACCCCCGGCAAGACCAAACCCCCGACGCGCACCCCCCACGAGCCCCCGACGACTCCGACCTCGCCCCCCTCTGCGCGGCCGCGGTGCAGCGGCTTGTGTCTGTGCCTCAACCCGATGACATCGCCCTGCTCCTGACGCGCACGCACGCCCTGGGGGCCGACCACGTCGTCTCCTGGGACGTACCCGTGGACCCCGCCGCTGTCGCCGACGTTCGGGCAAGGGCGACCCGTCAGGTCGAGGCCTGGGGGTTCGAGGAGCTGGCCATGACCACGGAGCTGATCGTGAGTGAACTGGTCACCAACGCGATCCGCTACGCCGCTCCGCCCATCCACCTGCGCCTGCTCCGCGACTCCCGGCTGACCTGCGAGGTCGCCGACGCCAGCAGCACCGCACCGCGGCTGAGGCACGCCCGCAGCACGGACGAGGGCGGCCGCGGCCTGTTCCTCGTGGCCCAGCTCGCCCACCGCTGGGGCGCCCGCTACACATCCGACGGGAAGATCATCTGGGCGGAACAGGAGATCCCGTGACCCCCTCGCCCGGCGTCACCCCGCCAGTTCCTTGGTGATGCGGTTCAGCATGAACGCCGACGACTCACGCGCCCGTTCCTCCCAGGCGAAGACACAGGCCGTGGCCACGCCGTCGAAGCCCAGCTCGCGCAGGGTGCCGAAGAAGGCGTCCCAGTCCACCTCGCCCTGGCCGATGTCGAGGTGCTGGTGGATACGGGCCGGGGTGCCGGGCGGATTGAGGATGTAGCGCAGACCGGACGACCCCTTGTGGTTGAAGGAGTCCGCGATGTGCACGTGCTTCAGCTTGTCACCGGCGTAGCGCATCATCGCCGCGATGTCCGCGCCGACCTCCGAGGGACCGGAGAGGTGGAAGGTGTGCGGCGCGCAGTAGAGGTAGTTCACCCAGGGCTTGTTGATCGCGCGGACCAGATCGACCGCGGGAGTGTTCTCCTCGCAGAAGTCGTCCGGGTGGGCCTCCAGGTTCAGAGCGATGCCTTCCCGCTCGAACACCGGCAGCAGCTCCTCCATCGACCGCCAGAACGCCGCCTCGCTCTCCGCGGCCCGCTCGGGACGCCCGTTGAACTCGGAGTTCATCAGCGGGCATTCGAGCTCGGCCGTGATCTCGATCATCCGCTTCCAGTAGCGGACCGCGGCCTGCCGCTCCGTCTCGTCGGGCGAGGACCACTTGTACAGCGGCAGTACGGAGGACAGCCGCACGCCGTGCGTCCGCAGCGACCGCTTGAACGCGGCGACACGCTCGTCGTCCGCCCGCGGATGCAGGAAGAACGGCATGAAGTCGTCGCGCGGAGACAACTCGATGTATTCATAGCCGAGTTCGGCCACGGTGCGCACCATGTCGTCGAGCGGCAGGGTGCGGAACATGTACGGGTCGAGGGCGATCTTCATGCGGTTCCTCCGTAGAACGCCGGGCGGGGCTTCATGTCGACGGTGACGACCTGGCCGTCGGTCTCCAGGGAGCGGACGGCGGCGTCGGTGATGACGGTGGCGGCATAGCCGTCCCACGCGGAGGGCCCGGTGGGCTCGGCGCCGGCCGCGACGGCGTTGATCCACTCGCGGAACTCGGTGTCGAAGGCGTCCGCGAACCGCCCCTTCCAGTCCTGCAGAACGGCGGTGCCGTGCCGACCGGCGCTGCGGACTCCCACGGCGGCCGGGTCGGGCAGCCTGACGAGGCCCTCCTCGCCGACGGTCTCGCACTGGATGTCGTAGCCGTACTGGCAGTTGACGAAGACCTCCAGGCCGATGCGGACGCCGCTCGCCGTCTCGAAGTACATCAGCTGGGGGTCCTTCAGGTGCGCGAACCGCTTGCCGGTGGCGCGCGGCGTGATCACCTGGGCGGTGACGATCTCGTCGTCCAGCAGCCAGCGCAGTACGTCGATCTCGTGCACGGCGGTGTCCTGCGCGGCCATGACGGAGGTGTACGACTCCGGCACCGTCGGGTTGCGGTGCGCGCAGTGCACGATCAGCGGGGTGCCGATGGCGCCGGCGGCGATGACCTCCTTCATCTGGCGGTACCCGGGGTCGAAGCCACGCATGAAGCCGACCTGGACGAGGCGGCGGCCGTGGGCGCGCTCGGCGTCGACGACGCGCAGACAGTCCTCGGCGGTGGTGGCGAGGGGTTTCTCGCAGAAGACGGGCTTACCGGCCGCGATCGCGTTCAGGACGTGCTCGGCGTGCGTGGGCCCCCACGAGGTGACGAGGACGGCGTCCACGTCCGGGGAGGCGATGAGATCGGCGCCCGTGGGCAGCGCGGCGGCGCCGACACGGGCGGCCACCTCGGCGGCGCGCGCCGCGTCGATGTCGGTCACGGCGGTGACGGCGGCCCCGGTGACGACCTCGGTGAGGCGCCGTATGTGGTCCTGGCCGATCATTCCGGCGCCGATGACACCTACACGTACGGTCATGGTCGTTGCCTCCATGGCATGGGATTCAGGAGGAGCGGGATTCAGGAGTAGCGCGCCCGGAGTTCGGCTTCGAGCGTTTCGAGAGTGCGGCCCTTGGTCTCGGGGACGTAGAGCTTCACGAAGGTGAGGGACAGCACGCCCGCGGCCACGAACAGGAAGAAGGTGCCCGCGATGCCGATCCCGGAGACCAGGGACGGAAAGACCAGCCCGATCACGAAGTTGGTCAGCCACAGCACCACGGCCGCGACCCCCATCCCGAAGCCGCGCATCCGCATCGGGAAGATCTCCGAGAGCATCAGCCACGTCACCGGCGAGATCGCGCCCTGCTGGAAGGCGAGGAAGGTGACGGTCATGGCGAGCACGGCGTAGGCCCGGATCTCGCCGGACGGCAGGGTCAACGCGAACACGCCGATCAGCAGCAGGGCCGTGGTCGTGCCGAGCTGACCGGTCATCAGCATCGGACGGCGGGGCACCCGGCCCAGCAGCCAGATCCCGACGAAGGTGGCCAGCACCGAGATCACACCGTTGGCGATGTTCGCCGTCAGGGCGCTGTCGGCGGTGAATCCGGCGTCGGTGAGGATCTGGGTGCCGTAGTACATGATCGTGTTGACGCCGGTGATCTGCTGCACGATCGCGATGCCGAAGCCGATGAACATCAGCCGGCGCACCCACGGCACGGCCTTCATGTCCTTCCAGCCGCCGAGCTTCTCCCGCTCGTCCCGTACGGCGAGCGCGGACACCTCACTCAGCTCGACCTCGGCCCGGGCCCGCGACCGCACCTGCTTGAGTACGTCGAGTGCCTCGCCGAAGCGGCTCTGCGAGGCCAGCCAGCGCGGGCTCTCCGGCATCACCAGCATGCCGAACCACAGCACCACGGCCGGCAACGTGGCGATCACCAGCATCCAGCGCCACACTCCGCCGGACTCGCCGCCCACCTGGGCGATGATCGCGTTGGAGGTGAAGGCGAGCAACTGCCCGCTGACGATCATCAGTTCGTTACGGGTGACCAGTGCGCCGCGCCGCTCGGCCGGCGAGATCTCCGCGAGGTACACCGGCACGGTCACCGACGCGCCGCCGACCGCGAGGCCGAGCACGAACCGGGCGACGACCATGACGGCGGTGGTCGGCGCCAGGGTGCAGCCGAGCGCGCCGACGAAGAACAGCACGGCGAGGGTGAGGATCGTACGGCGCCGTCCGCGCGCGTCCGACAACCGGCCCCCGGCGACCGCGCCGAGCGCGGCACCGAGCAGCAGCGAGCTGGTGACCATGCCCTCGGTGACCGGGGTCAGGCCCAGGTCGTCGGTCATGTAGGGCAGGGCGCCGTTGATGACACCGGTGTCGTAGCCGAAGAGCAGACCGCCGAAGGTGGCGATGACGGTGATCATCCGCAGCCGCCGGGAGACCGCGGCAGGGGCCTGGCCGGCGACCGGTGCGGGAGCCGGTGTGGTGTCGTCCTTGAGGTCCATCGCCGCCTCCTACCGGTCGAGGTTCGGGCGCCGCGTCCCGGTGAGGCCGCAGCCGGCCAGGTGCTCACGGGTGCGTACGACGATGGGGAGCGGTACGTCCAGGGCGCACGGGTACAGGTCCTGCTCGACGATGACGAACAACTCGGCGTTGAGCCCCGCCAGTTCCGCCACCACGTCGGCCGGGTCGGGTACGCCCGCCGGGGGCGAGACGCACACGCCGCGCTTGACGGCCTCCCCGAAGGACAGGTCCTCGGCGGCGACCTGGGCGAGCACGGCCGGGTCCATCTGCTTGATGTGCACATAGCCGACGCGCTCGCCGAAGCGGCGGATCAGATCGAGGTTGTCCCCGCCGCCGTACGCGACATGCCCGGTGTCCAGGCACATATTCGTGTACCGGCTGTCGGACTCGTTCAGCAGCCGCTCGATCTCCGGCTGGGCCTGGATGTGGCTGTCGGCGTGCGGATGGACGACGAGGCGTACGTCGTACTCGTCGAGGAGCAGCCTGCCCAGCCGGTCGGCGGCCCGGCCGAGACCGGCCCACTGCTCGGCGGTCAGCTCGGGCGGCTCGGTGAACGCGCCGGTCTTCTTGTCGCGGTTCATCGGCGGGACCAGGACCAGGTGGTGGGCGCCCGCCGCGGCCGTCAGCTCCTGGGCGAGTTCGTCGAGGAGCCTGCCCGCGGTGGTGCGGAGGGGGGATGGCGCCGTTGCCATGGAGTGTCCTTCGGGGGAGGGAGGAGGGGGAGTTCCGAGTTCCTGCGGTTCTCCTCGTAAAGCTTGCTGTCGCGCTCTACTAGCGCGCTCTAGTGCGAGTACGATGACCCCTGTCCAAATGTCATGTCAATACCTTGGGGGTGGGTCCACAGGTGGATGCAACGGGCAGGCAGCGGCCCACGATGGCCGATGTCGCCGACCGGGCGGGTGTGTCCCGGGCGCTGGTCTCGATCGTGTTCCGCAACCAGCCGGGCGCGAGTCAGGAGACCCGCGAGCGGGTGCTGCGCGTCGCCGAGGAGATCGGCTACCGCCCCGACAGTGCTGCCCGGCTGCTCGCCCGCGGCCGCAGCCGCACACTCGGCGTGATGTTCACCGTGCACCAGACCTTCCACACCGACCTGATCGAGGGCATCTACCCCGAGGCCGAACGCCTCGGCTACGACGTCCTGCTCTCCGCGGCGGCCGAGGGGCGCAGCGAGGCCAAGGCGATCGAGGCGCTGCTCGGGCACCGCTGCGAGGCGCTGATCCTGCTCGGCCCCGAGGCGGACCCCGCCTACCTCGACGCACTCGGCCAGCGCGCCGTCACCGTGTCGGTCAGCCGCCGAGTGCCGCGCGCCCGCGTGGACTTCGTGCACAGCGCCGAGAGCAAGGGCGTGCGGCAGGCCATGGACTACCTGGTCGAACTCGGGCACCGCAGGATCGTGCACATCGACGGCGGCCGGGGGCCCGGCTCGGCCGAGCGGCGGCGCTCCTACCGGGCCGCGATGCGCCGGCACGGACTGGAGCCGGAGATCCGGGTGATCCCCGGCGAGCACACCGAGCAGTCCGGCATCGAGACCGGCCGTCTGCTGCTGGCGGAGCGCGACCGGGGCCTGCCCCTGCCGACCGCGGTCCTCGCGGGCAACGACCGGTGCGCGATGGGCGTGCTGATGGCCCTGGTGCGGGCCGGCGTCGAGGTCCCGCGGGACCTGTCCGTCGTCGGCTACGACGACAGCCACCTCTCCCATGTGATGCCGATCGGACTGACCACCGTCCGCCAGGACGCGGTGCTGATGGCCGAGCACGCGGTGCGGTTCGCGGTGGAACGGCTTGAGGATCCCCAACTGCAGCCGCGGGAGGCGGTACTGGACCCGAAGCTGGTGGTGCGGGGCACCACCGGCCCGCCGCCTCAAGGGGCGGCGGGCTGAGCGTGTTCAGCGGGTGCCGTTGGCGGCGAACTTCGCGACGGAGTCGACGTTCTCCTTGGTGACGAAGGCCGGTCCGGTGAGCACCGGGGCGGTGCCGCCGCCGCTGACGTTGCCGTTGGTCCGGTACAGCCACAGCCCGTCGACGGCGAGGTAGCCCTGCAGATACGGCTGCTGGTCGACCGCGAACTCCACGGACCCGTCCTGGACGGCCTGCACCAGGTCCTTGTTGAGGTCGAAGGTGGCCACCTTGGCCTTGCTCCCCGAGTCCTTCACCGACTGCACGGCCGTGAGCGCGAAGGGGGCACCGAGGGTGACCACCTGGTCGATGGAGGAGTCCCGCTGGAGCTTGGCGGTGAGCGTGGACTTCACGGTCGGCATGTCGGTGCCGTTGACGTAGAGGGTCTCGGTCGTGCCCTTGAACCCCTTCTTCAGACCGGCGCACCGTGCCTCCAGAGCGACCTGCCCCTGCTCCTGGATCACACACAGGGCGTGCTTGGCGCCGAGCTGGTTGAGCCGCTCCCCGAACGCCTCACCCGCGATGTTCTCGTCCTGGCCGAAGTACTCCAGCATGCCGAGCTGCCTCCAGTCGTCCAGGCCGGAGTTGAAGCCGACGACCGGGATACCGGCTGCCGTGGCCTTGGCCACCACCGCCTTCATGGCGTCCGGCTTGGCCGCGGTGAGCGCGATGCCGTCGACCTTCTGGTCGATCGCGTTCTGCACGAGGTTGGCCTGGTTTCCGGCGTTGGGGTCGCTGGAGTAGACGAGCTTGATGTTGTCCTTCGCGGCGGCCGCCGTGGCGCCCTTGCGGATCAGGTCCCAGAAGGTGTCACCGGGGGCGGCGTGCGTGATCATCGCCACCGTCATACGGGGCGTGTCCGCCTTGCCCACGGTCGCGTCCGCCGCGGCTTCCTCGGACTTCTTGCCGCCGGAGCCGCTGGAACATCCTGCGGCGAACAGGGCGCCCGCCAGGAGGGTGGCGGTCAGGGCGGCGGCTCTGTGGTTTCTGTGCATGTCCCTTGCACCTCGTGAGGAGTGGATCGAAGGAGGGAGTGAGGGGGGAGGAGGGGATGGCAGCCCCGTGCGGGGTGGGGGCGGGTCGTCCGGCCGAACGATGCCTCGCGCGGTGCCTCGCAGGTACTAGAGCGCTTTATTAGCGCGCTCTAGTAGCACGTACTATGGGGCCGCCCCCAGGGGATGTCAATGTGTTTGTCAGGACGTTTGAACAAGGTGCGCGCACGCACGAAGGCCCGGCCACCGGTCGCGCACGGTGGCCGGGCCTCGGGTACGTGGGGTCAGTGCTGTCGCTGGATCTTCTGCGTCCTGCGGCGGTACACGGCGAACACGGTCGCGGCGGCGCCCGCGGTGACGGTACCGGCGACGACGATCGGCAGCGCCGGGGTGGCGGGGCTGCTGTCGGCGACGTTCTGCGCCCTGAGGTCCTGGAGGTAGGGCGGATACGCGGCGTGGGTGGCTGCGGACGTGGCCGTCCGGGAGTAGTGCGGGATCCGCTTCACGGACTTGACCGAGCCGTCCGCGTTGAGCAGCACCTGCTTGTTGTTGGGGTGCCGGAAGTCGAACATGTGGGAGAGGGGGCCGGAGCGCTTGTCGAAGCTGGCGTCGCCGATGCGGCCGGTGTGCCAGTTGTCCTCGATGAACCTGGTGATGGACGCCTGCTCGGTGGCGGTGTGGTCGACCGAGTTGACCTTGCTGTACGGGGAGATCACCAGCAGCGGCTGGCGCGTGCCGGGGCCGCAGCGATCCGCGTAGCCGCCCGCGGCGGCGGGGCCTGCCTGGCACGTCGAGCTGTCGAGGGCCTTGCCGTTGGAGCCGACGGTGGTGTCCTTGGAGCCGTTCAGGACCTTCGAGGTGACGTGGTCGTACCAGCCGTCGGAGTCGTCGTAGGCGACCACGACCGCGGTGGACTTCCACTCCGGGGACTGCTGCAGCGCGTTGATCTCCTTGACCAGGAAGTGCTGCTCGTCGACCGGGTCGGAGTACCCGGCGTGACCGTCCTGGTACTCGGCGGCTTTCAGGAAGCTCACCGCCGGCAGGTTGCCGGCCTTGAGCGCGGCGTCGAAGTCGGTCAGGTCGTAGTTGTGGTTGGCCCGGCCGTTGTGCCCGATCTCCGCGATGTTCTTCGGGGCCAGGTGGTGCGGGTTGGACGTCGACTTGTAGTACTGGAACGGCGAGTGGTGCGGGCTGTAGTCCTCCACCGCCGCGCCGCCCACGTTGGTGTGGGTGGTGCCGGCGCACTGGGCGTAGTGGCCCTGCTTGCCGTCCCAAGGGGTGCTGGGGCGGAAGCCGCCCTGGAACCAACCCCAGCTCACGCCCTTGGTGTTGAGCAGGTCACCGATGTTCTTGCCCCGCATCGCCGCGAGCGCGTTGGTGGCGGTGTGGTCCTTGTCCGAGCAGTCGTCGTAGGCCGGGTCCGGGTCGTTGATGACCGTGCCGACGCCCTTGGCGTCCGGGGAGATCACCGTGTACGAGTCCGGGGTCGACGTCTGCTTCGGGTTCTCCGTGCCCGAGGCCGGGTCCACGGAGACGACGCCGTGGGTCTGGCCGGAGACCAGGTTGAGGGCGCCGGGCGTGGAGGGGCCGTAGACAGAGCTGAACGAGCGGTCGTTGAGCGCGTAGTGCTGGGCGTAGTTCCACAGGCCGGTGACGGTGTTGCCGTCGTAGTAGTCCATCACCAGGCCGGGCTCACCGAAGAGCCCGCTGCACTTGTTGACCTCGGTGTTCTCGACGTACTTGTCGGCCTTGCCGCCGTTGGCCGCGTACTGCTCGGGGCCGTAGGAGTGGTTCTGGTCGCAGGTCATGGTCTGCGAACCGGCCAGCCGCTTGGGCGCGTAGAGGTTCGGATTCTTCGTCAGGAGCCCGGCGTTGAGGAGGTTGTCGGTCTTCGGGGTGTGCCGTGCCGCCTTGAACTTGGTGCCGTCGGTGTTGGCCGCCTCGGGGTAGGTGGCGAAGTAGTGGTCGAACGAGACGTTCTCGTCGTAGATCACCACCAGGTGCTTGATCGGCGTCGCGGTGTGCGTGCCGGAGTGACCGTGGCCGCCCCCCGCCGGGGCCGCCGACGCGGGGACGACTCCGCCCGCCGTCGCCAGTGCCGCCGCGCCGAGCAGGGCGCCTATGCGCGCCACCCGAGTTCTTGCTGTGCCGCTCATGCTGTTTCGCCTTCCGAGGAAGCGGTGAAGTGTCGGTGCTTTGTCATGTGTTGGCCCTTACGGCCGGATCTTCGGCCATCGTGGCGGCGGCCCGTGCGAGGGACAACGAAGGTCGAGCGAACGTTCGGTCAGGAAACACCCATGGTCTTTTGGCCAGTATTTGACCGGTACTGACTGGCGAGATCAGGCCAGCAAGACCCGGCCCAGCCAGTCGGTGTCGTCCCGTACTCCCGGCAGGGCGAAGAAGTAGCCGCCGCCGAACGGCGTGATGTAGTCGACCAGCGGCTCCCCGGCCAGCCGCTTCTGCACCGTCTCGAACTGCCGGGCGAGGTCCTGCTGGTAGCAGCAGAACAGCAGGCCCATGTCGAGGTTGCCGTTGCTGTCCATGCCCCGGTCGTAGTTGTAGGCACGGCGCAGGATGCGCTGGTCGGCGGTGTCGGGCGTACGGGGATTGGCCATCCGGATGTGGCTGTCCAGCGGGATCACGTCCCCTTGCGGATCCTGCGCGTACCGCGGGGCGTCGGTCTCGTGCCGCCCGTCCAGGGGCGCGCCGGTGTCCCGGGCCCGGCCGAACATCCGCTCCTGCTCCGTGATCGACACCCGGTCCCAGAACTCCACCAGCATCCGGATCAGCCGTACGACCTGGTAACTGCCGCCGGTCGCCCAGTCGGGCTCGCCGCTGCCCTCGCCCACCCACACCAGACGGTCCATCTCACGCGCATCGCGCACATCCGGATTGGCGGTGCCGTCCTTGAAGCCCATGTGATTGCGCGGAGTGCCGGACGGGCGGGGCGGGCTGACGAAGCCGTCCATCCGCCAGCGCACCTGCATGCCGCCGCGGGTGTGCCGGGCCACATCGCGCAGCGCGTGCAGCACCGCGTCCGGGCTCGCGGCGCAGAACTGCACACTCAGGTCGCCGTGGCACCAGGCGGCGTCCAGGTCGTCGTCGGGGAACGACGGCATCGTGGTGAGCTGGCGCGGGGTGCGGGACGCGAGGCCGTAGCGGTCGTCGAAGAGGGAGGCACCGGCGCCGACCGTGACGGTCAGCCCGTCGGCGGGCACGTCCGGGCCGAGGGTGCCGGAGTCGCTGGGCGGGGCGGTGATGCCCAAGGGGTCCGGGCTGCCGCCGGCGGTGAGGAAACGGGCCCGGTCGGTGATCGTCCGCAGCAGGTCGGCCAGTTCGCGTCGGTTCTCGGCCGTGACGTCGAAGGACACGAACGCCGAGGCCCGCTGGGCGGGCGTGGTGATCCCGGCCTGGTGGCGGCCGTGGAAGGACACGCTCGCGCTCTCGTGGGCCTGCGCGGCGGCGGAGGCCGCGCCGTGGTCGGCGGCCACGAGCCCGGCACCGGCCACGGCGGCCGCGCTCGCCAGGAAGCCACGGCGGCCCACTTCGTTGACGCGGCTCACGCGGTCCTCCGTACGTCGGTGAGTGCGGCCACGTCGGCGAGCCGCTCGACGAGTTCGCCCAGGTCCGAGTCGGCCTTCTCCCGCTGCGCGCGGGTGAGTTCGGCGAGCGGCGTCCAGTGGCCGTCGTGCTGGAAGCTGTCGAGCGTGCGCTGTGTGCGGTCCAGCCAGGAGTCGATGCCGGGCAGGCCGGTGGCGCGGGTCCTCAGCAGTGGGCGCAGGTACCCGAGGAGGACGCGGGTGCCGTCGAGGTTGGCGCGGGCGGTGGCGAGGTTGGTGCCGCTGCCGTAGTCGGTGCGGCCGGTGAGTTCGAACTGCAGGGTGTTCTCCAGGATTTCGTGCGCCCGCAGGCCGACGTCGGCCGGGTCCATCCGCTGGTCGGGCCAGCTGTCACGCAGCGCCCGGACGGCCCGGGCGAGCCGGTCGGCCGGACCGCGCAGGCTGCTCGCCGACTCGCCGTGCCACAGCCCGTACTCGACCCGGTGGAACCCGGTGAAGTCCTTGTCGCGCACTCCGTCCTGGAGCCCGGCGGTGGTCCCGTTGATCACCGCGTCGGCGTCGCCGAAGGTGCCGTAGGCGGCGCCCATCCGTTCGTACACCAGGTGCGCGGGCAGCCAGGCGGCCCGGGCAGCGGCGAGGTCCCCCCGGTCGACGGCGTCGCGCAGCGCGTCGGTCTTCTGCACCAGCTCGACCGTGCGGGCCTGGATCCACTTCTGGTAGGCGAGCGTGGGCGGGATGAGGTCCTGCTGGGTCACCGGGACGGCGGCCGGACCGCTCTTCACGGACCCGCCGCCGGTGACGCGCACGGTGGGGCCGGTGACGGCGTCCGCGTCGTCGGGCAGGCACTTGAAGGCGTACGAGCCGTTGCCCAGGGTCACCCGCATCGCGCGGACCGTGCCCGGGGCGAGCCCCTCGACCTCGCCGTAGACCGCGCCCGTCTTCGCGTCGGTCAGGTACACCTCGGCCGCCGTACTGGAGGTGTTGCGCAGGTCGAAGACCTGACGGCCGGGCTCCGCGTGCCGCCAGCCACGCCCGCAGCCGGAGGGGCCGACCTCGACGGTGGTGTGACGCGGACCGCCCGCCGCATCCGCACTGTGCCCGCTCCCACCGGAGCCGCCGACTGTCAGCACGCCCACCGTGACCGCTCCCGCGGCCAGCAGGGCGCCGCCCGCGAGCAGCATGGGGCGCCGCAGGGCGGCGGGGCCGGGCGGTACGGGACCGGATTCGGGTTCGGGTTCGGCTTCGGTGTCGAGGGCGGTTTCGGGCACGCCCGGCCTCCAGACAGGTGTACGAACGAGGCGGTGCAGCCGATGCTAAGCAGCGCCCGACCCGGTAAACCGCGTTCCTGACCAGCTGCTGACCAGAGGCAGAGCGAGATTTCGCCCGCAGTTCACTCACCGCCGCACGCCTGAGGCGGGGGCGTGTCGCCGGTCGCCGGGCTCCACGTGTGCGGTGTCGTCGGTCGGCGTTATCCTGGCTGCGGCCGTGCGATCGCTGTGCACGGCGCGGCGGTGGGGCCCGCCGTACCCGAACCGCGGCACTGGTGCCGCCAACGGTCCCTGCTTGCGACGATGCGCCCGCGTGCCCGGCGCCATGGCGAGTAGGAGACGTACGTTCATGACAACCCCGGATGCCCGGATGGTGGAGGAGCCCACGGATCCCGACGTCGACCTGCGTGTTCCCGCCCAGCGGCAGCGGTCCTGGCGGGCCCAGGCACCGATTGTGGCGGTGGTGGCGCTCGGCGGCGGGATCGGGGCCGCCGCCCGGTACGGGGCCGCTCTGCTCTGGCCCGTGGCGGCCGGAGGGTTCCCCTGGACCACCCTGTGGGTCAACGCGGTCGGCTGCGCGGTGATCGGCGTCTTGATGGTGGTGATCACCGACGTGTGGGCGGCGCACCGGCTGGTGCGGCCGTTCTTCGGCACCGGCGTCCTGGGTGGCTTCACGACGTTCTCCACCTATGCCATCGACATTCAGCGGCTGGTGGACGCGGGTGAGGCGCGAACGGGGCTGGCGTATCTGGCCGCGACGGTCCTGGCCGCGCTCGCGGCGGTGTGGCTTGCGGTGGCGGCGACGCGCCGCGTTCTGACCTGGAGGCAGCGATGATGAGGCTGACGGGCACGGCCATGCGGGTGACGGTCTTCATCGGGGAGAACGACGTCTGGCACCACAAGCCCCTCTACACGGAGATCGTGCACCGTGCACACCGGGCCGGACTGGCGGGCGCCAGCGTCTTCCGGGGCATCGAGGGATTCGGCGCCTCGTCGCTGATCCACACCTCGCGGCTGTTGTCGATGAGCGAGGACCTGCCGGTGGCGATCGTGATCGTGGACACCGAGGAGCGGGTGCGGGCCTTCCTGCCGGAGCTGGACGAGCTGGTGGGGGAGGGGCTGGTGATCCTCGACGACTGCGAGGTCATCCGGTACGTCGGCAGGGGGCAGGACGCGTGAACTGGCTGCTCGTGGTCGTCGGCGGGATGGTCGGCGCGCCGCTGCGGTATCTGACCGACCGGGCGGTGCAGAGACGCCACGACACGGTGTTCCCGTGGGGCACCTTCACCGTGAACGTCGCCGGCTGCCTGGTGCTCGGCCTGGTGTCCGGCGCGGTACTGGCGGGGGCCGCGTCCTCGCAGGTGCAGTTGCTGATCGGCACCGGGTTCTGCGGGGCGCTGACGACGTATTCCACGTTCTCCTACGAGACGCTGCGGCTGGCCGAGGACGGGGCGAAGTTCTACGCCGCCGCGAATGTGGTCGCGAGCGTGGTGGCGGGGCTGGGCGCGGCGTTCGTCGGGGTGACCGTCGCCGAGGCGTTGTGGGCCTGAGAGGGCGGGCGAGGATCCAGGGGTTCACGGTTCAACTCCGGCCGCCTATGACCCGTCAGCGACTTCGGCGGGCGTTGAGGCGGGCGGCCTGGCGTGTCAGGTGGTCGCGCTCGGCGAGGTTGGGTGCCTTGTGGGCCGCCTCGGCGTACAGCCGTGCCGCCGTCGCCAGGTCGCCGTCGCGTTCGTGGAGGTACGCCGCCACCGCGGCGTGGCGGGGCAGGGAGGCGTCCAGCGCGGCGAGCGCCGCCAGGCCGGCGCGCGGTCCGTCCGCCTCGCCGACGGCAACTGCGCGGTTGAGCCGCACGACTGGGTTGTCGGTGAGGCGCGCGAGCTCGTCGTACCACTCGACGATCTGCACCCAGTCGGTCTCCTCGGCGGTGGGCGCGTCGGCGTGGAGTGCCGCGATGGCGGCCTGGGCCTGGAACTCACCCAGCCGGTCGCGGGCGAGGGCGGTCTGAAGGATCGCGACGCCTTCGGCGATCAGCCGCGTGTCCCACCGGCCGCGGTCCTGCTCGGCGAGCGGCACCAGACTGCCGTCGGACGCGGTCCGGGCGGCACGCCGGGCGTGGTGGAGCAGCATGAGGGCGAGCAGTCCGGACACCTCGGGATGGTCGATCGCGGCCGCGAGCTGCCGGGTGAGCCGGATGGCCTCGGCGGCTAGGTCGACGTCACCGGAGTAGCCCTCGTTGAAGACCAGGTAGAGGACGCGCAGCACGGTGGCGACGTCGCCGGGCCGGTCGAACCGTACGCCGGAGACGGTGCGCTTGGCCCGGCTGATGCGCTGCGCCATCGTCGCCTCGGGCACCAGGTAGGCCTGGGCGATCTGGCGGGTGGTCAGCCCGCCGACGGCGCGCAGCGTGAGCGCGACCGCGGACGACGGCGTCAGCGACGGGTGGGCGCACAGGAAGTAGAGCTGGAGCGTGTCGTCCACCGAGGGCGCGGGCCCGGGCGCCGGCTCCTCGTCGACGAGGTCCTCACGCCGGCGGCGGGCGGCGTCCGCCCGGGTCGCGTCGAGGAACTTGCGCCAGGCCACGGTGACCAGCCAGCCCTTCGCGTCCCGCGGCGGGTCGGCCGGCCAGACGCGCAGTGCCTCGATCAGCGCGTCCTGAACGGCGTCCTCGGCCGCCGCGAAGTCGGCTCCGCGGCGGACGAGGACGGCGAGCACGCTCGGCGTGAGGCTCCTCAGCAGGGCCTCGTTCATCAATGGCACTCGGTGACGTTGGGCGTTGCGGTCAGGAACGGGCGCAGCTCCAGCCACTCGTGGATCGGCTTGCCGCCCGCTCCGGGGGCGGCCGACAGCTCCCCGGCCAGCTCGACGGCGCGCTCGTAGCTGTCGACGTCGATCACCATCCAGCCGGCGATGAGGTCCTTGGTCTCGGCGAACGGGCCGTCGGTGACCGGCGGGCGCCCCTCACCGTCGTACCGGACCCATGTGCCCTCGGGGGCGAGCGCCTGACCGTCGACGTACTCGCCGGTCTTCTCGAGCCGTGCCGCGAAGTCGTGCATGTACTGCATGTGCGCCGAGATCTCCTCCGGCGTCCACTGGTCCATCGGCACGTCGTTGACCGAAGCCGGGGCGCCGCGGTAGTGCTTCAGCAGCAGGTACTTGGCCATCGTGGTTCTCCTCGGTGCTGGTGCGACCCATTGTGGTCGCGTTCACCCCGGGGACGGAGCCGGATACGGGTTCTCGACATCGCCGTCCGACTTTTTTTGGGCTCTCTGCCACACGCCCGGCTCCCAACGGCGTGGCGGCGTTTTCTCTTCGGCTTCGGTGGTGTGGCAGTCGGTGCACAGGCCGGTGAGTTCGACGGTGTGCTCCACCGCGGCGAACCCGGTGTCGGCGGCGATCCGGTCCGCCCACCGTTCGACGACCTCGGAGTCCACCGGCCGGCTGCTGCCGCAACAGCGGCAGATCAGGTAGTGGCGGTGGCCGTCGGCGGGCCGCCGACGGTAGAGCCGTCCGCCCACCTCGTCGCGTACGACGTCCACACCGCCCTCCGCCTCCAGGTCACGCAGGGCGCGGTAGACGGTGGTCAGGCCGATCTTGTGGTCGTCGGCGACCAGCAGGCCGTGCAACTCCTGGGCCGACACGAAGTCCTGGCAGCCCGCGAGCGCGCTCAGGACCGCCTTGCGCTGCCGGGTCGTCCGGCCACCCACGGCAGATCACCCCCATCAGCGCTCGCCGGCTCGGCACGCGCAGGCCATCTGGAAATGACATCCATAACCATATGAAGGATAGCTCATGTGAGGGGACAGATGTGCGAGCCAAGCCGATCGCCCGGCCGACCGACGTGTGGGATCAGCGCACTCGCCGCTCCTCCAGCGGCGCGGCCCGCAGTCGCGCGGTGGTGTCGCTCGGCAGGTGGGGCGTGTGCGCCACCAGTCGGGCGGAGTTGGCGACCACGGCGATGCTGCTGGTGTTGTGCAGCAGGGCGGCGAGGACTGGGTTGATGGAGCCACCGGCGCCTGCGATGAGGCCGGCGAGGTTGACGCCGATGGAGAGTGTGTAGTTCTGCCGTACGACGCGCAGGGTGTGTCGGCTGAGTTCCACGACGGCGGCGACCTGGCGCAGGTCGTTTCCGGCGAGGGCGATGTCGGCGGATTCCAGGGCGACGTGGGAGGAGTGGGCGCCCATGACGATGCCGACGTCGGCGAGTGCCAGGGCGGGTGCGTCGTTGGTGCCGTCGCCGACCATGGCCACGCTGTGTCCCTCTGCCTGGAGGTCGCGGATCAGCTGGAGTTTGGCCTCGGGCAGGGCGTGGGCGTGGACTTCGGTGATGCCGAGGGTGTCGGCGACGGCCTGGGCGGTCTCGGGTGCGTCGCCGGTGAGCAGCACGATGCGGGTGGCCCCGAGTTCGGTGAGCTGGTGGACGACGGTGTCGGCGCCGCCGCGTACGGCGTCGGAGAGGCCGAGCATGCCGATGAGCTTGTCGTCGTGGGCGATGCAGATGACGGTCTCGCCTGCGGCGCGCAGCCGGCTCGTCCATTCCTGGGCCGTCTCGGAGAGTTCCATGCCGTGGCGGCGCAGCAGGGCGGGGCTGCCCACCAGCAGGCGGCTGCCGTCGAGTTCGGCGCGCACGCCCATCCCGAGGACGACCTCGCAGGCCTGGTGGATCGGGATGTGCAGGTGCTGTTCCTCGGTGCGCCGGACGATGGCCTCGGCGAGCGGGTGCCGTGCGTGCAGTTCGCCGGAGGCCGCGAGGCTCATCACCTGGTCGGCGGTGAACGCCTCGTCGAGGGTGACCACGCTGGTGACCAGGGGGCGGCCGAGCGTGAGCGTGCCGGTCTTGTCGAAGACCACGGCGGTGACCCGGCCGACGCCCTCCAGGTGGGTGCCGCCCTTGATGAGGGTGCCCCGGCGGGCGCCGTTGCCGATGGCCGCGCTGATGGCGGTGGGGGTGGCCAGGCCCGCGGCGCAGGGGCAGGCGATCAGCAGCATGGTCATCGCCCGCCGGGCATCCCGGGTCAGCACGTAGGTGATCCCGGCGAGGGCGAACGAGACGGGTACGAAGCGGCGGGTGAAGGCGGTGGCGACGGTCTGGATCGGGGCCCGGTCGGCCTGCGCCTCCTCGACCCGGGTGATGATCCGCCCGACGACCGTGTCCTGTCCGACCGAGGTGGCCCGTACGGTCAGGGAGCCGGTGGAGACGAGGGTGCCCGCGTACACATCGCTGCCCGGCCGCACGTACACCGGGAGCGCCTCACCGGTGATGGCCGCCTGGTCCACGAGTGCCTCGCCGGACTCGGCGGTGCCGTCGACGGGGATGCGGTGGTGCTCGTAGACCGCGACCACGTCCCCGGCCCGGACCTCGGTGAGATCGACCTCCACCTCCACGCCGTCGCGGACCAGCCAGACGCGCTCCTCGCCGATGGAGAGCAGCTCCTCGATGGCGCGCCGGGTCCGGCGCAGGGTGATGGCCTGCAGGAACTCGCCGATGTTGAGCAGCCACAGCACCATCAGCGCGACCACGTTCTCCCGCAGCACGAGCGAGATCACGGTCGCCGTCGTCACCAGCAGATCGGTGCCCGCGTGTCGTCTGCCGCCGAGCGTGCGGGCGGCGCCGCGGAAGAACGGCAGCCCCGTGAACACGGTGACCGCGCCGAGGAAACCGGCCGAGCCCCCCGGCGCCCACGGGGGTCGGCCGAACAGTCGCCGCAGCCCCACGAGGGCGAGTACCGCGCCGCCGACCACCAGTCGCGCCACCTCTCCGGTGGAGGAGTCGGGCACGGACCGGCTGGCCCGGGAGGGCGCCCCCGGCGGCGGCGCCTCGTCGAGGGCGGCGACCAGGCGGTTGACGTCGACCAGGTCGGGCTGCACCCAGACGATCACGGCACCGGTACGCGGGAAGATCCGCAGCGCCCGGAAACCCGGCAGATCGGTGAACCGCTCGTCGACGATCCCGGCGCAGCCGGGCCGCGCCCGCAGCCACGGGACCAGGAGCCGTACGCGCCCGGCGGCGGCGGAGCGCACCACCACGCCGGAGCCGGAGGCGGGAGGGGCCACAGGGTCGGGCATGGCGACCGCCTCTCAGTGCTCGTGGTCGTGGGCGTGTCCCTCGACACCGACCGCCGACGGCGGCGGCGCCTCCTCACCCAACTGCTCCCTGGCCTCCGCCAGCAGGTCCCCTGCCTTCAGACGGGCCTCTTCGGCGGCCGCACCCAGCCGTCGCCCCGTCGTGATGCCGCCGGCGATCCCGCTGACCAGAAGCCTGCGAGCCGCGGGCTTCGCCTTGGGAGCGGCCTTGGCGGCTCCCCGCAGCACCAGCGCGCCCGCGGCTCCGGACAAGGCGTAGTGCGTGACGCGGCCCACGACCGCACTGGCGAAAGCGGCGGGATGCATCATGATCTCCTTCCGCGGAGCGGATTCCTCCGTCTTCGACGCGGTAAGTCCATTCTCGTCCCGTGATGGGCGTCGCGCATCAGCCGTTGCGCAGAATCGCGGCAGCCGTCGTGACCGCGCAGGCCGAGGCGACCAGAGTTAGGTTCTTGGTAAGGATTTCCATATCGGATGGCTGGAAGACGGTCTTGACATCCGTTTCCATCTAGCGTGGGCCAAGCCGGGACAGGCTGAGCTCGGCGGACAACTCACTTCATCGCGGAGGATCCCCATGCGTGCGTCCTTGTCCCGGCGTTCGGTGCCGCTCATAACCGGCGTCTGCCTGATCACCCTGGCGGGCTGCGGCAGTTCGTCGGGCTCCGGCAGTGACGCCGACGCCTCACAGACCCCCGTCTCCTCGTCCGCCATTCCGGTGGTGGCCTCGACGAACGTCTACGGCGACATGGCCGAACAGATCGGCGGCGGGCAGGTGAAGGTCACCTCGATCATCAGCAACCCCGAGCAGGACCCGCACTCCTACGAGGCGAACACCCGGAACCAGTTGGAGCTGTCCAAGGCGAAGGTCGTCATCGAAAACGGCGGCGGCTACGACGACTTCATCGACCGCATGCTGAAGAGCAGCGACAACTCGTCCGCCGAGGTCATCAACGCGGTCAAGATCTCCGGGAAGACCGCCCCGGCGGGCGGCGAACTCAACGAGCACGTCTGGTACGACTTCCCCACCGTGGCCAAGCTCGCCGACAGCATCGCCACCGCCCTGGGCAAGGCCGACCCGGACGACGCCGGGACCTTCACCAAGAACGCCAACGCCTTCAAGGCGCGACTGAAGCCGCTTCAGGAGAAGGAAGCGCAGATCAAGGCCGACCACGGCGGCGAGGAGGTGGCCGTCACCGAACCCGTGCCGCTGTACATGATCGAGGCCAGCGGCCTGAAGAACGCGACGCCGGAGGAGTTCAGCGAGGCCATCGAGGAGGGCGACGACGTCTCCCCGAGGACCCTGCAGGCCACGCTGGCGCTGTTCACCGACAACAAGGTCAAGGCGCTGGTCTACAACGAGCAGACCACCGGCCCGCAGACCGAGAAGGCCGAGCAGGCGGCCAAGTCCGCCGGAATTCCCGTCGTCCCCGTGACCGAAACCCTGCCCGAGGGCAAGGACTACATCGGCTGGATGACCGCCAACGTCGACGCGCTCGCGAGCGCGCTGGCCAAGTGAGGCGGTCCACCATGGCCGCCGTGCCCCACGCCCGCACCCGCGACCGCGGGACGACCGACGACGACCGTGGCACCGACGGCCCGGTGATCAGCCTGCGCGGAGCGGCCCTCTCCTACGGCGAGCGCGTGCTGTGGCACGACCTCGATCTCGACGTACAACCGGGCGAATTCTTGGCCGTGCTCGGGCCCAACGGATCGGGCAAGACCAGCTTCGTACGCGCCCTGCTCGGCCAACGGCAGCTGTCCGCCGGCACGCTGACGGTCCTGGGCCACCCGCCCCGCAAGGGCAGTCGGCACATCGGCTACGTCCCACAGCAGGCGACGCTGTCCGCGCACGCGATGCTGCGCGCCCGGGACCTGGTCCGCTTCGGCATCGACGGACACGGCTTCGGACCCCGGCTGCGCACCGGCGCCGTACGGCAACGGGTCGACGAGGTGCTCGCGTCGGTCGGTGCCGCCGCGTTCGGGGACGTACCCCTCGGCCTGCTCTCCGGCGGCGAACGGCAGCGCGTGCGCATCGGGCAGGCGCTGGCCACCGACCCGCGGATCCTGCTGTGCGACGAGCCACTGCTCTCCCTCGACCTGCACCACCAGCGGGCCGTGACGGAACTGGTGGACGCCCGGCGCCGCTCCCACGGCACGGCGGTGGTGTTCGTGACCCACGAGATCAACCCCGTACTGGGCCTGGTGGACCGCGTGCTGTACCTCGCCCGCGGCGGCCACCGCGTCGGCACGCCGGACGAGGTGCTGACCTCCGAGTCGCTGTCGCGGTTGTACGGCACGCAGGTCGACGTCATCCGCGTCCGGGACCGGATCACGGTGGTGGGCGTGCCCGACGAGGTGGCCGAGCCGCCGCATCACCCCGAACTGCCGCACGGAGTACGGCCATGACCCTCGCCGAGGGGATCTGGCAGCAGATCTTCAACTTCGACAACTACGGCGAACTGCTCGCCCTGGTCCGCAACTCCCTCATCGCCGGCGCCGCGCTCGGCCTGGTCGGTGGGCTGGTCGGGGTCTTCGTGATCATGCGGGACCTGCCGTTCGCGGTACACGGCATCAGTGAGCTGTCGTTCGCCGGGGCCTCGGCCGCGCTGCTGCTGGGGGTGAACATCGTGGCGGGCTCGATCGTCGGATCGCTGATCGCGGCCGGCACGATCGGCCTGCTCGGCTCACGCGCCCGGGACCGCAACTCGGTGATCGGCACGATCATGCCGTTCGGCCTCGGCCTTGGTGTGCTCTTCCTCGCCCTGTACGAGGGCCGGGCGGCGAACAAGTTCGGCATCCTCACCGGGCAGATCGTCGCCGTGGACACCCCGCAGACGTCCTGGCTGCTCGGTACGTCAGCCGTGGTGCTGGCCGCGCTGGCGGTCATGTGGCGGCCGCTCGCGTTCTCCAGCGCCGACCCGGAGGTGGCCGAGGCACGCGGGGTGCCGGTCCGTGTGCTGTCGTTCGCCTTCATGCTCGTGCTGGGCCTCGCGGTCGCGCTGTCCGTGCAGATCGTGGGGGCGCTGCTGGTCCTCACCCTGGTCGTCACACCCGCGGCCGCCGCGGCCCGGGTGACCGCGTCGCCGGTGCTGTTGCCCGTGCTGAGCGTGGTCTTCGCGGTCGCCTCGATCGAGGGCGGGATCCTGCTCGCCCTGGGCAGCAGCATCCCCATCAGCCCGTACGTCACCACCATCTCGTTCACGATCTACCTGGTCTGCCGGGCAGCGGGCACGTACCGGGCCCGGCAGTGGGGGGCAAGGAGGTCATCGAGCTAGCAACACGGCTACGGGCGGCCGGGGTCGGCCTGCAGGCCGAATCCCCGGCGCCGTCGGCTGCCTCGCCGATGACCGGTCGGCCTGCGGGCCGATGCGCTGCAGGTCGCCGTCCTCACAGCAACGCGTCTCGGGTCACGCCCAGCAGCCGTTGACCGTGGCGGCGAGGCCGTCCAGGGCGTCCTTGATGTCGTTCCCGTTGGCGGTGGAGCCGTTCTCGACGAAGGAGAAGACCTTCCAGTGCCCGTCCTGTGCCTTCGTCATGCCGCTCAGCGCGATGGCGCCGGTGAGGGTGCCGGTCTTGGCCTTGACCTTGCCGACGGCGCACTGGGAGTCGGGAGTGTCGAAGCGGCCCCACTCGGGCCCAAGGGTCGCCCCCGCCTCGCCCGCGACGGGCAGGCCGTCCGCGATGTACTTCAGGGTCTGGCGGTAGCGGGGGTCGGTGGTCAGGTCGAGGATGTCGGCCAGGGTCTGGGCCGGGATCCGGTTGGAGCGGGACAGCCCGCTGCCGTCGTACATCTCGAAGTGGTCCAGCGACACGCCGTACCTCTGGCCGAGTACGGCCCGTACGACCGCCGTCCCGTCCTCGAACGTGGCCGGGCGGCCGGCGCCGAGCGCGGTCATTCGCAGCAGCGTCTCGGCGATGTTGTTGTCGCTCACCTTGAGCATGTGCTTCACGATTTTGGACAGCTTGTCGGACTGGTGCTGAGCCACGGGGACGTTGCCTGCCCCGGCCACGCCTCGGGTGACGTCGCCGGTGACGGTGACACCCCGGTCGGTGAGGAGCTTGGCGAAGACCTGTCCCGCGTCCAGGGCGGTGTCCGTGACGGCGTGTCCGTCCACCACGAGGGACCGCACCGGCGCGATCTCGTTCGGGTAGTAGCCGGTGTTCCAGCCGGTGGCGAGTGTGGGCTCGGGGAAGAGGCTGTCGTCGACTTGGACCTTCACCGACGTGAGACCCGCGTTGTTCAGCCCCGCGACGGCGGTCTTGGCGAGCGCGTCGAGGTCGTCGGTGGTGAGGGTGCGGTCCCCGCCGCCGACGAGGGTGAGTGTGCCGTCGCCGTAGACGACCTTGGTGGTGAACCGGTGATCGGGGCCGAGCACGGTCAACGCGGCGGTGGCGGTCGCGAGTTTGGTGTTGGACGCGGGCATCAGCGCGGTGGTCGCGTTGTGGCCCCAGACGACCTTGTCGGTCTTGGCGTCGATCACGACACCGCCGAGCGTGCTGCCGAGGCGCGGGTCCTGGCTGCGGGCGTTCAGGTTGTCGGCGATCTTCTGCTCGGCGGGGTCGAGTTCGGCGACGGAGGTCTTGGAGACGGCCTTGTCGGCGGCGAAGGCCGACGGGGAGGCCAGGATCGCCCCCGCGATGGGGCCGGTTGTCGCGATCACGAGCGTTCGCCGGACCGCCGGGCTCATCGCTTTGGGCTTGCGGTGACGTCCGCCGACGGCGGAAGTTGAGGTTCTGGGCACGTGGGGAGCCTCGGTATTGGGTTCGGTGGACGAGCGAGGTGCAAGATCTTGAAGATGAAAGTACCAAGGGTGGGCGGGGCTACTGCCAAGTACTTGTGAAGGAATGCGTCAAGACGACGGCGAAGACCTCTGCGCCTTCGGGCAAGGAATGGTGCACTGCGCGAGAATGCTCGGCCCCTGAACTCCCGTCAGGTGATGTGCCGGAATGTTCCGCGCCCTTGAGGGCCGCGTGCATGGATGAACGCTTCACCCGCGGCGTGACGACGCACGCTGCTGCTGCAGGGTGAAGGTGGTGAGTACCGCGGCGTGGTCCGAGGGCCAGTCGTTGTCGGCGACGTCGGGCCACGGGCGCGGGGTGCCGCTGACGACGGTGCGTGAGTCGAGGACTTTGAGGCCCTGTCCGTTGTGCAGGACGTAGTCGATGCGGTCCTGGGGTTCGGGGCGGCCGCTGCCGTCTTCGTGTTCGGGGTGGATGGGGGACCAGGTGTGGCCGGGGGCGGCGGCCGGGGCGGGGTGGGCCTCGCGGTAGGAGTCGCGCAGGCCGGCCTCCTCGGCGGCCTTCGTCACCGGCCATTGCACGTCCGGCCAGTCGAGGTGCGAGGGGGTGTTGAAGTCGCCGGTGAGAATCACGGGCGTGGTGGCGTCGGCCGCTTGGGCGATCCATCGCAGGGTGTCCCGCATCTGTGCGAGCCGGAGCTCCTCGTGGGCGATCAGTTCGGCTGCCGGGAGCCCGTCGAAAGTAGCTTCATAGGGGCCGTACGGCGTGTAGTGCAGGTGGGCTGTCCAGACATCGACCTCATAGGCCTCGCCGATACGGATGCGGGCGCCGGCCGCGCCGTAGAAGCCGACGTCGGGGTCGCCGAGGCCGGCGGTGATCGGGTGGCGGCTGATGATGCCGAGGTTCTCGCCCGCCGTGTGATGGTGCCAGGAGAGGGCCTCGGCGAGTTCCCGGGCCGCGGTGCCGCCTGTTTCCTGCAGGCCCACGACATCGGCCTCGGTGTCCAGGATGACCTTGAGCTGCTTGGCCCGGTGGTCGTCCACCTTCGTCCCGCCGAGCCAGAGGTTCCAGCTCAGCACGCGCAGCTCGCGGGGCAGCATCGCGCACAGCCGCTCCGGAGTGACCCCTTCGAGGCTGTCCACCACCGTCCGCCCGGGCGCCGTGGCGATCGGCGCCAAGGAGGGCACCGCGAGGACCGCGCACCCGGCGGCCTCGGCGGAGGTGACGCCGGTCGGGGTGTCCTCGACGGCCACGCAGCGGGCGGGGTCGGCGCCGAGAGCGTGGCAGGCGGCGAGGTAGGGGTCGGGGGCGGGCTTGGTGCGCTGGGTGTCGTCGGCGGTGACGGAGACCGCGAAGCGGTGGGTGCCGAGGGCGGCGAGGACGGTGTCCGCGACGGCTCGGGGAGAGGCGGTGACCAGGGCGGTCGGGATGCCGTCGCGGGTGAGGGCGTCGAGGAGGTCCAGGGCGCCGGGGCGGGGGACGATGCCGGTGCGGACGCGGTCGGTGAACTCCCGGTGCAGCGCCGCGGCGAGCTCGGTGGCCGACCGGCCGGTGGCCGCGGCCAGCCACGCGGCGGTGTGCTCGACCGGCCGGCCGAGCACCTCCGGCTGGTCCACCTCGGTCAGCGCTCGCCCGGCGACCTTTTCCACCGCCTCCCACCACAGCCGCTCGGTGTCGACGAGCGTGCCGTCCATGTCGAACAGGACAGCCTGGAGCGGGAGTCGAGTCACGGTTCTCTCTTTCACGTGGGGGGTTCCGATGCGAGGAGGCTCAGCGTTCGGCCACCAGTACCGGACGCTCCGGCAGCGATACGCGTACGGCGGTCCCGGCGCCGAGCGCGGCGGCCTCGTGGGTGGTCAGGTCGGCCTTGACCTCGGTGCCGTCCGCGAGCCGTACGGTGAGGCGGGTGGCCGCGCCGAGGAAGGCCGCGGTGACCACGCGGGCGTCGCCGCGCTCGTCCGCCGTCACGACGACCGCTTCGGGCCGCACCAGCACGTCCACCTCCGCCGTCACCGGTACCTCCCCGTCGACCGGGAGCCGCTGCCCGAGCACCTCGACCGTCGTGCCGTGCAGTCGCCCGCGGATCCGGCTCATCGTGCCGACGAACTCGGCGACGAAGGCGGTGGCGGGACGGCCGTACAACTCGGCAGGAGGAGCGCACTGTTCGAGCCGCCCGGCGCGCATGACCGCGACCCGGTCGGCCATGGACAGGGCCTCCTCCTGGTCGTGCGTGACGAACAGGGTGGTGATGCCGAGTTCCTGCTGGAGGCGGCGGATCTCCTCGCGCAAGGTGAGGCGCACCTTGGCGTCCAGCGCCGACAGCGGTTCGTCGAGCAGCAGCACGCGTGGGCGCAGGGCGAGCGCGCGGGCGAGGGCGATGCGCTGCTGCTGCCCGCCGGAGAGCTGGTGCGGGAAGCGGTCGCCCTTGTCGCCCAGGCCCACCAGGTCGAGCAACTCGGCGGCCCGGGAACGCCGTTCGGCCGTACGCACCTTGCGCATGCGGAGTCCGAAGGCGACGTTGTCGAGGGCGCTGAGGTGCGGGAAGAGGCTGTACGACTGGAAGACCATCCCGGCGTCACGGCGGTGGGCCGGGACACGGGTGATGTCCTGGCCGTCCACCAATACCTCGCCGGAGTCCGGCTGTTCGAACCCAGCGAGCATGCGCAGGGCGGTGGTCTTGCCGCAGCCGGACGGGCCGAGCAGGGCGAGGAACTCACCGGGGCGCACGCTCAGGTCGAGTCCGTCGAGGGCGACGGTCGGCCCGAACTCCCGGCGCAGCGCCCGGAATTCGACGGTGGCGGCGGCCTGGTCCGTGACGGCTGCCTTCTCAAGGGTGGTGGCGGTCATGTTCATCCCCGGGACGAAACGGTTCGGGAGCGCCCGCCGAACACGGTGAGCGCGAGAAGCAGTGCCCAGGTGACGAGCAGGCTGAGCACGGCGACGGCGACGGACATCTGCGCCTGGGAGCCGCTGATGTTCACGATCCACACGGCGAACGGCTGGAAGCCGAGCAGCTGGGCGACGGTGTACTCGCCGAGGACCAACGCCAGCGTGAGGAAGGAGGCGTTCAGCAGGGCCCCGCGCAGATTGGGCAGAACGGCCTGGAACAGCGCCTGCGACCGGCTCGCGCCGCAGCTGCGGGCCGCCTCGACGAGGGTGCGTACGTCGATGGCGCGCAGCCCGGCGTCCAGGGCCCGGTAAACGAAGGGCAGGGCCATGACGACGTAGGCGAGCACGAGGACCACGGGGAAGTCGGGGTTCTGGATCGCCACGATCGTCTGGAAGAACGGGGTGCGGGACAGGTACTCGGGCCCCCACTTCAGCACCGTACTGATCCCGGCGACGAACGCGATCGGCGGCACGACCAGCGGCAGTGAGCAGACGACCTCGACGACCGGCCGCAGCCTGGACGCGCCGAGCCGCAGCGCGACCGTCGCGGGGACCATCAGCAGCAGCACGACGGCGATCGTGGCGACGGCCAGTTCGAGCGAGAGCAGCAGGCTGGTGACGAAGCCGCCGGTGCCGACGATGCTGCTGTAGGCGTCGAAGGTGATCCGGCCGTTCACGTCGACCGAGAACACCACGGACGCGGCGAGCGGGACGAGGAAGTACAGTCCGGCGAGGCCGAGCACGCCCCACCGCCACAGGTTCAGGCGAGCCATCGCGCGCTCCGTCGTTGCAGGGGCAGGTAGACCGCCATCACCAGGCCCGCGACCAGCACCATGTCCAGGCTGAGGGCCAGCGCCACGTTCTCCTGTCCGACGAGGACGTTCCCGGAGAGTGCGTCGGCGATCTGCAGGGTGACCAGCGGGACGGAGCTGCCGACCATGGCGGCGGCCGTGGCGTACGCGGCGAAGGCGCTGCCGAAGAGCAGCACGAACCCGCCGAGCAGGGACGGCGTGAGCACCGGCAGGGCCACGTGCCGCCAGTACTGGGCCTGGCTGGCACCGTTGTTCTGGGCGGCCTCCCGCCACTGGACGCGAAGGCCCTCCAGGGCGGGGGTGATGGTGAGGACCATCAGCGGGATGAGAAAATACAGGTAGACCAAGGTCAGACCGGAGAAGCCGTACAGATCCCAGCCCTTGTCCTTCAGGCCGAGGTGCTGGGTGAGGACGCCGGAGTTGCCGAGCGTGGCGACGAAGGCGAAGGCGAGCGGGACGCCGCCGAAGTTGGCGAGCACCCCGGAGGCGGTGAGCACGGCCTCGCGCAGCGCCCGGAACCGGGAGGTCACCACGGCCTGAGCCAGGAGCAGCCCGAGCACCGTGGCGATCCCGGCCGATACGGCGGACAGCTTCACACTGCCGAGCAGGGCGATCAGATACGGCCCCTGCAGCGAGGCCGTCATGTTCTGCGCGGTGTACGAGGCCGCCCCGGTGGCCTGGTCCTTGACGGTGAAGGCACCGTTCAGCATGGCCAGCGCGGGCAGACCGAAGGCGATCGCCGTGAAGACGAGCAGCGGAAGGACGGCGAGGAGCCCGGGGGCGCGGCCCCGTCGCTTCACCGAAGCGACGGGCACCGCACCGGCCCTCGGGAGGGTGGCGGTCATCCGGCGACGGCCTTCCCCCAGCCCTCCGCGAGGACCGTCTTGGCCTTGTTCTGCTGGGCCTCGGTCGGGAAGGCGGGCGTACCGGAGACCTTCGGCAGCTTGGCGGCGGCCGCCTTGTCGAGAGTGCCGGCCTTCTCCATCGCCGCCATCAGGGCCGGGCGGGCGTAGCCCTTGAGCCACAGGTTCTGGCCCTCGGAGCTGTAGAGGTACTCCTCCCACAGACGGGCCGCCGCCGGGTGCGGGGCGTCCTTGTTGATGGCCTGGGAGTAGTACTGGGCGAACTTGCCGTCGCTCGGCACCGTCACTTTCCAGTCCAGCCCCTTGGAGTTGAACTCGTCGGCGTACCCGGCGTTGAGGTAGTCCCAGTCGATGCTGATGGGCGTCTCGCCCTTCTCGACGGTGGCCGGGGTGGACTCGACGGGCGTGTAGTTGCCGTTCTTCTTCAGCTTGGCGAAGAAGTCGAGGCCGGGCTGGATGTCGTCGAAGGAGCCGCCGCTCGCCAGCGACGCCGCGTACACGCCGGCGAAGGCCGAACCCGACTTGGTGGGGTTGCCGTTGAGGGCGACCTGGCCCTTGTACTGCGGCTTGAGCAGGTCGGCGAAGGTGGTCGGGCACTGCTTGACCCGCTTGGCGTCGCAGCCGATGGAGATGTAGCCGCCGTAGTCGTTGTACCAACGGCCCTGCGCGTCCTTCTGCCCCTCGGGGATGTCGGCGAAGCCCTGCACCTTGTACGGCGCGAGCAGCCCCTGCTGGGCCGCGCTCAGTGCGAAGGAGCTGCCGAGGTCCAGGACGTCTGGGGCGCGGTCCTGGCCCTTGCGCGAGGTCACGGCGTTGATCTCGTCCTGGCTGGAGCCGTCCGGGTTCTCGACCTCGACCTTGATGCCGTACTTCTTCTCGAATCCGTCGATGAGGGCGCCGTAGTTGGCCCAGTCGCGGGGCAGCGCGATGGCGTGCAGCGTGCCCTCCTTCTTCGCCGCGGCGACCAGCTTGTCCATGCCGCCGAAGTCGGCGGCGGAGGTGGCGGTCGCGGCGCTCTTGCCGTCGGCGGTGGTGGACGCGTTGTCGGGAGCGGCGCCGCAGGCGCTCAGGGCGAGCGCGGCGACGACGGCGAGGGAACCGCCAAGGACGGCTGTTCTCGGCAGGGACACGGACACGGCTGCTCCAGGGGGACGCACGAGGGATCAGAAGGCGTGGAGAACTTGTCTGAAGAACTTGTCTGAACAAGTCGGCCCCAAGTAGGCCCGCCGCAGATGTCCGGCCCGTGAACTCCGGCACAAGGTTTTCCCTAGATTTGCTGTGCACTCCCACCCGGCACAGCGACCTGCCGGATCTCGACTAGGCTGCTCACGCTGTGCACAGCGGCCGACTCAGAGGGGAAGCATGACGGCGCGACACGAGCAGATCGCCGACGAACTGCGGCGGGCGATCGACCGCGAGGAGTACACCGTCGGCAACCGGCTGCCCTCCGAGACCGAGCTCGCGGCCCACTACGGCGTCTCACGCGGCACGGTCCGCCAGGCCGTCGCGGCCCTCACCGCCGAGGGCCTCATCGGCTCCCGCCAGGGCGCGCGCCGGGTGGTGCTGGCCAGCCGCCGCAGCCAGAGCTTCGCCGAACTGCGCAGCTTCGCCCAGTGGGCGCGGGCGATGGGCCGCGAGGCAACGGGGCAGGTGATCGCGCAGGAATACCGGCCGGCGACGGCCGAGGACGCCGTACGTCTGCAACTGGGCAAGGGCACGCCCGTGTTGAGCGTCCTGCGGGTGCGGGGCCTGGACGGGGAACCGGTGCTGCTGGAACGCACGGTGTACGCGGACTGGATCTCCCCGGCAGTCGAAGCCATCGAGCCGGACTGCCCCTCCGTGACTCAGCGCCTCTACGACGACACCGGCTTGGTCTTCGCCTACGGCGAGCACGTCATCGACGCGGTCGCGGCCGGCGCCCAGGACGCCCAACTGCTTGGCATCCGCCGTACGAGCCCGTTGCTCAGGGTCCGCCGGGTCACGACCACCCGCGAAGGGCGCCCGGTGGAGTGGTCGGACGACCGCTACCGCTCGGACGCCGTGAGCTTCAGCGTGCACAACTCGACCGGGAACAACGCGCTGGCGCGCAACACGGCGGAGTAGCAAGGCCGTCGGTGGTGATGGTGGGACAGGATCACCGGCATGTAGGAGGGGGAGGAGGTGCGTACTGGTCACTGACGTAGCAGTTCCCACACCGTGAGGATGCAAGATGCCGTGCCGAGGGTGAGTGCGATGGTGCGTCGGCGCAGGTGCTGGTAGCGGGCCTCGTACTCGGCGCGCAGTTCGGTGCGCCGGTCGGCGATGCGGCGGATGGCGGCCTTGGCCATGTCCACGCGGGCGCGGGTGTACTCCTCTTCGAGATCGCGGCGCTCGCCGGCGGTGAGCCAGGGCAGCCTGTCGCAGAATGCCGTGGCTTCCTTGCGTGCTTCGGCCAGTTCGGCCTGCCAATAGAGGTAGCCGTCGAGCCGGCGCAGCCCACCCTGGACTGGATCGTCAGGGGACGGACGGCTCACCGCAGTTCCTTGCCCGGGCCGCTTACGCTCCGCGCCGCCGCGCCTTTGTGCTCGAGTTGGGCGATATCGGGGTGGTGCAGGTCGAAGGCCGGTG
>NZ_BJND01000011.1 GCF_006539505.1 Streptomyces spinoverrucosus
CCGCCGACCGGTTCCGCCGCGTCGTCCCGCTGCCTCCGCCCTGCGCGAGGGTGAGCTGCGCGACTCTCAGCTGTGGCCGCGGACGTCGTGAAGCCGCCGGACAGGCCCCAGCCCCATTCGGGTAACGTCGTAGGGACGACACGTAGTCAGGAGCCCGTCATGAGCGAAGAGCGCCCCTTCCCCGACGCCGCTCAGGAGCCGCCGGCCGACGAGCCGCGCCCCACGGGTGACGCCGACGCGTGGGCGACCGCGTGCGCCGAGGACCTGGAGGCGGAGAAGTCCCGCCGCCGGGCCCAGCAGGGGCCGCCGCCCGGCTCGGCCGCCGAGGAGCTGCGCCGGCTCGTCGACACCGTCGCGGACAAGCTGTCCGGCCTGCAGTCGCCGTTGTTCGGCGCGGTCGCCGGCCCGACCGCCCAGCAGGTGGTGCAGCAGGTCGTGGAGCAGGCCAAGGCCGCCGTGGAGCCCGTGATCGAGCGCAACCCGGACGTCTTCGACCACCTCGCCGCCGCCGGTCACGAACTCCTCGCCGCCTACCGCTCCGCGGTCCAGGCCCAGGAACGCCGCTGGACGTCCGGCACGGACGCCGGCAGCGCCTCGGACGAGCTGAAGAACCTCGACGACCCCCGCCGCGACCCCGGCGAGGGCACCGGCCCCGGCCAGCGCATCGACTTGGACTGACCCTCTGCTCGGGTACGGTTGGCCGTAGCGGGGCTCGACCGAAACTGAGGGATTCATGGGACTCACCATCGGCGTCGACATCGGCGGCACGAAGATCGCGGCCGGCGTGGTCGACGAGGAAGGCAACATCCTCTCGACCCACAAGGTGCCGACCCCGGGCACGCCCGAGGGCATCGTGGACGCCATCGCCTCCGCCGTGGAGGGCGCACGTGCCGGGCACGAGATCGTCGGCGTGGGCATCGGCGCCGCCGGATACGTCAACCGGCAGCGCTCGACGGTCTACTTCGCGCCCAACATCCACTGGCGCAACGAGCCGCTGAAGGAGAAGGTCGAGGCCCGCACCGGCCTCCCCGTCGTCGTGGAGAACGACGCCAACGCCGCCGCGTGGGGCGAGTACAAGTTCGGCGCCGGCAAGGGCCACCGCAACGTCATCTGCATCACGCTCGGCACCGGCCTCGGCGGCGGCATCATCATCGGCAACAAGCTGCGCCGCGGACACTTCGGCGTGGCCGCCGAGTTCGGCCACATCCGGATGGTGCCGGACGGGCTGCTGTGCGGCTGCGGCTCGCAGGGCTGCTGGGAGCAGTACGCCTCCGGTCGCGCCCTCGTGCGGTACGCCAAGCAGCGCGCCAACGCCACCCCCGAGAACGCCGAACTGCTGCTCTCGCTCGGCGACGGCACCCCCGACGGCATCGAGGGCAAGCACATCTCCATGGCCGCCCGCCAGGGCGACCCCGTCGCTGTCGACTCCTACCGCGAACTCGCCCGCTGGGCCGGTGCGGGCCTCGCCGACCTCGCCTCGCTCTTCGACCCCTCCGCCTTCATCGTGGGCGGCGGACTGTCCGAGGAGGGGGAGCTGGTCCTGGAGCCGATCCGCAAGTCGTACAAGCGCTGGCTGGTGGGCGGCAACTGGCGCCCGGTCGCGGATGTGATCGCCGCGCAGCTCGGAAACAAGGCCGGGCTGGTGGGCGCCGCGGACCTGGCTCGGGAGCCGGACCCGATCATGTGAGGTTCGGTTGCGCCGTTGGGGATTCTGCGCGATTCGGGCTCCGGGTTGTTTGTGGCTGGTCGCGCAGTTCCCCGCGCCCCTGGCGTCGGTGCAGTCCCGTATGTTGATCCGCATGGCGACCCCGTTGCTGCCCGACTCCCGTACCGAACCCGACGGTTCCGCCCTCATCCGGGTCCTCAGCTACAACATCCGCTCGATGCGCGACGACACCGCCGCGCTCGCCCGCGTGATCAGCGCCTGCGACCCCGACCTGGTCCTGATCCAGGAAGCCCCCCGCTTTTTCCGCTGGCGCAAGAAGCTCGCCCGGCTCGCGGCCGCGTCCGGGCAGATGATCCTCTCGGGCGGCGCGACCGCCGCGGGACCGGCGCTGCTGTGCTCGCTGCGGGCCACGGTCGAGCGCACGGAGGACGTGCTGCTGCCGCTCACGCCGGGCCTGCACCGGCGTGGCTTCGCGACCGCGGTGGTCCGCTTCGGCGGCGCTCGCCTCGGGGTGCTGAGCTGCCACCTCTCGCTCCAGAAGGACGAGCGGTACGACCAGGCGGGCATACTGCTCGACCGGCTCGCGGGAATGGGCGTCGAACACGCCATCGCGGGCGGCGACCTCAACGAACGCCCCGGCGGACGCACCTTCCAGCGCCTGGCCGACGGGCTCCAGGACTGCTGGGCCACCGCACCCTGGGGCGGCGAGTACACCTCGACCCCGGTCCAGCCCCACCAGCGCATCGACGCGATCTTCGCGACCAAGGGGATCGAGGTCCTCGGCTGCGGCGTCCCCCTCGGCCACCCCGGCATCACGGACACAGACCTGAGGGCGGCCACGGACCACCTCCCGGTCCTGGCCGCCCTCAAAGTGCCCGCAAGTTAGCCCTCAGGGGCCCGACCTAGACGACCGCGCCCCGCCCCGGATCGTCGTCGTCCTCCTCGTCCGTCCGCATCCGCATCACCAGCGTCGCGAAACCGCCCAGGAAGCCGCCGATTCCGAGCGTGGTCAGCCACCAGGTCATGTCCCAGCCGAGCAGCACCGCCAGCAGAAGCAGCACCGGCCCGCCCAGCACGCCCAGCCACGCGAACTTGGCCGTGGTGTCGCCGGTGGGCAGCGGGGGCGGCTCCGGCGGTACGAAGTGGCCCTCGTCCTCCTCGTCGAAGTCCTCCTCGGACGGCTCGGGCACCGTGTAGTCCCGGGGCCCGGCGCCCACGCCCGGCGCGAAGGTCACCGAGCCGCCGAGCGGCTTCGGCGTCTCCTTCTTGGGCTTGGGCTCGGGCTCGCGCTCGCCCACCTCGCCCCCGGCGTCGTTCGTCTCGGACTCCAGCAGCGCCAGATCCTCGACCGACTTGAACGGCTTGGCCCCCGGCGGGTCCGGCGGCTCCTCGCCGAACCCGGCGACGATCGCCGCCCAGGCGGCGTCCTCGTCGAACGGCACGTGCTGCTCACCGGGCTCGCGCCGGTCCCCGGCGCGGCCCTGCCGTTCCTCCCGTTCTTCCCGCTCCTCGCGGTCCTCGCGGTCGGAGTCGTGCTCAGCCACCTGCGGCCGTCCCTTCCTTGCCGAGACTGGGTGCGAGCCGGCCGATGAACGCGAGGCTCTCCTCGAAGATCCGGTCCGCGTCGTGGTCCAACGTCGCGACGTGGTAGCTCTGTTCCAGCAGGACCTCCCGCACATCCGTGGCGGACACCCGGCTGAGGATCCGGGCCGAGTCGGCCGGCGGCACCACATGGTCCTGCGGGCTGTGCAGAAGCAGCAGCGGCTGCGTGACCTGCGGCAACTCGCCGTCGACGATCCGGAAGAAGCTCCGCAGGGAGTGCGCGGCGTGCAGCGGGACCCGGTCGTAGCCGATCTCGACCGCGCCGGACTTGGCGATGTCGCTGGTGATCCCCCTCGTCGACCGCACGAGATGGCGGGCGACCGGCAGGGCGTACGCCGACAGTCCGTGCACCTTGTTCGCCGGGTTGACGACCACGACACCGCTGACCGCGTCCCCGTGCCGGGCCGCGAGCCGCAGGGCGAGGGCGCCGCCCATGGACAGGCCGAACACGAACACCTGCGCGCACCGGCGGCTGAGGGCGCGCAGCTCGCGGTCCACCTCGGCGTACCAGTCCTGCCAGCCCGTGAGCTCCATGTCCTCCCAGCGCGTGCCGTGCCCGGGCAGCAGCGGCAGCGCGACGGACAGACCGTGCTCGGCGAGATACTCCGCCCAGGGGCGCAGTGACTGGGGGGAACCGGTGAAGCCGTGGCAGAGCAGGACGCCGACTTCTCCGCCGTCATGGCGGTACGGCTCGGCTCCAGGAAGGACCGGCACCTTCGGTCTCCTGTTCATGTCAGAGGGGCGTGAAAAGAGTCAGGTGTGCTTCACCGTACGCGACCGCACTGACACCGACCAGGGTCGTCGGGTTCATTGACGGGCCGCCGGGTTAAGGTCTGATCTACAGACACAGGAGGCACTCGGTTGTTGTACGGCGCGATGAAGGTTTCCGTCGGGGGGCCGCTGAAGCTCGTCTTCCGGCCCTGGGTGGAGGGCCTGGAGAACGTTCCCGCCGAGGGCCCCGCGATCCTGGCGAGCAACCACCTGTCCTTCTCCGACTCGTTCTTCCTGCCCGCGGTGCTCGACCGGAAGGTCACCTTCATCGCCAAGGCCGAGTACTTCACCACCCCCGGCATCAAGGGCCGCTTGACCGCAGCCTTCTTCAAGGGCGTCGGCCAGCTCCCGGTGGACCGCTCCGGCGCCCGGGGCGCGGGCGAGGCCGCGATCAAGAGCGGCATCGAGGTCATCGAGCGCGGTGAGCTGTTCGGCATCTACCCCGAGGGCACCCGCTCGCCCGACGGCCGCCTCTACCGCGGCAAGCCCGGCGGCCTCGCGCGCGTGGCGCTCGCCACCGGCGCCCCCGTCATCCCGGTCGCGATGATCGACACGGAGAAGATCCAGCCGCCCGGCAAGGTCGTGCCGAAGCTGATGCGGCCCGGCATCCGGATCGGCAAGCCGCTGGACTTCAGCCGCTACCGGGGCATGGAGCACGACCGTTTCGTGCTCCGCGCGGTGACCGACGAGGTCATGTACGAGATCATGAAGCTCTCCGGCCAGGAGTACGTCGACATCTACGCGACCGCCGCCAAGCGGCAGATCGCGGAGGCGGCGAAGGCGGAGAAGGAAGCGGCCAAGGCGGCCAAGGCCGCGCTCGCGCAGGCCGAGAAGGAACAGGCGCAGAAGGAAAAGGACCAGGCGCAGAAGGACAAGGAACAGGCGCAGATAGCAGAAGTCCAGGCGCAGACAGAAAAGGAACAGCGGGCCGACCAGTAGCGACGGGGCGGGGGGACATGGCCAGGCGTGAGCGCGTCATGAGGATGTCGGTCGAGCAGCCGCTGTGGCGTGCGCTCATGGGGTACCGCGTCCTGACCATGGTGTACGCGATCGGGCTCTTCGTCAGCGCCTACGACGAGGTCGCCCGCCCCGGCGTGACCATCGCCTACCTGGCCGTCCTGGCCGCCTGGACCCTGGCCACCCTGCCCAGGGTCGCCAACGCCGCCAGCTGCACCAAGCGCTTCCTCGCCGTCGACCTCGCCATCGCCCTGACCGGCATCCTGCTCACCCGGGTCGCCGAGAGCCCCGAGCGGATCGACGCCGGCGCCCCGACCCTGCCGTCGATATGGACCGCGGGAGCCGTGCTGGCCTTCGCCATCAAGGGCGGCTGGCGCTGGGCGGCCTTCGCCTCCACGCTGGTCGCCGCCGCCAACCTGGTCCACCGCTCCGGCGTACCGACCCGTGACACCGTCCACATGGTGCTGCTGGTGTGGATCGCCTCCATCGCCATCGGGTACGTCGTCGAGGTCGCCCGCGCCTCCGAGCGCACCCTCGCCCGCGCCCTGGAGATCGAGGCCGCGACCCGCGAGCGGGAGCGGCTCGCCCGGGACATCCACGACAGCGTGCTCCAGGTGCTGGCGATGGTGCAGCGGCGCGGCGCGGTCATCGGCGGCGAGGCGGCCGAGTTGGGCCGCATGGCCGGTGAGCAGGAGGTGGCCCTGCGCACGCTGGTGTCCGGCGGCATGGTGCCCGTCTCCCGGGTCTCGGAGGACGCCGCCGAAGGGGCGGTCGTACGCACCGTCGAGGAGCCGGACGACGACGGCGGCCCCGTCGATCTGCGCGCGCTGCTCGCCCCGTACGCCGCAGCCCGGGTCAGTCTCGCCGAGCCCGGCGCGCCGGTCCTGCTGCCGCCGTCCGCCGCGCGGGAGCTGGCCGCAGCCGTGTCGGCCGCGCTGGACAACGTCCGCAAGCACGCCGGCGAGGGCGCCCGGGCCTGGATCCTGGTCGAGGACGAGCCCGACGCGGTGATCGTGACCGTCCGCGACGACGGCCCCGGCATCCCCGAGGGCCGCCTCGCGCAGGCCGAGGGCGAGGGACGGCTCGGAGTGGCGCTGTCCATCCGAGGCAGGCTGCGCGACCTGGGCGGCACGGCCGAGCTGATCTCAACGCCCGGACAGGGCACGGAAGTCGAGCTGAAGGTACCGAAGCTGATGGCACGGGGGCAGCGATGAGCGAACAGCAGGGCCCGATCAAGGTGATGGTGGTCGACGACCACCCCATGTGGCGCGACGCGGTCGCCCGCGACCTGGCCGAGTCCGGCTTCGAGGTGGTCGCCACGGCGGGCGACGGCGACCAGGCGGTGCGCCGAGCCAAGGCGGCCGCGCCCGACGTCCTCGTCCTGGACCTCAACCTGCCCGCCAAGCCCGGCGTCCAGGTCTGCAAGGAACTCGTCGCCCACAACCCGGCGCTGCGCGTCCTGGTGCTGTCGGCGAGCGGTGAGCACGCCGACGTACTGGAGGCCGTGAAGTCCGGCGCGACCGGCTATCTGCTGAAGTCGGCGTCCACGGAGGAGTTGCTGGACGCGGTCCGCCGTACGGCCGTCGGTGACCCGGTCTTCACGCCGGGCCTGGCGGGACTGGTGCTCGGCGAGTACCGGCGCCTCGCCTCCGACCCGGCGCCCGGCGCGGCGACCGACTCCGACGAGCCCAGGGCGCCCCGCCTGACGGACCGTGAGACCGAGGTGCTGCGGCTGGTCGCCAAGGGCCTGAGCTACAAGCAGATCGCCGAACGGCTGGTCATCTCCCACCGCACGGTCCAGAACCACGTCCAGAACACACTCGGCAAGCTCCAGTTGCACAACCGGGTGGAACTGGTGAGGTACGCGATAGAGCGCGGCCTCGACGAGGAATAGGAACCGTCCCGGCCCGAACCAACAGTTCGCCGACTCACCGGATTTTCCCTTACGGGCCATGCCGTAGTGACCTGAGTCACCATTAGCGTGCTCGTACGGCACACGGCACACGGCAACCGCGGCGAAGGGACAATTCCATGCGGGTCGGAGTACTGACCGGGGGCGGCGACTGCCCCGGGCTCAACGCCGTCATCCGGGGCATCGTCCGCAAGGGCGTGCAGGAGTACGGCTATGACTTCGTCGGCTTCCGGGACGGCTGGCGCGGTCCGCTCGACGGTGACATCACACGCCTCGACATCCCGGCCGTGCGCGGCATCCTGCCCCGCGGCGGCACCATCCTCGGCTCCTCGCGCACCAACCCGTTCCAGCACGAGGGCGGCGTCACCCGGATCAAGGAGAACCTCGCCAAGCACGAGGTCGACGCGCTCATCGTGATCGGCGGCGAGGACACCCTCGGCGTCGCCGCACGGCTGTCCGGCGAGTACGGCGTGCCCTGCGTCGGCGTCCCGAAGACGATAGACAACGACCTGTCCGCCACGGACTACACCTTCGGCTTCGACACCGCCGTCGGCATCGCGACCGAGGCCATCGACCGCCTGCACACCACCGCCGAGTCCCATATGCGCGTCCTGGTCGTGGAGGTGATGGGCCGTCACACCGGCTGGATCGCCATCCACTCCGGCCTGGCCGGCGGCGCCAACGTCATCCTCATCCCCGAGCAGCGCTTCGACGTCGACCAGGTGTGCGCCTGGGTGACGTCCCGGTTCAAGGCGTCGTACGCCCCGATCGTCGTCGTCGCGGAGGGGGCCGTGCCGAAGGACGGCGACATGGTCCTCAAGGACGAGTCCCTCGACTCCTACGGGCACGTACGGCTGTCCGGGGTCGGCGAGTGGCTGGCCAAGGAGATCGAGAAACGGACCGGCAAGGAGGCCCGGACCACCGTCCTCGGGCACGTCCAGCGCGGCGGCACGCCCAGCGCCTTCGACCGCTGGCTCGCCACCCGCTTCGGCCTGCACGCCATCGACTGCGTCCGCGACGGCGACTTCGGCACGATGGTCGCCCTGCGCGGTACCGACATCGTCCGGGTGCCGATCGCCGATGCCACGGCCCGGCTGAAGACGGTCGACCTCAAGCTCTACGACGAGGTCGGGGTGTTCTTCGGCTGAACCGGCGACCCGCGAGTATCGGCCGCAATACGGGTATGGGTCGTATATTCGGCCCATACCCGCACAGAACAGGAGATGCCGTGGAGATCCTGGCCTTCGGTGTGCAGGCCGACGAGAAGCCCCTGATCGAGCGGGCCTTCCAGGGCCACCACGACATCCGCTGTCTGGACGTCTTCCTCACCGAGGACACCGCCCCCATCGCCGCCGGCCACGAGATCATCTCCACCAGCGTCAACGCCGACCTCGGCGCGCCGGTCCTGTCCACCCTCGCGTCCGGCGGGACCCGGATGATCGCCCAGCGCTCGACCGGCTTCAACAACATCGACCTCGACGTGGCCGAGCGGCTCGGCATGACGGTGGCCCGGGTGTCGTACTACTCGCCGTACGCGGTCGCCGAGTTCGCCTGGGCCCTCGCCATGGCCGTCAACCGCCGTATCGTCCGCGCCTCCACCCGCACCCGCGACTTCGACTTCCGCCTCGACGGCCTGATGGGCCGCGACATGCACGGCCGCACCGCCGGCGTCCTCGGCACCGGCAAGATCGGCGAGGCGTTCGCCCGGATCGCGCACGGCTTCGGCATGCGGCTGCTCGGCTGGGACATCGCCGAGAACCCCGAATGCATGCAGCTCGGCATGGCGTACGTCCCCAAGGAGCAGCTGCTCGCCGAGTCCGACCTGGTCACCCTGCACGTCCCGCTGATGCCGGAGACCCGGCACCTGATCGACGTACCCGCCCTGAAGTCGATGAAGGACGACGCGATCCTGATCAACTCCAGCCGCGGCGGCCTGATCGACACCGCCGCCCTCGTCCACGAGCTGCGCGCGGGCCGCTTCACGGGCGTCGGCCTCGATGTGTACGAGGCGGAAGCCGGGCTGTTCTTCCTCGACAAGTCCCTGCAGGCCATCGAGGACGACACCCTGGCCCGCCTCGTCACGTTCCCGAACGTCCTGGTCACCTCCCACCAGGCGTACTACACCGAGGACGCGGTCGGGCAGATCGTCGACACCACGCTGCGCAACGTCCTCGACTACCGGGCGGGCCGCCGCTCGGAGAACGTGCTGGTGCCGCGCAGCTGACCGATCAGCTCCCGCACGATGTCGGCGCCGTTCAGCGTCAGCACCGACTCCGCGTGGAACTGGACGCCGGCGAACCCGTCTCCCCGCAGGGCATGCACCTCACCGGAGTCGCTCCGGCTGACCTCGATTCCGTGCGCGGCCAGCTCCGCCGCCGTCTCGTCGTCGCAGCGCGCCACGAAGCTGTTGTAGAAGCCGACGGTCTCGGCCCGCCCGAACAGGTCGATCGTCGTCTGCGCCCCCTGGTACGGCACTTCCTTCCGTACGATGTCCAGCCCCAGCTCGGCCGCGATCAGCTCGTGCCCCAGGCAGACGCCCAGCACTCCGTGCCGATGCCCGCGAACCACCTCGGCGGTCAGCTTCCGCAGGAACCGCATCTTCGGATCGCTGAGGTCGGACGGGTCGCCGGGGCCGGGCCCGATGACGAGCGGCCCCTCGTGCGCGAGCACGGCCTCGCGCAGGCCCTGTTCGTCGTAGCGGCGGACGGTGACGGTCAGGCCCGAGGAGCGCAGCACGTGCGCGAGCATCACCGTGAAGGTGTCCTCGCCGTCGACGACCAGGGCATGCCCGGTGAGTTCCTCCGTCCGCTCCTGCATCCGCAGCCAGAAGGGCGCGAGCGAGGCCCGGCGGCCGTCCAGCGCGGCCCGCACCCGGGGATCGTCGGCCAGCCCCGGCTGTACGGACTCTGCGCGCGGCCGCTGTTCCAGCACGCCCAGCGCCGCGAGCATCCCCGCCGCCTTCGCGTGCGTCTCCGCGACCTCGCCCGCCGGGTCCGAGCCGCGCACGAGCGTGGCGCCCACCGGCACCCGCAGCCGCCCGGCGGCGTCGATGTCGGCGGTGCGGATGAGGATCGGGGAGTCCAGGGTCTGCGCCCCGCCCGAGTCCCGGCCGAGCAGGGCGAGGGCCCCGCCGTAGTAGCCGCGCCCGCCGGCCTCGTACCGCTCGATGACCCGGCAGGCGTTCTGCACCGGCGAGCCGGTGACGGTCGCCGCGAACATGGTCTCCTTCAGCACCTCCCGGACGTCCAGCGAGGACTTGCCGCGCAGCTCGTACTCGGTGTGCGCGAGGTGCGCCATCTCCTTCAGCCGCGGCCCCACGACCACCCCGCCCATGTCGCCGACCGCGCACATCATCTTGAGCTCCTCGTCGACGACCATCGACAGCTCCTCGATCTCCTTGCCCTCGGCGAGGAAGCCGAGCAGGTGCTCGGGGGTGGGCCCCTCGGCGGGATAGCGGTACGTCCCGCTGATCGGGTTCATGACGACCGTGCCGCCGGACATCCGCACGTGCACCTCGGGACTGGCGCCGACGAGTGTCCGGTCCCCGGTGTGCACGACGAACGTCCAGTACGCACCTCGCTCCCCTTCCAGCAGCCGCCGGAACAGCGCCAGCGCGTCGGCCCGGCCGAACCCCGGGATCTCACCCTCGTACGTCCGCCGGACGACGAAGTTGGCGCCCTCGCCCCGCCCGATCTCCTCCCGCAGCACCCGCCCCACGATCCCGGCGTACTCCTCGTCCCCGACGTCGAAGCCGCCACCCTCGACGCGCACCTCGTGCGCCGGGAGCTGCCGCAGCGCCTCGGCGAGCGGGATGTCGTACGACTCCTCGGGGACGAGCGCCAGCAGCGGGGTGCCGTCGTCACGGACGTCGAAGCCGCGCTCGCGGATCTGGCGGTGCGGGACGAGCGCCAGACCCTCGTCGGGGAGGTCGGCGAGGCGCTCGTATGCCGTCACCGGGCCGAGCAGCAGTTCCACGGTGTCGTGGTCGTGGCCCGGGGCGCGGCGGCGGAGCAGGGCGAAGGGGCGGTCGTCGTGCGGGAGCTGTGCCAGGTCCATGGTTCCTCTTCCGTCGTCGTGATCGGGTCGAGGAACGGCCGCGGAAACGCCGAAGGCCGCCCCTCGGGCGGCCTTCGCGAAGTTTTTCGTACGCGCAGTCAGTGGGCCGCCGAAGAAGCGGTCCACCACCAGCTCTGGATCGAGTGCGCGAACATACGCCGCACCCTACCCCATGTCCGCACTGCGTTACCGGCGTCTCACTTCCTGGGCATCGGCAGGAAGGCCGGACATCACCCCGTAATGTTGGGGTTGTGACCGTGAACGCTAAGACCAGCGCAGGCGCTGGCAACACCTGGCGAGACCTGCCCGCGGCGCAGCAGCCCGAGTACCCCGACCCCGAGGCTCTGCGCGCAGTGATCGCGGACCTCGAGTCGTATCCGCCGCTCGTCTTCGCGGGCGAGTGCGACCAGCTGCGCGCCCGGATGGGAGCCGTCGCCAGGGGCGAGGCGTTCCTCCTCCAGGGCGGCGACTGCGCCGAGGCCTTCGACGCGGTGTCCGCCGACCAGATCCGCAACAAGCTCAAGACCCTGCTCCAGATGGGCGCCGTGCTGACGTACGCCGCGTCCGTGCCCGTGGTGAAGGTGGGCCGGATCGCCGGCCAGTACTCCAAGCCGCGCTCCAAGCCGACCGAGACCCGCGACGGCGTGACGCTGCCGACCTACCGCGGCGACTCCGTCAACGGCTTCGACTTCACCGAGGCGGCCCGGATCCCGGACCCGGAGCGGCTGAAGCGGATGTACCACGCCTCCGCCTCCACGCTGAACCTGGTCCGCGCCTTCACGACCGGCGGCTACGCCGACCTGCGCCAGGTGCACGCCTGGAACCAGGACTTCGTGAAGTCGTCCCCGTCCGGCCAGCGCTACGAGCAGCTCGCCCGCGAGATCGACAACGCGCTGAACTTCATGCACGCCTGCGGGGCCGACCCGGAGGAGTTCAAGACCGTCGAGTTCTACTCCTCGCACGAGGCGCTGCTGCTCGACTACGAGTCGGCGCTCACGCGGGTCGACTCGCGCACGGGTCAGCTGTACGACGTCTCCGCGCACATGGTGTGGATCGGTGAGCGCACCCGTCAGCTGGACCACGCGCACATCGAGTTCGCCTCGAAGATCCGCAACCCGATCGGCATCAAGCTCGGCCCGACCACGACGGCCGAGGAGGCGCTGCAGTACATCGAGCGCCTCGACCCCGAGCGTGAGCCCGGCCGGCTGACCTTCATCGTCCGGATGGGCGCGGACAAGATCCGCGACAAGCTCCCCGAGCTGGTCGAGAAGGTCACCGCCTCCGGCGCCACCGTGGCCTGGGTGACCGACCCGATGCACGGCAACACCTTCGAGGCGGCCTCCGGCCACAAGACCCGCCGCTTCGACGACGTGCTCGACGAGGTCAAGGGCTTCTTCGAGGTGCACAAGGCGCTCGGTACGCACCCGGGCGGCATCCATGTCGAGCTGACCGGTGACGACGTCACCGAGTGCGTGGGTGGCGGCGACGAGATCTTCGTCGACGATCTGCACCAGCGCTACGAGACGGCCTGCGACCCGCGGCTGAATCGCAGCCAGTCGCTGGACCTGGCGTTCCTGGTCGCGGAGATGTACCGGGACCAGTAGCCGATTCGCCTCTTACCGGCGCATGCATTGGGGCGCGGATCACAAACGATCCGCGCCCCTCTACTTTTGCGCTCCGGGTGTGCCGGGTAAGGTTAGGTTAGCCTCACCGATCAACGGGGACGGCACCATCGATCGATCCCGGCGGGAGGTGACACGCGTGTACGTCTGCAGTTGCTTCGGCATCACCGAGCAGCAGGTCAAGCAGCATGCGGCGGACGGCGCCTGCACCCCTCGCCAGATAGCCTCGGCCTGCAAGGCGGGCACGGACTGCGGCTCCTGCGTCCGTCGCATCCAGGCGCTGCTGGGCCGGGGCGCCTGCCCCCGCCGTGAACTGGCCGATCAGGGCAAGCCGGTGCTCTCCGAGGTCGCGGAACTGGACGAGGCCGCCTGACTCGGCTGTCCTGACTCAGCTGTCCGGCTGCTCGATCAGCTGGGAGATGTACAGCGCCTCGCCGAGCTGCTCCACCAGATCCAGCTGGGTGTCCAGGTAGTCGATGTGGTGCTCCTCGTCCGCGAGGATCGACTCGAAGATGTTCGCCGACGTGATGTCGCCCTTGTTGCGCATCACCTCGATGCCCCGCCGGAGCCGGTCGATCGCCTCCACCTCGACCTGCTTGTCGGCCTCGAACATCTCCCGAACCGTCTGGCCGATCCGTACATGGAACAGCCGCTGGTAGTTCGGCAGACCCTCCAGGAACAGGATCCGGTCCGTGAGCACCTCGGCGTGCTTCATCTCGTCGAACGACTCGCTCCGGGTGTACTTCGCGAGCTTGTACCAGCCGAGGTTCTCCTGCATCTTCGCGTGCAGAAAGTACTGATTGATCGCGGTGAGCTCGGCGGTGAGCTGCTCGTTGAGAAACTCGATGACCTCGGGGTCGCCCTGCATCGCAGAGGCTCCTTCCACGCGGGGAACTGGGAGGTTTCGCCGCATGATTGCACCGGGCGTAGAAGATCGTCCAGTAAGTGCGTACTTAGTAAGTAAGGGCATGCTTAGTGCGAATTGTCCGTTATCGCACGGGGCTGGTCCTGTGCACCGTCCACCGTCTGTCAGGATGGAGTCATGGGTCATCCGGTGGAGCGCGAATCTGGAGCAGCGGCATCGTTCGAGCTTCCGCCGGGTCAGCGAGTGCAGCGCGGATGGCCGGTCACGCACTACGGCCCGGTGCCCAAGTTCCGGCCCGAGCGCTGGGAGTTCAGGGTCTTCGGCGCCACCGCCGACGGGGACAAGCGCTGCTGGACCCACGAGGAGTTCACGGCCCTGCCGTACACCACCGTGGTGGCCGATCTGCACTGCGTCACGAAGTTCAGCATGCTCGGCGCGGAGTGGGGTGGAATCCCCGCCCGGACCATCCTGGAGCTCGCGCCGCCCGCCCCGAATGTCACCCATGTGATGGTGTGGGCGGAGTACGGCTTCAGCTCCAATCTGCGGCTGTCGGACTTCGCCTCCGAGCACACGATCTTCGCCACCCACAAGGACGGCGAACTCCTCACCGCCGAGCACGGCTTCCCGCTCCGCCTGATCGTCCCGCACCTGTACGCCTGGAAGGGCCCGAAGTGGGTGCGCGGGGTGGAGTACATGACCGCCGACCGCCGCGGCTTCTGGGAGGAGCGCGGCTACCACAACATCGGCGATCCGTGGAAGGAACAGCGCTACTCGTACCAGGAGGGGCCCGGGGACGGCCCCGAGCTCTGACTCCTGGGGGTACTGGTGGGGGCTTGGGGGGCTTGAGGGCTTGGGGGCTTACCCGTCCCGGAGTTTCTTCAGCCGCTCCACGTCCGCCGCGTGTCCCTCCTTGCCGCCGGGTGTCTCGATGATCAGCGGTACGCCTTCGGTGGCGGGGTGGGTCATCAGGGCGCGGAACGGGTCCTCGCCGATGTGACCGGCGCCGATGTTCTCGTGCCGGTCCTTGTGGGCGCCGACCATGTCCTTGGAGTCATTGGCGTGGATCAGCTTCAGCCAGCCCTCGCCGACCGTGTCGAGAAGCAGGTCCAGCGTCTGGTGCATGCCGTTCGGGCCGGTCAGGTCGTGCCCGGCGGCGAAGATGTGGCAGGTGTCGAGGCAGACGCCCAGCTTCGGATGGGCGTCCAGGGCCTCGAAGTACGGTCCGAAGTCCCAGGTGCGTGAGCACAGCGAGGAGCCCTGGCCGGCCGTGGACTCCAGCAGCAGGTACGGGTCGTCGTCGCCCAACTCGTCGAGCAGCGGCAGCAGGTACTCCCGCACCTGCTTCAGCGCCACCGACCGCTCCCGCCCGCCGGTCGCGCTCCCGGTGTGCACGACCACGCCGAGCGCGCCGATCGCCCGCCCGCGCCGCAGCGAGTGCCGCAGCGACCGCACCGACTGCTCGACGGTGGCCGCCGTGTGCGAGCCGAAGTTGATCAGGTACGGCGCGTGCACATACGCCGGGATCGACTCCTGCGCGCACGCCGCGCGGAACGCCTCGTCCTGCCGCGGGTCACCGGTCGGCGTGGCCCAGCCACGCGGGTTGGCGACGAAGACCTGCACGGTCTCGGCCTTGAGGTCGTGGGCGTAGGTGAGGCCCACGGAGTGCAGGCCGCCGGCGACGGGGACGTGACCGCCGATGGGGTTGCGGGAGGGGCCGGGGTGTTGACTCTTCACCCGTTCAGGGTGTCATGTGCCCCGGGGTGCCTCGTCAGCGGATCTTCATCGGTCAGCGGTCCGGCCGGTGATCGTCGGTCAGCGGATCTCGATGGTGATCGTCGACCCCTTGGGTGCGGTCTCGCCGCCCTCCACGGACTGGCCCCGCACGGTGTCGCCGAACAGGCCGAGCAGCCCGCGGTCCTCCTCGACCTGGAATCCGGCGTTTTGAAGCTGCTTGGTGGCCTCGTCGACACTGTCGCCCACCACGTCCGGAACCTCGATCATCTCCGGCCCCTTGGACAGCGTCAGCGTCACCGTGTCGCCCACGGCGGCCTGGCCGTCGGGCCCCGGGTTCTGCCGGGCGACCTGGCCCGCCTCGTACTCCGAGTTGATCCGCCCGGAGGCGATCCGCACCTTCAGGCCCGCCTCCTGGAGCCGCTCCCTGGCCTCCCCCAGGTCACGGCCGGTGACGTCCGGGACGTCCACCGGGGCGCCCTTGCTGACGGTGAGGGCGATCGCCGTGCCCGCGCGCGTCGTCGTGCCCGTCGCCGGGTCCGTGCTGATCACGGAACCCCGGGAGATGTCCTCACTGAACTTCCGGGTCACCATGCCCGGCTCCAGCCCGCTGTCCTTGAGTACGCTGCGCGCCTTGTCCAGCCGGTAGCCCGCGAGATCCGGCACCTTCACCGTCTCGGGGCCGTCGGAGACGGTGAGCGTCACGGAGTCGTTGTGCCGGATCCGGGAGCCCGGCGCCGGGTCGGTGCTGATGATCGTGCCGCGCTTCACCGTGTCGCTGTAGGCGTGCTTGACCTGCCCGACCTCCAGCCCGGCATCCGCGAGCCGGTCCTTGGCCTGCGCCTCGGTCTTCGCCAGCAGCGGCGGGACCTCGGTGAACTGGCCCGAGTTGATGTACCAGACGCCCACACCGAGGCCCAGCGCCAGCAGCACGGCGGCGACGATCGTGACGACCGCGCGCGGGGGGCCGGAGCGGCGGCGCGGGGCGTCCAGCGGCGGGGACTCCAGTCGGCTGGTCCGGTTGTACCGGGACTCGTCATCGTCCTCGTTGACGGGCAGCTGCCGCAGCGCGGTCAACGCGCGCGGGATCACGCTCGTACGGTCGTCGGCGTTGTCGTGCTCCGCGGTGATCGCCTGCGGGGGCACCGCGTCGAGCTGGTCCTCGCTGAGCGCGCCGCGCGCCTCACGGACCCGCGCCAGCAGCGCCACGGCGTCGTGCGGGCGGATCTCCGGGGTGCGGGCGGTCGCCTGGGCGACCAGCTCGTCCAGCTCGTACGGCAGGCCGGGCACGACCGCCGAGGGTGGCGGCACGTCGTCGTGGACGTGCCGGTAGAGCACCTGGGCGGGGGAGTCCCCGGTGTGCGGCTTGGCGCCGGTCAGCATCTCGTACAGCACCACACCGCACGCGTACACGTCGACGCGGGGGTCGGCGCTGCCGTGCTCGATCTGCTCCGGGGCGAGGTAGGAGACGGTGCCGAGGACGGAGCCGGTGGTGTGGGTGACCGTGTCCACGGCCCGGACGAGCCCGAAGTCGGCGACCTTGACCCGGCCGTCGTCCCCTATGAGGACGTTCTCCGGCTTCATGTCCCGGTGCACGAACCCGGCGCGGTGCGCGGCGCCCAGCGCGGCGAGGACCGGCTCCAGGATGTCCAGCGCGGCCCGCGGCTGCAGCGCCCCGCGCTCGCGCAGCACGTCGCGCAGGGTGCAGCCGGAGACGTACTCCATGGCCAGGTAGACATACGACCCGTCGGCCCCTTGGTCGAACACCTGGACGACGTTGGGGTGGGCGAGGCGGGCCACCGACTTGGCCTCGCGGATGAACCGCTCGACGAAGGTGCCGTCGGCGGCCAGGGTCGGATGCATCACCTTGAGCGCGAGCACCCGGTCGAGGCGGGTGTCCACGGCCCGGTAGACCGTGGCCATCCCGCCGACCGCGATGCGCGCGTCGACGCGATAACGGCCGTCGAGCAGCCGTCCGACCAGAGGGTCCTGAAGGGTCGTGTCCACGCAGGCGAGTGTACGAGCCGCCACCGACACTGCTTGCCGCTTCCCGCGGCATCGGGGCGGGACTGCAGCCGACCTGTGACGTGTCTTACATGCGCAGGGTCAGTGGAAGGCGGGCCGCTCCGGATCCAGTGCGGCCATCCCCTCCACCGGCGAGGACGCCTCCGCGAAGTGCCGCCGAGGGATACGCCCCGCCAGCCGGGCCAGCCGCCCCGCCTCCACCGCGTTCCTCATGGCGGCGGCCATCAGCACCGGCTCCTGTGCCCGCGTGACGGCCGAGGCGAGCATCACACCCGCGCACCCCAGCTCCATCGCGAACGCCGCGTCCGACGCCGTACCCGCTCCCGCGTCCAGGATCACCGGCACGCGCGCGTGCTCGACGATCAGCTGGAAGTTGTGCGGATTGCGGATGCCGAGCCCGGAGCCGATCGGCGACCCGAGCGGCATGATCGCGGCACAGCCCACTTCCTGGAGCTTGCGCGCCAGCACGGGGTCGTCATTGGTGTACGGCAGCACGGTGAAACCGTCGTCCACCAGCGTCTCCGCCGCGTCCAGCAGCTCGATCGGGTCCGGCAACAGGGTGCGCTCGTCGGCGATGACCTCCAGCTTGATCAGCTCGGTGCCGAGTGCCTCGCGCGCGAGGCGGGCGGTCAGCACCGCCTCACCGGCCGTGAAGCAGCCGGCCGTGTTGGGCAGCACCCGGATGCCCAGCTTGTCCAGCACCGACAGCACCGAGCCGTGCACATCGGGGTTCACGCGCCGCATCGCGACCGTGGTCAGCTCGGTCCCGGAGGCGACCAGCGCCCGCTCCAGCACGTCGAGGCTGGGCGCGCCGCCGGTGCCCATGATCAGCCGGGAGGTGAAGGTCGTACCTCCCAGGACAAAGGGATCGTCGGCCATGGGTCAGCCTCCTTGGACGGCGGTGAGGACTTCGACACGGTCCCCTTCGGACAGGGGCGTGGTCGGCCACTGCGCGCGCGGGACGACGGTTTCGTTGAGGGCGGCGGCCACTCCGGAGGGCGCCGCGGTGAGGGTGCGTACGAGGGCGTCGAGAGCCGTTCCGTCGGCGATCCGGCGGGGCTCCCCGTTGACGGAGATGATCATGCGGGCTGCTCCGTGAGTGCGGCGCTGAAGCGCTTCGGCGTGAAGGGGCGGGCCTCGTCCGGGAGTTCACCGGTGGTCAGGACGTGGGCCATGACGTCGCCGGTGACCGGGGTGAGCAGGACGCCGTTGCGGTAGTGGCCGGTGGCCAGCAGCAGGCCGTCCAGTTCGGTCGGGCCGAGCAGGGGCGCGTTGTCGGGCGAGCCGGGGCGCAGCCCTGCCCGGGTCTCCGTCAGGGGCAGCTCGGTGAGGCCGGGGACCAGCTCGTGCGCGTCGCGCAGCAGCTCGTACACGCCCCCGGCGGTGACCGTGGTGTCCCAGCCCATTTCCTCACTGGTGGCGCCGACGACCAGCTCGCCGCTCTCGCGCGGCACCAAGTAGACATGGCTGCCGCGCACCACCGCGCGCACGGTGCGGCTCAGGAACGGCGCGTGGACCGGCGGCACGGTCAGCCGCAGCACCTGGCCCTTCACCGGCCGCACGGGCGGCCGTACGGCGTCCGGGACGCCCGCCAGCCGCCCGCTGAGGCTCCCGGCGGCCAGCACCACCTGCCCGGCGGCCACCTCGGCCCCCGCGCGCGTGACGACCCCCGTCGCCCGCTCCCGGACGACCAGCAGCCGCTCGGCCCACTCCCGGTGGAAGACCACGCCCGCCCGCTCGCACGCGGCCACGAGGGCCGCCGCGAGGCGCCGAGGGTCGATCTGGTGATCGGCGTCGACCCGCAGCCCGCCGCGCACACCCGGCGCCAGCATCGGCTCCAGGCGGCGGCAGTCCCGGCCCGACAGCCACTCGGAGTCGAGCCCCGACCGCCGTTGCAGGGCGTGCAGCTCGCGCAGATGGGCGCGGTCGTCGGCGTCCAGCGCGACGGCGAGCGTGCCGCACCGGCGGTAGCCGAGGTCGTGGCCGGTGAGGTCGGTGAGCTCGGCCGCGAAGTCCGGATAGCGGCGGGCCGAGGCGAGGTTCAGACCGAGCAGGGTCTCCTCGCCGTAATGCAGTTCCGTGACGGCGGCCAGCATGCCGGCCGCCACCTGGGCGGCCCCGCCGCCCGGCTCGGGGTCCACCACGGTGGTGGCGAGTCCGCGCTGCGCGGCCCGCCAGGCCGTGACCAGACCGATGATTCCGCCCCCGATGACGAGGACGTCTGACGTACGTGCGGAAGACGACACGGGCGCTCAGCCCCTCCCTTCGCCGGCATGACCCGGATCAGGTTCGTACGGTCGGAGGCCGTCCAGCCTCCCTCTCAGCCCGGTGCGTCCGGGCTCCCGCGAGTGCTTTACGGTGGCCACCCTAGCTCTTGCCGCCACACCTCTGTAAGGGAGCCTCCTGTCATGCCCCGCTCACTCGACGGCCTCGTGCTCGCCCCCGTCGCAGACCAAGCACCGGGTCAGGTCGGGACCCGCACCCGGTTCGCGTACCACGAGCGGGGCGGCGAGATCTGGGCCGAGTACGCGGGTGGGGACGTGGTCCGCGGGTACCTGGTGGGGACCCGCGAGGGCGACCGGCTGGACTTCCGCTACGTGCAGCTGAAGCGGGACGGGACGACGTCCTCGGGGCACTGTGTGTCGACGGTCGTGGAGCTGCCGGACGGGCGGGTGCGGCTGGAGGAGAGCTGGGAGTGGGAGTCGCAGCCGGGCAGCGGGACCAGCGTGGTCGAGCAGGTCCGCTAGTGGTGTGGAGCAGGTCACTGGGTCCGCCCCCTGACTGACAATCTGTCAGTTGTCTATGGTGATCAGGTGAGCGAGCAGACGAGGGCACAGGCGCGGCGCGTGGTCGTCGTGGGCGCGGGCATGGCCGGGGTGCAGACCGCCGTCGCCCTGCGGGAACAGGGCTTCACCGGCACCGTGACGCTGATCGGCGCCGAGCCCCACCAGCCGTACGACCGGCCGCCGCTCTCCAAGGCCATCCTGCTCGGCAAGGCCGAGGGCTCCGCCTTCGACGTCGACTTCGAGGCGCTCGGCATCGACCTCCACCTCGGGCGCGAGGTGACCGGCGTCCGCCCCGGCGACCACGAGCTGGACACCGAGGCCGGGCCGGTGCCGTACGACGTGCTGGTCCTCGCCACCGGCGCCGAACCGATCACCCTGCCGGGCGCGGAGGGCGTCCCCGGGGTGCATCTGCTGCGCACCCTCGACGACGCCGAACGGCTGCGGCCGGTGCTCGCCCGGCAGCACGACATCGTGGTCGTCGGCGCGGGCTGGATCGGCGCGGAGTTCGCCACGGCCGCCCGGGAGGCGGGCTGCGCGGTGACCGTCGTGGAGGCCGCGGACCGCCCCCTCGCCGGGGCGCTGCCCGACGAGGTGGCCGCACCGATGGCCGCCTGGTACGCCGACAGCGGGGCCGTGCTGCGCACCCACGCGCGCGTGCGGCGTGTCGAGCCCGGCGCGGTCGTCCTGGACGACGGCTCGCGGATTCCCGCCGACGCCGTCGTGGTCGGCATCGGTGCCCGGCCGGCCACGCGCTGGCTCACCGGCTCCGGCATCGAGCTCGGCGCGCACGGCGAGGTCGTGGCCGACGACCACCTGCGCACCTCGGCGCCGGACGTCTACGCGGTCGGCGACTGCGCGTCCTTCCCTTCGGGAAGGTATGGCGAGCGGCTGATGGTGCACCACTGGGACAACGCCCTGCAGGGTCCCCGTACGGTCGCGGCGAACATCATCGGCGAGGCACCGGCGCTCTACGACCCGGTTCCGTACTTCTGGTCGGAGCAGTTCGGGCGGTTCGTCCAGTACGCCGGGCACCACACGTCCGCCGACGCCACCGTGTGGCGCGGTGACCCGGCCGGGCCCGCCTGGTCGGTGTGCTGGCTGCGCGAGGGCCGGCTGGTCGCCCTGCTGGCCGTGGGCCGGCCACGGGACCTGGCGCAGGGACGGCGGCTGATCGAGGCCGGGACCGTGCTGGATCCCGAGCTGCTGGCCGACCCGGCGCGCCCGCTGAAGGCGGCCACGGCCTAACGTGTTCTCGCAGGTGGGAGGGGTCGGTGGGCGGGGCTGACTTCCGACTGTCAGTGGGGGATGGCAGGCTTGTTCCCGTGACCGAGATTGACGCAAAGATCGATGCTCTCGTCCCTGCCTGGCTCACCCTCCCCGACATCGCCGAAAAGCTCGGCGTCGAGGTGACGCGCGTGCGGCAGCTGGTCAAGGAGGGCCAGCTCATCGCCGTCCGCCGCGGTGAGAACCGCGCGCTGCACGTCCCCGCCGCCTTCATCGACGGAGACAAGGTCGTCAAGGGCCTGTCCGGGACCCTGACGCTCCTGCGGGACGACGGCTTCACGGACGAAGAGATGCTGGAGTGGCTCTTCACCCCCGACCCGACCCTGCCCGGCACGCCCGCGCAGGCGCTGAGCGAGAATCGCGGCACGGAGGTGAAGCGGCGGGCCCAGGCGCTCGCCGTCTGACGCCGCCGACGCGACCCGAGCAACCGTCCCGGCGTACGGGCCGCGGTCGGCCAGTGGGCCTGTCGTTCGGCGTCGCGTGCCAGGGTGCGTGACGCCGACATGATCCGATCGACAGGCCCTGAGCCACGGCCCCGGGCCGACCGCGCCCCGGCGCGGCCCGTACGCCACCGACAGTGACACCCAGAGGTACCGATCCACGGGGGGACCCACTCATGCCCGACACCGCCGCCACCGCTCGCGCCCGGCTCGCCGACGCCCGTGTGTACCTGTGCACGGACGCCCGCAAGCGCCAGGGCGACCTGCCCGAGTTCCTGGACGCGGTCCTGGTCGGCGGGGTCGACATCGTGCAGCTGCGCGACAAGGGCATGGAGGCCGCCGAGGAGCTGGAGCACCTCACGGTCTTCGCCGACGCCTGCGCCCGGCACGGCAAGCTGCTCGCGGTCAACGACCGCGCGGACGTCGCGCACGCCGCCGGCGCCGACGTGCTCCACCTCGGCCAGGGCGACCTCCCGGTCCCGGCGGCCCGGGCGATCCTCGGCGACGACATCCTCATAGGCCGCTCCACGCACGCGGAGTCCGAGGCAGAGGCGGCGGCCGTCCAGCAGGGCGTGGACTACTTCTGCACCGGCCCCTGCTGGCCGACCCCCACCAAGCCCGGCCGCCACGCCCCCGGCCTCGACCTGGTCCGGCACACGGCCGCGCTGGGCACCGGCCGCCCCTGGTTCGCCATCGGCGGCATCGACCTCGGCAACCTCGACGAGGTCCTGGAGGCGGGCGCCC
>NZ_BJND01000012.1 GCF_006539505.1 Streptomyces spinoverrucosus
CGGGCGCCCGCCGGGTGGTCGTCGTCCGCGCGATCACGGAGGCGGACGACCCGGGCGCGGCGGCGGCGGAGTTCGCGAAGCGGCTGCGGGGGGTGTGAGGCCCGTCTGGGCCAAGGGTTGTCCAAGGGATGGATTGTCCAAGGGATGGACAGCAACCCGACAATTCGGGCAAATTTCCGGCATCCGGTTGGGGGACCGACAGCCCCTGGCTAACCTGCCCGTATGGCCCTCGGAACCGCATCCACCAGGACTGATCGCGCACGCACCGTGCGCGACATGCTCGCCACCGGCAAGACGACGTACTCGTTCGAGTTCTACGCGCCGAAGACCGCCAAGGGCGAGCGCAGCCTGTGGAACGCGCTGCGCAGGGTCGAGGCGGTGGCCCCCGACTTCGTCTCCGTGACCTATGGCGCCGGCGGCTCCACGCGCGCCAGCACGGTCAAGGAGACGCAGCAGATCGTCGCCGACACCACACTCACCCCGGTCGCCCACCTCACCGCCGTCGACCACTCGATCGGCGAGCTGCGCAATGTGATCGGCCAGTTCGCCGACGCCGGCATCCGCAACATGCTCGCCCTGCGCGGCGACCCGCCCGGCGACCCCATGGGCGAGTGGGTGCCGCACCCCAAGGGCCTGACCTATGCCGCCGAGCTCGTCCGGCTCATCAAGGAGTCGGGCGACTTCTGCGTCGGCGTCGCGGCCTTCCCCGAGATGCACCCGCGCTCCGCCGACTGGGACACGGACGTCGAGCACTTCGTCGACAAGTGCCGGGCCGGCGCCGACTACGCGATCACACAAATGTTCTTCCAGCCGGAGTCCTACCTTCGACTGCGTGACCGAGTGGCCGCCGCGGGCTGCGAGACCCCGGTCATCCCCGAGGTCATGCCTGTGACCAGCGTCCGGATGCTGGAGCGGCTGCCGCAGCTCAGCAACGCTCACATTCCGTCCACCTTGAAAGAGCGGATCCTCACAGCGAAAGACAATCCGTCCGCTGTACGCTCCATTGGGATCGAGTTCGCCACGGAGTTCTGCGCACGGCTGCTGGCGGAGGGAGTGCCGGGTCTGCACTTCATCACGCTGAACAACTCCACGGCGACCCTGGAAATCTACGAGAACCTGGGTCTGCACCACCCACCGCGGGCCTAGACCGGTCGCACGCTCATACGACACACTGCGTAGCGGCCACTGGGAGAGGGGCGTACATGGGCTGGACGGTCCTCTACATCGCGTTCGGCATCGTCGCGCTGTGGCTGCTCGGTGAGGTGCTGCTGCAGTACAAGGCACGGCTTCGCTGGCGGCTGCTGGCGTTCGTCGGCTTCCTCGGTGTCGTCGTCGGTGTACTGATCCCGTCCGTCATCGTGATCGGACTGGGCGCGGCCGCCTTCGCGGTCGGGCAGACATACGTGACGCTGTCGTTCCGCCGTGGCTTCGCCGAGGGCTGGGCGGTGACCGGCCGTCCGAGCCTGGGCGGCAGCAAGCGCCGCCGCGGTGAGCCGGACCGCCAGGACCCGACCCTGGAGATCTCCGACCTCGAAGCGGCCGACCACGGCGACGGCGGCGCCGCCCACGGCCAGGACGACTACGACCGCGACGACGTCTTCACGCCCGCCCGCCCCGCCCCCGCGGCCGCCGAGACCACCGCCGTGTACGCACCGCAGCCCATGCCCGACGACACCGGCTCGTACGGCGTGTACGGCGACACCGGCGCCTACGCCACCCAGGGCCAGGCCCAGGACCAGTACGCGGCGGCCGCCCAGACCGCCGACCAGAACTACGCCTACGACGGCTACTCCGCCTACGGCCAGCAGCAGTACGGCTACGACACCACCGGTCAGCAGCAGTACGCCGCCTACTCCGACCCGTACATCGGCACCCAGACCTACAGCGGTGGGTCGTACGACACCGGCTATGACCAGCAGTACGGTCAGCAGGGCTACGGCCAGGACCAGTACGGCACCGGTGCCACAGCTGCCACCGGCGGCTACGGCGGCGAGACCCCGGCCGGGGGTGTGTGGGTGCCGCAGCAGCGCAACGCCGACGATCCCTACGGCGCCGAGCTGCCGCCGGAGCAGCCGTATCCCTATCAGGGGGACGGCCAAGGGCAGCAGGGGAACGAGTACGACGAGCGGTACCGGTTCTGAGCGCCCGCTCTCACTGAGAGGCCGCGGAACTCGGGCTCACTGAGAGCCGCGGAAGTCCGGACCCTCCACGATCAGCCCCGCGACCAGGGTGCCCGACATGCCCGCGTGCGGGAGGCCGCCGCCCGGATGGGACCAGCCGCCGACGGTGAACAGGCCGGGCAGTGCCGTGCTGTTGGACGGGTGCAGCAGCCTGCCCTCGGCCGCCGCCAGTGCCGGGGCGGGGACCGCTCCGCCCTGCGCGCCGGTCGCCTCGGCGATGTCCGCCGGGGTGTACGGCTCGTGCCAAAGGAGGCGGGCGCGGAGGTCGGGTATCGCGCGTTCGGCGGCGGTGAGCATGGCTTCGGCGCGGTCGGCGCAGGTCTCCGAGGTGGTCGAGGCCGGGACGGTGGTCGTGAGGGTGACCGCCTCGTGGTCGGCGTCCGGGACCAGTCGTGGGTCGTCGGGGCGCAGGACGGTGACCGTGGGGTGCGGTGTCGTCGTCCCGGTCCCGCCACCGAACAGCGACTCCAACTCCCCGTCCCGGTCCTCGGTGTGCACGACTGTCCGGTGCGGTGTCCCCTTCGGGCGGGGGCCGCGCAGGGCCAGCAGCACCGTCAGGCGGCTGGGCAGCCCGCGCTGGGGCGGGACCTCGCCGGTGGCGCGTGGCGGCATGTCCGGCAGTGCGCCGGGCGCGACACCGGCGACCACGAAGTCCGCCTCCGCCACTGTGCCGTCGGCGAGCTCAACGCCCGCCGCGCGGCCGTCCTTCTCCAGCAGCCCGGTGACCTCGGCGCCGAAGATGAACTCGACCCGGCGGGAGAGGCAACGCTCGTACACCGCCCGGGCCAGCTCCCGGATGCCGCCGCGCACGTACCAGGTGCCGAAGGCGTGCTCCATGTACGGCAGTACGGCCGCGCTCGCCGGGGCGACGCGCGGGTCCAGGCCGTACGCCAGCGCGTGGCTCTCCAGAAGGGCGATCAGCCGGGGCTCGCGCAGCTCCCAGGCGCCGACCTCGGCGAGCGTGCCGGCCCGACGGGTGCGCAGCAGCCGTTTGTGCGGGACGGCCGGGTAGGGCTCGCGCTCGCCCAGCACCGGCCAGTTGGGCCACAGCGGCTCCTCCAGGAGCGGCCGGCGAGTCCGGTCCCAGGCCTCACGGGCCCGCACCAGGAAGTCGCCCCAGCGGGCGCCCGCACCCGCGCCCAGCGCGTCGTCGAGGGCGGCGACCACGCCCGCGCGCGAGGCGTTCGGCAGGGACACTTCGGTGCCGTCCGCGAAGACATGCCGCGCCGACGGATCGACCTGCGTCAGCTCGACACACGCCTCCAGCGGCTCCTTGCCGGTCTTGAGGAACAGGTCCCGCCAGACCGCGGGCAACGGCAGCACACGGGGACCGGTGTCGAAGGCGAACCCGTCCCGCTCCCGCCGCCGCACCGCCCCGCCGTACGTCTCCGTACGCTCGTACACCACCACCCGGTGCCCCGCCACGGCCAGCCGCGCAGCAGCCGCCATGGCACCCATCCCCGCACCGATCACCGCAATCCGTCCCATGCGTGCGACTTTATCGGCAGCCACTGACAGCCCGTGCCCGGGCCTGTGACCAGCGCGGTTGGGCGCGGGAGGGGAGGTAGTCTCGCGCCGCACAGGCAGACCTCAGCCCGGCGGCGGCGACCCCGTTCGCCCCGCCAGTCGTCGTTCCTCGCGGCGTTGGGCTCTGCGGCGCAGGAAGCGGCGGATGCGGGAGGCTAGGAAGTACAAGGCGGCCAGGCCCATGACCAGCAGGGTCGCCGCGATGATCGCCGCTGCCTCCGGGTGGAAGATCGCGAACGTCACCAGTCCCCCGACGCCCAGATCCTCGGCCAGGCTGATGATCACGTTGCTGAAGGGCTCGGGCGACGAGTTGACCGCCATCCGCGTGCCCGCCTTGACCGCATGGCTGGCCAGCGCCGTCGAACCCCCGATCGCGCCCGCCGCCAGATCGGAGAGCGAACCGCTCTGCCCGGCGAGCAGCGCCCCGACCCACGCGCCCGCGGCGGGCCGGATCACCGTGTGCACGGAGTCCCATACGGAGTCGACGTAGGGGATCTTGTCGGCGACCGCCTCGCACAGGAACAGCACGCCCGCCGGGATGAGCACCTCGGGCCGTTGCAGCGCCTCCGGGACCTCGTCGCTCAGTCCCGTCGCACCGAAGAAGCCGAGCAGCAGCACCACGGCGTACGCGTTGACGCCGCTGGCCCAGCCGCTGGTGAAGACGAGGGGGAGTACGGACACGGACGCGATCGTATCCAGGGCGCGGCTGAGCGGCCTGGGGGCGAGCGCGGACGGCTGAGTATCCGTACCTAGGCAGGGAGATGAGTACGCGCGCGGATGGGGCGCGACCTGCGCGAACGAGAGAGTGGAGGCACGGAAAGGGGCCCCGCGCCGGCACCGCCGACACGGGGCGGCGGAACGGCGCGGCCCTGGACCGCTCCTTCCGCCGGCTCAGGTCGGCGGGAGCGAGGCACGGGGGAACCCGGGGGAGGGACGACCGAACGGGGGCCCAATGGGGGATCCCAATGGGGGAATCCCACAGGGAATGGGGAAACGGGGGGCACGGGGGAGTACGGGGGAACGGGGGGTACGGGGAAACGGGGGAGCACAAGGAAGCGCCGGTCCGGCGTGGCCCGCGGGGGACGCGGCCACCATCCGGACCGGCGTTTTCCTTTTCCGGGCTCACGGACGCCCACTCACCCGCCCCTGCAACAACCGCGACAACGCCGCGTGCACATCGTCCAGCGAGCGCTCCGGCTGGAACGCCTGCCAGTCCAGCGCGGCCACCAGCACCATGCCGACCAGCGCCGCAGCCGTCAGCGGCACATCGATCTCCTCGCTGAACTCACCGTTCTCGATCCCCCCGCGCAGCACGTCCTCGACGACCGCCACCGCCTCCTGCCGGACCACCAGCAGCGTGGACTGCCAGGCCCGGTTGGTGCGCCACAGCTCGGCCACGTACAGCTGCGTGAAGGCCGGATATCGGTCGATGAACACGAGCCCGGCCCGGATCATCGCGTCCAGCGCGGCCACCTTGGTGCCGCCGTCCTTCTCCGTCCGCTCGGCCGCCTCCCTCAGGGAAGCGGTGAGGAGGCCCACGCCGTGCCGCAGCAGCTCCTCGAAGAGGACGGACTTGCTGGCGAAGTTGTAGTACACCGTGCCCTTGGCGACCCCGGCCCGCTCGGCGATCTCGTCCACTGTCGTGGCCGAGAAGCCCTGCTCCGCGATGAGCGTGACGGCCGCCTCGTAGAGCTTCTGCCGGGTCGCCTCGCGGCGCGTACTCGCCCCCGACGTGGCGCTGCTGCTTTCCATGGCCTTGATTGTCACAGGAACGGCACCACCGGAGGGCACCAGTGGGGGCTCACAGGCTCAGCTCGGGATGCAGCCGGTCCAGCGTCCACACCTGGCGGCGGCGGGCCGACACCGCGGTCAGCGCGAGAGCGCCCACCGTGAACGCGGCGAGCACCACGCACGCGTGCCACACGGGAGTGAGACCACCACCCGTGATGAGCCTCCTGAGCGCCTCGACGATGTAGCTCATCGGCAGGTAGGGGTGCAGCGCGTTGAAGAAGCCCGGGCTGGTCTGCACGGGGTACGTGCCGCCCGCGGACGTCAGTTGCAGCATCAGCAACGCGAGCACCAGGATCCGGCCGGCGGCGCCGAAGCGCGCGTTCAGCCACTGGACGATCGCCGCGAAGCACGCCGTCACCAGGAACAGGAAGCCCACCGTCCCGGCCGCCCGCGCCATCTGAAGGCCGACCGCCCAGTGCAGCACCGCCATCAGGGCCACCGTCTGGAGCACGCCGATCGCCAGCACCGGCAACCAGCCCGCCAGCGCGATCCGCCAGGCCGACGCACCGGCGGCCAGCGCCCGCCGGTTGAGCGGCGGAACCAGCATGTACGCCACCATCGCGCCCACCCACAGGGACAGCGGGATGAAGTACGGGGCGAAGCCGGTGCCGTAATTGGGCGCCTTGTGCAGGGACTTGGACGCCAGCTGGACCGGGTCCGCCATGACCTCCGTACGCGCGTCGCGCTCCTGCTTGTCGTAGTCGGGAATCTGCTCGGCGCCGTCGTGCAGCCCGTCCGCGAGCCTCACGGAGCCGTCGACGAGCTTGTACATGCCCCCACTGAGGTCGTCCGCGCCGGTCTTGAGCTCACCGACGCCCTCGTCGAGGTCCACCGCACCCGTCCGGGCGGTGCCCAGCCCCGAGTGCAGTGCCTTGGCGCCTTGGGCGACCTTCCCGGCACCCTCGTTCAGTTTGTTGATCTTCGTGACGGCCTCGTCGAGGTCCTCCGAGAGGTGCGGCGCGTCCTGGGCGAGCGCCCGGGCCTGCTCCTCCAGGGTGGCGAGATGCCCGTCGAGCTTGTCCATGTCGCCGTCGTAGTTGCTGAGCACCGTGTTGAGGTCGTCCGCGATCGTCGCCACGTCGGCGGCCGAGTCCCTGGCCTTCTCCAGGTCGGAGCAGACCGCGTCGGGCAGTACGGGGGTCTCGCAGCGCCTCTTGTGGATGTCGGTCAGCGCGTCGGAGGCCAGGTGGGCTCCCTCGGCGGCGGCCGGGGCCCGCTTCACCAGCGCGTCGAGGTTGTCGCGGATCGCCGCCGACGAGTCGGCGACCAGCCGCGCCGTGTCACCGATGGTCTTCTCGTTGTCATCGAGGAAGGGCCCCAGCTTGTCCGCGATCCCGTTGACCTGGTCGGCGAGCGCCTGCGTACCCTCCGCGACCCGCGCCGAACCGTCCTCCAGATCACTCGCGCCCTTGGTGAGCTTCGTCAGCCCCGAGGACAGGTCCCCGCTGCCGTCCTTGGCGTCCTTCAGCCCGTCGGCGAGGTCCTTGGAGCCCTTCTCGGCCGTACCGATGCCGCTCTTGAGCTTGTCCGCCCCGTCGGCCGCCTTCACCGTCTCGCCGTGGATGTCGGAGAACGAGATGAAGATCCGGTCCAGGAACGACCGCGACGCCTTGGTGGACGCCGCCGTACGCACCTCGCTGAACACCGTCCGCGAGATCTGCCCGACGATGTAGTTGTTCGCGTCGTTCGTACGGACCTGAAGGGCGCCCGTCTCGGGGGAGTCGCCCGAGCTGGAGGCGATGCGCTCGCTGAAGTCGGCGGGCATGGTCAGGGACAGGTAGTACGTGCCGTCCTCGACCCCCGCGCGCGCCTCCTCGGCGCTCACCTCGTGCCAGTCGAAGACCTCACTGTCCCGCAGCCCCGCCACGATGTCGTCGCCCGCCTCGACCCTCTTCCCGTCGGCGGTCGCGCCCTTGTCGTCGTTCACCAGCGCCACGGGGAGCCGGTCGAGGCGGCCGTACGGGTCCCAGAAGGACCACAGGTACAGCGCGCCGTACAGCAGCGGCAGCAGCAGAAGCGCCACCAGGGCGGCCCGGGGCAGCTTCCCCCGGCCGAACCGCCGCAGCTCAAGCGCGGCCAGCCTCGGCGAACGCATCCGCCGCCTCCTTCGCATCGTCACGGGCCGCCTGACCGTCCCGGCCGTCCCGCTCATCCGGTACGTCGCTGTCGGCGCCCTCAGGGTCTTCGGGTACGTCGTCGGCGGCACCGTCGCCGCCGGGCTCGGGCGCCTCGGGTACGTCGCCGCCGCCCCGCTCGGTGGACACCACCACGGCGTCCCCGGGAGCCTCGCTGCACACCGCCACCACCGTCGTCCCGCCCTCGGTGAGCGACCTCAGCAGCGCCCACACCTCGGCCCGCTCGGCGTCGGAGAGCTTGAGGTCGGTGTCGTCGACCCCGAGCAGCCGCGGGCGCCCGACGAGCGCCAGCGCGATGGACAGCCGCAGCGCCTCGACGCGCTCCAGATCGCGTACGGAGGTCCGCGAGCCCTTGGGCAGGGCCTGACGGTCCAGTCCGGCGGCGGTCAGGGCGGCGTCGATCCGCAGCCGCGCCTCCCGCGCGCGTTCGGCGCGCGGACGCAGCAGCCCCCGCAGCGAGACGCCGAACCGGCGCTCCAGCAGCGCCCGTTCGCGCAGATGCTCCCCGACGGTCAGGGCCGGATCGAGGTCGGTGACACCGGGCACGTGGGCGAGCGCGCTGACCCGGCGCAGGGCCGCCATCTGCTTCGGCAGCCGGGCGTCGCCGACCACCGCCGTCCCCTCGGTCGCCTTCATCCGCCCGGTGAGCGCGAGCAGCAGGCTCGTACGGCCCGACCCCGACGGGCCCTCGACGGCGATCAGCGAGCCGGGCTCCGCGGCGAAGGAAATGCCGCGGAAGGCCCAGCCGCGGGGTCCCTCCAGCCCGAAGTCGCGGGCGGTGACGGCGAGTCCCGCCACGGTTCCCCCCACAGTGCCCCCAGGTGTTTCCGAACCGAACTATTTGAACTGACTGGTCAGTGCAAAAACTAGCCCGAACTCGCGATCGAAGCAAAGTCGCAGGTCAGAACGGATTGTCAGTGCCATACCTCACGATGGGCACATACGGCACCCCGTGTGAGGGCGTGCCGTCACACAGACGACAGGAGGTTCGTCATGGCCAACTCATCCGCAGCCGCCGCCCGTCGGCGCCGCGCCACCGGCCCTGCCCCCTCACTGACCGGTCCGGCGGGCGACGTGCACCCCGTGCTCCGCCGGGCCACGGCCCCGCCCGCCGCCCTCGACCTGCTCGCCCAGGCACGTGCCGGGCTCGACGAGGCAGCAGTCCTCGAAACGCCGAACGAGCGCTACGCCACCGCCCACCTCGCCGCCCTGCGCACCGCCGCCGCCGTGCTGGCCGCTCGGGGCCGCCCGGAGCCCAACCCCCGGCGCCGGGCCCGGATCCGCAGCGCCTGGGAAGTGCTCCCCGAAATCGCGCCCGAGCTCACCGAGTGGAGCGCCCTGTTCGCCTCCGGTGCCCGGCGCCGCGCCCGGGCCGAGGCGGGCATCCAGGGCGCGGCCAGCCGCCGGGACGCCGACGACCTGATACGCGATGTGGCGATGTTCATCCGCCTCGTCGAGCGGATGCTGGTGCTCCAGCCGGTCCTCCCACAGCCCCGCCCGGACGCGGACGAGGCGGAGGACCGCGGCCCCGGCGCGGGCCACGACCGCGAGATGCCCGACGCGGGCTGACGCACACGACGCGCATGACCTGGCGTGCCTGACGCACCTGAGGTGCCTGACGCGTCTGACGCCGAAACCACCCATGGTCAGGAGGGAATGGTCAGCAGGGATACGCAGTCACCGCAATGACCGGTCGGCGCACCGGAGGCAATAGGGTGGAGAGCGCCTGAAGCCTTCCACCCGTATCCCCGGGCCGGGGAGGCACCCCGTTCGCTCCGCCCCGCATAGGGGCGGTGCCGCGCCGAGGAGTCAACTGCCGTGTCGGACCCGTCGAGCCCCCGCGCCGCTCTCCGTACCGCCGTGGTGTGGGAGGTCCTCCGGGACGCCCTGGACCGCCGGGTCAAGGCCACGGGCCGGGAGTCGCTGGACGTCCTCGACACCGGAGGCGGCAGCGGCAAGTTCGCCGTGCCCGTCGCCGGCCTCGGCCACCGGGTCACCGTCGTCGACCCCAGCCCGAACGCGCTCTTCGCCCTGGAGCGCCGCGCAGCCGAGGCCGGCGTCGCCGACCGGGTGAAGGGCGTGCAGGGCGACGCCCACGGCCTGTTCGACGTGGTCGAGCGCGGCGGCTACGACGCGGTGCTGTGCCATGGCGTCCTGGAGTACGTGGACGACCCGGCCGAGGGCATCCGCAACGCGGTGGCCGCCCTGCGGCCCGAGGGTGTCCTCAGCCTGCTCGCCGCCGGGCTCGGCGGTGCCGTGCTCGCGCGTGCTCTCGCGGGCCACTTCAAGGAGGCCAAGCAGGCCCTCGACGACCCGAACGGCCGCTGGGGCTCGGGTGACCCGATGCCGCGCCGTTTCACCGCCGAGCAGCTCACCGACCTGGTCGAGGGCGCCGGCCTCGCCGTCACGGCCGTGCACGGCGTCCGGGTCTTCGCCGACCTCGTGCCCGGCGTGCTGGTGGACACCGAGCCCGGCGCCATGGACGCCCTGCTCAAGCTGGAGGCCGCCGCGGCCGAGCTGCCCGCGTTCCACGCGGTGTCCACGCAGCTTCATGTGCTCGGTGAGACCGGAGCGTCTGCCGGGGCCTGAGCGACAGCAGTGGCGCGCCGCTGATCAGCGGCTTGGTGGCGGATGGAGTACGCCACAGGCCCCCCGATCGGGGGCTTCCCGCCGTATGATCGAGGGAGACCGCCCGGCATGACGGGTCGGCTGCCGGGGAATGTGATTCTCGGCGGACCGGTCCGGCCATGGCGGGTTCCGGTTGGCCAATTGGCGCAGAGGGGCGGGTTTCACGGGGGCGATTCCCTGCCTATCCTGAAGAGACCCCCCGGGTCGCCCCGGCGACTGCACGATGAGGAGGACTCCGTGCCGCTCTCAGAGCACGAGCAGCGCATGCTCGAGCAGATGGAGCGAGCGCTGTACGCCGAAGATCCCAAGTTCGCGACAGCGCTTGAGGGAAGCGGGCTGCGTACGTACACCCGGCGACGGGTCTACCAGGCGGTCGCGGGCTTCCTCGTAGGTATCGCGCTCCTCATGGCCGGAATGGTCGCCAAGCAGGTCTGGCTCAGCGTGGTGGGCTTCCTCGTCATGCTGGGGTGCGCGGTACTCGCCGTGACCGGTTGGCGCAAGGCCCCCAAGCCGGGCGAGCAGCCCGCCGCGGGTGGTCCCCCCGCCGGCCGTCAGGTACGTCAGCGGCGCTCGATGATGGACCGCATCGAACAGCGCTGGCAGCGACGCCGCGACGAGCAACAGGGCCACTGATTCCCACCCACAGCTCCCACCGACGTACGTGAGGGGTTACCGCCCGGCGGGCGGTAACCCCTCACGCATGCCCTGACCGACCCCGGCCTCAGCCGCTCTGCTGACCCGACGGTCGGCGCACCAGAGTCGCCCAGCCGCTCGCCGCGCGGGCCTTCGCTGCCGACCAGCGGTCATTGAGGTCCCACACGGCCCGGATGGCCGAGCGTGGTGCGACCACGGCCCGGATCCGGGTCCGCCAGCCCGCCCGGGAGCGCAGCGCCGCCCGCATCCGGCGTACGTCGTCGGCCAGCCCCGTCTCCGCGCGTGGGTTCGGTGCGAACAGCACCTGCTCCACGGCACCGGCCACCCGGTGCACCGACTGGGCCGTCGGCTCGTCCAGATGCCCCAGCCGCACGATCCGCTCGGCCGCCTTGCGCGGGGTCAGCGCGTCGTCCGGCACGATGCCGTAGTCCCAGGCGGTGTCGGTCAGTTCCCGCCAGACGGCCAGCACATGCCCGGCGGCCACCTCGGCGGCATACCGCTCGTCCAGCTGCACGTCGAGGGTGGTCACCTCGACGCCGTCGCTGCGGCCTTCACCGCCGCGTCCCCGGCCGAGCACACCCGGTGCCGCCGAGCCGGTGTGCCGGGCCGAGGCCAGCCGCACCGACCGCCGTCTGACCCGCCACAGCATGGGCAGCAGCGGCAGGAGGATCACCGCGACGGCGAGCAGCGTCCAGCCCGCCGTCTGGTACCAGGGCGGGCCCCCGTCGTCCGAGGCGCCCGGGTCCAGCGGCAGCGCCCCGCCGCACGCCTCGAGCCGCCTGTCCTGCGCCGAGCAGCTCGCGCTCGTGGACGGCTCGGCCGACGGAGCCGGTTCCGCCGGACGCGAGGCCTCCGGCAGCTCGGGGATGCTGCTGCCCGGCACCTCGGGCTGGGTGTACGTGGGCGCCGAGCCCCGGTTCGGGGTCGGCTCGAAACGGGTCCAGCCCACGCCCTCGAAGTACAGCTCGGGCCACGCGTGCGCGTCCCGGAGCCCCACCGTCACCGTGCCGTCCCCCTGCGCCGTACCGGGCGCGAAGCCCACCGCGACCCGGGCCGGTATGCCGAGCGTGCGGGCCATCGACGCCATCGCGAAGGAGAAGTGCACACAGAAGCCCCGCTTGTCCCGCAGGAAGCGGGCGATCGCCTGGGAGCCGCCACCGACCTCCACCTCGGTGTCGTACTGGAACCCGCCGGTCAGGGCGAAGTACTCCTGGAGCTTGACCGCCTGCTCGTACGGGTTCCTCGCGCCTGCCGTGATCTCGCGGGCCTGCCGCGACACCACCTGCGGCAGTGAGTCAGGTACCTCGGTGAACTCGCGCTCGATCGCGGCGGGCGGCTCCGGCGCCGAGGCGAGCTGATCCGCCGTCGGCTGCACATCGAGGCTGGTCACCTCGTAGGTGGCGTCGCGGGTGGTCTGGCCGTGATCGCCGACGAGTGTCATGCCGACCGGTTCGTACCGCCAGTTGCCGTCGATCCGCACGTCGCTCGGCGGGTACGGCATGGGCAGCCAGTCCTGCGCGTACCAGTCCGCCGCGGCGATCCGGGTGCGGACCTCGGCGCGCCGGACCTCCGGGCCCAGTCCGACGGGTGTCGGGAACTCGTCCGGCACCGCGACGATGTTCCGCCGGGAGGGCTTCCACGTGGTGCCGTCGAAGTCGTCCAGGGACACGATGCGCAGGTACATGTTCGACAGGTCGTCCGTGCTGCTGCGCAGCGTCATGACCGTGCGGTCCTCGTCCACGTTCAGGCTGTCGCGCAGCGACACCAGCGGGTTCACCGCGGAGATCGTGCCGCCGCCCCCGCTGCCCGTGCCGACGCCCGTCCCGGCGCCGTCCAGCAGGCCGCCGTTCATCGCGGGCAGGGTCAGCGGCACGACCAGGGCTATGCCCAGCGCGACCACGCCGATCCGCCGCCCCGTGCGCACCGGCGCCACTGGACCGCGGCCGGGCTCGCCGCCCGGGCCGCGTGGCGTCCCGCCGAACACCCGGCCCCACTGCGACAGCCGGTCCCGTCCCTCGGCGAGCAGCAGCATCAGATAGCCGACCGCCGCTATCAGGAACCACACCCAGCCACCGCTGCCGTCGGACAGGCCCGCGGCGACCGAGTACAGCGCGAGCAGCGGCAGCCCGGCCGGGGCCGCGCTGCGGAAGGTCACCGCGATCAGGTCGACCGCCAGCCCGATCACCAGGACACCGCCGATGAGCATCAGCTTGATGCCGGGGGACAGGGGCGCCGGGATCGCGTACCGCCCGACGTCCTGGGTGCCCTGCTGGAGCAGGTCGGCGAAGTGCAGGAAAGCCTCGGGGCCGGGGATCAGCCCGATGAACGCGTACTCCCGGGCGAAGACCAGGGTCAGCAGTATCAGCGTGACCAGGGCCTGCACGGTCACCGTCAGCGGACGGGCCAGCGGCACCCGCCGGGCCGCCGTGCCCACCCCCGTCTGGATGGCCAGCAGGATGGCCGCCTGCAGAAACCATGTGGCCGGGTCGACCAGCGGCAGCAGGGCGCACGCGGCCATCAGCGTCGCCGCAGTGGCGCACAGAGCCATCCGCGCCTGTCCGCTCATGACCGCCCCTCCCCGCCCGTCGTGCCCCCCGCCGCCACGACACCCGTGCGCTCATGCTCCGCCTGGCGCCACAGGTCGTGCAGCGAGGCGCCCCGCGGCACGCGCACGACCGTCCAACCGGCCTCGCGCAGCATCCGCAGGCGCTCCTCCTTCCCGTCCAACGGCCGGGCCACATCGGTCGGTTCCCGCACCCAGTCCTCGCTGTCCAGGACGAAGGCGAGCGCGCCGCCGGTGCGCTGACGCATCCTCGCGGCCACCGCGCCCTGCTCCTCGTCGAGGTCGCCGAAGAAGGCCACCAGCAGCCCCTCGTGTCCGCCGCGCAGCACGTCGTACGCCCGCGACAGGCCCGTACCGTCGGAGTGGTCGATCACCGCGAGGGTGTCCATCATCAGCCCGGCCGCGTCCGCCGACTCCTGGCTGGCGCCGGCGAAGCCGTCCGCGCCCTCGCCGGGCACCGAGCTGCCGGTGTCCGTCAACAGCCGTACCGAAAAGCCACGTTCGAGCATGTGCACCAGCACGGAGGCGGTGCCCGCCACGGCCCACTCGAAGGCCGAGTCGGGGCCCGCGCCCTCGAAGGCGACGCCCCGGGTGTCGAGCAGCACCGTGCAGCGGGAGCGCTGCGGCTGCTCCTCGCGACGCACCATCAGCTCGCCGTAGCGCGCGGTGGAGCGCCAGTGGACACGGCGCAGGTCGTCGCCGTAGCGGTACCCGCGCGGGATGACGTCGTCCTCGCCGGCCAGCGCGAGCGAGCGCAGCCGCCCGTCGCCGTACCCCTTGGCCTCGCCGGTCAGCCGCACCGGCGGCAGCGGCTCCACGCGCGGGATCACCGTCAGGGTGTCGTACGTCGAGAAGGACCGGGTCAGCTCGCACATCCCGAACGGGTCGGTCAGGCGCAGCTGCAGCGGGCCCAGCGGATAGCGGCCGCGCAGGTCGGAGCGGACGCGGTAGGACACCTCGCGGCGGCCGCCCGGCTCGACGCGGTCGAGCACGAAGCGGGGGCGGGGGCCGAGCACGTACGGCACCCGGTCCTGGAGCATGAGCAGGCCGGTGGGCAGCCGCGAGACGTTGTCGATCCGCAGATGGACCCGGGCCTCCGCACCGGCGGGCACGCGCGCGGGGGAGAGCCTGCGGCTGCCGGCCACCCGGTACCGCGTGCGGTACAGCACGGTCGCGCACACCAGGGGCAGCACCGCCAGCAGCAGTCCGACCCGGAGCAGGTCGCTCTGGCCGAGGACGTAGGCGCAGACGGCGGCGGCGACTCCGGCGGCCAGGAACGAGCGACCGCGGGTGGTCAGACCGGCCAGGGCCGTACGCACGCCGCCCTTGTCGCCCCGGTCGGCGTCGGCGGGCGCGGGCCCCGCCGGAGTGGTCATCACAGCCTCCGGGGCGGCTGCTGGCCGAACGCCGGGGTGCCCTGGCCCAGTCCGCCGAAAGCGTTCTGCTGGGGCGTCGCAGGCACCGGCGTGTGCTGCAGGATCTCCTGGACGACCTGCTCCGCCGTACGGCGGTTGAGCTGGGCCTGGGCGGTGGGCAGCAGGCGGTGGGCCAGCACGGCCACGGCGAGGGCCTGCACGTCGTCCGGCAGGGCGTACTCCCGGCCGCTGAGGGCCGCTGCCGCCTTCGCCGCGCGCAGCAGGTGCAGCGTCGCGCGCGGGGAGGCGCCGAGTCTGAGATCGGGGTGGGTGCGGGTGGCGGCGACCAGGTCGACCGCGTACCGCCGGACGGTGTCGGCGACGTGGACGCCGCGCACCGCCTCGATCAACTTCACGATCTCGTGCGCGTGTGCCACCGGCTGGAGGTCGTCCAGCGGGCTCACCCCGCCGTGCACGTCGAGCATCTGCAGCTCGGCCTCCGGGCTCGGGTAGCCGATGGAGACGCGGGCCATGAAGCGGTCGCGTTGGGCCTCGGGGAGCGGGTAGGTGCCCTCCATTTCGACCGGGTTCTGCGTGGCGACCACCATGAAGGGGCTGGGCAGCTCGTAGGTCTGCCCGTCGATGGTGACCTGGCGCTCCTCCATCGACTCCAGCAGCGCGGACTGAGTCTTGGGCGAGGCTCGGTTGATCTCGTCGCCGATCACGATCTGGGCGAAGATCGCGCCCGGCTTGAACTCGAAGTCCCGGCGCTGCTGGTCCCAGATGGACACACCGGTGATGTCCGAGGGCAGCAGGTCGGGCGTGAACTGGATCCGCCGCACCGAACAGTCGATGGACCGCGCCAGCGTCTTGGCCAGCATTGTCTTGCCCACTCCGGGGACGTCCTCGATCAGGAGGTGTCCCTCGGCGAGCAGCACGGTCAGCGAAAGCCGCACGACCTCGGGCTTGCCCTCGATCACTTCTTCCACCGAACTGCGGACCCGCTCCACGGTGGCAGTCAGATCAGTAAGGCTCGCTCGATCGTCATAGGTCGTCACCCGGCCCTCCTCGGCCCGTTCTTTCATACGGGCCGACGCTCTGTGATGCGGACCGGCCCACCCCGAAACACGGACACCACGCGAGGTTCCGCGTGACGCCACCACCCGCATTCTTGCTGCCGTTACCGATTCGTGTCACTCGCCTGTGGACAACTGCCAGCGATATGTCGGCTTTAACGCTTTTCGCGGGCCTCGGTGCTCGAATTGATAGCGAAACGACAGCTCCACCGCCCGGTTACGCCGGGTCGATCTCACGCAGCAGACCGGTCCGCACGTCGAAGACGAAGCCGCGCACGTCATCCGTGTGCTGCAGGAACGGCGAGGTGCGCACGCGCTGCATCGACTGCCGTACGTCCTGGTCGACGTCCCGGAAGGACTCCACCGCCCAGGCCGGGCGCTGGCCCACTTCCAGCTCCAGTTCGGTGCGGAAGTCCTCGGTGAGGCTCTCCAGACCGCAGCCGGTGTGGTGGATCAGGACGATGCTGCGCGTGCCGAGCTTGCGCTGGCTGATGGTGAGCGAGCGGATCACGTCGTCGGTGACCACGCCGCCCGCGTTGCGGATGGTGTGACAGTCGCCGAGCTGCAGGCCGAGCGCGGCGTGCAGGTCGAGCCGGGCGTCCATGCAGGCCACGACGGCCACCTGGAGCACCGGACGGGCGTCCATGCCGGGGTCGGTGAAGGCGGCCGCGTACCGCTGGTTCGCCTCGACGAGGCGGTCGGTGACGGTGCCGACCCGGGCTATGGCGTCCTCGGAGCCGGCGGGAACCGATGCAGAAGTCGTCATGGTGACGACGGTACTGGTCACGGGCGCTCGGGTCCTGTTGTGAGGCAGGACAAAGAAGTCATCGGGCCGTGATGTGAGCTAACCCACAAGCGTGGCGCGTATACGCCCTTGCGGGTGATCCTCGCCGGTTCGCGGGTTGATTTCCGTACCCCGCCGCGACGCGCAGGCCGGTTGATTGACCGCGACTGAGGGTGGACTAAAGTGACGCGAAGCGGGAGGCGAGGCTCTCCCCGCTGCATCGAATTCCCCCAGGATCCCGGCCCAGACGCCGGGGATCCCCCACGTGCGCGGCGCGTACGTACGGCTCGGCCTCCACCCGCTCCGGCCGGCTGACGCTTCCGGCGCCGGCAGGCCTCCCCTTCACGAGCGGGCGGGGACCCGGCGGTGCGTACCGCCCGCCGGACCTGAGAGGGCCCCTTGAGCCAGAGTCGACACGTCCCGGTGATGCTCCAGCGGTGCCTGGACCTGTTGGCACCCGCGCTGGAGCGGCCCGGAGCCGTGGTCGTCGACTGCACGCTCGGCCTCGGCGGCCACAGCGAGGCACTGCTCGCGCGCTTCCCCGAGGCCCGCCTCGTCGCCCTCGACCGGGACAAGGAGGCGCTGCGCCTGTCCGGCGAGCGGCTCGCGCCGTACGGGGAGCGCGCCACCCTGGTGCACGCCGTGTACGACGAGCTGCCCGAGGTGCTGGACCGGCTCCGCATCGCGCGCGTGCAGGGCGTGCTGTTCGACCTCGGGGTCTCCTCCATGCAGCTCGACGAGGCCGACCGCGGCTTCGCCTACGCGCAGGACGCCCCGCTCGACATGCGTATGGACCAGACGACCGGCATCAGCGCCGCAGAGGTCCTCAACACCTACCCGGCCGGCGAGCTGGTGCGGATCCTGCGCGCGTACGGCGAGGAGAAGCAGGCCAAGCGGATCGTGGCCGCCATCGTGCGCGAGCGCGAGAAGGAGCCGTTCAGCAACAGCGCGCGGCTCGTGGAGCTGATCCGGGACGCGCTGCCGCAGGCCGCCAAGCGCACCGGCGGCAACCCGGCCAAGCGCACCTTCCAGGCCCTGCGTATCGAGGTCAACGGCGAGCTGTCCGTGCTGGAGCGGGCGATCCCGGCGGCGGTGAAGGCGCTGGACGTGGGCGGGCGGATCGCCGTGCTGTCGTACCACTCGCTGGAGGACCGGCTGGTCAAGCAGGTGTTCGCGGCGGGCGCCGCAAGCACCGCGCCGCCCGGGCTGCCGGTGGTGCCGGAGCAGTACCAGCCCCGGCTCAAGCTGCTCACCCGCGGTGCCGAACTTCCCACCGAGGAAGAGGTCGCCGAGAACCGCCGTGCGGCCCCGGCGCGCCTGCGCGGGGCGCAGCGGATCAGGGAGGACGTCGAGTGAGGCAGCCGACGGGGCGGGGGGCTCACAACACACGCGGGTTGGACATCCGGACTGGGGGAGGGTGAGTGAGTAGGAAACCCGAACTGAGGGGGAGGGCCGCACGGCTCGCGCAGCTCTTGCCGACCGGGCGGGCGCAGGCCGCCCGGACGCCCTTCGTCCTCCTCGTCGTCCTGCTCCTCGGCGGCGGACTCATCGGCCTGCTCGTGCTGAACTCGGCGCTCAGCGAAGGGTCGTTCCAACTCGACGACCTGCAGAAGGAGACCAAGAACCTCACCGACGAGGAACAGGCCCTCCAGCGCGACATCGACGCCTACTCCGCCCCCGGCGCCCTCCAGCGCCGCGCCCGCGAACTCGGCATGGTCCCCGGCTCGGACCCCGCCTTCCTCAACCCCGACGGCACCATCAACGGCGTCCCGTCCCCCGCCGACGCCGAACCGGCCTCCGCTCGCCGCCCCCTCGTCCTCGCCCCCGAGGCGATGTCCACCGCGCCCGTGCACATCCCCTCCGCGGCCATCCCGTCCGCGGCCCTCCACCCCATGCCGGCGCCCGTCACACCGGCCACCCCCACGGCAGCCCCGGCCACCCCCACGGCACCCCCGACCACCACGACCACCCCCACGGCCCCCGCTCCCCGCCCGCTCGCCAGCACGCCCGCCCCCCTCCCGACCACACCCTCCGGCAGGTGACGGAAGTGACCGACAGGGAATCGCCGCGTCGCCGCGTGCCCGGACCCGCGCGGCCCGATCGCTCCGGCGGCCAGCGGCGCCCCGGCCCCGGCGCTCGCCCGGCGCGCCGCTCCGCCCAGCCCCGTCCGGCGGCCCCGGGCGCGATCCGGCTCGGCAGCCCCCGCCCCCGGCTGCGCATGATCGGCTTCGCGCTGACCCTCGTCCTGCTGGTCTTCGTCGTACGACTGCTCCAGGTGCAGGCCGTCGACGCGAGCGCCTACGCCGCCAAGGCCGAGCGGAACCGCTACGTCGTGCACACCCTCGCCGCCCAGCGCGGCGAGATCACCGACCGCACCGGCGTGGCCCTGGCGACCAGTGTCGACGCGTACGACATCACCGCCGACCCCACGCTGTTCACCCGCGAGCAGCTGAAGATCGACGACGGGCCCGAGCAGGCGGCGGCGCTGCTCGCGCCGATCCTCGGCACGGACCAGCAAGAGCTCGTCGCCAAGCTCCGGCCCAAGGACAAGACGCTCCGCTACGTCAAGCTCGCCGGGCGGCAGACCCCGCAGGTCTGGAAGCAGATCAAGGACCTGAGGACCGCGCTCGTCACCAAGGCGAAGACCGACAAGAGCACCGTCAACGTCCTGGCCGGCGTCCTCGCCGAACCCAGCAGCAAACGCGTGTACCCCAACGGCGATCTGGCCGCCGGGATACTGGGCTGGGTCAACGCCGACGGCAAGGGCGGCGGCGGCATCGAGCAGCAGCTGAACGGGCAGCTGGCCGGCGAGGACGGCAAGATCCGCTACGCCCAGTCCGGCGGCATGCAGGTGCCGACCGTCGGCTCCACCGAGACGCCCGCGGTGCCCGGCTCCGACATCGAGCTGACCATCGACCGCGACATCCAGTGGGCCGCGCAGAACGCCATCACCGAGCAGGTGGAGAAGTCCGCGGCGGACCGCGGCTATGTGATCGTGCAGGACACCCGCACCGGCGAGATCCTCGCCATGGCCAACTCGCCCGGCTTCGACCCCAACGACCTCACCTCGGCCGACGCGGCGGCCATGGGCAACGCGGCCCTCCAGGACGCCTACGAGCCCGGCTCCACCGCCAAGGTCATGTCGATGGCCGCCGTGCTGGAGGAGAACGTCGCCACCCCGCTGACGCACGTCACCGTGCCCAACCGGCTGCACCGGGGCGACCGGCTCTTCCAGGACGACATCGACCACCCGACCTGGTACCTGACCCTCAACGGCGTGCTCGCCAAGTCCAGCAACATCGGCACCATCCTGGCCACCGGACAGCTCGGCAAGACGCAGGCCGAGGCCAACCGGGTGCTCTACACGTACCTGCGCAAGTTCGGGCTCGGCAGCTACACCGGGCTCGACTTCCCCGGCGAGACCAAGGGCATCCTCGCGCCGCCGGACCAGTGGTCGACATCGCAGCAGTACACGATTCCTTTCGGCCAGGGCGTGTCCATCAACGCGATGCAGGCGGCGTCCGTCTACTCGACCATCGCCAACGGCGGCGTACGCGTCGAGCCCACGCTGGTGCGCGGCACGCAGGGACCCGACGGCGTCTTCACGCCCGCCCCGAAGCCGAAGAAGACGCGGGTCGTGAGCGAGAAGACGGCCAGGACGCTCGCCCAGATGCTGGAGTCGGTCGTCGACGACCGGGAGGGCACCGGCACCAAGGCGCGCATCTCCGGCTACCGGGTCGCGGGCAAGACGGGCACCGCGAACCGCGTGGATCCGGACACCGGCAAGTACCGCGGCTACACGTCGTCGTTCGCCGGATTCGCACCCGCGGACAAGCCGCGCGTCACCGTCTACTGCGCCATCCAGAACGCCACCAAGGGCAGCTACTTCGGTGGCCAGATCTGCGGACCCGTCTACAAGCAGGTGATGGAGTTCGCCCTGAAGACCCTCCAGGTCCCGCCGACCGGAGCGAAGCCCGCGAACCTCCCGGTCACCTTCAAGCCCTGATCAGCAGCGAGCCGCCAGAGCCCCCATCCGCACAGCCCCCGACCCGCACCGAGCCGCCCGTACCCGATCCGCACGCCCGATCAGCACCGAGCACCCAGGAACCATCCGTGACAACGATCACCCCCCATCCCGGGAACCAGAGCACCCCCCGCCCCTCACTTCGCTCCGGAGCGGGTGCGCCCGGTACGCTCACCGCCGTGCCACACGCTGATCAGTCCCACATCACCCAGAAGGACGCTCCCGTGACATATCCGGGACCGCCCAGGCCGGAACGGGTCTCCGCCACACCCCTCGCGGACCTCGCCGACCAGCTGGGTGTCACCGCCCCGGAGGCGGCCACCGAGGTCACGGGCATCACCCATGACTCGCGCGCCGTCCGCCCCGGCGACCTGTACGCCGCCCTGCCCGGCGCCCGCGCGCACGGCGCCGACTTCGTCGCCCAGGCCGTCGGTCTCGGCGCCGCCGCCGTACTGACCGACCCGGCCGGCACCGAACGCGCCGCTGCCACGGGCCTGCCGGTGCTCACCGTCGACGACCCGCGCGCACGGATGGGCGAGCTGGCGGCGACGATCTACGGTCGGCCCGGCCGCGAGCTGCTCCAGATCGGCATCACCGGCACCTCCGGCAAGACCACCACCGCCTATCTCGTCGAGGGTGGCCTCCAGACAGCCCACAGCAGTGGTCTGATCGGCACGGTCGAGACCCGGATCGGCGACGAGCGCATCAAGTCCGAGCGCACCACACCCGAAGCCACCGACCTCCAGGCGCTGTTCGCGGTGATGCGCGAGCGCGGGGTCGAGGCGGTCGCCATGGAGGTCTCCAGCCACGCGCTGGTCCTCGGCCGGGTCGACGGCTGCGTCTTCGACGTCGCTGTGTTCACCAACCTCAGCCCGGAACACATGGAGTTCCACTCCGACATGGAGGACTACTTCCGGGCCAAGGCGCAGCTGTTCACGCCGAAACGCAGCAAACTCGGCGTGGTCAACGTCGACGACGAGTACGGCCGCAGGCTCGCCCGCGAGGCCACCGTCCCGGTCGTCACCTACTCCGCCGAGGGCCACCCGGACGCCGACTGGCGCGCCGAGGACGTCGAGGTCGGCCCGCTGGACTCGCCGTTCACCGTGCTCGGCCCCAAGGGCGAGCGGATCAGCGCCAGGTCGCCGCTGCCGGGCCCGTTCAACGTGGCGAACACCCTCGCCGCGATCGTCGCCCTCGCCGCCGCCGGCCTCGATGCGCAGACCGCCGCCGACGGCATCGCCGCCGTGCCGGGCGTGCCGGGCCGCCTGGAGCGCGTGGACGCCGGTCAGGACTATCTCGCGGTCGTCGACTACGCCCACAAGACGGACGCCGTCGAATCCGTCCTCAAGGCGCTGCGCAAGGTCACCAAGGGCCGGGTGCACGTCGTGCTCGGCTGCGGAGGTGACCGGGACACCACCAAGCGGGGCCCCATGGGCGCCGCCGCGGCCCGGCTCGCCGACACGGCCGTACTGACCTCCGACAACCCCCGCTCCGAGGACCCGCTCGCGATCCTCGCCACCATGCTGCAGGGCGCGGCGACGGTGCCCGCGCACGAACGCGGCGAGGTGCTGCTCTTCGAGGACCGCGCCGCCGCCATCGCCGCCGCCGTCGGCCGGGCGCGCCCCGGGGACACCGTGCTGGTCGCGGGCAAGGGCCATGAGCAGGGCCAGGACATCGCCGGGGTGGTCCGTCCGTTCGACGACCGCCAGGTGCTGCGCGAAGCAATCCAGAAAACCCAGGGATGAAAATCCGTAAAGACCCAGGGGATGAACTTGTGATCGCCCTCTCTCTCGCCGAGATCGCGGAAATCGTCGGCGGGCAGACGCACGACATACCGGATCCGTCGGCTCAGGTGACCGGACCGGTCGTCCGGGACTCCCGCGAGGTCGTGCCCGGCAGCCTGTTCGCCGCCTTCGTCGGCGAACGCGTGGACGGCCACGACTTCGCGGCACAGGTCGTCGAGGCGGGCGCGGTCGCGGTGCTCGCGTCGCGTCCCGTCGGCGTACCCGCGATCGTCGTGGACGACGTCCAGACGGCCCTCGGCGCCCTCGCCCGGCATGTCGTGGGCAAGCTCGGCACCACCCTCGTGGCGCTCACCGGCTCCGCGGGCAAGACCAGCACCAAGGACCTGATCGCGCAGGTGCTCCAGCGCAAGGGGCCGACGGTGTGGACGCCCGGATCGTTCAACAACGAGATCGGGCTGCCGCTGACCGCGCTCAGCGCCACCGCGGACACCAGGTTCCTGGTGCTGGAGATGGGCGCCCGCGGCATCGGCCACATCCGGTACCTCACCGACCTGACGCCCCCGAAGATCGGCCTGGTGCTCAACGTCGGTACCGCGCACATCGGCGAGTTCGGCGGCCGGGAGCAGATCGCGCAGGCCAAGGGCGAACTCGTAGAGGCCCTTCCGGAAGACGGCGCCGCGATCCTCAACGCCGACGATCCCCTCGTACGGGCCATGGCGTCCCGTACGAAGGCGAAGGTGATCCTTTTCGGAGAGTCCGACGAAGCGGACGTACGCGCCGACAACGTGCGACTCACGGACAGCGGACAGCCTTCCTTCATGCTTCACACACCCTCCGGGTGCAGCGATGTGACCATGCGCCTGTACGGTGAGCACCACGTGTCGAACGCGCTCGCCGCGGCCGCCGTCGCCCATGAGCTGGGCATGTCCGCGGAAGAGATCGCCACCGCGCTCTCCGAGGCGGGCTCCCTCTCCCGCTGGCGTATGGAGGTCACCGAGCGCCCGGACGGCGTGACGATCGTCAACGACGCCTACAACGCGAACCCCGAGTCCATGCGGGCCGCCCTGCGCGCTCTGGTGGCTATGGGCAAGGGGCGCCGTACGTGGGCGGTGCTCGGCAAGATGGCCGAGCTCGGGGACGAGGCGCTCGCCGAGCACGACGCGGTCGGACGGCTCGCCGTCCGGCTCAACGTCAGCAAGCTCGTCGCGGTCGGGGGCAGGGAAGCGTCCTGGCTGCAACTGGGCGCATATAACGAGGGTTCGTGGGGTGAGGAGTCGGTGCACGTGTCCGACGCACAGGCGGCGGTCGACCTGTTGCGCAGCGAGTTGCGCCCGGGAGACGTCGTACTCGTGAAGGCGTCCCGTTCGGTCGGACTCGAGAGCGTTGCCCAGGCGCTGCTCGAGACCGGTGCCGAGGGTGAGGTTGCCGCCCGATGATGAAGCAGATCCTGTTCGCAGGAGTCATTGGCCTCTTCCTGACGCTGATCGGCACCCCGTTGCTGATCAAGCTCCTGGCCCGCAAGGGCTACGGCCAGTACATCCGCGACGACGGCCCGCGCGAGCACCACAGCAAGCGCGGTACGCCGACCATGGGCGGTATCGCCTTCATCCTGGCGACGATCGCCGCGTACTTCCTGGCCAAGGTCGTCACGAGCGCCCTGGACGAGGAGGCCAACGCGGCCCCGACCTTCTCGGGCGTACTGGTCCTCGGGCTGATGGCCGGCATGGGTCTGGTCGGCTTCCTGGACGACTACATCAAGATCGTCAAGCGGCGTTCGCTGGGTCTGCGGGCCAAGGCCAAGATGGCCGGCCAGCTCATCGTCGGCATCGCCTTCGCGGTGCTCTCCCTGCAGTTCGCGGACAGCCGGGGCCAGACGCCGGCCTCCACCAAGCTGTCGTTCATCACCGACTTCGGCTGGACGATCGGCCCGGTGCTGTTCGTGGTCTGGGCGCTGTTCATGATCCTCGCGATGTCGAACGGCGTGAACCTCACCGACGGCCTCGACGGCCTCGCCACCGGCGCGTCCGTGCTGGTCTTCGGCGCCTACACGTTCATTGGCGTCTGGCAGTTCCAGGAGTCGTGCGCCAACGCGCTGGATCTGACCAACCCGGGCGCCTGTTACGAGGTGCGCGATCCGCTCGACCTCGCGGTGGTCGCCTCCGCGTTGATGGGCGCCTGCCTCGGCTTCCTGTGGTGGAACACCTCGCCGGCCAAGATCTTCATGGGTGACACCGGTTCGCTGGCGCTCGGCGGTGTGCTCGCCGGTCTGGCCATCTGCTCCCGTACGGAGCTGCTGCTGGCCATCCTCGGCGGCCTGTTCGTACTGATCACCATGTCGGTGGTCATCCAGGTCGGCTCCTTCCGGCTCACCGGCAAGCGCGTCTTCCGGATGGCACCACTGCAGCACCACTTCGAACTCAAGGGCTGGTCCGAAGTCCTTGTCGTGGTCCGCTTCTGGATCATTCAGGGCATCTGTGTGATTGTCGGACTGGGCCTCTTCTATGCGGGATGGGCAGCGGAAAAGTGACCTCCACGGTGTCCTCGATGGTCAAGGGCAAGCACATCACCGTCGCCGGGCTCGGCGTCTCCGGCGTCCCGGCGGCCAAGGTGCTGCACGGCCTCGGCGCACACGTCACCGTCGTCAACGACGGCGCCGACGAGCGCGCCCGGGCCCAGGCCGCCGAGCTGGAGGCGCTCGGGATCACCGTCCGCCTCGGCGACGGCGCGACGCTGCCCGAGGGCACCGAGCTGATCGTCACCGCGCCCGGCTGGAAGCCGGACAAGCCGCTGTTCACGGCGGCCCGTGAGGCAGGTGTGGAGATCTGGGGCGACGTCGAACTGGCCTGGAGGCTGCGCGGCCCGGACGCGGCCCCCTGGCTCGCCGTCACCGGCACCAACGGCAAGACGACCACCGTTCAGATGCTGGCCTCGATGCTGCGCGCGGCCGGTCTGCGCACCGCCGCCGTCGGCAATATCGGCGTCTCCCTGCTGGACGCGGTGCTCGGCGAGGAGCGCTACGACGTCCTCGCCGTAGAGCTGTCCAGCTACCAGCTCCACTGGGCGCCCTCCCTGCGCGCCCACTCCGCCGCCGTGCTGAACCTCGCCCCCGACCACCTCGACTGGCACGGCTCCATGGAGGCGTACGCCGCCGACAAGGGCCGTATCTACGAAGGAAATCGCGTCGCCTGCGTGTACAACGCGGCCGACAAGGCCACCGAGGACCTGGTGCGCGAGGCCGACGTCGAGGAGGGCTGCCGGGCCATCGGCTTCACACTGGGCACGCCGGCGCCGTCCCAACTCGGAGTGGTGGACGGCATCCTGGTCGACCGCGCCTTCGTCGAGGACCGGCACCAGAACGCCCAGGAACTCGCCGAGGTCTCCGACGTCAACCCGCCGGCCCCGCACAACATCGCCAACGCCCTTGCGGCAGCGGCCCTCGCGCGTGCCTTCGGCGTGCCCCCCACGGCCGTACGGGACGGGCTGCGGGCCTTCACTCCGGACGCCCACCGCATCGCGCACGTCGCCGACGTGGACGGGGTCGCCTACGTCAACGACTCCAAGGCCACCAACACCCATGCCGCCGAGGCCTCGTTGGCGGCGTACGACTCCATCGTGTGGATCGCGGGCGGACTGGCCAAGGGCGCGACCTTCGACGAACTGGTCGCCAAGTCGGCGAAGCGACTTCGCGGGGTCGTGCTCATCGGCGCCGACCGCGCCCTGATCCGGGACGCCCTTGCGCGACACGCCCCGGAAGTACCCGTCGTCGACCTCGACCGGACCGACACTGGGGCGATGCTCGCGGCTGTCCGCGAGGCACGGCGACTCGCCGTCACCGGAGACACGGTGCTCTTGGCACCTGCCTGTGCCTCTATGGACATGTTCGCCAACTACAACAAGCGAGGGGACGCGTTCACGGAGGCGGTGCGCGAACTCGGCGCGGGCGCCTGACGGCGGGTCTCGGCCACGGCGGGTGCTGTGGGACCCATGGAGGGACGGGTGACTCGGATGTGGCACGGGTTTGGTCGGCGGCTGCCCACCGAAGGTAGCCGCTGATGTCCGGCAGCCGTACCGGACGTCCTCCGGTTCCACGGACCGTCCGCGCGCCCGCCGCCCCCCGGCCGCCGCGCGAGAATCCCTTCGTACGGTTCTCCACGCGCGCGAAGAGGGCCTGGGACCGGCCGCTGACGGCGTACTACCTCATCCTCGGCGGCAGCCTGCTGATCACCGTGCTGGGCCTGGTGATGGTCTACTCGGCCTCGCAGATCACCGCCCTGCAGATGTCCCTGCCGGGGTCGTACTTCTTCCGCAAACAGATGCTGGCCGCCGTCATCGGCGCGGTGCTGCTGTACGTCGCCACCCGGATGCCCGTGAAGCTGCACCGGGCGCTGGCCTACCCTATCCTGGCGGGTGCCGTCTTCCTGATGGCCCTTGTGCAAGTGCCGGGGGTGGGGCTGGCCGTCAACGGCAACCAGAACTGGATCGCGCTCGGGGGCTCCTTCCAGATCCAGCCCAGCGAGTTCGGCAAGCTCGCCCTGGTGCTGTGGGGCGCCGATCTGCTCGCCCGCAAGCAGGAGCGGAACCTGCTCGCGCAGTGGAAGCACATGCTGGTCCCGCTGGTGCCGATGGCGTTCCTGCTGCTCGGCCTGATCATGCTCGGCGGCGACATGGGCACCGCGATCATCCTCACCGCGATCCTGTTCGGCCTGTTGTGGCTGGCGGGCGCCCCGACCCGGCTGTTCGTCGGGGTGCTGACGGTCGCCGCGGTGCTCGGCACGATCCTCATCCAGAGCAGCTCCAACCGGTTGGGCCGGTTCCGCTGCATCGGCGCCACCGAGATGGGCCCCGACGGCTCCTGCTGGCAGGCCGTGCACGGGATCTACGCCCTCGCCTCCGGCGGACTCTTCGGTTCCGGGCTCGGCGCGAGTGTGGAAAAATGGGGTCAACTCCCCGAAGCGCACACCGACTTCATCTTCGCCGTCACCGGTGAGGAACTGGGCCTGGCAGGGACGCTGTCGGTGCTCGCCCTCTTCGCCGCTCTAGGCTATGCGGGTATCCGCGTGGCCGGACGCACGGAGGACCCCTTCGTGAGGTATGCCGCGGGAGGCGTGACCACCTGGATCACGGCCCAGGCCGTGATCAACATCGGTGCGGTGCTCGGCCTGCTGCCGATCGCCGGTGTCCCCCTCCCGCTGTTCTCCTATGGGGGGTCCGCCCTGCTGCCGACCATGTTCGCCATCGGGTTGCTGATCGCCTTCGCGCGCGACGAGCCCGCTGCGCGGGCGGCGCTTGCGATGCGGCAACCCCGCTTTGGTAGAAAGCGGGGGGCTGGGGGTACTGCGTCGAATCGGAGTCCCCGGAGTTGGAACACGATGCGACGGCGCGCCACGGCGCGCTCGTCCGGAGAGCGGTGAATTTCGGTGCATGTCGTACTCGCTGGTGGGGGGACCGCCGGCCACATCGAGCCCGCGCTCGCCCTCGCGGACGCCCTGCGCAGGCAGGACCCGACGGTGGGGATCACGGCCCTGGGCACGGAGCGCGGCCTGGAGACCCGGCTCGTCCCGGAGCGGGGCTATGAGCTGGCGCTGATCCCCGCCGTACCGCTGCCGCGCAAGCCCACTCCCGAGCTGATCACCGTCCCGGGCCGGCTGCGCGGCACGATCAAGGCGGCCGAGCAGATCCTGGAGCGCACCAAGGCGGACGCGGTGGTCGGTTTCGGTGGCTATGTCGCCCTGCCCGGCTACCTCGCCGCCAAGCGGCTCGGCGTGCCGATCGTGATCCACGAGGCGAACGCCCGCCCCGGTCTCGCCAACAAGATCGGCTCCCGGTACGCCGCCCAGGTCGCCGTCTCCACCCCGGACAGCAAGCTCCGCGGCGCCCGCTACATCGGCATCCCGCTGCGCCGCTCCATCGCCACCCTCGACCGGGCCGCCGCCCGCCCCGAGGCCCGGCACATGTTCGGCCTCGACCCCAACCTGCCCACGCTGCTGGTCTCCGGCGGCTCGCAGGGCGCCCGCCGCCTCAACGAGGTGGTCCAGCAGGTTGCGCCCTACCTCCAGCAGGCCGGGATCCAGATCCTGCACGCGGTCGGCCCGAAGAACGAACTGCCGCAGGTGCACCAGATGCCGGGAATGCCCCCCTATATCCCGGTAAGTTACCTGGACCGGATGGACCTCGCGTACGCCGCGGCCGACATGATGCTCTGCCGCGCGGGCGCGATGACCGTCGCCGAACTCTCCGCCGTCGGGCTCCCGGCCGCCTACGTCCCGCTGCCCATCGGCAACGGCGAACAGCGGCTGAACGCCCAGCCGGTGGTCAAGGCCGGCGGCGGACTGCTGGTCGACGACGCGGAACTCACCCCTGAGTGGGTGCAGCAGAACGTCCTGCCCGTGCTCGCCGACCCGCACAGGCTGTACGAGATGTCCCGCGCCGCCAGTGAGTTCGGCCGCCGGGACGCCGACGAACTCCTCGTCGGCATGGTGTACGAGGCGATCGCCGCCCACCGTGCACAGCGTTAGGCACGTTTGAACGGAAGGCAGGGAGCGTGGCCGGACCGACCACCGCCGAGCGCGGTGCACGCCAGCAGGAGTCGTCCGGCCCGCCCCTCGTCCGGAGGTTGAGGCGGCCCCGGCTTCGTACGATCATCATCCTTGCGATTGTCCTGATTCTTCTCGGCACCGGTGTCGGCTGGCTGTTGTACGGCTCGCAGTGGACGCGCGTGGAGCGCGTGACCGTCTCCGGAACCCGTGTTCTGACGTCCGCGCAGGTGCGCGAGGCCGCCGATGTGCCGGTCGGATCGCCGCTGATTTCCGTCGACACCGACGGGATTGAGGCACGACTGCGTCGGAAATTGCCCCGAATTGATGCGGTTCAGGTAGTCCGTTCCTGGCCTCATGGAATCGGCCTGAAAGTGACCGAGCGGACCCCGGTTCTGCTCGTCGAAAAGGGCACGAAGTTTGTGGAAGTGGACGACGAAGGTGTCCGGTTCGCCACGGTTTCTGAGGCCCCGAAAGGCGTTCCGCTCCTCGAATTGACGGTGTCCCGGACGGGTTCGGCGGCGCCCAGCCACCGCCGCTTCGGCGAGAGCCGACTGGTGCGAGAGGCGGTCCGGGTCGCCGGTGCCGTTCCGGCCGCCGTCGCCGGCCAGACCCGGGTCGTCAAAGTCCGTTCCTACGACGACATCTCACTGGAGTTGAGCGGCGGACGCACCGTCGCGTGGGGGAGCAGTGAGAAGGGGCGTGCGAAGGCCCGTACGCTCACCGCTCTCATGAAAGCCGCCCCCGGCGCCCGGCACTTCGATGTCAGCGTTCCCACCGCGCCTGCGTCATCAGGGAGTTGACGCACATCCGCGCAGGCCAGCACCCTGGTTGGGCAGCGCTACGCCTGATCACATAGGGTGAAAAGAAAAACGGGAGGTTCGGCGTGTTCGTTGAACGTGCGCCACTTGTCGACTTAGTGTCCTGTTCAGAAGACTCCAGGGAACAGACACACTGGTAACCCTAAACTTCAGCGTTAGGGTTCGGGTCGGCGATACGGACCGTCCCATTCGGCATCAGTCGTCGGACCGCGGGGCACCGCGAGACGACGGCACGTAATTCGAGGCGAGAGGCCTTCGACGTGGCAGCACCGCAGAACTACCTCGCAGTCATCAAGGTCATCGGTGTCGGCGGCGGTGGTGTCAATGCCATCAACCGGATGATCGAGGTCGGTCTCAAGGGTGTCGAGTTCATCGCCATCAACACCGACGCACAGGCGCTGTTGATGAGCGACGCCGACGTCAAGCTCGACGTGGGCCGCGAACTCACCCGCGGACTCGGCGCCGGAGCCAACCCGGCCGTCGGCCGCAAGGCCGCCGAGGACCACCGCGAGGAGATCGAGGAGGTCCTCAAGGGGGCCGACATGGTCTTCGTGACGGCCGGTGAAGGCGGCGGCACCGGCACCGGCGGCGCGCCCGTCGTGGCCAACATCGCACGCTCCCTCGGCGCGCTCACCATCGGCGTGGTGACGCGCCCGTTCACCTTCGAGGGACGGCGCCGCGCCAATCAGGCCGAGGACGGCATCGCCGAACTCCGCGAAGAGGTCGACACCCTCATCGTCATCCCGAACGACCGGCTGCTGTCCATCTCGGACCGCCAGGTCTCCGTCCTCGACGCCTTCAAGTCGGCCGACCAGGTCCTGCTCTCCGGTGTCCAGGGCATCACCGACCTCATCACCACCCCCGGCCTCATCAACCTCGACTTCGCCGACGTCAAGTCGGTCATGTCCGAGGCCGGTTCGGCCCTCATGGGCATCGGCTCGGCCCGCGGCGACGACCGTGCGGTGGCCGCGGCCGAGATGGCGATCTCCTCGCCGCTGCTCGAGGCGTCCATCGACGGCGCCCGGGGCGTGCTGCTCTCCATCTCCGGCGGCTCCGACCTCGGCCTGTTCGAGATCAACGAGGCCGCCCAGCTGGTCAGCGAGGCCGCCCACCCCGAGGCCAACATCATCTTCGGCGCGGTCATCGACGACGCGCTCGGCGACGAGGTCCGGGTCACCGTGATCGCCGCCGGCTTCGACGGGGGCCAGCCCCCGGCCCGCCGGGACAACGTCCTCGGCTCGTCCTCCGCCAAGCGCGAGGAGCCGGCTCCGGTACGGCAGACCGAGAGCCGCCCGTCCTTCGGCGCCCTCGGCAGCGTCAAGCCGAAGGAGGAGCCGGAGCCCGCGCCCGAGCCGGTGAGCGAGATCCAGGCGCCGCCGCCGGTCCCGCCGTCGCGCAGCTACGCGGACAGCGCGGCCGAGGAACTGGACGTACCGGACTTCCTGAAGTGATAGGACAGCGCGACACCGTGAACGGCGCGCACTTCGCCTTCACCGACCGGTGGGGCGGGGTGAGCGCCGTTCCGTACGAGGAGCTCAACCTCGGCGGGGCGGTCGGTGACGACCCCGGCGCGGTGCGGACCAATCGTGAGCTGGCCGCCAAGTCCCTGGGGCTGGACGCCGAGCGGGTCGTCTGGATGAACCAGGTGCACGGCGACGACGTGGCCGTGGTCGACGGACCCTGGGACTCCGCCGCGCCGATCCCATCGGTCGACGCGATCGTGACCCGGCGCCGCGGCCTCGCCCTCGCCGTCCTCACCGCCGACTGCGTGCCGGTCCTGCTCGCCGACCCCGTCGCCGGGGTCGCCGCCGCGGCGCACGCGGGCCGGCCCGGCATGGTCGCCGGCGTCGTTCCCGCCGCGCTACGCGCGATGATGGAACTGGGTGCCGAACCGGACCGGATCGTGGCCCGCACCGGACCCGCCGTGTGCGGCCGGTGCTACGAGGTGCCGGAGGCGATGCGCGCCGAGGTGGCCGCCGTCGAGCCGGAGGCGTACGCCGAGACGAGTTGGGGCACGCCCGCGGTCGACGTGGCCGCCGGCGTGCACGCGCAGCTCGCCCGGCTCGGGGTGCGCGACCTGGCGCAGTCGCCGGTGTGCACGCTGGAGTCGGGCGACCACTTCTCGTACCGCCGCGACCGCACCACCGGCCGGCTCGCGGGCTATGTGTGGCTGGACTGATGGGACATGACGGACCGTAAGGACGAACTCGCCAGGAATCTGGCACAGGTCGAGGAGCGCATCGCCGCCGCGTGCGCGGCCGCCGGGCGGCGGCGCGAGGAGGTGACCCTGATCGTGGTCACCAAGACCTATCCCGCGGCCGATGTGCGGATCCTGTCGGAGCTCGGTGTGCGTCATGTCGCCGAGAACCGCGACCAGGACGCGGCACCGAAGGCCACGGAGTGCTCGGATCTGCCCCTTACGTGGCACTTCGTCGGCCAGTTGCAGACCAACAAGGTGCGTTCCGTGGTCGGTTACGCGGATGTCGTACAGTCCGTTGATCGTTCCAGGCTTGTCACGGCTCTGTCCAAGGAGGCCGTGCGCGCCGGGCGCGAGGTGGGATGCCTGATCCAGGTCGCGCTCGACGCGGGCGAGAGCGCGAGAGGGGAGCGGGGTGGCGTGTCGCCGAGCGGAATCGGTGAGTTGGCGGATCTCGTGGCCGGCGCTCCGGGGCTGCGGCTGGACGGGCTGATGACCGTCGCGCCGCTCACCGGGGAGTACGCGGGACGCGAACTGGCGGCGTTCGAGCGGATGATGGATTTGTCGACTGACCTGCGCAGGACCCATCCGGCTGCCACCATGGTCTCGGCAGGGATGAGCGCGGACCTCGAACAGGCCGTGGCCGCCGGAGCGACACATGTGCGCGTCGGCACTGCGGTACTCGGAGTCCGCCCCAGGCTCGGGTAACGTCGCCAAGAAGTCGGACTACAGCAGAAAATATGGTCATTGCCGTCGAAGGGCGGGCGTAACGACCTCGTGGATCGCGGGCACTTGGCAGTCGTCGATCCACCACAGAGCGGAGGACTCAGAGCATGGCCGGCGCGATGCGCAAGATGGCGGTCTACCTCGGCCTCGTGGAGGACGATGGGTACGACGGCCGGGGATTCGACCCCGACGACGACTTCGAACCCGAACTCGACCCGGAACCCGAACGGGACCACCGGCGGCACGACTCGTCGCACCAGTCCCACGGTGCACATCAGTCCCAAAGGGACGAACCGGTACGAGTGGTGCAGCCTCCGGCGCCCCGCGAGCCGGTCGGTCACTCCGCTTCGCTACCCGCGGAATCCGGACGTCCGGCGCGCATCGCGCCCGTGGCATCCATCACACAAGAACGCGCAAGCCTGGAGAAGAACGCACCGGTGATCATGCCCAAGGTTGTGTCGGAACGAGAGCCGTACCGGATCACCACACTTCACCCGCGGACCTACAACGAGGCCCGTACCATCGGGGAACACTTCCGTGAAGGCACTCCGGTGATCATGAACTTGACTGAGATGGATGACACAGATGCCAAGCGACTTGTCGACTTTGCGGCGGGTTTGGTGTTTGGTCTTCACGGCAGTATCGAGCGGGTGACGCAGAAGGTGTTCCTGTTGTCTCCTGCTAACGTCGATGTCACGGCGGAGGACAAGGCCCGCATCGCAGAGGGCGGGTTCTTCAACCAGAGCTGAGACGCACGACCGGAAACAGCAGTACAAGCATCACCGAGCAGTACCCAGAGCACGGATCAGGGGAGAGGGAAGCAAGGGTCATGAGCGTGGTCCTGGACGTCGTTTACATCGCGCTGATGTGCTTCCTCATCGTGCTCATCTTCCGGTTGGTCATGGACTACGTCTTCCAGTTCGCCCGCTCATGGCAACCCGGCAAGGCGATGGTGGTCGTTCTGGAGGCCACCTACACTGTCACTGATCCACCGCTCAAGCTTCTGCGGCGGTTCATCCCGCCGCTGCGTCTCGGGGGCGTGGCGCTCGACCTGTCCTTCTTCGTACTGATGATCATCGTCTACATCCTGATCTCGATCGTGAGCCGGCTGTGAGCGATGTGAACTACGGTCTTGCCGAATGCCGACGACTACGTTGAGGTGAAGAGATGCCGTTGACCCCCGAGGACGTGCGGAACAAGCAGTTCACGACCGTCCGCCTCCGAGAAGGCTATGACGAGGACGAGGTCGATGCCTTCCTCGATGAGGTCGAAGCCGAGCTGACCCGCCTCCTCCGCGAGAACGAGGACCTGCGCGCCAAGCTGGCCGCGGCCACCCGCGCCGCCGCCCAGAACCAGCAGAACATGCGCAAGCCCCCGGAGGGACAGGACCAGCAGCAGGGTATGCCCCAGCAAGGTGGTATGCCCCAGCAGGGCATGCCGCAGCAGGGCATGCGCGGTCCCGGCGCTCCCGTACCCGCCGGCATATCGGGCCCGCCGCAGCAGCAGATGGGTGGCCCCATGGGTGGCCCGCCCCAGCTGCCGAGCGGTGCGCCGCAGCTGCCCGCCGGTCCCGGCGGTCAGGGTCCGCAGGGTCCCGGCCCGATGGGTCAGGGTCCGATGGGCCAGGGGCCGATGCAGGGCCAGATGGGCCCCGGTCCCATGGGCGGTCCGATGGGTGGTCCCGGTATGCCCGGTCAGGGCCCCGGGGGCGACAGCGCCGCGCGCGTTCTGTCGCTGGCCCAGCAGACCGCCGACCAGGCGATCGCGGAGGCCCGTTCCGAGGCCAACAAGATCGTCGGTGAGGCTCGTTCGCGCGCCGAGGGCCTGGAGCGGGACGCCCGCGCCAAGGCCGACGCGCTGGAGCGGGACGCCCAGGAGAAGCACCGCGTCGCGATGGGCTCGCTGGAGTCCGCCCGCGCCACGCTGGAGCGCAAGGTCGAGGACCTGCGCGGCTTCGAGCGGGAGTACCGCACGCGCCTGAAGTCCTACCTGGAGTCGCAGCTGCGTCAGCTGGAGACCCAGGCGGACGACTCGCTCGCCCCGCCGCGCACTCCGGCGACCGCGTCCCTCCCGCCGTCCCCGGCGCCCTCCATGGCCCCGGCCGGCGCGAGCGCCCCGTCGTACGGCGGCGGCCAGACGATGGGTGGCGGCCCCTCGCCGTCCGGCCCGTCCTACGGCAGCCAGCAGCAGATGTCCCCGGCGATGACCCAGCCGATGGCTCCGGTACGGCCGCAGGGCCCGTCGCCGATGGGTCAGGCTCCCTCGCCCATGCGTGGGTTCCTCATCGACGAGGACGACAACTGACGGTCCGTAGTACGGCGTAGACGTCGGCAGCGTTCATAGGGCGGGGCCCCGGATTTCGAGTCCGGGGCCCCGCCCTTTTGCTACGCGTGTTCACGGCTTTTGCCGCGTGCGTTCGGGTGTGGGCGCAGTTGTGTGGGTGTACGCAACGCCGAAGGCCCGGGTCCACCAAGATTTTTTGGTGAACCCGGGCCTTCGGGCGGGTGTTACGCCTTGCGCAGGCGGAACGTCAGCGTCAGAGGCTCGTCCGCGAACGGGGAGCCGTAGCTGTCGTCCGCCTCGCCCTGGGCGAAGTCCGTTGCCAGGACCTCGTCGGCGATCAGCGTGGCGTGGTCGCTGAGGGCGGCGATCGTCGCCGGGTCCGTCGCCGTCCAGCGCAGCGCGATGCGGTCGGCGACGTCGAGGCCGCTGTTCTTGCGGGCCTCCTGGATCAGACGGATCGCGTCACGGGCGAGGCCCGCGCGGCGCAGTTCCTCCGTGATCTCCAGGTCCAGGGCGACCGTGGCACCCGAGTCCGAGGCCACCGACCAGCCCTCACGCGGGGTTTCCGTGATGATGACCTCGTCCGGGGCCAGGGTGATCGTCTCGCCGTCGACCTCCACCGACGCCGTGCCCTCGCGCAGGGCGAGGGACAGTGCGGCCGCGTCGGCGTTCGCGATGGCCTTGGCGACGTCCTGGACGCGCTTGCCGAACCGCTTGCCCAGCGCACGGAAGTTGGCCTTGGCCGTCGTGTCGACCAGAGAGCCGCCGACCTCGCTCAGCGACGCGAGCGACTCGACGTTCAACTCCTCCGTGATCTGCGTGTGCAGTTCCGGGGAGAGGACGTCGAACCCGGTCGCGGCGATCAGCGCCCGCTTGAGCGGCTGACGCGTCTTGACGCCCGACTCCGCGCGCGTGGCCCGGCCCAGCTCCACCAGGCGGCGCACCAGCACCATCTGCTTCGACAGCTCCGGGTCGATGGCGGTCAGATCCGCCTCCGGCCAGGAGGACAGATGCACCGACTCCGGCGCCCCGGGCGTGACCGGCACGATCAGGTCCTGCCAGACCCGCTCGGTGATGAACGGGGTGAGCGGGGCCATCAGCTTCGTGACCGTCTCGACGACCTCGTGCAGGGTGCGCAGCGCCGCCTTGTCGCCCTGCCAGAAGCGGCGCCGGGAGCGGCGTACGTACCAGTTCGACAGATCGTCGACGAACGCCGACAGCAGCTTTCCGGCGCGCTGGGTGTCGTACGCCTCCAGGGACTGGGTCACCTGGTCGGTCAGCGCGTGCAGTTCGGACAGCAGCCAGCGGTCGAGCAGCGGGCGCTCGGCCGGGGCCGGGTCGGCCTCGGACGGGGCCCAGTTCGACGTGCGCGCGTACAGGGCCTGGAAGGCGACCGTGTTCCAGTAGGTCAGGAGCGTCTTGCGGACGACCTCCTGGATGGTGCCGTGGCCGACGCGGCGGGCCGCCCACGGGGAGCCGCCGGCCGCCATGAACCAGCGGACCGCGTCGGCGCCGTGCTGGTCCATGAGCGGGATCGGCTGGAGGATGTTGCCCAGGTGCTTGGACATCTTCCGGCCGTCCTCGGCGAGGATGTGGCCGAGGCAGACCACGTTCTCGTACGACGACTTGTCGAAGACGAGGGTGCCGACGGCCATCAGCGTGTAGAACCAGCCGCGGGTCTGGTCGATGGCCTCGCTGATGAACTGCGCGGGGTAGCGGGACTCGAAGAGTTCCTTGTTCTTGTACGGGTAGCCCCACTGCGCGAACGGCATCGAACCCGAGTCGTACCAGGCGTCGATGACCTCCGGCACGCGCGTGGCCGTCTTCTGGCACTGCGGGCAGGCGAAGGTGACCTCGTCGATGAACGGGCGGTGCGGGTCGAGGCCGGACTGGTCCGTGCCGGTCAGCTCGGTGAGCTCGGCGCGGGAGCCGACGACCGTGAGGTGGTCGTCCTCGCAGCGCCAGATCGGCAGCGGGGTGCCCCAGTAGCGGTTGCGGGACAGGGCCCAGTCGATGTTGTTGTTGAGCCAGTCGCCGTAGCGGCCGTGCTTGACCGTGTCCGGGTACCAGTTGGTCCGCTCGTTCTCCTGAAGGAGGCGGTCCTTGATGGCCGTCGTGCGGATGTACCAGGACGGCTGCGCGTAGTAGAGCAGCGCCGTGTGGCAGCGCCAGCAGTGCGGGTAGCTGTGCTCGTACGGCAGGTGCTTGAAGAGCAGGCCGCGGTTGCCGAGGTCCTCGGTGAGCTTTTCGTCGGCCTTCTTGAAGAAGGCGCCGCCGACGAGGGGGAGGTCCTCCTCGAAGGTGCCGTCCGGGCGGACCGGGTTCACGACCGGCAGGCCGTACGCGCGGCAGACCTTCAGGTCGTCCTCACCGAAGGCGGGGGACTGGTGGACCAGGCCGGTGCCGTCCTCGGTGGTGACGTAGTCGGCGTTGACGATGAAATGGGCCGGGGCCGGGAACTCGACCAGCTCGAAGGGGCGCTGGTACGTCCAGCGCTCCATCTCGGCGCCGGTGAAGGTCTGGCCGGTGGTCGTCCAGCCCTCGCCGAGCGCCTTCTCGACCAGCGGTTCGGCGACGACGAGCTTCTCCTCGCCGTTGGTCGCGACGACGTAGGTGACCTCGGGGTGGGCGGCGACGGCCGTGTTCGAGACCAGGGTCCACGGGGTGGTCGTCCACACCAGGAGGGCGGCCTCGCCGGCGAGGGGGCCGGAGGTGAGGGGGAAGCGGACGTAGACGGAAGGGTCGACGACCGTCTCGTAGCCCTGGGCCAGCTCGTGGTCGGACAGGCCGGTGCCGCAGCGGGGGCACCAGGGGGCGACGCGGTGGTCCTGGACGAGGAGGCCCTTGTTGAAGATCTCCTTCAGTGACCACCAGACCGACTCGATGTACTCGGGCTCCATGGTCACGTACGCCTCGTCGAGGTCGACCCAGTAGCCCATGCGGGTCGTCAGCTCGGAGAAGGCGTCGGTGTGGCGGAGCACGGACTCGCGGCACTTGGCGTTGAACTCGGCGATGCCGTACGCCTCGATGTCCTTCTTGCCGGAGAAGCCCAGCTCCTTCTCCACCGCCAGCTCCACGGGGAGGCCGTGGCAGTCCCAGCCGGCCTTGCGGGCCACGTGGTAGCCACGCATGGTGCGGAAGCGGGGGAAGACGTCCTTGAAGACGCGGGCCTCGATGTGGTGGGCGCCCGGCATGCCGTTCGCGGTGGGCGGGCCCTCGTAGAACACCCACTCCGGGCGGCCCTCGGACTGCTCCAGGCTCTTGGCGAAGATCTTCTGCTCGCGCCAGAAGTCGAGCACGGCGTGCTCAAGGGCGGGCAGGTCGACCTGGGCGGGCACCTGGCGGTACGTCGGCGTTGTCATCTGCGAGCTTCCTCCGGCGGACTTGCTGCCTTCCGTCCGGAGGGACGAGAGCTTCGTCTTTCTTTACGCCGCTTTCGGCGCGCTCCCGCGGTACCACCCTCCTTGGCTCGCCGACGCACTGTGGTGCCTCGATGAGCCCCCTCATTGGGGTCGCGATGCCGGTTCTACTCACCCGGGATCTTGCGCTGGGCTTTCTTCCGGCGGCTCCGGGGTGATCTTCACGTCGCGCTCGCCCCCGGGCTTCCACCGTCCCCGGGTCGCTCTGGGCTGCGTACGCCGCTACTCGTCCCCATCCACGCTTCTCGCTCCGCCCAGTGTACGGCGCCGGGCGGACAGGGGCCGACCGGATTTCTGCGGACCGGATTTCTGGCGGGGGCTGGGGGTGGTGGGGGTGGGTGTGATATGACCCGATTGGTCAGCTATATGACTTCGGATCCTATGATGTCGGGCTCGACGGATTACCTGGCGGGGAGCTGGGCACAACGCATGCATGCCGGCCGCGTGGCGGCCGCGGGGCGGGCGATTCGGGCGGCGTGCCCCGTTGCCGCGGGACTCGAGTCGATTTATCGTCCCAGCACGATTCGCGTGCAAGATCACAATATGTGAAGGGGCCGCGGCCATGGTGGCGAAGAAGACCGCCGTACAGCAGTCGGCGTCCGGCAGGTCCACGAGCGCCTCGGGCGGGGCGGCGAGCGCGTCCGGTGGGGCGGCCATGGGGGCGGGTGGGGAGACGAGCGCGCGGGGGGTGGTGGCGGGCGTGAGTGGCTCCGGTGGGGCGGCTGAGGGTGCGGGTGGGAAGAAGAACGCGCAGGCGGTGGCGGCGGGCGTGAGTGGCTCCGGTGGGGCGGCTAAGGGTGGGGGCGGGAAGAAGAGCACGCAGGGGGCGGCGGCGGGCGCGAGCGCCTCCGGCGGGGTGGCGAGCCAGTCCGGTGGTGCGGCTAAGGGTGCGGGCGGGAAGAAGAGCGCGCAGGGGGTGGCGTCGGCCGCGAAGCGTGCGGTGGGCAAGGCCGTGAAGCGGGTGCGGGGGGCGACCGCCGAGAAGGCGGGTGGGGCGCGGGCGGCGCCTGCGGAGACGGAGGCGGCCAGGGGGCGGGTTTCCGCGGGGGTGGGGGGTGGGAAGGGTACGGCTTCGGCGGGGGCGGCCGGTGAGAAGGGTACGGCTTCGGCGGGGGCGGCCGGTGAGAAGGGGGCCGCGGGGAAGGGTGCGACCAAGAAGGGGGCGGGGAAGAAGGCGGCGGCCAAGGAGGCGGGCGGCGGGAGGACTGCCGTGAAGGCGGCGGCTAAGGAGGCTGCGGCTAAGGAGAGGGGCGGCGGGAAGATCGCCGTGAAGGCTGCGGCCAAGGAGAGGGGCGGCGGGAAGACTGCCGTGAAGGCTGCGGCCAAGGAGGTTGCGGCCAAGAAGGCGCCGGGTGCCGGTGTGGCTGCCAAGAAGGCGGCTGCCAAGAAGTCCGCCGTCAAGGAGGAGGCTGCCGGGAAGAGGGCGGTGAAAAAGGTGCCGGGCAAGACGGGGGCACCGGAGGCAGCGCTACCCGAGAAAGTTGCCGCTGGGAAGGAGGCCACCGAGAAGCGGGCCGTGAAGAAAGCGCCGGCCAAGAAAGCGCCGGTCAAGCAGGCGCCGGTCGAGAAGACGGTGGCGGGAGAGGCGGCGGCTGGCAAGCGGGCGGCGAAGAAGGCTGCGGCCAGGAAGTCCGCCGCCAAGAAGACGGCTGCGGCCAAGCCGGCGGTGGCCGAGGAGACGGTGGGGCCCAAGGAAGCGGTGGCCAAGAAGACCGCTGCTGAGAAGGCTGCCGCCAAGAAGACAGCCGCCAAGAAGGCTGCGGCATCGAAGGAAGCCGTGGCAAAGAAGGCTGCGGCCAAGAAGGCTGCGGCCAAAGAGGCGGCGGTACCTGCGCAGGCGGGGGTTGAGGAGACCAGCGCTGAGGAGGCGGCGCCGGCCAAGAAGGCTGTGGCTAAGAAGGCTGTGGCTAAGAAGGCGGCGGCCAAGAAGGCTGCGGCCAAGGAGACGGCGGTACCTGAGCAGGCGGGGGTTGAGGAGACCGTCGCCGAGGAGATGGCGCCGGCCAAGAAGACAGCGTCGGCCACGAAGGCCGCGGCCAAGAAGACGGCCGCAGCCGAGCACGCGGAGGTTGAGGAGCCCGCCGCCGAGGAGATGGCGCTGGCCAAGAAGACTGCGTCGGCCAAGAAGGTCGCGGCCAAAAAGACGGCCGCAGCCGAGCGCGCGGTGGTTCAGGAGACCGTCGCCGAGCAGACGGCGTCGGCCACGAAGGCCGCGGCCAAGAAGACTGCGTCGGCCAAGAAAGCCGCGGCCAAAAAGACGGCCGCAGCCGAGCGTGCGGCGGCTGAGGAGACCGTCGCCGAGGAGACGGCGTCGGCCACGAAGGCCGCCGCCAAGGAGATGGCAGTGGCCGAGCGCGCGGCGGATGAGGAGACCGTCGTCAAGAAGGCCGCCTCCAGGAAGACGGCGGCATCCAAGCGAGGCGCGGGTGAGGAGGCCGTTGCCAAGGAGACGGCGGGCGTCGAAGCGGGCGTCGGTGAGGAAGCCGTGGGCGTCGGGGCGGCGGCGGTCGTTGTTGGGGAGCGGGAGCGCGCCCTGGAGGGGGCGGGCCGGCGGAGTACGGGCAAGAAGGTGGGCGCGGCGCAGGCCGCGAAGCAGACGGGAGCCACGACGGTGGTTGCGAAGAAGACCCCTGGGCAGGCCACGGCGGCGAAGACCGCCGTCCCCAAGGCACGGGTCGCCGCGGCGGAGCCGGGCGATCTCGCGGTGCGCCCCGGTGAGGACCCCTGGACCCCGGAAGAGGTCGCGGAGGCCCGCGGGGAGCTGACGTCCGAGATGGAGCGGCTCAGCGCCGAGATCGCCAACGCGGAGACGTCCCTCGCCGGCCTCATGCGGGACTCCGGCGACGGCGCGGGCGACGACCAGGCCGACACCGGCGCCAAGAACATCACCCGCGAGCACGAGCTGGCCCTCGCCGCCAACGCCCGCGAGATGCTCACCCAGACCGAGCACGCCCTGCAACGCCTGGACGCCGGCACGTACGGCCTCTGCGAGAACTGCGGCAACCCCATCGGCAAGGCCCGTATGCAGGCCTTCCCCCGCGCCACCCTCTGCGTCGAGTGCAAGCAGAAGCAGGAGCGCCGTTACTGACCCGGCCGAGCAGGTGCGCGGTCCCCGGCGTGCCGTACCCTCGTGCTCAGTCAGGCACCTAGGTTGAGGGACTCACGTGGCAGAGGCGGAGCGCATCATCGGTATGCCGGGCACCCCGGACGCGGCGCGGGCCGAGCAGGAGCGGCCCGGCGACGACGCCGCGCCGCAGGAACGGTCCGGCGCCGAGGCGGCACAGACCCCGGCCGACGGCCCCGGCACGGACGAGCCGGACGCCCCGGCCGAGCGGCCCCGGGGCAAGCGCCGGATCGCCGTGCTGTTCGCGGTCGCCGGTTTCGCGTACGCCCTCGACCTGATCAGCAAGATGATCGTGGTCGCCAAGCTGGAGCACCACGAGCCGATCGAGGTCATCGGGGACTGGCTGCGCTTCGAGGCGATCCGCAACGCGGGCGCCGCCTTCGGCTTCGGCGAGGCCTTCACCGTGATCTTCACGGTGATCGCCGCTGCGGTGATCGTGGTGATCGCCCGGCTCGCCCGCAAGCTGTACAGCCTGCCCTGGGCGATCGCCCTCGGCCTGCTGCTCGGCGGTGCGCTCGGCAACCTCACCGACCGGATCTTCCGCTCCCCGGGCGTCTTCGAGGGCGCGGTCGTCGACTTCATCGCGCCCAAGCACTTCGCCGTGTTCAACCTCGCCGACTCGGCGATCGTGTGCGGCGGCATCCTGATCGTGCTGCTGTCCTTCAAGGGCCTCGACCCGGACGGGACCGTCCACAAGGACTGATCACAGCGACTGATCACAAGGGCTGATCAACAGCCTCCGGTCAGTGGTGTCGGACCCGTCCGGCATACTCGACGGGTGAGCACGATTCCCGAGATCCGTACCCTGCCCGTGCCGGACGGCCTGGAGGGCGAGCGCGTCGACGCCGCCATCTCCCGCATGTTCGGCTTCTCCCGTACCAAGGCCGCGGAGCTCGCCGCGGCGGGCAAGGTGCTGGTCGACGGCACGACGGTCGGCAAGTCCGAGCGGGTGCGCGGCGGCGCCTGGCTGGAGGTCGAGATGCCGCAGGCGGCCCCGCCGGTGCAGGTGGTGGCCGAGCCGGTCGAGGGCATGGAGATCGTGCACGACGACGAGGACGTGGTCGTCATCGTCAAGCCGGTCGGCGTGGCCGCACACCCGAGTCCGGGATGGACCGGACCGACGGTCATCGGCGGCCTGGCGGCGGCCGGGTACCGGATCTCCACGTCCGGCGCCGCCGAGCGCCAGGGCATCGTGCACCGGCTCGACGTCGGTACGTCGGGTCTGATGGTGGTCGCCAAGTCCGAGCGCGCGTACACCTCGCTCAAGCGGCAGTTCAAGCAGCGCACGGTCGACAAGCGGTACCACACCCTCGTCCAGGGCCACCCCGACCCCACCAGCGGCACCATCGACGCGCCCATCGGCCGCCACCCCAACCACGACTACAAGTGGGCGGTCACGGCCGACGGCAAGCCGTCCGTCACGCACTACGACCTGATCGAGGCGTTCCGCGCGGCCTCCCTCCTCGACGTCAAGCTGGAGACGGGCCGCACCCACCAGATCCGCGTCCACATGGCCGCCCACCGCCACCCCTGCGTGGGCGACCTGACGTACGGCGCCGACCCGACCCTCGCCAAGCGGCTCCGCCTGACCCGGCAGTGGCTGCACGCCGTACGGCTGGGCTTCGAGCACCCCGGCGACGGTGAGTGGGTGGAGTTCGCCTGCGACTACCCGGACGATCTGCAGAGCGCGTTGGACAAGGTGCGCGAGGAGACCTACGGATGAGCCCCGGGTACGTCGTGCGGGTCGCCGAGGAGACGGCCGACCGCGAGGCGTGTTTCGCCGTACGCAAGGAGGTCTTCGTCGCCGAGCAGGGCGTACCGGAGGATGTCGAGTACGACGCGTACGACGCCGGCGCGCTGCATGTGCTGGCCGTGCGGGATGACGGCGTGCCGCTCGGGACCGGGCGGCTGCTGTACGGCGCCGCGGCGGCCGGCAAGACCGGGGGTGATCCGTCGGTCGGGTCGCTCGGGCGCCTCGCGGTGACCCGGGAGGCGCGCGGACTCGGTGTCGGGGGCGCGCTGGTGCGGGCCATCGAGGACGCGGCACGCGCGCGTGGGCTGTCGGCGGTCGATCTGCACGCGCAGACGCATGCGCTGGGGTTCTACGAGCGGTTGGGGTACGTGGCGTACGGGCCGGAGTTCCCCGACGCGGGGATACCGCACAGGGCGATGCGGCGTTCGCTCTAGCGGGGGGGGGGTGACCGTTCAGCGGGTGGCTCGCAGACCGTCCAGAGCTCGGAGCGCTGACCGTGGATCAGTTGGCCCTGTTGTTCGTGCTGTTGCTCGGGGCCGTGGTGAGTGTCCCGGTCGGGGATCGGCTGCGGTTGCCGGCGCCGGTGTTGATGACGTTGCTGGGCATCGTACTCGCGCTGCTCGACTTCGTACCGAATGTCGGTATTCCGCCTGACCTGATCCTGCCGCTGCTGTTGCCGCCGCTGCTCTATGCCGCCGTACGGCGCACGTCCTGGCGGCAGTTCGCGGCCAATGTCCGGCCGATCTTTCTGCTGGCCGTGGCGTTGGTGTTCGTCACCATGGTGTGTGTGGCCGCCGTCGCCCACGCGATCGTGCCGGGGTTGCCGATCGCCGCCGCCGTGGCGCTGGGGGCGCTGGTCGCGCCGCCCGATCCGGTCGCGGCGACCGCCGTCGCGGGGCAGTTGGGGCTGCCGCGGCGGCTGGTGTCGATCCTGGAGGGCGAGGGGCTCTTCAACGACGTGACGGCCATCGTGCTGTACCACGTGGCGATCGCGGCGGCGGTGAGCGGGACGTTCTCGCCGTGGGAGGCCGGTGGCGAGCTGGTGTTGTCCGCCGTGGTCGCGGTGGCCGTGGGGCTCGCGCTCGGCTGGGGTGCGAACAGGCTGATGGACGTGCTCGGGGACGCGACGCTGCAGATCAGTCTGACGCTGCTGGTGCCGTACGCCTCCTATGTGCTGGCCGAGGAACTGCACGGGTCCGGGGTGCTCGCCGTGCTCACCACGGCGTTGTTCCTCGCCGAGTACGCGAGTGATCCCGACGACGTGATGACGCGGCTCGCCGGACACACCTTCTGGGACATCGTCGACACGCTGGTCACCGGGGTCGCGTTCGGGCTGATCGGGCTGGAGCTGCACAACGCGATCCGGACGGCGTCCGGGCGGTGGGGTGAGCTGCTGGGGTGGTCGGCGGCGATCGTGGGGGTCGTCGTAGTGGTGCGGCTGGTGTGGTTGATGCCGGCCACATGGCTCACCAAGCGGTTGCATGCCAGGCGGGACTACGACGAGGAGATCCCGACGAGCTGGCGCGAGACCGTGGTGATGTGGTGGTCGGGGATGCGGGGGGTCGCGTCCGTGGCGCTGGCGTTGGCGATTCCGCTGGAGACGGCGGGCGGGGAGGCCTTTCCGCACCGGGACGAGATCGTGTTCGTGGCGTTCGGAGTGATCATGGCGACGCTGGTGGTGCAGGGGCTGAGCCTGCCGTGGCTGGTACGGCGGTTGGGGGTGCGGGCGGACACTGCGCGGGAGAAGGAGTTCGAGCGGGCGCTGGCGGTGCGGGCCGCGAAGGCGGCCAAGCGGAGGTTGCGGGAGATCGAGGAGGTGGAGGAGTTGCCGGACGAGGTGTCCGAGCGGATGTTGCGGAGGGCGTTCGACATTGGGTGGCGGATCAGTCCGGAGCTGGCGGAGGGTGAGCGGCGGGAGGGGCATCGGGAGCGGGTGCGGCGGGTGCGTCGGTTGCGGCGGATCGAGGGGGAGATGCTGAGTGCGGCGCGGCATGAGGTGTTGGCCGCGCGGAGTGAGGTGGGGGCTGATCCGGAGGTGGTGGATCGGGTGTTGCGGCAGCTGGATGTGCGCAGCTTGCGGTGAGTGGGGGTTGGTTCTCCCACCCGCGCACCGCCCGTTTCCAGTTGGGCAAGAAATGGGCGTCGTCCGTGGTGTGGTCTCGCCGTTGGAGGCTGTCCCTTCGTGGCTGCCTCAGCCTCGGTCCGGCCGTGGGGTGTCCACCGCTCGGCGTTGGGGGGTGCCGTCGGGGGACGGGCGGTGGGTGGAACCGGGGGGAAGGGTCGCGTCTGCTGTGTTGACTCGGGGGAGGGCGTACGGGTGTTCGCGGATCAACCAGGTGATCATCCGCTCGCGGACCGTGACCCGTACCGTCCAGACGTCGTCCGCGTCCTTCGCCGTCACCAGGGCCCGTACCTCCATCGTGTTGGGCGTGGTGTCCGTGACGTCCAGGCCGTAGTGGCGGCCGTCCCAGGCGGGGCACTCGCGCAGGATGTCGCGGAGCTGCTCGCGCATCGCCTCCACGGGGGCGGTGTGATCGAGGTGCCAGTAGACGATGCCGGTCATCTGCGGGGTGCCGCGCGACCAGTTCTCGAACGGCTTGGACGTGAAGTACGACACCGGCATCGTGATCCGGCGTTCGTCCCACGTGCGGACGGTGAGGTAGGTCAGCGTGATCTCCTCCACGGTGCCCCACTCGCCGTCCACCACGACCGTGTCCCCTATGCGCACCATGTCGCCGAACGCGATCTGCAGCCCCGCGAACATGTTGCTCAGCGTGGACTGCGCCGCCACACCGGCGACGATGCCGAGGACGCCGGCCGAGGCCAGCAGCGAGGCGCCCGCCGCGCGGAACGCCGGGAACGTCAGCAGCATCGCCGCGATGGCCACCACACCGACGACCGCCGCCACCACCCGCATGATCAGCGTCACCTGGGTGCGCACCCGGCGGACCCGCGCCGGGTCGCGCTGGGCGCGGGAGCTGGCGTAGCGCGTGTACGACGTCTCGACGATGGCCGCCGCGATCCGGATCACCAGCCACGCCGCCGACCCGATCATCACCAGCGTGAGCGTCTGGCCGACGCCGACCCGGTGGTCCTGGAGCAGCTGCGCCTCGTCGTACGACACTCTCAGCAGCGCTGCGCACAGCACGAGCTGGTAGGGGATGCGGCCCCGGCGCAGCAGACCCCACAGCGGGGTCTCCGGGTGCCGCTCGTCGGCCTTGCGCAGCAGCCGGTCGGTGGCCCAGCCGATGAGCAGGCCGAGCACGACCGCGCCGCCGATCACGATGAGGGGGCGGAGCAGGTTCTCCATGCCCTCGAACGTAACCAGTACCGCGGGGCAGTGAACATGTGACTTCGCGGCGGATCGGGGTAGGGGCGCCCGACCTGCGTTGTCGTACCCGGCTGGCACCATGGCCTCATGAACATCATGCTGTTTCACTCGACCTACGGCCTCAGACCCGCGGTGCGCGCCGCGGCGGACCGGCTGCGCACGGCCGGTCACGAGGTGTGGACGCCCGACCTCTTCGAGGGGCGCACGTTCGAGACGGCCGAGGAGGGCATGGCGTTCAAGGAGGAGGTCGGCAAGGACGAGCTGCTGAAGCGGGCCGTGCTGGCCGCCGCGCCCTACTCGGAGCGGGGGCTGGTGTACGCCGGGTTCTCGTTCGGCGCCTCGGTCGCGCAGACCCTCGCGCTGGGCGACGAGAAGGCGCGCGGACTGCTGCTCCTGCACGGCACGTCGGACCTGGCGCCGAACGTCTCGGTGGACGACCTGCCGGTGCAACTGCATGTCGCCGAGCCCGACCCGTTCGAGACGGACGACTGGCTGAGCGCCTGGTATCTGCAGATGCGCCGGGCCGGCGCGGACGTGGAAATCTACCGGTACGCCGGGGCCGGGCACCTGTACACCGACCCCGACCTGCCGGACTACGACGAGGAGGCCGCCGAGGCCACCTGGCGGGTGGCGCTCGGCTTCCTCGACAATCTCTAGCCTGCGATTACACCGGGTCGTACGTCCGCTCGACCTTCTGCGTGCCGCTGCGCGTGCGGTAGGAGCGGCTCCAGGAGGCCGTCGCGTCGGCCTTGGTGCGGTTGGAGAGGACGTAGTAGTCCATCTGTGCGCGCTCGGCGGTGATGTCCAGGACGCCGTAGCCGTGGCGGTCGGTGTCGACCCAGTGGACATGCCGGTTGGCCGCGCGGATGATCGGCGAGGCGACGGCGGAGACGGTGCCCTCGGGGACCTTCACCATGTCGTCGAGGTTGTCGGACGTGACCGAGGTGACGACGAACTCCGTGGCGGCGGACGCCGACAGCGGGTACGTACCGGCGTTCACCGGCACGTCGTTGGCCCACGCCATGTGGATGTCGCCGGTGAGGAAGACCGTGTTGCGGATCGCGTTCGAGCGCAGGTGGGCGAGGAGCTCACGGCGGTCGTCGGTGTAGCCGTCCCACTGGTCGGTGTTGATGGCGAGGCCCTCCTGCGGCAGGCCCAGCAGCTTGGCCAGCGGCTTCAGCAGCTCCGCGGAGAGCGACCCGATGGCGAACGGCGAGATCATCACCGAGTTGCCGACCAGCCGCCACGTCGTGTCGGAGGACTTCAGGCCCGCCTTCAGCCAGTCGAGTTGGGCGCGCCCGGTGAGCGTGCGGTCCGGGTCGTCGACGTCGCCGTTGCCGAAGGCGGCCTGCTGGGAGCGGAAGGAGCGCAGGTCGAGCAGGGAGAGGTCGGCGAGCTTGCCGAAGCGCAGCCGGCGGTAGGTGGTGCCGGCGATGGCCGGGCGGACCGGCATCCACTCGAAGTAGGCCTGCTTGGCGGCGGCCTGGCGGGCGGCCCAGGTGCCCTCGGCGCCCTCGGTGTGGTTCTCGGCACCGCCGGACCAGGTGTCGTTGGCGATCTCGTGGTCGTCCCAGATCGCCACGACCGGGGCGGCCGCGTGCAGCGCCTGCAGGTCGGGGTCGGTCTTGTAACGGCCGTGCCGGATGCGGTAGTCGGCGAGGGTGAGGATCTCGTGCGCGGGGGCGTGCGCGCGGACGGAGGTGCCCCGGGTGCCGTACTCACCGGCGCCGTACTCGTAGATGTAGTCGCCGAGGTGCAGCCAGGCGTCCAGGTCGCCGCGGGCGGCGAGGTGGCGGTACGCCGCGAAGTAGCCGGCCTCCCAGTTGGCGCAGGAGACCACGCCGAAGCGGAGGCCCGCGACGGCCGCGTCGGTGGCCGGGGCGGTGCGGGCGCGGCCGGCCGGGGAGTCGGTGCCGCCGGCCGAGAAGCGGAACCAGTAGTCGGTGGCGGGCGCGAGGCCGCGTATGTCGGCCTTGACCGTGTGGTCGGAGGCGGCGGTCGCGGTGGTGGAGCCCTTGGCGACGATGTTCGTGAAGGCCTTGTCCCGGGCCACGATCCAGCTGACCTCGGTGTCCGGGCCGAGTCCGGAACCGGGTGTCGCCTCGCCGGTGGGCGTCACCCGGGTCCACAGCAGGATGCCGTCCGGGAGCGGGTCCCCGGAGGCGACGCCGTGCAGGAAGGCGGGGGTCTCGGTGGCCGCGCGGGCGGGCAGGGCGCCGGTGAGCGGGGCGGCGAGGACGGCTCCGGCGGCGGCCGCCTTGACGACCGTACGGCGGTGCGGAGCGGGGGAGTTGAGGCCCGTGGTGGGTCTGTGTCGACTGGTCACGGGCGATCAGATTACTGATCGGTAGCGCTTTCGGTAAGGCGCGGGTATGCGAAGAGCGGGCGAACCGGGAAGAGTTCGCCCGCTCGTTCTTCGTGCTTCCGTACGGCGTTACCGCCTGACGGTGTGTTACTTGGTGACGCCGGCGCCCTTGAGTGCCGTCTCCCACTCGGCGACGGTGCTCGGGTTCTCGATCACCTTGTCGTTGATCTTGATGGTCGGGGTCGACTTGACGTCCTTGGTGTCGTCGAAGGTCTTGCTCATCTTCATCGCCCAGGCGTCGTAGGTGCCCTGCTCGACGGCGTCCTGGAACTTCTTGTTGTTCTTCAGCGCGTCGACCGTGTTCGCCACCTCGATCAGGTAGCTGTCCTTGGAGAACTCGTCCGTGGACTCCTGCGGGTGGTACTTCGCCGAGTACAGCGCGGTCTTGTAGTCCAGGAACGCCTCGGGGCTGACGTTCAGCGCGGCGCCGAGGGCGCTCAGCGCGTTCTTGGAGCCCTCGCCGCCGAGGTTGCCGTCGAGGAAGGTGCCGAGGGTGAAGGACAGCTTGTAGTCGCCGTCCTCCATGCCCTTGTTGACGGTCTCGCCGACGGTCTGCTCGAAGGAGGCGCAGGCCGGGCAGCGCGGGTCCTCGTAGAGGTGGACCACGTTGTCGGACTTGGAGTCGCCGATCAGGACCGTGGTGCCGTTCTTGCCGGAGGTGTTGGCCGGGGCGACGACCTTGGCGTCGGCGGCCTCCTCCCACTTGCTCGGCTGGTTGGTCTGGACGACGGCGTAACCGATGCCGCCGGCCACCGCGAGGACGCCGACGACCGAGCAGGCGACGATGATCTGCCGCCTGACCTTGGCCCGCTTGGCCTCGCGCTCACGTTCGATGCGCAGCCGCTCGCGCGCCGCCGACTTCGCCGCCTGGCTGTTCCGCTTGCTCATGGTGATGATCTCCGTGTGGGACGCGCACATGTCGTACGCGGGATACGTGTGAGGGGGTGGTCGTGCTCTTGCGGTGCCGCTCGGTTCAGCCGAGGGCCAGGGAGCACGGCGGGCCACGTCGTCCCAGTGAGTGGGTGAGGAGCAGGTCGCGCGCCGGGGCCGTACGGTGCGCGGGGCGGGGGAGCCGGGGGGTCGTTGCGGCGGGTCGTGCCGTGCCGGCGGCGACCGCCAGGAGCAGTGGCCGGAACGTGGTCGCGGCCATCGCGCTGAGCAGCTGGGCCAGGGCCCGCTCGCCGCGGCGCAGCCAGGCCGCCGCCAGCAGGCCGACGCCGACGTGGGCGCCGAGCAGCAGCCAGGCGGTGGAGGGGTGCGCGTGCGCGAGGACGGCGGCGATCCGGTCGGTGCCGCTGGTCCCCGCCATCCGCGCCAGCGGCGTGCCCACCTCGCCGCCGCCGCACAGCACATCCAGGCCGACCGAGCGCAGCGGGCCCGCGACCGGGCCGCCCGCCCGGCCGTAACAGGCGTGCTGGCCCGTGGTGAACACCGTGTCGGCGGCCAGCTCCAGCGGGATCAGCAGCGCCGCGATCCGGCCGAAGCCGCGCTCACGGCCGGCCAAGGCGTACGCGATGACGAACACGGCGGCGGCGATCGCCGCCACCGTGCCCAGCGGCAGCGGGGCCCGGGACAGCAGCACGTGCGACGCGGTGCTGAGCGTCACGACGATCGCCGTGAACAGCGCCGCGCGTACGGCTCTGAGTTGTGTCCCGGATATGTCCATAGCGGGGAGAGTGTGTCACGGACTCCGGTAAGGGACTCCTAAAGGGTCCCTGAGAAGTCCTGGGGCGGTCGGTGGGCGGTCACAGGCCGGGGATCCGGCCGTTGCGGAAGAGGTCGACGAAGATCTGGTGGTCGGCACGCGCGCGTGCGCCGTAAACGTGGGCGAAGTCGACCAGGAGCGGCGCGAGGCCCTCCTCGTCGCCCGCGATGGCCGCGTCGATGGCCCGCTCCGTGGAGAACGGCACCAGGTCCGAGTGGCCGCTGTCGTCGTCCGCCGCCGAGTGCATCGTGGCCGTCGCCCGGCCCAGGTCGGCGACGACCGCCGCGATCTCCTCCGGGTCGTCGATATCGCCCCAGTCGAGGTCCACGGCGTACGGCGACACCTCGGCGACCAGCTGGCCCGCGCCGTCCAGCTCGGTCCAGCCCAGCCACGGGTCGGCGTGCGCCTGGAGGGCGCGCTGGGAGATCACCGTGCGGTGGCCCTCGTGCTGGAAGTACTCCCGGATCGCCGGGTCCGTGATGTGCCGGGAGACGGCCGGGGTCTGGGCCTGCTTGACGTAGATCACCACGTCGTTCTCCAGGGCGTCGCTGTTGCCCTCCAGCAGGATGTTGTACGACGGCAGACCGGCCGAGCCGATGCCGATGCCACGGCGGCCGACGACGTCCTTCACCCGGTACGAGTCGGGGCGGGCCAGCGAGGACTCCGGGAGCGTCTCCAAGTAGCCGTCGAAGGCCGCGAGCACCTTGTAGCGCGTGGCCGCGTCCAGCTCGATGGAGCCGCCGCCCGGGGCGAACCGGCGTTCGAAGTCGCGGATCTCGGTCATCGAGTCCAGCAGCCCGAACCGGGTCAGCGACCGGGCGTCACGCAGCGCGTCCAGCAGCGGGCCCTCGGCGGTGTCCAGGGTGAACGGCGGCACCTCGTCGCTCTTGGCGCCGGTGGCCAGCGCGTGCACGCGCTCGCGGTACGCGACCGCGTAGATCGTCACCAGCTCGGTGATCTGCTCGTCGCTGAGCGCCTTCGCGTACCCGATGAGGGCGATGGAGGCGGCGAAGCGCTTGAGGTCCCAGGTGAAGGGGCCGACGTACGCCTCGTCGAAGTCGTTGACGTTGAAGATCAGCCGGCCGTTCGAATCCATGTACGTGCCGAAGTTCTCCGCGTGCAGGTCGCCGTGGATCCACACGCGCGAGGTGCGCTCGTCCAGGAACGGGCCCCGGTCTATGTTCCCGCCACCGCGCCCGGCGTTCTCCGCGTCCAGGTCGTGGTAGAAGAGGCACGCCGTGCCCCGGTAGAAGGCGAAGGCCGAGGCCGCCATCTTCCGGAACTTCACGCGGAACGCGGCCGGGTCGGCGGCGAGCAGCTCGCCGAAGGCGGTGCCGAAGACGGCGAGGATCTCCTCGCCGCGTTGCTCGTCATTGAGCTGCGGGAACGACATCGCTGGGTGCCTCCTGGTGCGGCGGTGGTGCGTGACCTGTGGGACGGATGGTCCATGCCACCGGCAAGGACCCGTCCGTCACTTTCCAACGTCCGAAGGTACGCGTGAGTGCCCGCGGAGTGTCAGTCCCGAGGCATAGACTTCGACGCTGTCCCCCAGACTGTCCGCAGTCTGACGGGCCCCCGTCGACGTACGTTTTCCTTGGAGGCCGCAGCCGTGTCAAAGCCGCCGTTCACGCACCTGCACGTCCACACCCAGTACTCGCTGCTGGACGGTGCCGCGCGGCTGAAGGACATGTTCAACGCCTGCAACGAGATGGGCATGACGCACATCGCCATGTCCGACCACGGCAACCTCCACGGGGCGTACGACTTCTTCCACTCCGCGAAGAAGGCCGGAATCACCCCGATCATCGGCATCGAGGCCTATATCGCCCCCGAGTCCCGGCGCAACAAGCGCAAGATCCTCTGGGGCCAGCCGCACCAGAAGCGGGACGACATCTCCGGTTCCGGTGGTTACACCCACAAGACGATGTGGGCCGTGAACAGGACCGGCCTGCACAACCTCTTCCGGCTCTCCTCGGACGCCTACGCCGAGGGCTGGCTGCAGAAGTGGCCCCGGATGGACAAGGAGACCATCGCCCAGTGGTCCGAGGGCATCGTCGCCTCCACCGGCTGCCCCTCCGGCGAGGTCCAGACCCGGCTGCGTCTCGGCCACTTCGACGAGGCCCTGAAGGCGGCCGCCGACTACCAGGACATCTTCGGCAAGGACCGCTACTTCCTGGAGCTGATGGACCACGGCATCGAGATCGAGCGCCGGGTCCGCGACGGACTCCTGGAGATCGGCAAGAAGCTCGGCATCCCGCCGCTGGTCACCAACGACTCGCACTACACGTACGCGCACGAGGCGGGCGCCCATGACGCCCTGCTGTGCATCCAGACCGGCAAGAACCTCTCCGACCCGGACCGCTTCAAGTTCGACGGCACCGGCTACTACCTGAAGTCCACGGACGAGATGTACGCCATCGACTCCTCGGACGCCTGGCAGGAGGGCTGCGCAAACACCCGGCTGATCGCCGAGATGGTCGACACGACCGGCATGTTCGAAAAGCGCGACCTGATGCCCAAGTTCGACATCCCGGAGGGCTACACCGAGGTCACCTGGTTCCAGGAGGAGGTCCGCCGCGGCATGGAGCGCCGCTTCCCCGGCGGGGTCCCCGAGGACCGCCAGCGGCAGGCCGAGTACGAGATGGACGTCATCATCCAGATGGGGTTCCCGGGCTACTTCCTCGTGGTCGCCGACTTCATCATGTGGGCCAAGAAGAACGGCATCGCCGTCGGCCCCGGCCGAGGCTCCGCGGCCGGCTCGATCGTGGCGTACGCCATGGGCATCACCGACCTCGACCCGATCCCGCACGGTCTGATCTTCGAGCGGTTCCTCAACCCCGAGCGCGTCTCGATGCCCGACGTCGACATCGACTTCGACGAGCGCAGGCGCGTCGAGGTGATCAGGTACGTGACGGAGAAATACGGCGCCGACAAGGTCGCCATGATCGGCACCTACGGCACTATTAAGGCGAAGAACGCCATCAAGGACTCCGCGCGCGTGCTGGGCTACCCGTACGCGATGGGCGACCGCCTCACCAAGGCCATGCCGCCGGATGTCCTCGGCAAGGGCATCCCGCTCTCCGGCATCACCGACCCGCAGCACCCCCGCTACTCGGAGGCGGGCGAGATCCGGGCGATGTACGAGAACGAGCCCGACGTCAAGAAGGTGATCGACACCGCCAAGGGCGTCGAGGGCCTGGTCCGGCAGATGGGTGTGCACGCGGCCGGCGTGATCATGTCCAGTGAGACCATCACCGACCACGTCCCGGTCTGGGTCAGGCACACCGACGGCGTGACCATCACGCAGTGGGACTACCCGAGCTGTGAGTCGCTCGGCCTGCTGAAGATGGACTTCCTGGGCCTGCGCAACCTGACGATCATGGACGACGCCGTCAAGATGGTGAAGTCCAACAAGGGCATCGACATCGACCTGCTGTCGCTGCCGCTGGACGACCCCACGACCTTCGAACTGCTCCAGCGCGGCGACACCCTCGGCGTCTTCCAGTTCGACGGCGGCCCCATGCGCTCGCTGCTCCGGCTGATGAAGCCGGACAACTTCGAAGACATCTCCGCCGTCTCGGCCCTGTACCGCCCGGGCCCGATGGGCATGAACTCCCACACGAACTACGCCCTGCGCAAGAACGGCCAGCAGGAGATCACACCGATCCACCCCGAGCTGGAGGAGCCGCTCAAGGAGGTCCTGGACGTCACCTACGGCCTGATCGTCTATCAGGAGCAGGTGCAGAAGGCCGCCCAGATCATCGCGGGCTACTCGCTCGGCGAGGCCGACATCCTCCGCCGCGTGATGGGCAAGAAGAAGCCCGAGGAGCTGGAGAAGAACTTCGTCATCTTCCAGGGCGGCGCCCGCAAGAACGGCTACAGCGACGAAGCCATCCAGGCGCTGTGGGACGTGCTGGTCCCGTTCGCCGGCTACGCGTTCAACAAGGCGCACTCGGCGGCGTACGGACTGGTCTCGTACTGGACCGCGTACCTGAAGGCGAACCACCCCGCCGAGTACATGGCCGCGCTGCTCACCTCGGTCAAGGACGACAAGGACAAGTCGGCGGTCTACCTCAACGAGTGCCGCCGCATGGGCATCCGGGTGCTGCCGCCGAACGTCAACGAGTCCGAGTCGAACTTCGCCGCACAGGGTGACGACGTGATCCTGTTCGGCCTGTCCGCCGTGCGCAACGTCGGTACGAACGTGGTCGACTCGATCATCAAGTGCCGCAAGGCGAAGGGGAAGTACGCCTCCTTCCCCGACTACCTCGACAAGGTCGACGCGGTCGTCTGCAACAAGCGCACCACGGAGTCGCTGATCAAGGCGGGCGCGTTCGACACCATGGGCCACACCCGCAAGGGCCTGACGGCGCAGTACGAGCCGATGATCGACAATGTGGTCGCGGTCAAGCGCAAGGAGGCGGAGGGGCAGTTCGACCTCTTCGGCGGCATGGGCGAGGAGACGAGCAGCGAGCCGGGCTTCGGCCTGGACGTGGAGTTCTCGCCCGACGAGTGGGACAAGACCTATCTGCTCGCCCAGGAGCGGGAGATGCTCGGTCTATACGTCTCCGACCACCCGCTCTTCGGCCTGGAGCACGTGCTGTCCGACAAGGCCGACGCGGGCATCGCCCAGCTCACCGGCGGTGACTTCGGCGACGGCGCGGTCGTCACCATCGGCGGCATCATCTCGGGCCTGCAGCGCAAAATGACCAAGCAGGGCAACGCCTGGGCGATCGCCACGGTCGAGGACCTCGCCGGTTCCATCGAGTGCATGTTCTTCCCGGCGACGTACCAGCTGGTGTCGACCCAACTCGTCGAGGACGCCGTGGTCTTCGTCAAGGGACGGCTCGACAAGCGCGAGGACGTGCCGCGGCTGGTCGCGATGGAACTGATGGTCCCCGACCTGTCCAACGCGGGCACCAACGCGCCCGTGGTGCTCACCATCCCGGCGGTGAAGGTCACTCCGCCCATGGTCAGCCGGCTCGGTGAGATCCTCACCCACCACAAGGGCGACAGCGAGGTGCGGATCAAGCTCCAGGGGCCGACGAAGACGACCGTCCTGCGGCTGGACCGGCACCGGGTGAAGCCCGACCCGGCGTTGTTCGGTGATCTGAAGGTGCTGCTCGGGCCGTCCTGTCTGGCGGGCTGAGGCCCGGCTTCCCGATGCACGCAAGGGGCGCATCCGATCCGGGATGCGCCCCTCGTCATGTGCCTGGGCCGCGACGGCCCGTCATACGGATGTCAGTTGTGGCCGAAGCGCTTCTGCCGGCCCTTGCGGGCCACGTCTATGGGCGACGGCTGCGCGGCATGTTGCTCCGACATCGGCTCCGCCGACGACTGCTCCGGCTGCTGCTGCGCGCGGCTGGTCTGCTGCTGCTTACGGTCACGGTTCTTGTTCTTGGCCATGGTGATCTGCCTCCTGTGGGGGATCTAGGGGCCAGGGCCGGGACCAGATTCACATAGGCTGACAACAAACGCATGTCGGACAATTACCGTCTGTAACAGGGCTTGTCGGAGTCGGAACGGAGCGCGAATCCCACAAACGCCACGCCGAAGATCGAGTTCGGGCCGTTAACCCCCGCGTGGTCGGGCAGACTCGAAGCAAGCCCGAAGCAAACCTCCCGGGAAGAGGGTGAGTCGCGTGGACCGCTGCGTCGTCCTGGTGGACGCCGGGTATCTGCTGGGGGCCGCCGCCAGTCTCCTCGCCGGGGAGCCGTCGCGGTCCCGCATCACCGTCGACCACACCGCCCTCATCCAAGGGCTGCGCGAACGCGCCGAGGCCGACACGGAACGGCCGCTGCTGCGCATCTACTGGTTCGACGGCGCCCCCGACCGAGTCCCGCAGCCCGAGCACCGCAGGCTGCGCGTGATGCCCCGCGTCACGGTCCGGCTCGGCGCGCTCACCCGCAGCGACGGCCGCTGGAACCAGAAGGGCGTCGACGCCGCGATGCACGCCGAGCTCACCGAGCTGGCCCGCAACCGCGCCTGCTCCGACATTGTCCTGGTGACCGGCGACGGCGATCTGCTGCCGGGCATGATGGCCGCCAAGGAGCACGGGGTCGCCGTACACCTGTGGGCCGTGCAGGCCGCCGACGGTGACTACAACCAGTCCGAGGACCTGGTCGCCGAGGCCGACGAGCGGCGCGTGCTCGACCGGACGTGGATCACCAAGGCCGTACGCGCCAAGGAGCTGGGTGGGATCTGCGCGCCGCCGCCCGCGCCACGGCCGGAGATCGCCGCGATCCTGTCCGCGCCGCTGCCCGACGCCACGCTCGCCCCGGCGGCCGAGCGGCCCACCGAGGAGCCGCCGCGCACCGTGCCCGCCGCCGCGCAGAACGGCGCCGAGGAGCGGGTGCCGGCGCCGAAGGGCGTGCCGACGCCCAAGGACCTCGCCGCGCTCCGGGCGCATGGCCCGCAGCCCCCGCAACCCGCCACCGCCACCCTGCGCTGGTCCTCCGACAAGGGCTGGGTGGACCGGCCCGGCGTCGCCGCGGAGCCGCCCGAGGTCGCCTCGATGCCGACGCTGGCGCAGCTGACCACGGCGGAACAGCGCTGGGCCGACCGCGAGGAGGACATCACGACCGTCGGCGGGGACCCGTACGAGGTCGGACAGGTGTTCGCGCGGCGGTGGATGTCCCGGCTCGGCGACCAGAGCCACCTGCAGAAGCTGTCCGGCATGTATCCGCGCATCCCGCACCGGATCGACGGGGAGCTGCTGCGGTACGCCGCCCGCTTCGGGCTGCTCGCCCACAAGGACGACCAGATCGACGAGCACGACCGGTACGCGATCCGGGCCGGGTTCTGGCGGGAGATCGACGTACGGACGGCGGCGGAACCGGCTCCTGCCGGCGAGCAGTGAACCTTCTGGGCCCAGTGGCGGTTTTCGCGGCGTAGGCCGACCCGGGAGCGTGCCGGGGGTGTGGACCCCGTAGGCTCGTCCCTTGTGAGTACGCGCGCGGCACCGACCTACCGGGACAGTGGTGAGGTCGTGTGTGCGGTGCGCGGGCTGACCAAGACCTATCCGGCGGTAAGGGGTCGGCGCGGGGCGCCGGGAACCCCCGAGGTCCGGGCCACCGACGACGTACGGCTGGATGTGCGCCGGGGTGAGATCTTCGGGCTGCTCGGGCCGAACGGGGCCGGCAAGTCCACCCTCGTGAGGCAGCTGACCGGGCTGATGCGGCCCGACAGGGGCAGCGTCGAGATCCTCGGGCACGACATCGTGCGGCACCCGGAGCGGGCCTCGCGGATCCTCGCCTACCTCGGGCAGGAGTCCACCGCCCTCGACGAACTGAGCGTGTCCCTCGCCGCCGAGACCACCGGGCGGCTGCGCGGGCTGGAAGCGCGGCAGGCGCGGGACGAGCGGGACGCCGTACTGGAGGAGCTGGGGCTCACCGCGATCGCCGGGCGGCCGCTGAAGAAGCTGTCCGGTGGGCAGCGGCGGCTGGCCTGTGTCGCCGCGGCGCTCGTCGGGGAGCGGCCGCTGCTCGTGCTGGACGAGCCGACCGCGGCGATGGACCCCGTGGCGCGGCGGGCCGTGTGGGCCGCCGTGGACCGGCGGCGGGCCGAGCGCGGTACGACCGTCGTGCTGGTCACCCACAACGTCATCGAGGCCGAGACCGTGCTCGACCGGGTCGCCGTGCTGGACCAGGGGCGCGTGATCGCCTGCGACACGCCCTCCCGCCTGAAGGAGCAGGTCGCCGGTGAGGTGCGGGTCGACCTGGTGTGGCGGGAGCGGGCGCCGCTGGACGTGCCCGAGGTGGCCGCGCTGCGGGACCGGGTCGTGGAGTCCGGGCGGCGCTGGACGCTGCGGCTGGCGCCGGAGGAGGCGCGCGCGGTCGTCTCGACGGTCACCGGCGGGGCCGCCTTCGCCGCGCTGGACGACTTCACGCTGACCACGCCGAGCCTGGAGGACGTGTACATGGCGCTGGGTGGGGCGGCGCGGCAGGGGCTGGTCAAGGCATGAGCGTGAGTCGTCGCAGCACGGGCTTGAGTGGTCGGGCCGTCACATCCGTACCGAACGGGGGGAGCGCCGGAGTGAAACCGGGGAAGGGGAGCAGCGCGACGTGAGTGTCGTACCCGCAGAGGTGCTGCCGGGCAGCGCCCTGGCCGCCGACGGAGCGGCCCGGGGCGCGGCCGAGCTCGCGCCGCCCGCGCGGCTGTGGCCGTCGCTGGCGGCCGTGTACCGGGCGCAGCTGTCCCGGGCGCGGGTGGCGCGGATTCCGCTGCTGTTCGTGGCGACCTTCCAGTCCGTCGGCATCATGATCATGATGCGGGGCGTGGTGGACGGTGGCGGCGAGGCGCACGCCGTGGTCGCCGGGTCGTCGGTCGTGGTCGTCGCGTTCGTCGCGCTGAACCTGCTCGCACAGTACTTCGGGCAGCTGCGGGCCACCGGCGGGCTCGACCACTACGCCACGCTGCCTGTGCCGCCGGCCGCGGTGGTGCTGGGGGCCGCGGGGGCGTACGCGTCCTTCACGGTGCCGGGGACGCTGGTGACCGCCGTCTTCGGGTGCGTGCTGTTCGGGTTGCCGCTGGCCAATCTGTGGGTGCTGCTGGCGGTGATTCCGCTGGCCGGGGCCGCGCTGTCCGGGCTCGGGGCGGCCTGCGGGCTGCTCGCGCCGCGGCCGGAGCTGGCCACGCTGCTGGGGCAGCTTGGGATGTCGGCGGCGCTGCTGCTGGGCGTGCTGCCGCCGGACCGGATGCCGGAGGTTGTGCGGTTCGCTCGGGATCTGCTGCCGTCGACGTACGGGGTGGAGGCGTACGCGCGGACCTTCGCGGCGAACCCCGACTGGGCGCGGGTCGCCGGGGACCTCGCCGTGTGCGCCGGGGTCGGAGTGATCTCGCTCGCCGTCGCCACCTGGGCGTACCGCCGGGCCGCCGTCCGGTGACGCGTCCTGCGGACGGGCCTGGCACGATGTCAGGGTGACAGCACCGTTGACGCCACCTCCGCCGCCGCATGAACAGTCCTCGCACAGCGCGTGGCCCCCGGCCGGGGCCGGGCACGGGGTGGACGCGCATCATCACGCCGTCGCTCCCGGCAGCGCGGGTGAGGACGGGCCCGGGATGAGGACCGAGCTGCGGGAGGCCGCCGTGATCACGGTGGCTCTGGCTCTGGGCGGAGCCCTGCTCGGGGTGCTGTGGAACTGGCTGGCTCCGCGTGTGCCGCTGGTCGGTGACGTGGTGGACGGGGCGTGGGTCGTCTACCTCAAGGACACCGAGGGGGAGCAGTCGATCGGGGTCGACGGAACGTTCACCCTGCTCGCGCTGGCGTTCGGTGTGGTCAGCGCGCTGGTGGTGTTCCTGGTGCGGCGGCGTGGGGGTGTGCCGGGCGTGGTCGCGCTCGGGGTCGGCGGGCTGCTCGGGTCGTTGCTCGCCTGGCGGCTGGGGGTGTGGCTCGGCCCCGCGCAGGATGTGCTGGCGCAGGCGAAGGATGTGGGCAAGGGCGTGACGTTCTCGGCGCCGCTGAAGCTGGCGGCGAAGGGGGCGTTGCTGGCCTGGCCGTTCTCGGGGGTGCTCGTCCATCTGGGGCTGACGGCGTTGTTCGGCCCCCGGGATCCCGAGCCGGTGGGGTACGGGCCGCACGGAGAGGTTCGGTAGCTTTCTGCGGCGTTGGTGCTTGGGCCGGGGCGTCACGCAGCCCGGCGCAACGGGGTGCCGCCCTGGGGGTCCCCCAGGCCCTTAAGGCACTGGGGGAGGCACGACTGCCCACAGCTACGCCGCGCTGCGAGACGCCCGGCGTTGCTGGGCGGGAGCCGCCTGCGGTGGCGGGAGCCGCCAGCTGCGCGGAGTGAGGCGGCCAGTCGTAACCACCGCCCGGCAGCTGCGCAGAGCCGCTGCACGTAGTCGGCAAGCCCCGTTCCTACGACGGACGTCGGCCGTGGTTCGCTCGGCGTTTTCGGATGCGCCATTTGCGTTTCCGGGTTTTCTTCGACATGTCCTTTCTCATTAACCGAGGAAGGACAAGCCGTCGAGAGGTCAGGCGCGGCCGATCGGGGCCAGGGTCGCCTCGGTGAGCTTGGTCAGGTCGTCCGGGGCGAGCTCCACCTCCAGGCCCCGCCTGCCCGCCGAGACGCAGATCGTGGCGTGGGCGGCGGCCGAGGCGTCCAGGACCGTGGGGAGTTGCTTGCGCTGGCCGAGCGGCGAGATACCGCCTCGGACGTAACCCGTGGTGCGTTCGGCGAGGGACGGGTCCGCCATCGTCGCCTTCTTGCCGCCCACCGCCGACGCCAGGGCCTTCAGATCCAGCGTGCCCGCCACCGGGACCACCGCCACCGTCAGGGTGCCGTCGACGTCCGCCACCAGCGTCTTGAAGACACGGTCCGGTGAGACGCCCATCGCCTCCGCCGCCTCCTCGCCGTACGAGGGGTGGGACGGGTCGTGGTCGTAGGAGTGGATCGTGAACTCCACGCCCGCCGCCGTCAGCGCCACCGTCGCGGGCGTGCCGCCGGACTGCTGGTTCTTCTTCGGCTTCTTTGCCATCCGGGCTGTTCCCCAGGTCGTGTCAGGTCAGTTCAGGCTCGTCGGCGCCCGCGTCAGATCCGACGCCGGCAGCGAGGGCAGCGTACGGATGATGGCCGTCTCGGAGCGAAGGAGTTTCAGCTCGTCGCGCAGGCGGGACGCCGTGTCGGGCGCCTGGAGCAGGCGCTGCTTCGTCGGGGTGTCCAGCATCATCGCGGCCGCCACCAGAAACGACACCACCGACGGCTCGTCCGGCAGCTCCCCGCCCGTCGACAGCGACCGCTCCCGCGCCCCCGCCAGCCGCTTCTGGTACTGCCGGAACGCCCGCAGCACCCCCTCGGCCAGCGCCCCCGCCTCGTCACCCGGCTCCTCCGGCAGCTCCTCCAACTCGGCCACCAGGAACGGCCCCGACGCGTCCACCGACAGCAGCCGCACCCGGGTCGTCCCGGTCGCCAGCACCTCGAACGTGCCGTCGGCCCGCTCCCGGATCGTCGCCGCGTCGGCCACACAGCCCACGCCGTGGAACGCCTTGACCGGATCCGCGCCGAACCCGGCCGCCGGCCCTCGCTCGGGCACCGCCGTCGGGTCGGGCATGCCGGGCGCGCTCGGTGCTACCTCGTGGCCGTCGCGGATCGCCACGACGGCGAAGCGGCGCGGTTCGTCCTCGGGGGTCTTCAGGAGCGTGCGCATCATGGCGCGGTAACGCTCCTCGAAGACGTTCAAGGGGAGCACGAGCCCCGGGAACAGCACCGTGTTCAGGGGGAAGAGCGGCAGCCGGACGGTGGTCACGACCCAAGAGCCTAATGGTCGCGCGGCCCTGCCCGTCCGCCCCGCCCTCCCCGGAGCCCCGACCGAGGCCCGCGCCGGCGTGACCGGATCCGCCGGACAGGCCCTGCAGGACCTGTCCTAATTGCGCCGCAGCAGCCGGGTCGCCGCCGCCGCCACCGTCGTGGCCAGGATCCAGCCGAGCAGGACCAGCGCGGCGGCGAGCCACTGCCAGCCGCCGTCCAGATGCCAGACACCCACCTGCCCCAGGTCGATCACCGGCAGCAGCAGATCCAGGGCGAACAGGGCCGGGTTCCACGGCGGGTCACCGGCGCTGCCACCCGTCCGGGGCCGCCCGGCGTACGCGAAGGCCAGCGAGCCGGCCGCCCACAGCACCGCCATCCACACCGCGGCCCGCCCCGGCCGGTACCCGTAGGCCACCGCCAGGTCCTGCGCGTACCCCCAGAACTTGCCGGCCGGCGGCAGGGTCTCCCGGCGGCGGCGCTGCTTGGCGAGCAGCACCTCGCGCGCGTCCTCGTCCTCCCCGCTCGCCCGCAGCACGGCGGCCAGCCGCTCGTACGGCTCCGGGTGGTACTCAGCGGTCGCCGCGGCCACCCACTCCAGCCGCTCCGCCAGCGGGAACGGCCCCTGCGGCACCAGGTTCTCGTACGCGAAACCCGGCATGTACAGATTGCCGGGGCCCGGCCAGCTGCTCGCCCGGTCGACCAGGTTGACGACCCGCGCGCCGGACAGCACCACCTTGCCGCGCTGCGGCCGCTCCCCGAGGAAGCGCAGCTCGGGCACCTGGACCCGGCGCAGCGACAGCTCCTGTTCGTCGGTGAAGGTGAACCGGGCGCGTTCCAGGTCGACCGCGTCCCCGAACCGGCCGTCGTCCAGCCGCACCCCTCCCTGGCACTCGAAGTGCTGTATCCGCGTCCCGCGCGCGGGTGTGCGCCCGGCGAGCTGCAGGCTGCCGACACCCGCCGGGGTGAGGTACAGGGTGCGCTCGACGGTCAGCTGCGGGGCGTTCAGCGCGAGCCGGGTGTACGGGTTGCGCAGCCGGGCCCCGCGCAGGCTGAGCGAGACGCCCACCTTCGCGCTGCGCAGGCTCAGCTCGCCGTGCGACTCCAGCATCTCGGCCTGGAGGTCCTGGCCGACCGTCATACCGTCCGCGGCGATCGAACGGCCGGTGCGGTCCCGGTACACCACGGCCTGGTTGAGCAGCAGGTCCGTACCGATGTGCGCGTCGGTCAGCCTGATGCCGCTGTGGAACCGGCAGCGCGGCAGATGCAGATCCCCCTCGGTGTGCACCCGGGCCGCCTCCAGCCGCGGCACCGAGCAGTTCACCAGCCGCAGGGTCTTGAACTGGGCCTCCGGCAGCAGGATCTCCCGCTCGAAGCGGCAGCCCCGCAGCTCGACGTACGGCGTCACCGTGCCGCCCGCGAGGTCCAGGCTGCCGCTGATGTGCACGCCGGTCAGCTTCAGCGAGGACACCCGGCCCGCGAGCGCGGGCGGCCCGTCCAGGAGCAGCCAGCACACGATGCGCGCCCGCACGGTCCGCTCGGGCCCCCAGGGATGCCCGCCGTGCGGATCGTCGACGACCGTGTCCCCGCAGCTCAGGTCGTACACGCTGCCGTTGCGGAAGGCCTGCCACATGCCGGCCTCGGCGGCGCTCAGATCCTCCGGCAGGTCCCCGTCCCGGATGCCGGCCCCCTCGGTCACGGTGTTCCCTCTCCTCCCCGGCTGCTCAGCGGTTTCGTACTGCCGTTCATGCCCGCTGAGTGACGGCCCGAACGCCCAACGTGCAGCCGATCTCCCCTGGGGGGTGCGGGGCGTCGGCGGGGTCTCGTATCAGCCACTGAAACGCGCGGACGGCGCCCCGTCCGGGTCTGCGAGAATTGGATGCGTGATCTCCCGAATCGATCTGCGCGGCGACGCCCTCCCGGAGGGTCCCGCCCTGCGCGACCTGCTGCCCCGAGCCGACTTCGATGTTCAGGCCGCCCTGGAGAAGGTGCGCCCGATCTGCGAGGCCGTGCATCATCGGGGCGACGCGGCGCTGATCGACTTCGCCGAGAAGTTCGACGGCGTCAAGCTCGACCAGGTGCGGGTGCCGGCCGCGGCACTCGAAAAGGCCCTCGAAGAACTCGACCCGGCCGTGCGCGCCGCCCTGGAGGAGTCCATCCGGCGCGCCCGGCTCGTCCACCGCGAGCAGCGCCGTACGACGCACACCACCGAGGTCGTGCCCGGCGGCTCGGTCACCGAGAAGTGGGTGCCGGTCGAGCGGGTCGGCCTGTACGCGCCGGGTGGCCGCTCGGTCTACCCGTCGTCCGTGGTCATGAACGTCGTGCCCGCGCAGGAGGCCGGCGTCGAGTCGATCGCGCTCGCCTCGCCCGCGCAGGCCGAGTTCGACGGGCTGCCGCACCCGACGATCCTCGCCGCGTGCGCCCTGCTCGGCGTCGACGAGGTGTACGCCGCCGGTGGTGCGACCGCCGTGGCGATGTTCGCGTACGGCACCGAGTCCTGCCCGCCCGCCCCCATGGTCACCGGCCCCGGCAACATCTGGGTCGCCGCCGCCAAGCGCTACTTCACCGGCAAGATCGGCATCGACGCCGAGGCGGGCCCGACCGAGATCGCGATCCTCGCCGACGCCACCGCCGACCCGGTGCACGTCGCCTCCGACCTGATCAGCCAGGCCGAGCACGACCCGCTGGCGGCGGCTGTGCTGGTCACCGACTCCGCCGAGCTGGCGGACGCGGTGGAGAAGGAGCTTCAGCCGCAGGTCGCCGCCACCAAGCACATCGACGACCGGATCGTCCCGGCCCTCAAGGGCAAGCAGTCCGCGATCGTCCTGGTCGACGGCATCGACGAGGGCCTGCGAGTGGTCGACGCGTACGGCGCCGAGCACCTGGAGATCCAGACGGCCGACGCCGCCGCGGTGGCCGACCGGGTCCGCAACGCCGGCGCGATCTTCATCGGCCCCTGGGCGCCGGTCTCGCTGGGCGACTACGCGGCCGGGTCCAACCACGTCCTGCCCACCGGCGGCTGCGCCTGCCACTCCTCGGGCCTGTCCGTGCAGTCCTTCCTGCGTGGCATCCACATCGTCGACTACACGAGGGACGCGCTGGCCGAGGTCGCGCATCACGTGGTGACGCTGGCGGAGGCGGAGGACCTGCCCGCGCACGGCGCGGCGATCAAGGCGAGGTTCGGTTGGAAGGTACCGGAGAGCAAGTGACAGGCATCGACGATCTCCCCGTACGGGACGAGCTGCGCGGCAAGTCCCCCTATGGCGCGCCCCAGTTGGACGTCCCCGTACGGCTGAACACCAACGAGAACCCGTATCCGCTGCCCGAGCCGCTGGTCGAACGGATCGCCGAGCGGGTGCGCGAGGCGGCCCGCAACCTCAACCGCTACCCGGACCGCGACGCGGTCGAGCTGCGCACGAGGCTCGCCGAGTACCTGACCAAGACCTCCGGCCACGAGGTGGGCCGCGCAAACGTCTGGGCGGCCAACGGCTCCAACGAGGTCATCCAGCAGCTGCTGCAGACGTTCGGCGGACCGGGCCGTACGGCCATCGGCTTCGAGCCGTCGTACTCGATGCACGGCCTCATCGCGCGCGGGACGGGCACCGGCTGGATCTCCGGCCCCCGCAACGACGACTTCACGATCGACGTCGCCGCTGCCGAGAAGGCGATCGCCGAGAACCGGCCCGACGTCGTCTTCATCACCACCCCCAACAACCCAACCGGCAACGCGGTCTCCCGCGAGACGGTGGTGGCGCTGTACGAGGCGGCGCAGGCCGCGAAGCCGTCGATGGTGGTCGTGGACGAGGCGTACGTCGAGTTCAGCCACGGCGACTCACTGCTGCCGCTGCTGGCGGGCCGTCCGCATCTGGTGATCTCCCGGACCATGTCCAAGGCCTTCGGCGCGGCCGGCCTGCGCCTCGGGTATCTCGCCGCGGACCCGGCCGTCGTGGACGCCGTGCAGCTCGTACGGCTGCCGTACCACCTGTCGGCCGTCACCCAGGCGACCGCCCTGGCCGCCCTGGAGCACACCGACACACTGCTCGGGTATGTCGAGCAGCTGAAGGCCGAACGGGACCGGCTGGTCGCCGAGCTGCGCGCGATCGGCTACGAGGTGACTGAGTCCGACGCGAACTTCGTGCAGTTCGGGCGCTTCCCGGACGCCCACGAGGCCTGGCGCAAGATCCTCGACCGGGGCGTGCTGGTCCGGGACAACGGCGTACCGGGGTGGCTGCGGGTCACCGCCGGGACGCCGGAGGAGAACGACGCGTTCCTGGACGCGGTCCGTGAACTGAAGAAGGAGCAGAACGCATGAACCGCGTAGGACGCGTGGAGCGAGTCACCAAGGAGACCTCGGTCCTCGTCGAGATCGATCTCGACGGGTCCGGCAAGGTCGATGTGTCGACAGGCGTCGGCTTCTACGACCACATGCTCGACCAGCTCGGCCGGCACGGCCTGTTCGACCTCACCGTGAAGACCGAGGGCGACCTGCACATCGACTCGCACCACACCATCGAGGACACCGCCCTCGCGCTGGGCGCCGCCTTCAAGCAGGCGCTCGGCGACAAGGTGGGGATTTATCGATTCGGCAACTGCACGGTCCCCCTGGACGAGTCCCTCGCCCAGGTGACGGTCGACCTGTCCGGCCGCCCCTACCTCGTGCACACCGAGCCCGAGAACATGGCGCCGATGATCGGCGAGTACGACACGACGATGACCCGGCACATCCTGGAGTCGTTCGTCGCCCAGGCGCAGATCGCGCTGCACGTGCACGTGCCGTACGGGCGCAACGCGCACCACATCGTGGAGTGCCAGTTCAAGGCCCTCGCCCGCGCCCTGCGGTACGCCTCCGAGCGCGACCCGCGCGCGGCGGGCATCCTCCCCTCGACGAAGGGCGCGCTGTGAACGGCACCTCGACGCTGCTGATCGTCGTCGGTCTCTTCCTCGTCGGCGGCATCATCTCCTTCGTCAAGCAGAAGATGCCGAAGGGCCTGATCGTGCTGCTCTCCATCGGCGCCGCGATGTGTCTGGTCGCGGGCGTCCTGCGGCTGGAGGTGTGGAATTGAGCACCCCTAAGAGCGTCGTGGTCTTCGACTACGGCTTCGGCAATGTGAGGTCGGCCGAACGCGCCCTCGCGCGCGTGGGTGCCGACGTCGAGATAACACGCGACTTCGACAAGGCCATGAACGCGGACGGCCTGCTGGTGCCGGGCGTCGGCGCCTTCGCCGCCTGCATGAACGGCCTGCGCGAGGCCCGCGGCGACTGGATCGTCGACCGCCGCCTCTCCGGTGGCCGCCCCGTGATGGGCATCTGCGTCGGCATGCAGATCCTCTTCGCCCGCGGCATCGAGCACGGCGTCGAGACCGAGGGCCTCGACGAGTGGCCCGGCGAGGTCGGGCCGCTCCAGGCCGACATCGTGCCCCACATGGGCTGGAACACCGTCGAGGCGCCGGCCGACTCCGAGCTGTTCGCCGGCCTGGACGCGGACGCGCGCTTCTACTTCGTGCACTCCTACGCCGTCCACGACTGGACGCTGGAGACGCACAACCCCGCCTTCCGGGCCCCCAAGGTCACCTGGTCCACGCACGGCAAGCCCTTCGTGGCCGCGGTGGAGAACGGCGCCCTGTGGGCCACGCAGTTCCACCCCGAGAAGTCCGGCGACGCCGGCGCGCAGCTGCTCACCAACTGGATCGGAACCCTGTAGAGACATGGCCAAGCTCGAACTCCTCCCCGCCGTCGACGTCCGTGACGGCCAGGCCGTCCGCCTCGTGCACGGCGAGTCCGGCACGGAGACCTCGTACGGCTCCCCCCTGGAGGCCGCCCTCGCCTGGCAGCGGGCGGGCGCCGAGTGGCTGCACCTGGTCGACCTGGACGCCGCCTTCGGCACCGGCGACAACCGCGCGCTGATCGCCGAGGTCACCAAGGCGATGGACATCAAGGTGGAGCTGTCCGGCGGTATTCGTGACGACGCGTCGCTGGCCGCCGCTCTCGCGACCGGCTGCACGCGCGTGAACCTCGGTACGGCCGCCCTGGAGACCCCCGAGTGGGTCGCCAAGGTCATCGCCGAGCACGGCGACAAGATCGCGGTCGGTCTCGACGTACGCGGTACGACCCTGCGCGGCCGCGGCTGGACCCGTGACGGCGGCGACCTCTACGAGACGCTGGAGCGCCTCAACAAGGAGGGCTGCGCGCGCTACGTCGTCACCGACATCGCCAAGGACGGCACGCTGCAGGGCCCCAACCTGGAGCTGCTGAAGAACGTCTGCGCGGCGACCGACCGCCCGGTGGTGGCCTCCGGCGGCGTGTCCTCGCTGGCCGACCTGCGGGCCATCGCCGAGCTCGTGCCCCTCGGTGTCGAGGGCGCGATCGTCGGGAAGGCCCTGTACGCGAAGGCGTTCACCCTGGAAGAGGCCTTGGAGGCCACATCTTGAAAAAGGACACAGTGTCATGACGTCCGATGCCGTGCGGCGGGTGCAGAGCGGAAGTCCCTGGGAAGAGTCCTTCGGTTTCGCACGCGCCGTCGCGGCGGGCGACTGTGTCCTGGTGGGGGGCACGACGTCCTTCAAGGGCAGCGTGCTGTACGGGGAGGGCGACCCGTACGAGCAGGCCAAGGTGGCCTTCACCAGCGCGATCGAGGCGATCGGTGAGTTCGGGCTCGGTGTCGGGTCCGTGATCCGGACCAGGATGTTCCTGACCCACGCGCGGGACGTGGACGCCGTGGGCCGGGCCCACAAGGAGCTGTTCGACGCGGTGCGCCCGGTGTCGACCCTGCTCGTCGTGGAGGGTTTCGTCGACCCGCGCATCCTGGTCGAAGTGGAAGTGGAAGCCTTCAGAGGCTAGAGGCATCTCGTAAGGAGCCGTGGATTCATGACCCTGGCGGTCCGAGTCATCCCCTGCCTGGACGTCGACAACGGCCGGGTCGTCAAGGGTGTCAATTTCCAGAACCTGCGCGACGCGGGCGACCCCGTCGAGATGGCGAAGGTGTACGACGCCGAGGGCGCTGACGAGCTGACGTTCCTGGACATCACCGCGTCCTCGGGCAACCGCGAGACGACGTACGACGTGGTGCGCCGCACCGCCGAGCAGGTGTTCATCCCGCTGACGGTCGGCGGCGGCGTGCGCACCGCCGAGGACGTGGACAAGCTGCTGCGGGCGGGCGCCGACAAGGTGGGCGTCAACACGGCGGCGATCGCCCGCCCCGACCTGATCCGTGAGATCGCCGAACGCTTCGGCCGCCAGGTCCTGGTCCTGTCGGTCGACGCGCGCCGCACCTCGTCGGGCTCCTTCGAGGTGACCACGCACGGCGGCCGTCGCGGCACCGGCATCGACGCCGTCGAGTGGGCGCACCGGGCGGCCGAGCTGGGCGCCGGCGAGATCCTGCTCAACTCGATGGACGCCGACGGCACCAAGGACGGCTACGACCTGGAGATGATCTCCGCCGTCCGCAAGCACGTCACCGTGCCGGTGATCGCCTCCGGCGGCGCGGGCAAGCTGGCCGACTTCCCACCGGCCATCGCGGCGGGCGCGGACGCGGTCCTCGCGGCCTCGGTGTTCCACTTCGGGGATCTGCGGATCGGCGAGGTCAAGGAGACACTGCGGGCGGCGGGTCACCCCGTACGATGATCCGGGCCTGGTGATCCGGGCCGCCGCCTGTGTCTCAGATGCCGAGCTGCTTGTTCTCCTCCAGCCGGGCGATCGCGTCCGCGTCTCCGTCCACGTCCACCTTGGCGGCGCTCTGCCGGCCGTAGAGGAACAGCAGCAGCTCGGACGGCTCACCCGTCACCGTGACCACCGGCGTGCCGCGGTGCGCGACCGCCGTCTGGCCGTCGGGGCGGCGCAGCACCAGCCCCGTGGGGGTGCCGCGGCCCATCAGGCGGGCGGTGCGCTCCAGCCGGGACCACAGGGCGTCCTGGAAGACCGGGTCGAGTTCGCGGGTCGTCCAGTCGGGCTGGGCGCGGCGGACGTCCTCGGTGTGGACGTAGAACTCGATCGTGTTCGACATCTCGTCGATCTGCTTGAGCTGGAAGGGTGAGAAGCGCGGCGGGCCGGTGCGGATGAGCTGGATCAGCTCCTCGTACGGCTTCACCGTGTACTCCTCCATCACCTTCTCCAGGCGTGGCGCGAGCTGCTTGATCAGTATGCCGCCGGCGGCGTCCGGGCGGCGTTCGCGCACCACCACGTGCGCGGCCAGGTCACGGGTCAGCCAGCCCTCGCACAGGGTGGGGGCCTCCGGACCGGCGGTCTCCAAGAGGTCGGCGAGAAGGAGCCGTTCACGCTTGGCAAAGGTCGACATGGAGTCAGCCTACGACCGGGCGTCCGGTCCGCCCAGTGGACGCCCTCCGTCACTGTCAGTGGTGCGCGGCACAATGGCATCCATGACCAGTACGTCGCCGCCCAGCAGCCTCGACCCCGAGATCGCCGCACGCCTGAAGCGCAGCGCCGACGGGCTCCTGCCCGCCATCGCCCAGCAGTACGACACCGGTGAGGTGCTGATGCTGGGCTGGATGGACGACGAGGCCCTGCACCGCACGCTGACCACGGGCCGCTGTACGTACTGGTCGCGCAGCCGTCAGGAGTACTGGGTCAAGGGCGACACCTCGGGACACGTCCAGCACGTGAAGTCCGTGGCCCTGGACTGCGACGCCGACACCGTGCTCGTCAAGGTCGACCAGGTCGGCGCCGCCTGCCACACGGGCGCGCGCACCTGCTTCGATTCCGACGTCCTGCCGCTGGGTCAGTAAGGTCGGCCGCCATGGACCTCGAGACGTTCCGCAAGCTGGCCACCGACCGCCGCGTCATCCCCGTCACCCGCAAGCTCCTGGCCGACGGCGACACCCCGGTCGGGCTGTACCGCAAGCTCGCCGCCGAGCGCCCCGGCACCTTCCTGCTGGAGTCCGCGGAGAACGGCCGCTCCTGGTCCCGCTACTCGTTCGTCGGCGTCCGCAGCGCCGCCACGCTCACCGAGCGGGACGGCCATGTGCACTGGCTGGGCGAGCCGCCCGTGGGCGTGCCCCTCGACGGCGACCCGCTGGCCGCCCTGCGCGCCACCGTCGAGGCCCTGCACACGCCCCACCAGGAGGGCCTGCCGCCCTTCACCGGGGGCATGGTCGGCTACCTCGGGTACGACATCGTCCGCCGCCTGGAGAAGATCGGCCCCGGCGAGCGGGACGACCTCAGGCTGCCCGAGCTGACCATGCTGCTGACCAGCGACCTCGCGGTGATGGACCACTGGGAGGGCTCCGTCCTGCTGATCGCCAACGCGATCAACCACAACGACCTCGACACCGGGGTCGACGAGGCCTACGCCGACGCCGTGGCCCGCCTCGACGCCATGGAGGACGACCTCACGCGCGCGGTGGCGCAGCCGCCGGCGGTGCTGCCGCCCTCCGAGCTGCCGGAGTACAGCGCGCTGTGGGGCGGCCCCGACTTCCAGGAGGCCGTCGAGGACATCAAGGAGCGCATCCGGGCCGGCGAGGCCTTCCAGGTCGTACCGTCGCAGCGGTTCGAGACGCCGTGCACGGCGAGCGCGCTGGACGTCTACCGGGTGCTCCGCGCCACGAACCCGTCGCCGTACATGTACCTGCTCCGCTTCGAGGGCTTCGACGTCGTCGGCTCGTCGCCCGAGGCGCTGGTCAAGGTCGAGGACGGACAGGCCATGGTCCACCCCATCGCCGGTACCCGCCCCCGGGGCGCCACCCCGCAGGAGGACCAGGCCCTGGCCGAGGAGCTGCTCGCCGACCCCAAGGAGCGCGCCGAGCACCTGATGCTGGTCGACCTCGGCCGCAACGACCTCGGCCGGGTCTGCGAGCCCGGCTCGGTGGCGGTCGTCGACTTCATGTCCATCGAGCGGTACTCGCACGTGATGCACATCGTCTCCACGGTGACGGGAAGGGTGGCGCGGGGCCGTACGGCCTTCGACGTCCTGACGGCCTGCTTCCCGGCGGGCACCCTCTCCGGTGCGCCCAAGCCGCGCGCGATGCAGATCATCGACGAACTGGAGCCGTCCCGGCGCGGCCTGTACGGCGGCTGCGTCGGCTATCTCGACTTCGCCGGCGACTCCGACACCGCCATCGCCATCCGCACGGCCCTGCTGCGCGACGGCACGGCGTACGTCCAGGCGGGCGCGGGCATCGTCGCCGACTCCGACCCGATCGCCGAGGACACGGAGTGCCGCAACAAGGCGGCGGCAGTCCTGCGCGCGGTGCACACGGCGAACCGGCTCGGACAATAGGGCGATTCTCACGTGAGCCCCGGGTGACAGTTCACGCGAAGGGCACGCGATAGTGGAGTACGTGACTGCTGTTCCTCACCCCCGAACCGAAGCCGCCGCCTCCGCCCGGGCCGGTCGTCGGAGTCTCGCCCTGGCGCTGCTGTGCGGTGCGCTCGGCGCGGCCGTGGCGTTGCTGGCCACCCGTCAGCAGTGGTCGGAGGGCACCGCGACGGTGGCCGGCGGCGCCTTCCCGCTGACCGCCAAGGGCAGCGACGTCACAGGCGTCCCCGCCGCGCTCGCCATAGTGGGCCTGGCCGCGCTCGTCGCCGTCTTCGCCGTCCGCCGGGCCGGCCGCCTCGTGGTGGCCGGGCTGCTCGCGCTGTGCGGCGCCGGCACCATCGCCGCCGCCCTGTCCGGCGCCTCCGACAGCTCCGCGCTCGACCAGAAGGCCGCGCAGGCCTCCGGCGACACCTCCGCCACCGTGGACGCCCTCACCCACACCGCGTGGCCGTACGCCGCGGCCGTGGGCGGCGCCCTGATCCTGCTCGCCGGACTGCTCGCCCTGCGCTACGGCCGCCTGTGGCCCGCGATGTCCGGCCGCTACGAACGAGGCGGCGCCCCCCGCGCGCGCCGTACCGCCGCCTCCGCCGACCCGGACCGGCCCGAGGACCTCTGGAAGGCCCTGGACCGCGGCGAGGACCCGACGGGCACCGGCCCGGCGTAAGCGCTCCGCTGAAGTGCCGCGACGGGTGGTCGGTCATCTGCGGCGCCGTCGTGGCTGGTCGCGCAGTTCCCCGCGCCCCTTCAGGGCGTTGCCGAGCCGCAGCCGACATTGCCGCCCTCGCCCCGGTGTGGCGAAACAGACGCACCCGGGGTCAGCCCCCCGCGCATGGCACGCGCGCGCGTACGGGACAATGAACGACGAGCGTCCGGCTCACACACGCACACGGCAACGAGGAGCAAGCAATGGCGGACAGCAGCCACGGGCACGGTCACACCCCCGCCGCCTGGACCGGTGTCATCATCGCCTTCATCGGTTTCTGCGTCGCGGGCGCCTTCATGGTGATGGACAACCCGCTCGGCTTCTGGGGCGGCATGGTGATCGTGGTCCTCAGTGGTGTCGTCGGCATGATCATGCGTGCGATGGGCCTGGGCGCCCCCAAGGCGCAGCCGCTCAAGATGACGACCGGCGCGACGCAGCCCGCGCGGACCGTGACCACGCGCGAGCCGGTCCCCGCCGAGAGCTGATCCTTCCCGTACGGCCTTCCGCCGCGACCTCGTCGAGGGGCGGCCCGGCGCGACGCCGGGCCGCCCCTTACGCGCGTCCACACCCGGGCCGGGCACAATGCGGGGCATGACCGCCGACAGCCGCAGCACCCGCGCCAGACGGCTGGCCGCCCCGGTCGGCGTCCTCGCGGCCGTCGCCGCCGCCTTCGCCTACGTGGGCGCCGTGGACCCCAACGAACCCGGCCACTACCCCGTCTGCCCGCTGCTGCGCTTCACCGGCCTGTACTGCCCCGGCTGCGGCGGCCTGCGCAGCGCGCACGCCGTCGTGCACGGCGACCTTGCGACGGCGCTGCACGCCAACGCCCCGGCCGTCGCCGGCTATCTGCTCTTCGCCGTGCTGTGGACCGTCTGGGTGGTCCACACGGCACGCGGCCGCCGGCTCCGCTTCGATCCGCGGCCGGCGTACATATGGACAGCGGGCGCGCTGCTGCTGCTCTTCACCGTTGTCCGGAACCTGCCCTTCGGTGGCTGGCTCCATCCTTGATCAACTGGCGGATGTCCAGGTAGTGGGACCGGCGTCAACCGGATGCGAGGCCTTCGCCTCGCTCCGGATACCATCGCAGTGACCACCGGTTTTGTTCTTCGGTGCCGCTGTGACAGTCAACCGCTGGAAGGGGGCCACTCGCGTGAGTGTGCTCGACGAGATCATCGACGGAGTCCGTGCCGACCTCGCGGAGCGGCAGGCGCGCGTGAGCCTCGACGAGCTCAAGGAGCGCGCGGCGAAGGCCCCCGCCGCCAAGGACGGACTGGCCGCCCTGCGCGGCGACGGCGTGCAGGTCATCTGCGAGGTCAAGCGGTCCAGCCCCTCCAAGGGCGCGCTGGCCGCGATCGCCGACCCGGCCGGACTCGCCGCGGACTACGAGGCGGGCGGCGCGGCCGTCATCTCCGTCCTCACCGAACAGCGCCGCTTCGGCGGCTCCCTCGCCGATCTGGAGGCGGTCCGCGCACGCGTGGACATCCCCGTACTGCGCAAGGACTTCATCGTCACCTCGTACCAGCTGTGGGAGGCCCGGGCGTACGGCGCCGACCTCGCGCTGCTGATCGTCGCGGCCCTGGACCAGCCCGCCCTGGAGTCCCTGATCGAGCGGGCGGTGTCCATCGGGCTCACCCCGCTCGTCGAGGTGCACGACGAGGACGAGGTCGACCGCGCGGTCGACGCGGGCGCCAAGCTCATCGGCGTCAACGCGCGCAACCTCAAGACGCTGGAGGTCGACCGCGGCACCTTCGAGCGGGTCGCGCCGGAGATCCCGGAGGGCATCATCAAGGTCGCCGAGTCCGGCATCCGCGGCCCCCACGACCTCATCGCCTACGCCAACGCGGGCGCCGACGCCGTCCTGGTAGGCGAGTCCCTGGTCACCGGCAAGGACCCCAAGACGGCGGTGTCCGACCTGGTGGCAGCAGGCGCACATCCCGCACTCCGGCACGGCCGGGGCTGATCCCCGATAAGCTGAGCGGCGATGACTGCGACGATCACCATGACGACCCCGGACCGGTACGCCCGCCTCGCGCGTGGCTGCCGCCCCCGAGGTTGCCGCGCGCCTGCGCGAAGGGTGCACGGTCGCAGGGTCAGGTACGTCATCGGAGACGAACCTGGGCAGGTAAACGGCCGCCGATGGCAGCGCCCTGCTTTTAGGGGCGCGGGGAACTGCGCGACCAGCCACAACGGTCCCGCAGCCAACTGACAATCTCCGCCCCCACGGCGATTAGTGTCATCCCACACACTCACCGTGAGGCTCAATCATGCCCAGCAACTTCTTCATCCCCGACCCGGAGGGTCAAGTCCCGAGTGCCGAAGGCTACTTCGGCGCGTTCGGCGGCAAGTTCATCCCGGAGGCCCTCGTCGCAGCCGTCGACGAGGTCGCCGTCGAGTACGACAAGGCCAAGCACGACCCCGAGTTCGCCCGAGAACTCGACGACCTGCTCGTCAACTACACCGGCCGCCCCAGCGCCCTCACCGAGGTGCCCAGGTTCGCCGAACACGCCGGCGGCGCGAAGGTGTTCCTCAAGCGCGAGGACCTCAACCACACCGGCTCCCACAAGATCAACAACGTCCTGGGCCAGGCCCTGCTCACCAAGCGCATGGGCAAGACCCGCGTCATCGCCGAGACCGGCGCCGGCCAGCACGGCGTCGCCACGGCCACCGCGTGCGCCCTCTTCGGCCTCGACTGCACGATCTACATGGGCGAGATCGACACCCAGCGCCAGGCCCTCAACGTGGCTCGCATGCGCATGCTCGGCGCCGAGGTCATCGCCGTGAAGTCCGGCAGCCGCACGCTGAAGGACGCCATCAACGAGGCGTTCCGCGACTGGGTCGCCAACGTCGACCACACCCACTACCTGTTCGGCACCGTCGCGGGCCCGCACCCCTTCCCGGCCATGGTCCGCGACTTCCACCGCGTGATCGGCGTCGAGGCGCGCCGCCAACTCCTGGAGCGCGCGGGCCGCCTGCCCGACGCCGCCATCGCCTGCGTCGGCGGCGGCTCCAACGCCATCGGCCTGTTCCACGCCTTCATCCCGGACACCGACGTCCGCCTCATCGGCTGCGAGCCCGCCGGGCACGGCGTGGAGACCGGCGAGCACGCGGCCACCCTGACCGCGGGCGAGCCCGGCATCCTGCACGGTTCGCGGTCCTACGTCCTCCAGGACGAGGAAGGCCAGATCACCGAGCCGTACTCGATCTCGGCGGGACTCGACTACCCCGGCATCGGCCCCGAGCACTCCTACCTCAAGGACACCGGCCGCGGTGAGTACCGCGCGATCACCGACGACGCCGCGATGCAGGCGCTGCGGCTGCTGTCGCGGACCGAGGGGATCATCCCGGCCATCGAGAGCGCCCACGCGCTGGCCGGTGCCCTGGAGGTCGGCCGGGAGCTGGGCAAGGACGGGCTGATCGTGGTCAACCTGTCCGGCCGCGGTGACAAGGACATGGACACCGCCGCCCGCTACTTCGGCCTGTACGACACCGACGCCGAGGTCGCCGCCGACGCGGACACCGACACCGCCGAGATCGAGGGGGACGCCAAGTGAGCGGGAACATCCAGCTGCTGAGCGACACCCTCGCCGCGACGAAGTCCGAGGGGCGTTCCGCCCTGATCGCCTACCTCCCGGCCGGGTTCCCGACCGTGGACGGCGGCATCGAGGCGATCAAGGCCGTCCTCGACGGCGGCGCCGACATCGTCGAGGTGGGGCTGCCGCACAGCGACCCCGTCCTCGACGGCCCGGTCATCCAGACCGCCGACGACATCGCCCTGCGCGGCGGTGTGAAGATCGCGGACGTCATGCGCACGGTCCGGGAGGCATACGAGGCCACCGGCAAGCCGATCCTCGTCATGACCTACTGGAACCCCATCGACCGCTACGGCGTCGAGCGCTTCACCGCCGAGCTGGCCGAGGCGGGCGGCGCCGGATGCATCCTGCCCGACCTGCCCGTGCAGGAGTCGGCGCTGTGGCGGGAGCACGCCGAGAAGCACGGCCTGGCGACGGTCTTCGTGGTCGCGCCGAGCAGCAAGGACGAGCGGCTCGCGCAGATCACCGCGGCGGGCAGCGGCTTCGTCTACGCCGCCTCGCTGATGGGCGTCACGGGCACCCGCGAGACGGTCGGCGCGCAGGCCCAGGACCTGGTGCGGCGGACCCGGGCCACCGGCACCGACCTGCCGGTCTGCGTCGGGCTCGGCGTCTCCAACGCGACGCAGGCCGCCGAGGTGGCCGGCTTCGCCGACGGGGTGATCGTCGGCTCCGCCTTCGTCAAGCGGATGCTGGACGCACCGGACCGCGCGGCCGGTGTCGAGGCGGTCCGCGCGCTCGCGGGTGAGCTGGCGAAGGGCGTGCGCGGACAGGCGTAAGCCGACGTAGCAAACCCGCACGTCAGACGTAGCAAACCTGCAAGTCATACGGGTCCCTCGTACGGGTGGACCTTGGACCGGGGAGGCGCGGTGCGCCTCCCCGGTTCGTTCTGCGGGGTGTGAGCGAGAACAACCGTGATGGAAAGCGCACCGCCCGGGAACGGCTGGCGGTCGAGCGTGAGAAGCACAAGGCCGCGGAGAAGCGCCGACGGACGCTGATCGTGGGCACGGCGGTCGTGGCCGTCCTGGGCCTGGCCGCGGTGATCGGCGTGATCGCCGCGAACGCCGGCAAGGACGGCGACGACAGCGCGGGCCCGGTCGTGGCGCCCTCGGGGGCGAACGGCGAGGACAACCTCGCCATCCCGGTCGGCAGGAACACCGCCAAGTCGACGCTCACGGTCTGGGAGGACTTCCGCTGCCCGGCCTGCAAGTCCTTCGAGCAGACCTACCGCTCGACGATCCACGAGCTGACGGACGCGGGCCAGCTGAGAGTGGAGTACCGGCTGGCGACGATCATCGACGGCAACATGGGCGGCAGCGGCTCCCGCAACGCGGCCAACGCCGCCGCCTGCGCGCAGGACGTGGGCAGGTTCACCGCGTACCACGACGTGCTGTACGACAACCAGCCGCCGGAGACCGACGACGCCTTCGCGGACAACGCCAAGCTCATCGAGCTGGCCGGGAAGGTCGACGGCCTGAACACGCCCGCGTTCCGCAAGTGCGTCGAGGACGGCACGCACAACAGCTGGGTCGACAAGTCCGCCGAGGCCTTCAACAAGGGCGGCTTCACCGGCACGCCGACCGTGCTGCTCAACGGTACGAACATCTACCAGGACCAGACGATGACGCCCGCGAAGCTGAAGCAGCAGGTACAGGAGGCCGCGCGGGGGTGAGGAGCGGGCCCGTCCCGTTATGGAGCCGTAGCCGGGCTGCCTGCCACCGGGTCGGCCCGGCAGGGTAGCGTCGACCTTGCCATGGAACTTGCCTACATCCCCAGCCCGTCGCGCGGAGTGCTGTACCTCGGCCCCATCCCGCTGCGCGGTTACGCGTTCTGCATCATCCTCGGTGTCTTCGTGGCCGTGTGGTACGGCAACAAGCGCTGGATCGCCCGCGGCGGCCGGTCCGGCACGGTGGCCGACATCGCGGTCTGGGCGGTGCCGTTCGGCCTGGTCGGCGGCCGGCTCTACCATGTGATCACGGACTACCAGCTGTACTTCAGCGAGGGCCGTAACTGGGTGGACGCCTTCAAGATCTGGGAGGGCGGCCTCGGCATCTGGGGCGCGATCGCGCTCGGTGCGGTCGGTGCGTGGATCGGCTGCCGCCGCCGAGGTATCCCGCTGCCCGCGTACGCCGACGCCATCGCGCCCGGAATCGCCCTCGCGCAGGCGATCGGGCGCTGGGGCAACTGGTTCAACCAGGAGCTGTACGGGCGGGAGACCGACCTGCCGTGGGCGCTGCACATCACGTCCACGGCGGACGGGCGGGTACCGGGGTACTACCACCCGACGTTCCTGTACGAGTCCCTGTGGTGCATCGGCGTCGCGGTGCTGGTGATCTGGGCCGACCGGCGGTTCAACCTCGGCCACGGCCGGGCGTTCGCGCTGTACGTCGCCTCGTACTGTGCGGGCCGGTTCTGGATCGAGTACATGCGGGTCGACGACGCCCACCACATCCTGGGCCTGCGGCTGAACAACTGGACCGCGCTGCTCGTCCTGCTGCTGGCAGTGGTCTACATCGTGCTGTCCGCCAGGACGCGGCCGGGCCGGGAGGCCGTGGTGGAGCCGGGTGTCTCCGACGGTGAGGCCGGGGCCGAGGCCGACGGCGCTGACGAGGCCGATGAAGAGGTTGAGGGCGCGAAGTCCGACGTGGCCGAGGACGAGGCAGGGACGGCGACGAACCTGAAGAAGACCTGACGGTCGGTTGTACGTGGGCGAGGGCGCTCGGAATTCCTCCGGGCGCCCTCCTCGCGTGTCCAGGAAGGTCAGTCGCGCCGGGCCAAGGCCAGAGTTCGGGTTGCTTCGGTGACCACCGCCGCGTCGATGAACGTGCCGTCCGGGAGGGCCTGCGCCGAGCTGTTGGTGGCCGCCGCCTTCAGGATGGTCTCGGCCTTCTCGATCTCCTCCCGGGTGGGGAGGTAGGCCCGTTCGATGATCGGGAGTTGGCGGGGGTGGATGGCGGCCCGGCCCAGGAAGCCCAGGGCCCGGCCGTGGGCGCAGGTCGCCGCCAGGCCGTCCAGGTCGCGGACGTCCGGGTGGACCGACTGGGGCGGCGGGGCGAGGGCCGCCGCCCGGGCCGCGATGACGATGCGGGAGCGGGGCCAGTCGAGGCCGCTGTCGGAGCGTACGCCGAGGTCGGCTCTTAGATCCGCCTCGCCCAGGGAGATGCCGTGCAGGGCGGGGTGGGCGGAGGCGATGGCGTAGGCGTTCTCGATGGCGAGGGCGGATTCCAGCAGCGCGAACAGTGGTGGCCGACTGCCGTCGGTGCTTGTTCTTTCCGCCGTGTTCGTGATGTCGCGGGGGCACGTCACCTTCGGCAGGCGCAGCCCCGATACGCCGGGGAGGCCCGCCAGCGTCTTCAGGTCCCTGTCGGCCCACGGGGTGGCCAGGGCGTTCACGCGGACGTGGACGGGGGTGGGGTGGTGCGGCTCGGACAGGAGTTCCGCCGTGGCGGCTCGGGCGTAGTCCTTGCGGTCGGGTGCGACCGCGTCCTCCAGGTCGATCACGACGACGTCGGCGCCCGCGGTGAGGGCCTTGCGCACCACATCGGGCCGGTCGCCGGGGGCGTACAGCCAGGTCAGAGGGGTCACAGGGCGCCCTCCGCGCGGAGGGCGGCGAGTTCGGCGGGGGTCAGGCCCAGTTCGGTGAGCACCTCGTCGGTGTCCGCGCCGTGCGGGCGGCCCGCCCAGCGGATGGAGCCGGGGGTGGCGGAGAGGCGGAAGAGGATGTTCTGCATGCGCAGGGGGCCCAGGTCGGGGTCGTCGACCGTGGTGATGGTGTCCAGGGCCGCGTACTGGGGGTCGGCCATCACACCCCGTACGTCCTGGATCGGGGCCACCGCCGCCTCCGCCTTCTCGAAGGCCGCCAGGACCTCGTCGCGGGTGCGTTCGGCGATCCAGCCGCCGACCGCCTCGTCGAGGACGTCCGCGTGGCGGGCGCGGTCGACGCCGGTGGCGAACCAGGGTTCGTCGATCAGGTCGGGGCGGCCGACCAGGCGCATCACGCGTTCGGCGACGGACTGCGCCGAGGTCGAGACCGCGACCCAGCTGCCGTCGGCGGTGCGGTAGGTGTTGCGCGGGGCGTTGTTCTGGGAGCGGTTGCCGGTGCGGGGCTGGACGTGGCCGAGTTGGTCGTACCAGAGGGGGTGCGGGCCGAGGACCGTGAGGATCGGTTCGATGATCGCCATGTCGACGACCTGGCCCTCGCCGGTGCTCCCGCGGGCGGCGAGGGCGGTCATCACGGCGTACGCCGTGGCCAGGCCGGCGATGGAGTCGGCGAGGCCGAAGGGCGGGAGCGTCGGGGGCGCGTCGGGTTCGCCGGTGATCGCGGCGAAGCCGCTCATCGCCTCGGCGAGGGTGCCGAAGCCGGGGCGGCGGGCGTAGGGGCCGAACTGGCCGAAGGCGGTGACGCGGGTGAGGACCAGGCGGGGGTTGACGGCGGAGAGTTCCGGCCAGCCGAGGTCCCACTTCTCCAGGGTGCCGGGGCGGAAGTTCTCGATGACCACGTCCGCGCCGGCGGCCAGGCGGCGGAGGGTGGCCTGGCCGCCGGGCTTGGAGAGGTCGAGGGTGATCGTGCGCTTGTTGCGGCCGAGGTGCTTCCACCACAGACCGACGCCGTCCTTGGCGGGGCCGTGGCCTCGGGAGGGGTCCGGTCTCTTGGGGTGCTCGATCTTGATGACCTCCGCGCCGAAGTCGCCGAGGAGGGTGGCGGCGAGGGGACCGGCGAAGAGGGTGGCCATGTCGAGGACGCGGAGGCCGGTGAGGGGTGGGGTGTGCGTGGTCGTCACGGGCGGGTCGCCTCCTGGTGCGTGAGGTGGGCCAGCGTGTCGAAGCCGATGCCGTCGAAGTCCGCGATGGAGGTGGCGAGGCGGTTCTTGAGGGGCGTCGTCCAGCGGTCGGGCAGAGCGGTGGGGGTTCCCGCGAGGAGGGCGGCGATGCTGCCGGCCGTCGCACCGTTCGAGTCGGTGTCCCAGCCGCCGGAGACCGCGCGGCAGATGGCGCCCGTGAAGTCGCCGTCGGCGTGGGTGAGGGCGGCGGCGATCAGGGCGGTGTTGGGGATGGCGTGGACCCAGTGGTAGGCGGCGTGGGTGGCGTGGAGTTCGTCCACGACCGTGTCGAAGTCCTCGTGGGACTCGGCCAGTTGGACGGCGTGGCGGACGGCCTCGGCAAGGCGGGAGTGCGGGGGCACGACGGTGAGGCCGGTGCGCAGGCTGGTGTGAATGTCGGTGGTGCCGGTGGCCGCGGCGGCGATGGTGGCGGCGATGAACATCGCGGCGTAGACGCCGTTCGCGGTGTGGGTGAGGGTGGCGTCCCGGTGGGCCTGTTCGGCCGCCGCGCCGGGGTCGCCGGGGTTGGTCCAGCCGTGCAGGTCGGCGCGGATGAGGGCGCCGATCCATTCGCGGAAGGGGTTGCGGTGGCGGGCGGTGTGCGGGGGCTCGATGCCGGTGAGGAGGTTGCGGTAGGCGACGCGTTCGGCCGTGAAGGCGCGGCCTGCGGGGAGTTCGTCGAGCCAGAGGGTGGCCACGTCCGTGGTGGTGAACTGTCTGGTGTGGCGTTGGAGCAGGAGGAGGTTGAGGAGGGGGTAGTTGAGGTCGTCGTCCTCGGGCATGCCGTCGATGTTCTCGGCGAGGGAGCTGCCGGCCGAGCGGCGGTTCCAGGGGTAGGTGTCGAGGAGGGTCTGGGGGACTCCTCGTGCCGTGAAGTAGGCGCTCAGGGGCCAGTTGCCGGTGGCGCGGGCGAGTTGGCGGATGCCGGTGAGGGGGAGTTTCTCGACCGGCTTGCCCAGCAGGCAGCCGACGGCTCGTCCCAGCCACGCGGCGTGCAGACGTGACTCCAGGTCGGCCGGAAGGTTGGGGGCGCGGTCGGGCGACGGCCAGTTCGGGCACTGAGCCTTGATCCTCCCCAGGCCCGTCGGCTCCCTGTCCGCCAGTCGGCTCGGCAGGTCCGCCAGTTCGTCGAGCAGGTCTTCCGCCAGCTGACGCAGATACCGGGTGGCCGGTTGCGGAGAGGCACCCGCGCGGACCGGGGCCTCGGGGCCGCCCGCCGCCTGCCAGCGTTTCTCGACGGCTGTCGGCCGACGGCCGTCCTGGTGTGCCTGGCGGAGTTCGTGGCCGATCAGGTCCTCGGGCTGGACCCAGGTCAGGCGGAGCATGCGGTGCCTCCCAACGCGGTGAACAACTGCTCGTGGGTACGGCGCCGGCGTACGTCCCGTTTGAAGATCTCGGCTGTGACTTCGCTGAGAGTTCGCGCCGGTTCCCACAGGTCGAGACGGCTGGCCTCCGCCACCGTCTTCGACCACTCCTCAGGCACCGGTGAGCCCAGCGCCCCCGCCAGCGCACCCGCCATCGTGGCGATCGAGTCGCAGTCGCGGCCGTAGTTCACCGAACCCAGAACCGCCTGCCGGTAGTCGCCGTCCGCGACCAGCAACATGCCCAGCGCGACGGGGAGTTCCTCGATCGAGTGCAGCCGGGACGGGCGGCGGGCGCCGAGGGAAGGAGCCCGGTAGTCGGGGCCCACCGTGTCGTACGGCGCCACCGCCTCGCGCAGTGGAGCCAGGGCCGACTCGAAGTCCCGGTGTCCGGAGGCCACTTCGCACACCGCCTCGATCGCCGCCCGCGTGCCGTCCTTCGCCAGCTCCAGGCTGGCCGTCACCACCGACTCCGGTGTCGCCCCGGGAGTGCACGCCGCCGCCACCGCCGCCGCGAAGACGCCCGCCGCCTCCCGGCCGTACGACGACTGGTGCGCGCCCGCGATGTCCAGCGCCTCGGCGTAGGCGCCCGCCGGGTTGGCCGCGTTGACCAGGCCGACCGGGGCCATGTACATCGCGGCACCGCAGTTGACGATGTTGCCGACGCCGGCCTCCCGGGGATCGACATGGCCGTAGTGGAGCCGGGCCACCAGCCACTTCTCCGCCAGGAAGATCCGGTGCAGGGGGAGGGCCTCGGCCTCCAGCTCCGGGATCCAGCGCGGGGTCGTCATCAGGTCCGGGACCAGGTGGTCGGCGACGGCGTAGGCGTCGAGGTGGTCGCGGACCTGGGCGTAGACCCGTACCAGCGCGTGGGTCAGCAATGTGTCGTCGGTGACGTGGCCGTCGCCCTTGTGGTACGGCGCGATGGGGCGGGCGGTGCGCCAGGCGGCGCCGTTCCAGGGGCCGACGATGCCGTGGACGCGGCCGCCGTGGCGTTCGGCGATCTGGTCGGGGGAGTAGCCCTCGACGGGGCCGCCGAGGGCGTCGCCGACGGCCGCGCCGACGAGGGCGCCGGTGATCCGGTCGTTGAGGGAGATCCGCTCGCTGAGAGAGTCTGCTCGGCTTTCTTCTCCTTTGGGGGTCATGAGCCGAATCATCCCCCTGGCGGGGCCGGTTGTGCGGCTTCCAGGAGTTCGGCGAGTTCCACGAGGTCGGTGCCGGTGAGGCGGGGAAGTACGCAGCCGGAGAGGTACCGGCAGCTGTCGCGCCAGGACGCCGGGATCGACGCGCCGCCGCCGAGCGTGCCGGTGAGGGCGCCCGCGAGCGCCGGCGCCGAGTCCGCGACGCGGGACAGGCACGCCGCCGCGGGTACCGCCTCCGCGATCCGGCCGTGCGAGGCGACGGTGAGGGCGAGGGCGACCGGGACCGTCTCGGCGGCGGCGATGCCGTAGCTGTAGACGTGGTCCACGATCTGGTGTTCCAGGAGGGGGATCAGCGCGAAGGCGCTGACGGCGTCCGCCGCGAGGCGCAGGGCGTGGCGGGTGTTGCGGCCGATCTCCGTCTCCTCGGGCAGCTCGGCGAGCGCGGCCGTCACGCAGGCGTGCGGGTTCGCGCCGGCCAGGGCGAGGGAGACGGCGGCGGCCATCGCGCGGGCGCCGTGCACGCCGTCGCCGTCCTGGGTGTAGCGGGCGTCGAACTCGGCGAGCGACGCGGCGAGCGCGGGGTCGCCGGGGTGGGCGACGGCCAGTGCGCAGGCCCGTACGCAGGCCGCGTCGTCGAAGTAGTGCGGGTTGTCGTGGCCGGTGGCGGGCGGGCGCAGGCCGGCGGCGAGGTTGCCGAGGCCGGCCCGGACGGAGATACGGGCGCGCAGCGGCAGTACGGCGGACTCGATCTCGGGGGCGCGTTCGGCGGCGGCCGCGACTTCGCTGGCGACGGCGGTCCAGGTGAGGTCGATGGCGGCGCGTACCCGGCGTTCCCGGCTGAGGTCGCCGAGGGCGGTGTCGTCGCCGGCCCGCAGTACCGCCTCCGCCGCGAACACCGCCCACTCGGCGTCGTCGGAGGGGCCGAGGCGGAGGGGTTCGGGGGGCTGGTTGAGGGCGATGGGGACGGGGAGGGTGGTTGTGGCGTTGTGTTCGGCGAAGGTGTCGAGTTCGCGGGTGAGGCGGCGGGTCCACTCGGGCATGCGGGCGGCCCGGTGGCGGGCGGCAGGCCACCCGGCGGCGTCGCCCACGGCGAGGCCCAGCAGAAGGCCCTCGACCCGGCGGGTCACGGCCGTACCTCGTCCTGGTCGGGGGCGAGGACGAAGACGGTGGGATCGGGGGGCGGCCAGGCGTTGTGCCGCAGTGGGTCTGTCTCTCGTACGAGATCGGTCGCCGGTTCGAGATCGGTCCCCGGTACGAGAGCTACGCCTTCCTCCACCTCCGGCGTCAGCAGGTCCGCCACGTCCAGTACGTGGTGACCGGCCATCGACGGCAGGCAGCTTCCCCGGGCCGGGCCGATCGGCGCCGCCCACTCCTCCGGGATCGCGGACTCACCCTGCGTCGCGCCCGCCAGGGCGCCGGCGACGGCGGCGGTCGTGTCGGCGTCGCGGCCCATGTTGACGGCCGTGAGCACCGCCTCCTTGAAGTCGCCGTCGGCCGCCGCGTACGCGCCGAAGGCCAGGGCGACCGCCTCGGGCGCGAGGTCGGTCCACGGGTAGCCGCCGATGACCACGGCGGAGCGGACGGCGCGTTCGCCGCGGTGGGCGACGGCGACGGCGCGGCGCAAAGAGCGGGCGGTCCAGGAGTCGTCCGGTACGACGGCGAGGGCGGAGGCGACCACGGTGATGGGTGGGGCGCCCGCCATCGCCGCCGCGACCCCGGCCGCGACCGCCTGGCCGCCGTAGATGCCCTCGCCGTCGTGGCTGACCGAACCGTCGATCGCGACCAGGCGGGCCGCCTCGGCGGGGCGGCCAGCGGCGAACACCCCGAAGGGCGCGGCGCGCATCGCGAGGCCGTCGCTCCAGGCGTGGCGGTGCTGGGCGGAGATGGGAGCGGCGAGGCCGCGGCGGAGGTTCTCCAGGGTGCCGCGCTCGCTGAAGCCCGCGCCCCGGAACTGGCCCTCGGCGCGGTCCGCGATCCAGGCGTGCCAGGCGGCCTCCGCGTGCGCGGGTGTGAGCGCGGAGCCGTGCCGGGCGAGCAGCAGGCCCGAGAAGATCGCGTACTCGGTGTCGTCCGTGCCCGACGGGCGGTCGGTGACGTAACCGGTGATACGGCCCCAGCGGGCGCGGATCTCGGAGGGCTTCAGGTTCTCGGCGGGGGCGCCGAGGGCGTCGCCGACGGCGAGGCCGAGCAGGGCGCCGCGGGCCCGGGCGCGGAGTTCGGCGGCGTCCCCGGGGGCCGGGACCGAGGGAACGCGGGCGATCGATGGCATCGCGGCCTCTCCTCTCAGGGCACGGAACCCTTTGCGGAACTGTCCCCCGGTGCGGTGTGCCGCGCAGCCTCACAGGCCTCAGCGTCACCCGGACGACATTTGAGCGGGATCGCATTCTGATGAGCGCGGAACGGTAAAACCGCAGGTTAGCCCAGCCTTTCCTTGCTGGCGGGGGTGGAATGCGGGGCGTAGTCTGGTCGTTGTCGAAAAGTAGAACTCGTCCAAACTCTCGTCCGAACAAGCTTCTGGGGGACCGGTATGGCCATCATCGAGACCGAGGCGGCGCTGCACGAGGCGCACCGCGACAACCACACGCACCGGGATGTCAACGGCGGCTGGCTGCGCCCCGCCGTCTTCGGCGCGATGGACGGCCTGGTCTCCAACCTCGCCCTGATGACCGGTGTCGCGGGTGGTGCGGTCAGTCAGCAGACCATCGTCCTGACCGGGCTCGCGGGCCTCGCCGCCGGTGCCTTCTCCATGGCCGCCGGTGAGTACACGTCGGTGGCCTCGCAGCGTGAGCTGGTCGAGGCCGAGCTGGACGTCGAGCGGCGTGAGCTGCGCAAGCACCCCAAGGACGAGGAGGCCGAGCTCGCCCGGCTCTACGAGGCGCGCGGTGTCGAGCCGGGGCTGGCCCGTGAGGTGGCCCGGCAGCTGTCCGAGGATCCCGAGCAGGCGCTGGAGATACACGCCCGCGAGGAGCTCGGCGTCGACCCCGGGGATCTGCCGTCGCCGCTGGTCGCCGCGGTGTCGAGCTTCGGCTCGTTCGCGCTGGGCGCCCTGCTCCCCGTACTGCCGTATCTGCTCGGGGCTAGCGCGCTGTGGCCGGCGGTGCTGCTCGCGCTGCTCGGGCTGTTCGGATGCGGTGCCGTGGTGGCCAAGGTGACCGCGCGGACCTGGTGGTTCAGCGGGCTCAGGCAGCTCGCGCTCGGTGGTGCGGCGGCCGGTGTGACGTACGCCCTGGGCAGTTTGTTCGGAACGGCCGTAGGATAGGGAGGCTCGGACTTATGCGTTGGGCCGCATAAGTAGCCGTTACTCGCTGGTTTCGAGCGCTTAACCACTGGGCATGAGCCGTAAGCGCTGCGGGCAATGAGGCCTGCGGCGCACCTCCGGGTGAGCGACGCTGCCCGCCCGATCTTCCGGACCGACGGACATCGATCTGTCCGATGCGGTCCCACATACCTTCGCCGCCCGTGCGCGGTACCCATGCCGCGACCCCGCGGCGTCCGCATGTTGAAACGGTCTATCCGGTTCCCGAGAACCGCTTCATCATGTAACCTGCACGAAATTTTGATCTCACGCAGAGGGCCAGCGTCGTCCCTCGGCACCTGAACATGCCACATGACGACGGGAGAGCCGATGCGTACGACGCGCCAGCCGTCCCAGCACTCCGAGAATGGCCAGAACTGGTCGTTCATGGATGCTCGCCCTGCTGCGCAGGGTATGTACGACCCCCGCAACGAGCACGACGCCTGTGGCGTCGGCTTTGTGGCGACCCTCACCGGTGAGGCGAGCCATGCGCTGGTCGAGCAGGCGCTCACCGTGCTGCGCAACCTGGAGCACCGCGGGGCCACCGGCTCCGAGCCGGACTCCGGTGACGGCGCGGGCATCCTCGCCCAGGTGCCGGACGCCTTCTTCCGTGAGGTGGCCGGATTCCATCTGCCACAGGCCGGTGGCTACGCCGCCGGTATCGCCTTCCTGCCCGAGGACGGCACCGACGAGGCCGTCTCGCGGATTGAGACGATCGCCGCCGACGAGGGCCTGACCGTCCTCGGCTGGCGCGAGGTCCCCGTCGCGCCCGAGCTGCTCGGCGCCACCGCCCGTTCGACGATGCCCGCCTTCCGGCAGCTCTTCGTCACCGACGGCGTGTCGGAGGGCATCGCGCTCGACCGCAAGGCCTTCGTGCTGCGCAAGCGCGCCGAGCGCGAGGCCGGCGTCTACTTCCCGTCGCTGTCCGCGCGGACGATCGTCTACAAGGGCATGCTGACCACGGGCCAGCTGGAGCCCTTCTTCCCGGACCTGTCCGACCGCCGGTTCGCATCCGCGATCGCGCTCGTGCACTCCCGGTTCTCCACGAACACCTTCCCGTCGTGGCCGCTCGCGCACCCGTACCGCTTCGTCGCGCACAACGGTGAGATCAACACCGTGATGGGCAACCGCAACTGGATGCGCGCCCGCGAGTCCCAGCTGTACTCCGAGCTGTTCGGCACCCCGGAGAAGCTGGAGCAGGTCTTCCCGATCTGCACGCCCGCCGCCTCCGACTCGGCGTCCTTCGACGAGGTCCTCGAACTGCTGCACCTGGGCGGCCGTTCGCTGCCCCACTCGGTGCTGATGATGATCCCCGAGGCGTGGGAGAACCACGACTCCATGGACCCGGCCCGGCGCGCCTTCTACCAGTTCCACTCCACGATGATGGAGCCCTGGGACGGCCCCGCCTGCGTCACCTTCACCGACGGCACCCAGGTCGGCGCCGTTCTCGACCGCAACGGTCTGCGCCCCGGCCGCTACTGGGTCACCGACGACGGCCTCGTCGTCCTCGGCTCCGAGGTCGGCGTCCTCGACATCGACCCCTCCAAGGTCGTCCGCAAGGGCCGCCTGCAGCCCGGCCGCATGTTCCTCGTCGACACCGCCGAGCACCGCATCATCGAGGACGACGAGATCAAGCGGACGCTCGCGTCGGAACACCCCTACGCCGAGTGGCTGGAGGCCGGCGAGATCGAGCTGGGCGACCTGCCCGAGCGCGAGCACATCGTGCACACCCACGCCTCGGTCACCCGCCGCCAGCAGACCTTCGGCTACACCGAGGAGGAGCTGCGGGTCATCCTGGCGCCGATGGCCAAGTCCGGCGCCGAGCCCATCGGTTCCATGGGCACCGACTCGCCGATCGCGGCCCTCTCCGAGCGCCCGCGCCTGCTCTTCGACTACTTCACCCAGCTGTTCGCGCAGGTCACCAACCCGCCGCTGGACGCGATCCGCGAGGAACTGGTCACCTCGCTGCGCAGCTCGCTCGGCCCGCAGGGCAACCTGCTGGAGCCGACGGCCGCGTCCTGCCGCAGCGTCGTGCTGCCCTTCCCGGTGATCGACAACGACGAGCTGGCCAAGCTCATCCACATCAACGCCGACGGCGACATGCCCGGCATGAAGGCCGCCACGCTGTCCGGCCTGTACCGGGTGAGCGGGGGCGGTGACGCCCTCGCCGCGCGCATCGAGGAGATCTGCGCCGAGGCCGACGCCGCCATCGACAACGGCGCCCGCCTGATCGTGCTCTCCGACCGCCACTCGGACGCCGAGCACGCGCCGATCCCGTCGCTGCTGCTCACCGCGGCCGTCCACCACCACCTCATCCGCACCAAGCAGCGCACCCACGTGGGCCTGCTGGTCGAGGCCGGTGACGTCCGCGAGGTCCACCACGTCGCCCTGCTCATCGGCTACGGCGCCGCCGCCGTCAACCCGTACCTGGCGATGGAGTCCGTCGAGGACCTGCTGCGGGCCGGCACCTTCATCAACGGCATCGAGCCCGAGAAGGCCATCCGCAACCTGATCTACGCGCTCGGCAAGGGCGTGCTGAAGGTCATGTCCAAGATGGGCATCTCCACCGTCGCCTCCTACCGCGGCGCCCAGGTCTTCGAGGCCGTCGGTCTCGACGAGGCCTTCGTGGAGAAGTACTTCAACGGCACCACCAGCAAGATCGGCGGCGTCGGCATCGACGTCGTCGCCAAGGAGGTCGCCGCCCGGCACGCCAAGGCGTACCCCGCCTCCGGGATCGCCCCGGCGCACCGCGCGCTGGAGATCGGCGGCGAGTACCAGTGGCGCCGCGAGGGCGAGCCGCACCTGTTCGACCCGGAGACGGTCTTCCGCCTCCAGCACTCCACGCGCACCGGCCGCTACGACATCTTCAAGAAGTACACCGACCGCGTGAACGAGCAGTCCGAGCGCCTGATGACGCTGCGCGGCCTGTTCGGCTTCAAGTCGGACCGGCAGCCGATCTCCATCGACGAGGTCGAGCCGGTCAGCGAGATCGTCAAGCGGTTCTCCACCGGCGCCATGTCGTACGGCTCCATCTCCAAGGAGGCGCACGAAACCCTCGCCATCGCCATGAACCAGCTGGGCGGCAAGTCCAACACCGGTGAGGGCGGCGAGGACCCGGAGCGCCTGTACGACCCGGCGCGCCGGTCGTCGATCAAGCAGGTCGCCTCCGGCCGGTTCGGTGTGACGTCCGAGTACCTGGTCAACTCGGACGACATCCAGATCAAGATGGCCCAGGGCGCCAAGCCCGGCGAGGGCGGCCAGCTGCCCGGCCACAAGGTGTACCCGTGGGTGGCGAAGACCCGGCACTCGACGCCGGGCGTGGGGCTCATCTCCCCGCCGCCGCACCACGACATCTACTCCATCGAGGACCTGGCCCAGCTGATCCACGACCTGAAGAACGCGAACCCGCAGGCGCGGATTCACGTGAAGCTGGTCTCCGAGGTCGGCGTCGGCACGGTCGCCGCCGGTGTGTCCAAGGCGCACGCGGACGTGGTGCTGATCTCCGGCCACGACGGTGGTACGGGTGCGTCCCCGCTGACGTCCCTGAAGCACGCCGGTGGGCCGTGGGAGCTCGGCCTGGCCGAGACCCAGCAGACGCTTCTCCTGAACGGTCTGCGGGACCGGATCGTCGTCCAGACCGACGGGCAGCTGAAGACCGGCCGTGACGTCGTCATCGCCGCGCTGCTCGGTGCCGAGGAGTTCGGTTTCGCGACCGCGCCGCTCGTCGTCTCCGGCTGCGTCATGATGCGCGTCTGCCACCTGGACACCTGCCCGGTCGGCATCGCCACCCAGAACCCGACGCTGCGCGACCGGTTCACCGGCAAGGCCGAGTACGTCGTGAACTACTTCCAGTTCATCGCCGAGGAAGTGCGCGAGCTGCTCGCCGAACTGGGCTTCCGCTCCATCGAGGAGGCCGTCGGCCACGCCGAGACCCTCGACGTCACGCGGGCCGTCGACCACTGGAAGGCGCAGGGCCTGGACCTGGAGCCGCTGTTCCACGTGCCCGACCTGCCCGAGGGCGCGGTGCGTCACCAGGTCGTCGCGCAGGACCACGGCCTGGAGAAGGCGCTCGACAACGAGCTGATCAAGCTCGCCGCCGACGCGCTGAACGCCTCCTCGGTGGCCGACGCCCAGCCGGTTCGCGCCCAGGTCGCCATACGCAACATCAACCGCACGGTCGGCACCATGCTCGGCCACGAGGTGACGAAGAAGTTCGGCGGCGCGGGCCTGCCCGACGACACCATCGACATCACCTTCACCGGCTCCGCCGGCCAGTCCTTCGGCGCCTTCGTCCCGCGTGGCATCACGCTGCGCCTGGAGGGCGACGCCAACGACTACGTCGGCAAGGGCCTGTCGGGTGGCCGTGTGATCGTCCGCCCGGACCGCAACGCCGACCACCTGGCCGAGTACAGCGTCATCGCGGGCAACACCCTCGCGTACGGCGCGACGGGCGGTGAGATGTTCCTGCGCGGCAAGGTCGGCGAGCGCTTCTGCGTCCGCAACTCCGGCGCGCTGGTCGTCTCCGAGGGCGTGGGCGACCACGGCTGCGAGTACATGACCGGCGGTCACGCGGTGGTGCTCGGCGAGACGGGCCGCAACTTCGCGGCCGGTATGTCCGGCGGTGTCGCGTACGTCGTCGACCTCGACCGCGACAACGTCAACGTCGGCAACCTCGGCTCGATCGAGGCGCTCGACGACACCGACAAGCAGTGGCTGCACGACGTGGTGCGCCGCCACCAGGAGGAGACCGGCTCGACGGTCGCCGAGAAGCTCCTGGCCGAGTGGGACACGGCGGTCGACCGCTTCAGCAAGATCATCCCCAGCACGTACAAGGCAGTGCTCGCCGCCAAGGACGCCGCCGAGCGAGCCGGTCTCTCCGAGTCCGAGATCACCGAGAAGATGATGGAGGCGGCGATCAATGGCTGACCCGAAGGGCTTTCTGAACCACGGCCGTGAGGTCGCCGCGTCCCGCCCGGTCGAGGAGCGCGTCAGGGACTGGAACGAGGTCTACGTCCCCGGCTCCCTGCTGCCGATCATCAGCAAGCAGGCCGGCCGGTGCATGGACTGCGGCATCCCGTTCTGCCACAACGGCTGCCCGCTGGGGAACCTGATCCCCGAGTGGAACGACTACGCCTACCGCGAGGACTGGGGCGCCGCGTCCGAGCGCCTGCACGCCACGAACAACTTCCCGGAGTTCACGGGCCGCCTGTGCCCCGCTCCGTGCGAGTCGGCGTGTGTGCTCGGCATCAACCAGCCGGCGGTCACCATCAAGAACGTCGAGGTCTCGATCATCGACAAGGCGTGGGAGACCGGGGACGTCGCCCCGCAGATCCCGGAGCGCCTGTCCGGCAAGACGGTGGCGGTCATCGGGTCCGGTCCCGCCGGTCTCGCCGCCGCCCAGCAGCTGACCCGGGCGGGTCACACGGTCGCCGTCTACGAGCGCGCGGACCGCGTCGGAGGCCTCCTCCGGTACGGCATCCCGGAGTTCAAGATGGAGAAGCGGCACATCAACCGCCGTATCGAGCAGATGCGCGCGGAGGGCACCCGCTTCCGCACCGGCATCGAGATCGGCCGCGACCTGAAGGCGACCGACCTGAAGAAGCGGTACGACGCGATCGTCATCGCCGCCGGTGCGACGACCGCCCGTGACCTCCCGGTCCCCGGCCGCGAGCTCAAGGGCATCTACCAGGCCATGGAGTACCTGCCGCTGGCCAACAAGGTCCAGGAGGGCGACTACGTCACTCCGCCGATCTCGGCCGAGGGCAAGCACGTCGTCGTCATCGGCGGCGGCGACACGGGCGCCGACTGCGTGGGCACCGCCCACCGCCAGGGCGCGGCCTCGGTGACGCAGCTGGAGATCATGCCCCGCCCGAACGACGAGCGGGACGCGGTGCGCCAGCCGTGGCCGACCTTCCCGATGCTGTACAAGGTCACGTCCGCGCACGAGGAGGGTGGCGAGAGGGTCTACTCCGTCTCCACCACCCACTTCGAGGGCGACGAGGACGGCAACGTCCAGTGGCTGCACCTGAGCGAGGTCGAGTTCATCGACGGCAAGCTGACCCCGAAGCCGGGCACGGAGCGCAAGATCCCCGCCCAGCTGGTCACCCTCGCCATGGGCTTCACCGGCACCGACCGCGAGAACGGCCTGGTCGACCAGTTCGGCCTGGACCTCGACGAGCGCGGCAACATCGCCCGCGACGCCGACTTCCAGACCAATGTGCCGGGTGTGTTCGTGGCGGGTGACGCGGGCCGTGGCCAGTCGCTGATCGTGTGGGCGATCGCGGAGGGCCGCTCGGCGGCACGCGGCGTCGACCGCTTCCTCACGGGCGCGAGCGACCTGCCGGCGCCGATCCGGCCGACGGACCGCGCGCTGATGGTCTGACCCGCTAGTGGTCTGATCCAACTCAACAAGCGTCCCGTACAAAGGCGTACGGAACACCAGGTGGCGCCTGCCCGACCAGTCCCCGACCGGACCGACTGGGCAGGCGCCGCCGCTTGTTCTCAGGCCAGTGCCATGACCTTGCCGACCGTCAGGACCACCAGCAGCGCGAGCAGTGCCGCGCACGCCCCCGCCTGCACCAGCGTGCGCCGGTCGCGCGGCGCGTACGCGAACGCGGCCGTCACCACCCCGCCCGCCAGCAGCCCGCCCAGGTGCGCTTGCCAGGAGGTGAAGCCGATCGAGACCACCAGCCACACCAGCAAGGTCACCATGAAGCGGTTGACGGCGTTCATGTTGGCGCCGAGGCGGCGGGCCATGACGTAGTACGCGGCACCGAGGCCGAAGATCGCGCCGGAGGCGCCGACCGTGAGGGCGTCGGGGTCGAGGAGCAGGACCAGCACCGAGCCGCCGAGCGCCGACAGCAGGTACAGGGCGACGTAGCGGACGCGGCCGAGCTGAAGCTCCACCGTCCTGCCGAGGCTCCACAGCGCCGCCATGTTCATCACGATGTGCAGGATGCCGAACGTCCCCCCGGTCGGCGACAGATGCAGGAACGCGCCGGTCAGCAGGCGGTACCACTCCCCGGCCACCAGCCCCTCCGGCGCGAAGTCCGCCGGGTACACGTCCTGCCACCTGTAGTGCAGGCCGTCCGGGCCGACCAGCCCGGCGCCCAGCATCCCGAAGCGGTCCACGATCTCCGGACGTACCAACTGGCCGACGTAGGCCAGGACATTGAGCGCGATCAGGGCGTACGTCACGACCGGCACCGCCGCGACTTGGCCCCCGACGACCGTACGAGCCTGCCTGATCGACCTCGCGCCCTCCTTCACGCACTCGACGCACTGGTGGCCCACGGCTGCCTCGCGCATGCAGTCCGGGCAGATGACCCGGTCGCAGCGGGTGCAGCGGACGTAGGACTCCACCTTGGGGTGGCGGTAGCAGGTGGTGACGGTGGACTCGGGTTCCACGGCCGGCTCCTCGAAGGGGGTGGGGCGGACGGTGAGCCGGTGGGGTCGGCGGCGAACAAAATAGCGAACGCCGGTGAACGGAGATCACGGTGGGCGGGGGTGCCGTAATCTCGGCCGCGTGGCAGCCATCAGTCTCAGCAAGGTCCAGCAGACCGCGCCCGCGCTCGTGGATCTGTACAAGAGCGCCGGGGTTTCACTCGCAAAGCACGGGCTGGAGGGGCAACGGGCCGCCGTGTATCTCGTCGTCGACTACTCGGGGTCGATGAAGCCGTACTACAAGGACGGCAGTGTGCAGGCGCTCGCCGACCGGGTGCTGGGGCTGTCGTCGCATCTCGACGACGACGGCAGGGTGCCGGTCGTCTTCTTCTCCACGGATGTCGATGCTGTCACCGACATCGCGCTCGCCGACCACCAGGGGCGCATCGAGCGGATCGTGGCGGGCCTGGGGCACATGGGCAAGACCAGCTACCACCTGGCCATGGACGCCGTCATCGACCACTACCTCGACAGCGGCTCCCGGGATCCCGCCCTCGTCGTCTTCCAGACCGACGGCGGGCCCATCAACAAGCTCGCCGCCGAACGGTATCTGTGCAAGGCGGCGAAGCTGCCGCTGTTCTGGCAGTTCATCGGCTTCGGCGACCCGGGCAGCCGGCAGTTCGACTTTCTGCGCAGGCTCGACGAGTTGCCCGTGCCGGACCGGCGGGTGGTCGACAACGCCGGGTTCTTCCACGCCGGTGCGGATCCGCGGCAGGTGTCCGACGCCGCGTTGTACGACCGTCTCGTGGGCGAGTTCCCCCAGTGGCTGGCGGCCGCGCGGGAGCGGGGGATCGTGCGGCCCGGCTGAGATCGTGCGGACACCTTTGGCTTGAGCCCTTCGCCGTGTCACCCTGAGGACCATCCGGTCCGACGGGGAGGGCGACGGCATATGAACGGCGCACGATCGGTGAACTCGGCCACGAGCAGGGGGAGTTCCCCGGGGCGAGGCGAGAAGGTGGCCGACTGGGCCGACGGGCGGCTCGGGCTCTACGCGCTCGCCAAGGCCAACATGCGCAAGGTCTTCCCGGACCACTGGTCCTTCATGCTGGGCGAGGTCTGCCTCTACAGCTTCGTCGTCCTCATCCTCACCGGGGTCTACCTCACGCTGTTCTTCGAGCCGAGCAGCGCCGAAGTGGTCTACGACGGGTCGTACACGCCGCTCAATGGCATCGTGATGACCCGGGCCTTCGAGTCCACCCTGGAGATCAGCTTCGATGTGCGCGGCGGGCTGCTGATCCGGCAGATCCACCACTGGGCGGCGCTGGTCTTCGTCGCCGGGATGCTCGTGCACATGATGCGGGTGTTCTTCACCGGCGCCTACCGCAAGCCGCGCGAGATCAACTGGGTGTTCGGCTGGACCCTGCTGTTCCTCGGCATCATCACCGGCCTCACCGGCTACTCGCTCCCCGACGACCTGCTCTCCGGCACCGGCCTGCGCTTCGCCCAGGGCGCCATCCTGTCCATCCCGATCGTCGGCACGTATCTGGCGTTCTTCCTGTTCGGCGGGGAGTTCCCGGGCCACGACATCATCTCGCGGCTGTTCCCGATCCATGTCCTGCTGCTGCCCGGGATCATGCTGGGCTTGGTGGTGGCCCATCTGATCCTGGTCTTCTACCACAAGCACACCCAGTACCCCGGCCCCGGCCGCGACCAGAAGTCGGTCGTCGGCATGCCCTTCCTGCCGGTCTACATGGCCAAGGCCGGTGGCTTCTTCTTCCTGGTCTTCGGCGTGCTCGCGATGATGGGCGGGATCGCGCAGATCAACCCCGTGTGGGCCTTCGGCCCGTACCGCGCCGACCTCGTCACCACCGGCGCCCAGCCGGACTGGTACCTCGGCTTCTCCGAGGGCCTGATCCGGGTGATGCCGGGATGGGAGATCGACCTCTGGGGCCACACCCTCGTCCTCGGCGTCTTCATCCCCTTCGCGCTCTTCCCGCTGATCCTGGCCGCCATCGGCGTCTATCCCTTCATCGAGGCCTGGATCACCGGCGACAAACGCGAGCACCACATCCTGGACCGGCCGCGCAACGCCCCCGTCCGCACCGGCCTTGGCGTCGCCTGGCTCACCCTCTACGCGGTCTGCCTGATCGGCGGCGGCAACGACATCGTCGCCACCCATCTGCATCTGTCGATCAACGCCATCACCTGGTTCGTGCGGATCGCGTTCTTCGTCGCGCCGGTGCTGGCGTTCGTCGTCACCAAGCGGATCTGCCTGGGCCTGCAACGCCGAGACCGCGAGAAGGTGCTGCACGGCCGGGAGACCGGCACCATCAAACGGCTGCCGCACGGCGAGTACATAGAGGTCCACGAACCCCTCACCCAGGCCCAGCGGTTCACCCTGACCCAGCACGAGCAGCGGCCGCCGTTCGAGATCGGACCGCGCGTGGACACCAACGGTGTCCGGCGGCCGGTCACCATCTCCGAGCGGGTACGCGCGAGGCTGGCCCGGGCCATGTTCGGGTCCGACAGCCACATCCCGAAGCCGACGCCGGAGGAGTACCGGGAGATCACGCGCGGGCACTGAGGACGACGTCCCGGCACTCGTCCGGGCTGCCCCAGGCGCCGCGCAGGGCGCGGGCCTTGGTCAGCCAGAGGGACAGGTCGCACTCCGCCGTGTAGCCGATCGCGCCGTGCAACTGGAGCGCCGTCCGGGCCGCGGCGTACGCGGCCTCGCACGCCGTGACCTTGGCGGCGGCCACGTCGGCGGGGCTCATGGTGAGCGCTGCTCCGAAGACGAGCGGGCGGGCGAACTCCAGGGCGATCTTCGTGTCCGCCAGCCGGTGCTTGACGGCCTGGAACGAGCCTATGGGAACGCCGAACTGGGTGCGCTGACGGACGTACGCGACGGTCCGGTCGAGCAGGGCCTCTCCGACGCCGAGGGCCTGGGCGGCGGTGGCCAGGCGCGCCCAGGTGAGGGCCTGCTCGGTGGGCGGGGTGGGGGAGAGGAGCTCGCCGCCGGGGAGGAGCGGGGTGAGGCGGCGGGCCGGGTCCAGGGACGGGCGGGCGGGGGTGGCCGGGCCGGGGGCGAGGCGCAGGCCGTCGGGGGTGAGGGAGAGGTGGGTGGTGGCCGCGTCGCCGTCGAGGGCGTACTGGGAGTCCATGGGCGCCAGCGTGGCCATGGTCCCGCCCGCCGCGAGGGACGGCAGGAAGCGTTTGGCGAGGGCCGGTTCCGTGAACAGCGCGGCCGCCGCGACCGTCTCCACCAGCGGGCCCGGGACCGCGTACCGCCCCAACTCGACGAAAGCGACGGCCAGTTCCACGGGCCGGGCGCCCAGCCCGTCGTACTCCTCCGGCACGGCCAGCGCGAACACGCCCGCCTCGGCGATACGGGACCACAGCGCGCGTCCGCCGGAGTGGTCGCCGCGGCTCCAGTCCCGTATGACCGACGGCGTGTCGGCGGCGGTGAGCAGGCCGTTCAGGGAGGCGGCGAAGGCGTGTTGTTCGGGGTCGAGGAGGAAGCGCATCAGCGGCGTCCCTTCGGCAGGCCCAGCAGGCGCTCGGCGATGATGTCGCGCTGGATCTCGTTGGTTCCGGCGTAGATCGGACCGGCCAGGGCGAAGACGTATGGCTCGGACCACGCGGTGTCCGCCAACTCGCCCTCCGGGCCGAGGAGGTCGAGGGCGGTCTCGTGCAGCGCGATGTCGTACTCCGACCAGAACACCTTGTTCAGGCTCGCCTCCGCGCCGAGCGGCTCGCCGTCGAGGAAGCGGGAGGCGGCGGCGTACGTGAAGAGCTGGTAGGCGCGGGCGCCGATGACGGCGTCGGCCACGCGGGAGCGCATGGCGTGCGGGCTGCCCTGGGTCCGCCACAGCTGGTGCAGGCGGTCGGCGGCGGCCAGGAAGCGGCCGGGGGAGCGCAGCGTGAGGCCGCGTTCGTTGGCCGCTGTCGACATGGCGACATGCCAGCCCTGGCCGGGCTCGCCGATGACGTCCTCGTCGGGGACGAAGACGTCGTCCAGGAACAGCTCGGCGAAGGCCGGTTTGCCGTCCAGGCGGGCGATGGGGCGGACGGTCACACCGGGGGCGCGCAGGTCGAACATCAGGTATGTGAGGCCCTGATGGGGCTTCGCGGTGTGCTGTTCGCTGCGGAACAGGCCGAAGGCGCGGTCGGCGAAGGGCGCGCGGGAGGACCAGGTCTTCTGGCCGGACAGCAGCCAGCCGCCGTCGGTGCGGACGGCTCTCGACGTCAGGGACGCGAGGTCCGAGCCCGCCGCCGGCTCCGACCAGGCCTGCGCCCAGATGGTGTGACCCGAGGCCATGGGAGGCAGGATGCGGGCTCGCTGCTCCTCGGTGCCGTGGGCGAAGAGGGTGGGGGCGAGGAGGTGGATGCCGTTCTGGCTGACGCGGGCCGGGGCGGCGGCCGCGTAGTACTCCTCCTCGAAGATCAGCCACCGCACGAGCCCGCAGTCCCGGCCGCCGTACGCCGCCGGCCAGTCGACCACCGACCAGCGGTCCGCGGCCAGTTCCGCCTCCCACGCACGGTGGGCGGCGAAGCCCTCCTCGGTCTCCAGGGAGGGCAGGGGGGTGGACGGCACGTGCGCGTGCAGCCAGCTCCGAGCCTCGGCCCGGAACGCGCCCTCTTCCTGCGTGAACGCGAGATCCATCGACGACAGTCCTTCCCTAACAAGTGTTTGGTAGGTTAGCGTGGCCCCATGACAGGCGTCGAGAGTCCGGCGTATGTGCCCGGGCACGGGCTGCTGAAGGGCCGCACCGCCGTCATCACGGCCGCGGCCGGTGCGGGGATCGGCGGGGCGACCGCGCGCCGGTTCCTTCAGGAGGGCGCGCGCGTGCTGATCAGTGACGCGCATGTGCGGCGGCTCAAGGAGTACGAAGCGGAGTTGGCCGGGGAGTTCGGCGGTGAGGCCGTGGCCGCGCTGCCGTGCGACGTGACCGACGAGACGCAGGTGCAGGCGCTGTTCGAGACGGCTGTGCGGGAGCACGGGCGGCTCGATGTCGTCGTCAACAACGCAGGGCTGGGCGGCACTTCGTACCTCGTCGACATGACCGACGAGCAGTGGTCGCGGGTGCTGGACGTGACGTTGAACGGTACGTTCCGGTGCACGCGGGCCGCCCTGCGCCTGATGAAGGAGACAGGCGGCGTGATCGTCAACAACGCCTCCGTCGTCGGCTGGCGGGCCCAGGCCGGGCAGGCGCACTACGCCGCCGCGAAAGCCGGGGTGATGGCGCTGACCAGGTGCGCGGCGGTGGAGGCCGCGGAGTACGGGGTGCGGGTCAACGCGGTCGCGCCGAGCCTCGCCATGCATCCGCACCTGGTGAAGGTGACCACCCCCGAGCTGCTCGCGGAACTCACCGCGCGCGAGGCCTTCGGGCGGTACGCGGAACCCTGGGAGGTGGCCAACGTGATCGTGTTCCTGGCGTCCGGGTACTCGTCGTATCTGACCGGAGAGGTCGTCTCCGTCAGCAGCCAACATCCGTAGGCCCACAATGGGTGCCGTGCCGACCAAGAAGAACCCCCAGGTGACCGCCTCCGCACCGGCGCGCCGCCGCGAACTCCTGCGCACCGCCGCCGAGGTCTTCGCCGAGCAGGGGTACAACGCCACGACCGTTAGGACCATCGCCGACCACGCGGGCATGCTCGCGGGCAGCCTCTACTACCACTTCGACTCCAAGGAGTCGATGCTGGAGGAGATCCTGCGCACCTTCCTCGACGAGCTCTGGGACGGCTACGACGCCGTCCTGGACGCCGGGCTCGGGCCGCGGGAGACGCTGGAGGCACTGGTCACCGAGTCGTTCCGGGAGATCGACCGGCACCGCGCCGCTGTCGCGATCTACCAGAAGGAGTCCAGGCAGCTGGCGGCGCAGGAACGGTTCACGTTCCTCGCCGAGTCGCAGCGCAGGTTCGAAAAAGCGTGGCTGTCCACGCTGGAACGCGGGGTCGCCGGCCGGGTCTTCCGGGACGACCTCGACGTCCGGCTCACCTACCGGTTCGTGCGGGACACCGTGTGGGTCGCCGCGTCCTGGTACCGGCCGGGCGGACAGCACAGTCCGGAGGAGATCGCCCGGCAGTACCTGTCGATGGTGCTGGACGGGATCGCCGTACGCGCCTAACTCGCTGGGGAGTCGTCATGGCCGAGGCCTATATCGTCGAAGCGGTCCGTACGCCCGTCGGGCGACGCGGGGGAGGACTCAGCGCGGTCCACCCGGCCGACCTGGGAGCACATGTGCTGGGGGAGCTGGTCTCGCGGGCCGGGGTGGACCCGGCGGCCGTCGAGGACGTCGTCTTTGGGTGCCTGGACGCGGTGGGGCCGCAGGCCGGGGACATCGCGCGGACCTGCTGGCTGGCGGCCGGGCTGCCCGAGGAGGTGCCGGGCGTGACCGTCGACCGGCAGTGCGGGTCCTCGCAGCAGGCCGTGCACTTCGCGGCGCAGGCGGTACTGTCCGGGACGCAGGACCTCGTGGTCGCCGGGGGCGTGCAGAACATGTCGCAGATCCCCATCGCCTACGCCACCCGGCAGGCCGCCGAGCCACTGGGCTTCACGCAGGGGCCGTTCGCGGGCAGCGAGGGCTGGCGGGCGCGGTACGGGGACCGGCCGGTGAACCAGTTCGCCGGCGCCGAGATGATCGCCGCGAAGTGGGGGATCGGCCGGCCGGAGCAGGAGGAGTTCGCGCTGCGCTCGCACCATCGGGCGGTGCGGGCGATCGACGAGGGGCGCTTCGCGCGCGAAACCCTGCCGTACGGGGACGTGACCGTCGACGAGGGGCCGCGGCGGGACACCTCGCTGGAGAAGATGGCCGCGCTGAAGCCTGTCATCGACGGCGGCACGGTCACGGCGGCCTGCTCGTCCCAGGTCTCCGACGGTGCCGCGGCACTGCTGCTGGCCTCGGAGCGGGCGGTACGCGAGCACGGGCTGACGCCGCGGGCCCGGGTCCATCACCTCTCGGTGCGCGGCGAGGACCCGATCCGCATGCTGACCGCCCCGATCCCCGCCACCGCCCACGCCCTTAAGAAGACCGGCCTCACCCTCGACGACATCGACCTCGTCGAGATCAACGAGGCCTTCGCCCCGGTCGTCCTGGCCTGGCTGAAGGAGACCGGCGCCGACCCCGACAAGGTCAACGTCAACGGCGGCGCGATCGCCCTGGGCCACCCGCTCGGCGCGACCGGCGCGAAGCTGATGACGACGCTGCTGCACGAACTGGAGCGCACGGGCGGGCGGTTCGGGCTGCAGACGATGTGCGAGGGCGGCGGGCAGGCCAACGTGACGATCATCGAGCGGGTCTGAGGGGCTGCGGGGAGGCGGTCACTGAGTACGTCTGAGCAGCTCAAGCGACTTCAGCACGGCCTCCGCCTCCCCCACGATCCGCTCCACCAGCTCCGCGCACGACGGCAGGTCGTCGATGACCCCGGCGACCTGGCCGGACGCCATCACCCCGAGGTCCGTACGGCCTTGAACCATCGCCGATCTGAGCAGCATCGGCGTGTTCGCGGCCAGCAGGACCTGGCTCCAGGTCAGGTCCTTGCCGTGCTTCAGGGCGAGGCCGTCCTGGAGCATCCGGCGCCAGGTGAGACCGGAGATCCGCCGGAACCCGGCGGCTCGGTGGACGGCCCGGAGGAGTCTCCTGGTCCGGCCTGACCTCTCCATCGCGTCAACCAGTTCGGTGCGCAGCATGCGGTGGGGCAGGCCGTCGATCGCCGTCGTGACCGTCACGTCCCTGACCGTCGCCGCCAGATACCTCGCCTTCACCGCGTCCGGCACCGTCGAGTCCGACGTCAGCAGGAACCGCGTCCCCATGGCCACGCCCGCCGCCCCGTACGCCAGCGCCGCGACCAGGCCCCGCCCGTCGAAAAAGCCGCCCGCCGCCACGACCGGGATGTCCACGGCGTCCACCACCTGCGGCAACAGCACCGTCGTCGCCACCTCCCCGGTGTGCCCGCCGCCCTCACCGCCCTGCACGATCACGGCATCCGCGCCCCACGCCGCGACCTTCTCGGCATGCCGCCGCGCGCCGACGGACGGGACGACGACCACGCCCGACTCCTTGAGCGCGGCGATCAGTTCACGGGAGGGCGCGAGGGCGAAGGACGCGACCCGCACCCCCTCCTCGATCATGATCTGCACCCGGTCCGCCGCGTCCTGCGCGTCCGCGCGCAGGTTGACCCCGAACGGTGCCGTCGTCCGCGCCCCGACCTCCCGTATCGCCTCCCGTAACTGGTCGACCGTCATCGTGGCCGACGCCAGGATGCCCAGCGCCCCCGCGTTCGCCGTCGCCGAGACCAGGCGGGGGCCCGCCACCCAGCCCATCCCGGCCTGCACGATCGGGTGCCGTACGCCGACCAGCCTGGTGAGCGCCGTCTCCATCACGACCGCACCTCCCGTTCACGGGTGTTCGCCGGGTCGATCACCTCGCGGATCAGGCGCAGCTCCTCGGAAGTGGGGGCGCGGGTCTCCGGTATCTCGGCCGGGATCACCAGCTCGAAGCCGGTCGCTTCCCTGACCTGCGGGACGGTCACCCCTGGGTGCAGGGAGGCGATCCGCATGGAGTGGTCCGGCGTCGCGAAGTCGAAGACGCCGAGGTCCGAGACGACGCGGGGCAGGTGATGGAAGCGGGCCGTCTCCGGATGGCGGGCGGCACGGTCGTGGCCGACCCCGCACACCATGTCGACGCGCTCGACGAACACCCGCCGGGAGTGCCGGGGGATCCAGTAACTCGTCGGGTTGTTCAACGTGTTGACCGGCGCCCCGCGCACGCCGAGCAACTGCCGGGACGGCTTGGCCCAGTCTCCGATGCAGGAGATGTTCTGGTTGCCGTGGCGGTCGATCTGGCTGGCGCCCATCATCACGTGCCGTTTGCCGCCGGTGACGAGGGTGAGGTGCCGGCGGTATGGCAACCAGCCCTCGGGGTTGCCGTCGGCGTCCACCAGCGTCGCCTCGCCGTCGGTGAGCAGCAGGTCGGGGGCGAAGGTGTGCCGGGCGAGGCGGGCGCCGAGGGAGGGGATCAGGCCCATGGGGCTCGCGAGTATCTCGCCTGCGTCGCGCCAGGCCTCGGAGCAGGCGATCACGCAGTACTCGGCGCGGGTGGGCGTGGGCGTCGTCGTATCGGTCATGGGCGCTCCTCCTTCTCTCGGCGCTCCGCGCCGTCCCCCTCGTGCCAAGCGCGGACGGCGGACCGGTACGCGTGCTCGTCCCCGGTGAGGAACCGTTCGGCGAACTCCGGCCAGGGCGTGGTCGCGTAGTGCCGCTGAAATGCCTCGTCCCGTGCGTAGTCGGGCGCGCAGGACGTGAAGTGGGCGCCGTTCGGGGCCTCGACGACGCCGGTCACCGTGTGCCGCGGGATGAGCAGCGTCTGCGGTGCCGCCTCCTTCGTCAGCTCGGCCGTGTCCACGATCCGCTCGCACGAGATGTACGCCGTCTCGGCCGCCGCGCAGAACAGGTCGTCGAAGTACGGGTCGGGGCCCAGATACTGCCCGTTGCCCCGCCGGTCCGCGCGGTTGACGTGGACCAGGGCCGCGTCCATGCGCAGGGCGGGCATGGCCACGAACGTCTCCCCGTCGTCGTACGGCGACGTCACCGTGCGCAGACCGGGGTTGACCCGCATGACGTCCGAGCCGATCCCGGCTCGTACCGGCAGGAAGGGCAGCCGGTTCGCGGCCGCGTGCAGTCCCCACAGGAACATCGCCTCGTCGATCTCCATCAGCTCGAACGCCCCTCGCTCCCGGGCCGTGCGGTAGTGCGGTTCGAGCGGGATGGAGTCGAGGGTGGTGAAGGCGGCGACCAGCTTGCGGATCCGGCCGGCGGCGGCGAGCATGCCGACGTCCGGGCCGCCGTACGAGACCACGGTGAGATCCGTGATCCCGGTCCGGAGCAGTGCTCTGATCAGGGCCATCGGTTTCCGGCGCGAGCCCCACCCGCCGATGCCGAGGGTCATGCCGCTCTCCAGCCGGGCCACGGCCTCGTCGGCGCTCATCGTCTTGTCGGTCACTCCGGCACGTCCTTTCCGAAGGTGCTCCGGACCCGGTCCGCCACCCCGCTCACCGCGGCCTCGAACGTGAACCCCTGCTCGAAGCGGTAGCTGCGGCGCACGTCGACGGGATCGATGCCGTTGATCGCCGCCTTCGCCAGACGCAGCAGCCGGCCGTCCTTGGCGGCGATCTCCCGGGCCAACTCCAGGGCCGCCCCGCGCAGTTCCGCGCGCGGCACCACCCGCCACACCGAGCCGTGCGCGTGCAGCTCGGCCGCGCTCGCCGTGCGGGAGGTGTAGTACAGCGTGCGCATGAGGTGCTGCGGGACCAGGCGGGCCAGGTGCGTGGCCGCGCCGAGGGCCCCCCGGTCCAGCTCCGGCAGGCCGAAGGTGGCGTCCTCGCTCGCCACGATCGCGTCCGCGTTGCCGACGAGCCCGATGCCGCCGCCCAGACAGAAGCCCTGCACCGCCGCCAGGACCGGCACCTCGCACTCGTACACCGCCGCGAATGCCTCCGCGCACCCCGAGTTGGCGCCCAGCAGGGCTCTCTGGCCCCGCGCCTGTATCTCCTTGATGTCCACCCCCGCGTTGAAGCCGCGCCCCTCGGCCGTCAGCACGACACAGCGCACTTCCGGGTCCCGCCCGGCCGCGCGCACGGCGTCCGCCAGGGCGTACCAGCCGTGCACCGGCAGCGCGTTCACCGGCGGGAAGTCGACCGTGACGACGGAAATCCCCTTTTCCGGGGACGAGGTGGAGACACCCATGGCCGCATCAGCTACCTTTCCACCAAACATTTGTTAGGTGTTCGTGGCTTCGAAGCTAGCAGTCGCCGATTCAGCGTGGGAGCCCCTGTGGACAAAGCCGCCCTTGTGGATAACTCGCCGTTCCCACGGCTCGACGGCCGGACCGTCGTCGTCACCGGCGGCACCCGAGGGGTCGGCGCCGGGATCGCACGGGCGTTCGCCGAGGCCGGTGCCGAGGTGGTGACCTGTGCGCGGCGGCCACCCGAAGTCCCCGTCGAGGGCAGCCGGTTCGTACCCCTCGACCTGCGAGAGCCCGATGCCGTACGGGACTTCTTCGCCGCGCTGCCCCGGCTGGACGTCCTCGTCAACAACGCCGGAGGCACGCCGTACCGGCTGCTGACCGAGGCCGACGCCGAGCGGCATGCCCGTGTCGTCGAGCTCAACCTCGTCGCTCCGCTGACCGCGTCGCTCGCCGCGTACGAGCCGTTGCGGCGGGCGCGGGGGTGCGTGGTGATGATCGGCAGCGTCAGCGGAGGCCGCCCGTCACCCGGGTCGGCCGCGTACGGCGCCGCCAAGGCCGGGCTGGAGAGCCTCGCCCGCTCGATGGCGGTGGAGTGGGCGCCCCACGTACGCGTTAACACCCTCGTCGTCGGCATGGTCCACACCGAGCTGTCCCATCTGCACTACGGCGGCGAGGACGGCGTCGCGGCCGTCTCCCGCACGATCCCGCTCGGGCGGCTCGCCACTCCGGCCGACGTCGGGGCGGCCGCCGTGTTCCTCGCGTCCGACGCCGCCTCGTACATCAGCGGAGCCAGTCTGCACGTGCACGGCGGTGGCGAGCGTCCCGTGTTCCTGGACGCCGCGACGGCCCACAAGGAGGGATGAGATGAGCCGTAGCTGTGAGGGCCGGGTCGTCGCCGTCACCGGGGGCGGCCGGGGGCTCGGGCGGGCGCACGCGCTCGCCTTCGCCTCCGAGGGGGCGCGGGTCGTCGTCAACGACCTCGGGGTCGGCCTCGACGGGCTGCCCGGCGCCGACAGCCCGGCCGCCCGCGTGGCCGACGAGATCCGCGCGGCGGGCGGCGAGGCCGTCGCCCACGCCGGCGATATCGCCACCAGCGAGGGCGCCGCTTCCCTGATCCGGACCGCCCTGGAGACGTACGGCCGCCTCGACACGCTCGTCAACAACGCCGGGTTCCTGCGCGACCGGATGCTCGTCAACCTCGACGAGGACGACTGGGACGCCGTCCTGCGCGTCCACCTCAAGGGCCACTTCCTGCCTCTGAAGCACGCCGCCGCGCACTGGCGCACCGAGGCCAAGGCAGGCCGCACGCCGGTCGCCCGCATCGTCAACACCAGCAGTGGCGCCGGACTGCTCGGCTCGGTCGGGCAGGGCAACTACAGCGCCGCCAAGGCCGGGATCGTAGGGCTCACCTTGGTCGCGGCGGCCGAACTCCGGCGGTACGGCGTCCAGGTCAACGCCATCGCCCCGGCGGCGCGTACCCGTATGACGGAGCGGACGTTCGCCGAGGCCATGGCGGCACCGGACGGCGGATTCGACGCCATGGCCCCGGAGAACGTGGCCCCACTGGTCGTCTGGCTCGGGTCCGCCGCGAGTGCGGGGGTGACCGGCCGGGTGTTCGAGGCGGAGGGCGGCCGTATCACCGTGATGGAGGGGTGGCGGGCGGGGCCCACCGTGGACAAGGGGGCGCGGTGGGGCGTGGCGGAACTGGACGAGGCGGTACGAGGCTTGCTGGCCGGGTCGGACGTGCCTGGGCCGGTGTACGGCAGTCAGACCTGAGCGTCACGTGCCCGGGCCGGTGTACGGAAGCCAGGCGTGAGCGTCACGTGCGGCAAGCCTACGTATCGCACTCCAGCACCGTCCGGCACAGCGCACACCGCGCCCGCATCCGCCCCCGTACCGGCACCCTGATCCGCTGGTGACACGTGGGGCAGGGGAACGACACCCGCAGCGGGCCGCGGGCGTCGGGGGTGAAGGCGTACGGCGTACCCGGTGCGCTGACCAGGACGTGCTGGCTCTGGGCGTGGCGGCGGTCGCGGGCGTAGCGGCGGCGGCCCGCCCAGCCCGCCGCGGTGAGCGGTGGCTGCTGCTCGTCGCGGCGGGCCAGCGTCATGCCCTTCACATACGCCGTGTACGCCTGCGGGCTGGTGAACCAGATCGACGGGTCCTCGCCGAACACCAGGGCGCGCTTGGCGAGCACGTACCCGAACTCCTCGGGGGTCAGATAGCCGAGCTTCTGACTGGAGGCCGCGTCCTCCCGGTAGGCGTCGAGCAGCAGCCAGCCGGCGCCCAGATACGTCGTCGCCGTGTCCGTGAGGATCTCGTTGTCGCGCGTGCCAGGGAACGACAGGTCCAGGCGGTGCAGATAGACGTGCATGATCTCGTGCGCGAGCGCCGCGCCGATGTCCCGGCGGTGGGTGCGGAAGCGGTCGTTCAGCTCCACGAAGTACTCGGGGCCTGCGGTGAGTTCGACGTTCGCCGCGTGGTGCATCTCGCGGAAGCTGACGATCACGCGGGCGTCCGGCAGCCGGTAGTGCCGCACCAGCTCGCGGGCCACGCGCTGGGCGCCCAGATAGAGGTCGTCGGTGTCGCAGAACGCCACGTCGGCCGGGGGCACGCTGGTCGAGAACGTCTGGATGGTGTCGTACGACAGCCGCTTGTACAGCGCGGTGATGGCGGCCCGCACCGTCTCCAGGTGTGGGTAGCCGTGCTCGACCGGTCCGTCGTTCGCCACGCCCTTACCCCCAAAGCGCCTTGAACCCGATTCCACTGTACGAGGGGGAGCGCGGAATTTCGCTCGGCGGGTTGCGCCGTGGGGGCGTGAGATCAGTCCTTGTCATGGACGCTGTCCGATCTTCATACTGACCAGCCGCCCAACCCCCCACGGAGGGAAGTACGTTGACCCATAACGCGACGAGGAGAAACGGTCTGACCCTGGCCAGAAGAGCCGCGGCGGCCGGTGCCGTCGCTCTCGCGGTCGCCAGCCTCCAGCCGGTCAGCGCGCAGGCCGCGGACACACGCGTGATCGGCGGAAAGCCCGCCGCGCAGAACGAGTTCCCGTTCATGGTCCACCTCTCGATGGGCTGCGGCGGCGCGCTCTACAAGAAGGACGTCGTCCTGACCGCCGCCCACTGCATGGAGGGCTCCGGCAACAACAACCGCATAACCGTCACCGCGGGTGTCGCCGACCTCAACTCCGCCGCCGCGATCAAGGTCAAGTCGACCAAGGTCAAGGTGGCGCCGGGCTACGACGGCACGGGCAAGGACTGGGCGCTGATCAAGCTGGCCCGGCCCATCAACAAGCCCACGCTGAAGATCGCCACCACCAACCGCTACAACCGCGGCACCTTCACCATCGCCGGCTGGGGCGACACCCGGGAGGGCGCGGGCACCGGCACCACCAAGCTGCAGAAGGCCACGGTGCCCTTCGTCACCGACCGCGCGTGCAAGTGGCACTACGGCAACCGGCTGGTGGCCAAGGAGGAGCTGTGCGCCGGCTACCAGAGCGGCGGCATCGACACCTGCCAGGGCGACTCCGGCGGCCCCATGTTCCGCAAGGACGACGCCGGTAAGTGGATCCAGGTCGGCATCGTCAGCTGGGGCGACGGCTGCGCCCGCACCGGCGTCCCCGGCGTGTACACCGAGGTCAGCCACTTCGCGAAGGACATAGCCCGGGCGGCCAACGCGCTGTAGGGCGGGGCGGCGGCCGTATGCCTGGATACCCGTGGCGGGTCGGAATTCCTGCCGGGCTAATCGTGGGCGGCCGGAATTCCTGCCGGGTTACCCGTCGGCGGCCGGAATTCCTGCCGGGCTTCCCGAGGACGGTCGGAAACCCTGCCGGGCTTCCCGAGGGCGGCCGGGAACCCTGCCGGGCTTCCCGAGGGCGGCCGGAAACCCTGCCGGGCTACCCGCAGGGACCGGAATTCCGGTCGTCGGCGGTTCCGCCCCCTGGCAGACTCCCGGACGTGACCACCGAACAGCCCTCCACGCCCGCCGCAACCCTCCAGGTCGGCGGCCAGGACGACGACCTGGAGCAGCGCCTCGACGACGAGCTGACCGCGTTCAACGCGGCGGCGACCGGCGCCGGGGAACCCGACGAGTTCAGCGTCCGGGTCACCGCCGCCGACGGCGAACTGCTCGGCGGACTGACCGGGTGGGTCTGGGGCGGCCAGTGCGGCGTGGAGATGCTGTGGGTCCGGGCAGACCAGCGGCACGCCGGATGGGGCAGCAAGCTCATGCGGGCCGCCGAGGAGGAGGCCGTACGGCGTGGCTGCACGGACATGATCGTCTCCTCGTACACCTTCCAGGCCCCGGACTTCTACCGGAAACTCGGCTTCCGCGAGGCCGGGCGCCTGCCGGGCGTTCCCGGCGGGCACGAGGACGTGTATCTGCACAAGGTCATCGGATCCTGAGGGCATCCGGCAACCGCCACCGGCCGCGTAGGGTGGGCGCTCATGACCACCAGCAACACCACCACCGGCGATGTCGACCCGGCCGTGCGCGCGGAACTCTCCCGGCTGCGCGACAGCATCGACAACATCGACGCGGCCGTCGTCCACATGCTCGCCGAGCGCTTCAAATGCACCCAGCAGGTCGGCCGACTCAAAGCCCTGCACCGGCTGCCGCCCGCCGACCCGGCGCGCGAGGCACGGCAGATCGACCGGCTGCGCGCCCTCGCCGAGAGTGCCAAGCTCGACCCGGGATTCGCTGAAAAGTTTCTCAATTTCATCATCGGCGAAGTGATCAGGCACCACGAGCGCATCGCCGAGGACACCGTGAACGGCACCTCGCCGACAGCCGACTGACCTCGGCGAACCCGGCCCGGCACGGGACAGCGCGGCACGGGAGGGGGCCGCCCGCGCCGCGTACTGATCGTCAAGTGGCGACCACTGACCGTCAGCGCCTCGCATACTCTGGTGTCCACGCCGGAGGGAGTTCGGGCATGGGGTCGGACGCCAAGATCCTCATCGTCGACGACCACGAGGACACGCTGTACGCGCTGGAGAGCGCCCTGGCCCCGCTCGGCTACGACCTGGGCCGCGCCACCAGCGGCGACGAAGCCCTGAAACAGGTACTGCGCGGCCAGGTCGGCCTGCTGCTGCTCGATGTGCGCATGCCCGGCGTCAGCGGCCTGGACGTGGTGCGCTACCTGCGCCGCCTGGAACAGACCCAGCACATCCCCGTCGTCCTGCTCACCGGCTACGGCCCGGACCACGAACTGACCTCCACCGCCTTCGAACTGGGCGTCGCCGACCTCCTCATGAAACCCGTCGACCCATGGGCGCTGCGCACCAAGATCCGCTACCTGTACGACGCCCACCAGCGCCACCAGGCCCTGGAGCGCGAGGTCCGCGAACTGCGTGCCCTGATCGAGTCCGAGGCGCAGCCGGACAAGCCGGGCGCACGCCTGCCCGTGCAGCGCGACCGGCGCGTGTCGACGCCCGCGCAGGACCGCACGTAACCCCGCGAAACCGCCCGCCCCTGTCCCACTGTCGGTGGCATCAGGCAGCATGTGATCCATGTCCGTACTCACGCGCGACGAAGCGCAGACCCGTGCCCAGCTCATCGACGTCCGTCACTACAGGATCGATCTCGACCTGACCACCGGTGACGAGACCTTCGACTCCCGTACGGTGATCGGGTTCACCGCGCGCACGGACGCGGACACGTTCGTCGAGCTGAAGCCCGCCGAGCTACGCTCCGTCACCCTGGACGGACAGCCCCTCGACCCCGAGACCCTCGACGGCAACCGCCTGCCCCTGAAGAACCTCACCGCGGGCGACCACGAGCTGCGCGTCGACGCCGCCATGCGCTACTCCCGCACCGGCGAGGGCATGCACCGCTTCACCGACCCCACCGACGGCGAGACCTACGTCTACACCCAGCTGTTCCTGGACGACGTCCAGCGGGTCTTCGCCGCCTTCGACCAGCCCGACCTGAAGGCCGTCTTCGAGCTGTCGGTGAAGGCGCCCGAGGGCTGGACCGTACTCGCCAACGGCATCACCGAGCACACGGACGGCGTGTGGAAGGCCGCGCCGACCCCGCTGATCTCCACCTACCTCGTCGCCGTCGCCGCCGGCCCCTGGCACTCGGTGCGCACCGAACACCGCGGCCTGCCCTTCGGCATCCACTGCCGCCGCTCGCTCGCCCCCTACCTGGACGCGGACGCCGCCGAGATCCTCGACGTCACGCGGGCCTGCTTCGACCGCTACCACGAGAAGTTCGAGGAGCCCTACCCCTTCGACTCCTACGACCAGGCGTTCGTCCCCGAGTTCAACGCGGGCGCCATGGAAAACCCGGGACTGGTCACCTTCCGCGACGAGTTCGTCTACCGCTCCGCCGTCACCGACACCGAGCGGCAGACCCGCGCGATGGTCATCGCCCACGAGATGGCCCACATGTGGTTCGGCGACCTCGTCACCCTCAAGTGGTGGGACGACATCTGGCTGAACGAGTCCTTCGCCGAGTACATGGGCTACCAGACGCTCAGCGAAGCCACCCGCTTCACGGGCACCTGGACCGAGTTCGGCGTCGCCCGCAAGGGCTGGGGCTACGACGCCGACCAGCGCCCCTCCACCCACCCCGTCGCCCCCGACGCCGTCCCCGACACCGCCTCCGCCCTGCTCAACTTCGACGGCATCTCCTACGCCAAGGGCGCCTCCGCCCTGCGCCAGCTCGTCACCTGGCTCGGCGAGAAGGACTTCCTCGCCGGCATCAACACCCACTTCACCCGGCACCGGTTCGCCAACGCCACCCTCGCCGACTTCATCGACTCCCTCGCCGCCACCACCGAACGCGACGTGCACGCCTGGGCCGACGCCTGGCTGCGCACCACCGGCGTCGACACCCTCACGCCCCGCGTCACCACCGGCGACAACGGCACCTGCACCCTCACCGTCGACCACACCGGCAGCCGCCCGCACCGCATCGCCGTCGGCCTCTACGACCAGGACCTCGGCGACGAAGGCCGCCTCACCCTGCGCGCACGCCTCGACCTCGACGTCCCGCACCCCGACGGCCACCCCATCGGCAAGCGCCCCGCCCTGCTCCTCCTCAACGACGGCGACCTCACCTACGCCAAGGTCCGCTTCGACCCCCGGTCCTTCCGGACCGTGCGCGAGGAACTGTCCGGCCTGCCCGACCCTCTCACCCGAGCGGTCGTGTGGAACGCCCTCAGGGACGCCGTCCGCGACGCCGAACTCCCGCCCACCGCCTACCTGGACACCGCCCGCGCCCACCTCCCGCACGAGAGCGACCTCGCCCTCGTCCAGGGCGTCCTCGGCTTCGCCACCCGCCAGATCACCGACCGCTACCTCACCCCCGAGGAGCGCCCGGCCGCCCTGAGCACCCTCTCCGCCCTCTGCCGCGACCTGCTGCGCCGCACCGAGGACGGCGACAACCCAGGCCTGCGCCTGCTCGCCGTACGCCACTTCATCGACGTCGCCGCCCACCCCGACACCATCGCCGCCTGGCTCGCCGACGGCATCGTCCCCGGCGGACCCGAGCTCGACCCCGAGCTGCGCTGGCGCATCCTCGGCCGCCTCGCCGTCCTCGGCGCCACGGACGACACCGCCATCGCCGCCGAACTCGACCGCGACCCCAGCGCCACCGGCCAGGAGGGCGCGGCCCGCTGCCGTGCCGCCCTGCCCGACCCGCGGGCCAAGCAGACGGCCTGGGAGGCGATGTTCGCCCACGACGAGCTGTCCAACTACCTGTTCACGGCCACCGCCCAGGGCTTCTGGCAGCCCGAACAGGCCGAGCTGGTCCGGGAGTACGTGCCGCGCTACTACGAGGACGCCGTCGCCCTGGCCGCCCGCCGCGGCCCCGCCATGGCCAAGGTCGCCGGCAACTGGGCCTTCCCCACCCACGCCGTCGACACCGAGACCCTGCGCCTGGGCGAGGAGTGCCTGCGCGAGGCGGAGCCGACGCCGGCGCTGCGGCGGAAGCTGGTCGACCAACTGGACGACTTGGCACGGGCGTTGCGGGTGAGGAGGGCTGCCTAGCGCTCTTGGCGCCGGTCGGTGAAAGGCAGCCCGTCCGGCGTTTGAGGACGAGGCCCGTCCAGGGCCGAAAGCGGGGCCTGGGGGCGGCAGCCCCCAGCGACGCCCACACCAACGCCGACGAAGCCTTCAAACGCCCGGCTCATTACCCCCTTCGGGTCGTTCTCCCCGCACGTTCCCGGCGCGCCGCCCCCTCCGCGTACAAGCTGGGTACATGCCCACGCCGCCCCTCGCCTCAGGCCCCGACGGCCCGGGCGCCCTGCGGCCGTTGCTCGACACCGTGCTCGACGCGCTGGACGCCGGCCGCCGGGCACGCGGCGGCCCGCTCCCGGCGGGTGGCCCGGAGGCGGTGACCGCGCGGATGCGGGACGCGCTGGGGGACGTACTGCCGGACGAGGGCGACCCGGACGCCCTGCGCGCCCTGGTGCACGCGCTCGCCGAGGGCGCCGCCGACCCGGCCGACCCACTGTGCGCCGGTCATCTGCACTGCCCGCCGCTCGCCCTCGCCACCGCCGCCGACCTCGCCGCCACCGCCCTCAACCCCTCCCTCGACTCCTGGGACCAGGCCCCGGCCGCCTCCGCACTGGAAGCCCTGGTCACTCGGGCGCTCGCCGAGGCGGCCGGCGCGGCCGACTGCCTCGTCACCACCGGCGGCACCGAGTCCAACCAACTCGCCCTGCTGCTCGCCCGCGAGGCCCACGGCGGCAGCGTCCACCTGGTCACCGCGGCCAATTCCCACCACTCGCTCACCCGCGCCGCCTGGCTGCTCGGCCTGCCCGAACCCGTCACCGTCCCCGCCCCGGCCGGCACCCTCGACCCGGCCGCCCTCGACGAGGCCCTCACCGACCTGCCCGGCCCCCTGCTCGTCGCCGCCACCGCGGGCACCACCGACGCCGGGCTGATCGACCCGTTGCCCGAGATCGCCGCCCTGTGCCGCGCGCACGGGGCCCGGCTGCACATCGACGCCGCCTACGGCGGCGGGCTGCTGTTCAGCGAACGGCACCGCCACCGGCTCACCGGGCTCGACGCCGCCGACACCGTCACCCTCGACCTGCACAAACTCGGCTGGCAGCCGATCGCCGCCGGACTGCTCACCGTCCGGAACGCCCGCGACCTCGCCGCCCTGCACCAGCGCGCCGACTACCTCAACGCCGACGACGACACCGACGCCGGCTTCCCCGACCTGCTGGGCCGCTCACTGCGAACGACCCGCCGCCCGGACATCCTCAAGATCGCCGTCACGCTGAGAACCCTCGGCCGGAGCGGCCTCGGCGCGCTCGTCGACCAGGTGTGCGAGCGCGCCGATGAACTGGCCCGGCTGATCGCCGCGCACCCGGGCTTCGAGCTGTACGACCGGCCCACCATCAGCACGGTCCTGTTCCGCCCCGCCGACGCCACGGACGAGGCCGTGGCCGCCGTACGCCGAAGACTCCTCGGCGACGGCCGCGCGATCCTCGGCCGCGCCCGGCTGAACGGCCGGCTCTGGCTCAAGGCCACCCTCCTCAACCCCCACACCAGGCCAGACCACCTGGCCGCCCTCCTGAAACTGGTGGAAGGACACACCCCCCGATGACCCCCCCGACGAACCCACCGACCACGCCCCCGGCCACCCTCGACGCGAGCCCGCCAGTCACGCCACCGGCCACCCCCGACGCGAACGCGCCGGCCACGCCACCGGTCACTCCCCACGCGAACGCGCCGACCACGCCACCGGCCACCCCCCACGCGAACCCGGCTGCCGCCCCGCACCCGGCCCCCCAAGAACCCCAGGCCACCCGCGACCTGGTCGGCATCGGCATCGGCCCGTTCAACCTCTCCCTCGCCGCACTCGCCCACCCGCTCGCCGAACTCGACGCCGTCTTCTACGAACAGCGCCCCACCTTCGACTGGCACCCCGGCCTGCTCATCGACGGCACCACCGTCCAGGTGCCCTTCCTCGCCGACCTGGTGACCCTCGCCGACCCCGCCAGCCCCTGGTCCTTCCTCAACTACCTCAAAACCCGCGAGCGGCTCTTCCCCTTCTACTTCGCCGAGCGCTTCCACATCCAGCGCACCGAGTACGACGCCTACTGCCGCTGGGTGGCCGAGAACCTCCCCGGACTGCGCTTTTGCCACCGCGTCGACGCCGTCCGCTGGAACGCCGAACACGATGTCTTCGAGGTCGACTTCACCCAGCTCGACACCGGTGCGGAGGCCGAGTCCCTCGGCCGTACGTACACGAAGAACCTCGTCCTCGGCATCGGCACCGAGCCCTACGTCCCCGACCCGCTCAGGCCCCTAGTCGACGCACCCGGCGTGCCCGTGATCCACGCCGCCGACTACCTCGACCACCGCGCCACCCTGCTCGCCGCCGAGCACATCACCGTCGTCGGCTCAGGGCAGTCCGGCGCCGAAGTCTTCCTCGACCTGCTGCGGCACCGCCCGGCCGGCCGGGAGCGGCTGCACTGGATCGGCCGCAGCGACGCCTTCGCACCCATGGAGTACTCCAAGCTCGGCCTGGAGCACTTCACCCCCGACTACACGCGCTACTTCCACGCCCTGTCCGAACCGGTCCGCGAACAGCTCGTCACCGCCCAGTGGCAACTCCACAAAGGCATCGACGCCGGCACCATGGCCGCCATCCACGACGAGCTCTACCGTCGCAACCTGGGCGGCGGCTGGCCCGACGCCGTCCTCACCCCCGGCGTCACCGTCCGCACCGCCGGCCGGATCGCCACCACAAAGATCGAGCTCCATCTGGAACACCTCCAGCAGGGCACCCGCTCCCGGCTCACCACCGACGCCGTCGTCCTCGCCACCGGCTACCGCGAACGCCCCCTCACCCGCCTCCTCGCAGGCCTCGAACCCTATCTGCGCCGCGACAGCCGCGACCGCCCGCGCGTCGACGAGGAACACCGCCTGGTCCTCGACCCCTCGGTCACCGGAGCGGTCTTCGTGCAGAACACCGCACTCCACACCCACGGCGTCGGCACCCCCGACCTCGGCCTCGCCGCCTGGCGCAGCGCCACCATCCTCAACGCCCTGACCGGCAAGGAACCGTACCCGCTGCCGCACCGCACCGCGTTCACCACCTTCGGCCTGGAACAGCAGCGGAGCCAGGTCCCTCCCGCTCGGCACCCGGGGGAGCTCACCCCCTTGCGGGACGGGACCTGACACCGGCGAAGGGCTAGAACACCGGCGTGCCGTCCCGCGTGAGCTTCCAGTCCACCGACGCGAAGTCCTTCGGGTCCAGCACACCCTTCGCGGTCACCCACTCCGCGATCCGGGTGCGGATCTCCGTCGACTCCGACCACAGCTCCCGCGCCGACGCCACATGCGGGAACGCGCCACCGCCGTTGGCGCGGTAGTTGTTCACCGCCAGCACGAACTGCTGGGCGTCGTCCAACGCCGCACCGTCGAAGGCCAGGTTCCTGATCCGCGAACCGGCCGGCTGCGCGATGTCGATCTCGTACGTCAGCCCCGACACGTAGTCGTAGTTGTAGTCCGGACGGCCGCCCGCGTTGGTCAGCGTGTTCACATCGACCGGCGCGCCGGCCGCCGTCTGCACGAAGTACTCCGCCGAATACTCCAGGTACGCCCGCAGCTGCGCGCCCGTCATCAGCTTGGCGACCAGCGTGTTGTCGTACACATACAGGCTCGACAGGTCCCGGATCGTCACATCGCCGGCCGGGATCTCACTCGTCCGCGAGAACGGCGACGCCTGTGCGATCACCGGCAGCGACGCGAACTCGGTACCCGCCAGGGCCGCCCTGACCACGTCCTCCTGCACCTTCGTGATCAGGTCGATGATCGGGGCGTCCTGGTAGCGGGCCTCGACCGTCGTCAGGGTCTGCGTCGCCGTGCCGACGACCTGGTTGACGTACTCCACCACCTTCGCGTGCTCGTCCGACAGCAGCCTGGTGATCCGCGGGTCGTCCTCGACCGTGTTCGAGTTCCGCAGCGACGCCTTGACCGACTCGACCTGCCACCTGCCCTTGGCGAAGACCAGCTCGAAGTCGAACAACGTCAGCCGTTCGGCGTAGCACAGCGGTTCGGACAGCACGACCGTCCTGCCGGTCTGCTCGTTCGTGACCAGCAGCTCCTCGATCTCCACGTGCGCGTGACCGACCAGGATCGCGTCGATGCCGGGCACCTGCCGGGCCACGTTGGCGGCGGCGTTCTCCACATACGGCAGCTGGTCACCGTACGACGACGTGCCCGAGGAGCCGCTGTGCGCGGAGACCACCACCACGTCCGCGCCCATCGACCGCAGCTTCGGCACCCACTTCGCCGCCTGCTCCTCCAGACCCGGGAAGACCAGCTTGCCCTGCACATACGCCTTGTCCCAGATCGCGATCCCCGGGTTCGTCAGCCCGAGCACGGCGACCTTCACCGGCGGGGCGCCCGGCACCCGGAACGTCTTCATGAAGTACGGCGGGAAGGCGGGCCGCAGCGTCTTGGCGTCGACGGCGTTGGCGCCGAGCAGCGGGAACCGGCACTGCTCCTCGAACCGGCGCAGCGTCTCGATGCCGTAGTTGAACTCGTGGTTGCCGAGCGCCACCGCGTCGTATCCGATGGCGTTCATCGCCTGCGCCATCGGATGCACCGGGCCGCCCTTGGCGGTGATCGGGTCGACCTTCGCGTAGTAGTACGTCAGCGGGGTGCCCTGGATGGTGTCGCCCGCGTCCAGCAGCAGCGTGTTGCGGCGGCCCTTCTCCTCGCGCACCTGATTCACCAGCGTCGAGATCCGGGCCAGGCCCTGGGCGTTGCCCTTGGCGTCGGAGTACTCCGCGTCCTTGAAGTAGTCCCAGTTGAAGATGTGGCCGTGCAGGTCGGTGGTGCCCATGACGGTGAACGAGTACCGCTTGGGACGCTTCTTGTGCGCCTGTGCCTGCGCCTGCGCTGCCTCCGCCGGTGCCGCCGCCGCGCCGGCGATCGCCACCCCCGCCCCGGTCACGGCGGACTTCTTCAGGAACTTCCGGCGGTTCAACGGCATGTGGAGCTCTCCCAGTCAAGATCGAACAAGTGACGACGCGCGTAGATTCTGACCCGGACATGACCGTCCCCAACAGGCCCAATACGTTGCGATCTGATGACCGGCCAGGCCCGCACCCCGCCGAGCGGTGACAGAGTGGGACGTATGACCTCACCCACCGCACCCACCGGGGACCCCCAGCCGCCCGCCGTCCCCTACGGCACCCCCGACGCCCCTCGCATCGCCGTCCGGGGCGAGGCCCACCTGGAAGTCGACCCCGAGATCGCCCGCATCGGCATCACCGTCACCGCCCGCGGCCGCGACCGGCGTTCCGCCCTCGACGACCTCACCCGCCGCAACGCCACCGCCCTCGACCTGGTCAAGTCCTACGGCGACGCCGTCGAACGGCTGGAGACCGGCGCCTTCTCCATCACCCCGGAACTCACCAAACACGGCCGCGGCGAACGCATCCGCACCTACCACGGCATCGTCCACATCACCGCCGAACTCACCGACTTCACCGCCCTCGGCGAACTCACCTCCCGCCTCGCCGACCTCGACCTCACCCGCGTCGACGGCCCCTGGTGGGCACTGCGCCCCGACTCACCCGCCCACCGCACGGCCCGCCAGCAGGCCGTCCGCGAAGCAGTGCAACGCGCCCGCGAATACGCCGAGGCGCTCGGTACGACCCTCTCGGCCCTGGTGGAACTCGCCGACATCGGCGCCGAAAGCCCCCAGCCGTACCCGCAGGCACCCGGTGGGCGGATGCGCTCCGTGGCCTACTCGGCCGCCGCCGAGGACACCGCCGCGGCACCCCTCGATCTCGAACCCCAGCGGCAACACGTCCACGCCCAGGTCAACGCCCGTTTCACGATGGTGCCGCCGCGGCTTTGACGGGTGTGGGGGTGGCGGTAATTCGAAAATCGACCCGCGTAAATGCACGACCGTGAATGTGCGCGGGTGCGCGAATGCTCATCAGAGCACCCCTCCGCACAATTCAACAGTTGTCAACACCCCTTCACCCAAAGGTTGTTGAGTAGTCACGCCCGACCAAATATCTACCCGCCGGTAAGGCCTAGGCTCGCATTATGCGCCGAGCAAAGATCGTCTGTACTCTGGGCCCCGCCACCGACTCGTACGACCAGATCAAGGCCCTGGTCGACGCCGGAATGGACGTCGCCCGCTTCAACCTCAGCCACGGCGGATACGCCGAGCACGAGGAGCGCTACCAGCGCGTACGCAAGGCCTCCGACGAGACGGGCCGCAGCGTCGGGCTCCTCGCCGACCTTCAGGGCCCGAAGATCCGCCTCGGCCGCTTCACCGAAGGACCTGTACTCCTTGAACGCGGCGACACCTTCACCATCACCGTCGAAGAGGGCGCCAAAGGCGACCGGCAGTCGTGCGGGACGACGTACAAAGGCCTCGCCGGCGACGTCACCCCCGGAGAGCGCATCCTCGTCGACGACGGCAAGGTGTGCCTGGAGGTCACCGAGGTCGACGGACCCCGTGTCCACACCACGGTCGTCGAAGGCGGCATGGTCTCCGACAACAAGGGGCTGAACCTCCCCGGCGTCGCGGTCTCCGTCCCCGCGCTCTCCGAGAAGGACGAGGCCGACCTGCGCTGGGCCCTGCGCACCGGCTTCGACGTCATCGCCCTCTCCTTCGTCCGCGGCGGCCGGGACATCGAGGACGTCCACCGCATCATGGACGAGGAGGGACGCCGCCTCCCGGTGATCGCCAAGGTGGAGAAGCCGCAGGCCGTGGACGCCATCGAGGACATCGTGGCGGCCTTCGACGGCATCATGGTGGCGCGCGGCGACCTGGGCGTGGAAATGCCGCTCGAACAGGTTCCGATCGTCCAGAAGCGAGCGATCAAGCTGGCCAAGCGGAACGCCAAGCCAGTGATCGTCGCGACGCAGATGCTCGACTCCATGATCGAGAACTCCCGGCCCACGCGCGCCGAGGCCAGCGACGTCGCCAACGCCGTCATCGACGGCACGGACGCGGTGATGCTGTCCGGCGAGACGAGCGTCGGCAAGTACGCCGTCGAGACCGTCCGGACGATGGCGAAGATCGTCGAGGCGGCGGAGGAGGACCTCCTCGCCAAGGGCCTGTCACCCCTGACCGAACGCAACAAGCCCCGCACGCAGGGCGGCGCGGTGGCCCGCGCGGCGGCGGAGATGGGCGACTTCCTCGGCGCCAAGTTCCTGGTGGCCTTCACCCAGTCCGGCGACACGGCCCGCCGCCTCTCCCGCTACCGCTCCCCGATCCCCCTCCTCGCCTTCACCCCCGAACCCGCGACACGCTCCCAGCTGAGCCTGACGTGGGGTATCGAAACCTTCCTGGGCCCCCACGTGAACTCGACGGACGCCATGGTGGCCCAGGTCGACGAACTCCTGACCCAGTACGGCCGCTGCGCCCCCGGCGACACGGTGGTCATCACAGCGGGCTCCCCTCCCGGCATGCCGGGGACGACGAACCTGGTGCGGGTGCATCACATCGGGGAGAAGGCGTAGGCGGGGGTTTATGGTTGTCAGTGCTTGGGGCCTACGTGGGTGTCCATGAGGGCTACGGAGGCTTTGCGGGCGACGGAGATGTTGTACGGGGTTCCTGTATAGCTGGCGGATGTCGACGGACACGTTGGTGAAGAAGTAGCGCGGGTACTCATAGCGCTTGCGCTCACCCCCGACCATGCGGCTCGTCCAGTTGGTGACGCGGCAGCCGTCTGAGTGGATGAGGCCGCGGATGAGTTCCCAGGGGTGCGCTTCGACGATCTCCTGTTGCCAGGCAGCGAGGACGATGGGACGCCCGTGCTTCTCGCCAGGGCCGTGTTGGGGAAAGAGAGTGGGCCAGTACCGGTGGTAGCTGGTCACCGCCACGCAGCCCTTCTTGCGAACGGTGTACACGCCAACACCGGGTCGTACCTTCGGAATGACCTCGCGGCACTCCTCGACAAGTCCGGGCCACGCGTTCGCGCACACGATACGGAGGTAGTAACCGCCTCTCGGGTGGGCGCTGATGCAGCCATCGCCGAGATAGAGGCCGAGAAGGTAGGCATACGCGCGTTCATCGGCGGGTGGTCCCGGATCCGGTGGCGCCATGCGAGGCAGTGGCTCTAAGCGGTCCTGCCAAGAGCGGATCGCCGCGCGTGAGATGCCCGTCTCACGACTTACCGAGTTGAGACTGCGACCCTGTGCCACGAGCGCGAGTGCCCGCTTGCGTGTTCCCATGTCGTACATGCCGCCACTCTGTGCGACCGCACGTAACCGCGTGCAGCAAAGAGCGGATGTTCACGGGAACGTGGACATCCGCTCCCGCAGGGTGACCTTGGAATCTGAGGAAAAGTGCCCCGGGTCGGACTCGAACCGACACTGTACGGGTTTTGAATCCGTTGCCTGCTGCCAATTGGGCTACCGGGGCCGATGAATCAAAGGTTGGCGGCTACCCGCCGCGTACCTACCTTACCGCAGCTAGGTAGGCTCTTGTCAGCAGTACCCCTGCCCCTGAACGAGGAGCCCGAGTGACCGCCCCCGAGTCGCCCCAGCCCGTTGACGTGCCCGACGACGACAAGTCGCACGTGCCTCCGCTGACGACCCGTGTCGTCATCGCCGAGGACGAGGCCCTGATCCGGCTCGACCTCAAAGAGATGCTCGAGGAAGAGGGCTACACGGTCGTCGGCGAGGCCGGTGACGGTGAGCAGGCCGTGGAGCTGGCCCGGGAGCACCGGCCCGATCTGGTGATCCTCGATGTGAAGATGCCGAAGCTCGACGGCATCTCCGCCGCCGAGAAGATCACCGAGGAGTCCATTGCCCCGGTGCTGATGCTCACCGCTTTCTCGCAGCGCGACCTCGTCGAGCGTGCCCGGGACGCCGGTGCGATGGCGTACCTGGTGAAGCCGTTCAGCAAGAGTGACGTCGTACCGGCGATCGAGATGGCGGTGTCCCGGTACACGCAGCTGAAGGAGCTGGAGAAGGAGGTCGCCGACCTCTCGCAGCGGCTGGAGACGCGCAAGCTCGTCGACCGGGCGAAGTCGATCCTGCAGACGGAGTACGGGCTGACGGAGCCGGCCGCGTTCCGGTGGATCCAGAAGACGTCCATGGACCGGCGTCTGTCCATGCAGCAGGTCGCCGAGGCGGTCATCCAGGACGCCGCCGAGAAGAAGGCGGCCAAGGCCTCCGACAAGGGTTGAGCCCCCAGTAGCGCTACGTACGAGGCCCGCGTCCCCTGGTTGAGCAGGGGGCGCGGGCCTCGTCGTACGTACCGAAGGGTCTGCTAGTCCTCGCCCAGGTACGCCTTCCGTACCGACTCGTCGTGGAGCAGGTCCTGGCCCGTGCCGGACAGGACGATGTTGCCGACCTCCATGACGTGGCCGTGGTCGGCCAGGGACAGGGCCGCCTGGGCGTTCTGCTCGACGAGCAGAATCGTTGTGCCCTGGGACTTCAGCTCGGCGATCGTCGCCATGATCTTCTGCATCATGATCGGCGAGAGGCCCATCGACGGCTCGTCCAGCATGAGCAGCTTGGGCTGGGACATCAGGGCGCGGCCCATCGCCAGCATCTGCTGCTCACCGCCCGAGAGGGTGCCCGCGGCCTGCTTGCGTCGTTCCCCGAGGATGGGGAAGAGGTCGTAGGCGCGCTGGATGTCCTTCTCGATGCCGGGCTTGTCGTTCCTGAGGAAGGCGCCGAGGCGCAGGTTGTCCTCGATCGTCATGCGCGGGAAGATGTGCCGCCCCTCGGGGGAGTGGGCGAGTCCGAGGGAGACGATCTGGTGGGCGGGGGTCTTCTTCAGCGACTTGCCGTTGAACTTGATCTGGCCGCCCACCGGCTTCAGCAGGCCGGAGAGGGTGCGCAGGGTGGTGGTCTTGCCGGCGCCGTTGGTGCCGATGAGGGTGACGACCTCGCCGGCGTCGACCTTGAACGAGATGCCCTTGACGGCCTCGATCTTGCCGTACGCGACCCGGAGGTCCTCGACTTCGAGCAGTGCGGTCATCGGTCGTTCTCCTTGCCGGACGTGGTGTCGGCGTGTGCCTCGGCGGCCTCGACCTCCGCGACCTCGGCGGTGCCGGGTGCGCCTTCGAACGGCTCGCCGAGGTAGGCGGCGATGACGCGTTCGTCGCCCTGGACGGTGGCGCTGTCGCCCTCGACGAGCTTCTCGCCCTGGACGAGGACGGCGACGCGGTCGCAGAGGTTGAAGATGAACCGCATGTCGTGCTCGATGACGAGGACGGCGATGCCCTTGTCGCGGATGGCGAAGACCAGTTCCTCGGTGGCTCGCGTCTCCTGCGGGTTCATGCCCGCGGTGGGCTCGTCGAGGAGCAGCAGGCCCGGTTCGCTGGCCAGGGCGCGCGCGATTTCGAGCTTGCGCTGTTCGCCGTAGGGCAGGTTGCGGGCGAGGTGTTCGGCCTTGGGTGCGAGGCCGACGAACTCAAGGAGTTCCATGGCGCGTTCGCGGGAGGCGGCCTCCGCCTTGTGGAAGCCGGGGCCGCGCAGCAGTGCGGACCAGAGGCCTTCCTTTGTGCGGGTGTGGCGGCCGACCAGCACGTTTTCCAGGACCGTCATGTTGGCGAACAGGCGGATGTTCTGGAAGGTGCGGGCGATGCCCGCCGCCGTGACCTTGAAGGACTTCGGCGGCAGGACGGTGCCCTTGTAACGGACTTCGCCCTCGGTGGGGATGTAGAGGCCGGTCAGGCAGTTGAAGAAGGTGGTCTTGCCGGCGCCGTTGGGGCCGATGAGGCCGACGATTTCGCCGCTGTTGACCTGGAGGTCGACATTGCGTACGGCGGTGAGGCCGCCGAAGCGCATGGTGACGCCGCGGGCGTCGAGGACGGCCTCACCGGTGGTGATGGTGTCGGTTGTCATGGGTCAGGCCCCTGCCTTGCTGAGGACTGTGGGTGCTTCCGTCTCTTCGTGGAATTCGAGCTGGCGGCGCCGGTTGGGGATGAGGCCCTCGGGGCGGAAGCGCATCAGCAGGACCAGTGCGAGACCGAAGGCGAAGAGCTGGTAGTCGCCGAGGAACTGGAGCTTGGCGGGGATGAGGTAGAGCAGTGCGGCGCCGACGAGGGGTCCGCTGATGGTGCCCATGCCGCCGAGGACGACCGCGGCCAGCAGGAACGCCGAGTTGGGCGGGACCACGTGGGCGAACTGGTACTGCTCGGGCGTCACCGTGTACGTCACGTGCGCCTGGACCGTACCGGCGAGGCCGGCGAGTGCGGCGCCGAGGGCGAAGGCGATGAGCTTGACGCGGAAGCCGTTGATGCCCATGGCGAGGGCGGCGGTCTCGTCCTCGCGGATGGCGATCCAGGCGCGGCCGATGCGGGAGTCGCTGCTGCGCCGGAAGACGACCACGACGATCAGCGTGATGAGGAGCATCAGCAGGAAGTAGTTGGCGAACCGCGCGATGGTGAAGCCGGCGATGGTGTGTTCCTCGCCGAAGTCGAAGCCCAGGATGTTGAGGTTGGGGATCGACGAGATGCCGTTGGAGCCGTTGGTGATGTCCGGGCCGGAGGTGCCGTCCATGTTGAGAACGGTGATCCGGAAGATCTCACCGAAGCCGAGCGTCACGATGGCGAGGTAGTCGCCGCGCAGTCGCAGGGTGGGGGCGCCGATGATGACGCCGAAGACCATGGCGACGGCGGCGCCGAGCAGCGCCGAGGCCCAGAACGGCAGTTGGATGTCGAACGGTGAGGAGGGGGAGCCGGAGACCATGGCCGCGGTGTAGGCGCCGACGCCGAGGAAGGCGACGTATCCGAGGTCGAGGAGGCCGGCGAGGCCGACGACGATGTTCAGGCCGAGGGCGACGGTGGCGAAGATCAGGATGTAGACGCCGATCGTCGCGTACTGGTCGTCGGACTGGGTGAAGGGGAAGGCGGCGGCCGCGACGAACGCGCCGATCATCGTCACGTTGCGGTGCTTGGCGGTGAGCGCCGAGACCCGGCCCACGAGACCGGCCTTGGCGGCGGCGGCGAAGCCGAAGCCGGCGGTGATGAGGAAGCCGACGAAGAGTTCGTCGTACTCGGTGCCGATGCCGTAGGTGAAGACGATCAGGCCGAGGGCGAGCGCGGCGACGATGACGAGGATCTCGGCGTACGCGGGCAGCTTGCGGGCTGGGGCCGCGGTGCCGGAGGCGAGGGAGGCCTTGAGGACGGCGAAGACGTGCCGCCGCTGGTGCAGGATCCGGTCCTTGGTGGTGTCCTCGGGGTCGACGGGCTCGTTTGCCGGCCAGTCGAACGGCAGGGCGAACGCGCCGTGTACGGCGGCGAGGGTGGCTATCGCCGCGACCCAGCCGCCCGGTTCGAGGTTGACCAGGCCGCCGAGCTGGACGCTGATCGCGATGATCGTGAACCAGGCGGTGGCGAAGGCGCCGAGCGCGGACAGCTTCAGGGCACTGTCGGCACCGGCGGGGGTCAGCCAGCGCAGGCCCTTGATGCCATACGAGGCGAGGCCGAACAGCGCGGTGAGGGCGCCGCCGATGAGGACGAGGACCTGCAGTCCGCCCGGGTAGCCGTAGACGGTGAGGTCGCCGGGGAACTCGGCGGTCCAGGTCCAGGCGAGGAACGTCGAGACGATCGTGAGGGCGCCGCCGCCGGTGGCGAGGGCGCGGCCGAGCTGCGGGGGTATCCCGATGAGACCGGCGTGCTTGCCGGTGTCGACCTTGCGGGGGGTCTGTGGTGCGGTGGTCTGTGTGGTCATCGGTGGATCACGCCCTGTCCGCGACGCGCTCGCCGAGCAGACCCTGGGGCCTGAACAGGAGGACGAGGATGAGGAGTACGAACGCCCAGACGTTGGCCCAGGACTGGCTGCCGAACTGGTCCATGCCGGGGATGTCGGAGATGTAGGCGGTCGAGAGGGCTTCGGCGACGCCGAGGACCAGGCCGCCGAGCATGGCGCCGTAGATGTTGCCAATGCCGCCGAGGACGGCGGCGGTGAAGGCCTTGAGGCCGAGGATGAAGCCCATACGGAACTGGACCTCGCCGTACTTGAGGCCGTACGCGACGGCTCCGACGGCGGCGAAGGCGGCGCCGAGGGCGAACGCGACCACGATGATGCGGTCGGTGTTGATGCCCATGAGCTTGGCGGTGTCCGGGTCCTGCGCGGTGGCCTGCATACCGCGGCCGGTGCGGGTCTTCATCACGAAGTAGGCGAGGATCGCCATGCTGATGGGGGCCGCGACCAGCAGGAAGATGTCACCGGTCTGGATGGTGACGCTGCCGATCTCGAAGGGGCCGCCGTCGATCTGCGGGAACGTGATGGCGGAGCGGGCGTCGGGGTACCAGGCCCACACCGCCTGCTGCAGCGCGAGGGAGAGACCGATGGCGGTGATGAGGGGCGCGAGGCGTGGGGCCGTGCGCAGGGGGCGGTAGGCGAACCGTTCCGCTCCCACGGCGACAAGGATGGCGACGATGATGCCTCCGATCAGCATCAGCGGGAGCGCCACCCACAGGGACGTGCCGTCGGGCAGCACGTACAGATAGACGGTGAGGGCGCCGAAGCCACCCACCATGAAGATCTCGCCGTGGGCGAAGTTGATGAGCTGGACGATGCCATAGACCATCGTGTAGCCAATGGCGACCAGCCCGTACATGGATCCCAGTAGCAGGCCGTTGACCAGCTGCTGCGGCAGTTCGTTCACCGCATGTCCTCCGAGACGTTCGGATGATTCGACGACAGGGGCCGGATGCGAGTCCGCGCGGGGCGCCAGTGGTGCAGCGCCCCGCGCGGCTCATGGAGTGGTGCGGGTGGGGTCAGCCCTCGTAGGTGCCGGACTTGGCGGGCTTCCAGGCACCGTTCTCGACGGAGTAGACGGTGAGCTGCTTGTTGGTCGCGTCACCGAACTCGTCGAAGGAGACCTTGCCGGTCACACCGTCGAAGGAGACACCCTGCATGGCCTCGGTGACCTTGGCGCGGGCGTCCTCGGGCAGTTCGCCGTTGTTGTCGTCGACGACCTTCTTGACGGCCTCGATGATCGCCCAGGCCGAGTCGTAGGAGTAGCCGCCGTAGGCCTCGTAGGCCTCCTTGTAGCCCTCGGCCTTGTAGTTGGCGACGAACTCCTTGGCGGAGGGGAGTTCCTCCACCGGGGCGCCGACGGAGGTGGCGAGGTCGCCGGTGGCGGTGGCGCCGGCCAGCTTGATGAAGTCGGCGCTGTAGATGCCGTCACCGCCGACCAGCGGGATGTTGGCACCGGCGGCCTTGATCTGCTTGCTGAGCGGGCCGGCCTGCGGGTACTCGCCGCCGTAGTAGACGACGTCGGCGCCGGAGCTCTTGACCTTGGTGGCGACCGCGGAGAAGTCCTTGGTCTCGGGGTCGATGTGCTCGGTGCCGACGACCTGACCGCCGAGCTTCTTGAACTCCGCGGAGAAGGTGGCGGCGAGGCCCGCGCCGTAGGTCTTCTTGTCGTCGATGACGAAGACCTTCTTCTTCTTGGCGTCGTTGTAGACGTACTGCGCGGCGAACGGGCCCTGGATGGCGTCCGTGGTCGCGGTGCGGAAGTACGACTTGTACGGCCGCTCCTTCTTGGTCTGCCAGTCCGGGCCCTGGGTCAGGGCCGGGTTGGTGTTGGCCGGCGAGACCTCGACGAGGTTCGCGTCGTCGAAGACCTTCTGCATCGACTCGGCGATGTTGGAGTTCAGCGGGCCGACGACGCCGAGGACGTCCTTGTTGGCGACGAGCTTGGTGGCGTTCTGCTGGCCGGAGGACGGCTGCGCCTGGTCGTCAAGGGCTTCGATCTTGAAGGTGACGCCCTCGACGAACTTCTCCTTGTTGGCCGTCTTGACGGCCAGGTCCACCGAGTTCTTGATGCCCAGGCCCAGTGCGGACAGGTCGCCGGTCAGCGGGGCGTCGACGCCGATGACGACGGTGGTGCCACCACCACTGGAGTCCGAGCCACCGTCCCCGTCGCGCGAACCGCAGGCGGTGAGAGTGAGCGCTCCCGCCGCCAGCGCGGCGGTTATGGCGATGAGCGAACGTTGACGCACGATCAGTCCTTTCCCTGGCGCGGCTCTTCCCGGTGGAAGACGCCGAGTCGAGCGCTGGGGCCGAAGAGCGCCCATTGACGTCGAATCCGACGGCGCGGTGACTGGCCGTGACTCTAAGCGTGTGCAGGGAACGTGGAGGAGAGTCTGACGAAGGCTGTGACGCTCTTGTTATGACACGACGTAATGCAGAGCGGTACTGAGCGGGTGGAAGCGCGGAATTCCGGCCGATTCGCGCAGTCCGCATTATGAGACTCGCAGGCCTCCCAGCCCCTTATCAGGAGTGTTATCGGGTTTTGGTGATGGCAAGAACTCGTTGCTGCAGGCTACTTGGAGGGCGTCCGAGAGGTCCTGGGCATAGCGCTCACCCAGGATGAAACTGTGTGCTTCTATTGCGCGCGTATTACGCAGCGTTACATCCAGGAAAGGGAGTCCGGCGTTCCGCGGCACTTTTCCGCAATCGGTGACCTTCATGGTGATCTCGATCTTGTGGGGGATTCCGGTCCGGGTGCGGAAAGGCGGGTGGGGATTCGCCGTCAAGGACAGACCTTCGTACGGCTGACTGATCCGGGTCACCGTGACCTGTGGACCGGAGTGCGCGGTCACCGCCACCGTGAAGCGGAAGCCGGTGGGCGTGGCCTCGGCGCCGAGGGGGCCGAGGTAGGTGACGCGGACCGTCTGGGAAGGCGGTGGCGGAGCCGGTGGGGGAGGTGCTTCGGGGCGGGTGACGTAGAGGTAGGCGCCGACGGCGGCGAGGGCGGTGGCCGAGGTGGTTGCGAGGACGGCTCGGCGGTGGCGGGTGCGGAACCGTGCGGCGCGTTCGCGCGGGGGTCGGGCGGCGGGCGGGGGTGCCCAAGCGTGCGTGCCCTCGCCCGGCTCGATGGGACCGACGCCGCTCAACTCCACGGCCCTCCGGTGGGCCCGCCGTCGCGGTACCGCTCCGTGCAGCGCTCGCGGGCCTGGCGGTCGATCAACTGCTCAGCCGCCGCCCGGCCTTGACGCTTCTGCTCGGCGCGGGCGGCGTCGACGACGGCCCGGAGGATCTCGTACTGGCCGTTGGACAGGCCCATCGACTGGTAGTCGCCGTAGGTGTCGCCGTCGAGGACCTGCCGGGACCAGTACGTGATGATCCGGGCGCACAGTTCGGCGGGCGGGGTGGTGCGCGGGGAGGGCGACGCTGAGGCCGGGCTGGGCCCCTTTCCCGAGGCTTCTCCGGCGGCTGAGCCGGCGCATCCGGTGAGGAGGGCGCCGGTCAGCAGTACCAGCCCGAGGGCTGCCGATCGGGTGGGTCCTCCCGTTGCCATGTGCCGACGCTACGGCGTGGGGTGTTTTCTCGGCAATGGCAAGGGAGTTGGGCCGGATCAGCCCGCCGTGCGTATCTGGTCCGCGTCCCCCGGGTTCACGTCCCGCAGCAGGCAGGTCAGACGGGCGGTGCACACGCGGCGGCCGTGCTCGTCGCTGATCACGATCTCGTACGTCGCCGTGGAGCGTCCCCGGTGCACGGGCGTGGCCACGCCGGTCACCAGGCCGGAGCGGACGCCCCGGTGATGGGTGCAGTTCAGGTCGACGCCCACGGCGATCTTGGAGCTGCCGCCGTGCAGCATGGAGCCGACCGAGCCGAGGGTCTCGGCGAGCACGGCGGACGCGCCGCCGTGCAGCAGGCCGTACGGCTGGGTGTTGCCCTCGACCGGCATCGTGCCGACGACGCGGTCCGCCGAGGCCTCCACGATCTGCACGCCCATGCGGGTGCCCAGGTGCCCGGCGGAGAACAGGGCGGGCAGGTCGACGCCGAGCGCCGCGTACTCGTCGATGACCTCTTGCGGGAACTTCACCTGCTGCTGCTCGCCCATGGGGACCGGCTCCGTTTCGTCGTCTTCGTCGTCGGACGCATCTTTCGGACGCATCGTGCTGAGCAAACGCTCAGTCGGTCGCCGATTGTTCCAGACGGACGACGACGGACTTGCTGGCCGGGGTGTTGCTGACGTCGGCGGTGGCGTCCAGCGGGACCAGGACGTTGGTCTCGGGGTAGTAGGCGGCGGCGCAGCCCCGCGCGGTCGGGTAGTGCACGACCCGGAAGCCGGGCGCCCGCCGCTCCACGCCGTCCGTCCACTCGCTGACCAGATCGACGTACGACCCGTCGGCGACCTTGAGCTCGCGGGCGTCCTCGGGGTTCACCAGGACGATCCGGCGGCCGTTCCTGATGCCCCGGTAGCGGTCGTCGAGGCCGTAGATCGTGGTGTTGTACTGGTCGTGCGAGCGCAGCGTCTGCAGCAGCAGCCGGCCCTCGGGCAGCCGCGGGTACTCGACGGGCGCGGCGGTGAAGTTGGCCTTGCCGGTGGCCGTCGGGAAGCGGCGCTCGTCGCGCGGGGCATGCGGGAGGGCGAAGCCGCCAGGGTGGGCCACGCGCGCGTTGAAGTCCTCGAAACCGGGGATCACGCGCGCGATGCGGTCGCGGATCGTGGCGTAGTCCTTCTCGAACTCCTCCCACGGCACCCGGCTGTCCTCGCCCAGCACGCGGCGTGCCAGACGGCAGACGATCGCCGGCTCGGACAGCAGGTGCGCGCTCGCGGGCTCCAGGCGGCCGCGGGAGGCGTGCACCATGCCCATGGAGTCCTCGACGGTCACGAACTGCTCGCCGCTGCCCTGCAGATCGCGCTCGGTGCGGCCCAAGGTGGGCAGGATCAGCGCCCGCGCGCCCGTGATGACGTGGCTGCGGTTGAGCTTCGTCGACACATGCACCGTGAGGCGGGCCCGCCGCATCGCCGCCTCGGTGACCTCGGTGTCGGGAGAGGCGGAGACGAAGTTGCCGCCCATGGCGAAGAAGACCTTCGCCTCGCCGTCGCGCAGGGCGCGGATGGCGCGTACGACGTCGTAGCCGTGCTCGCGCGGGGGAGCGAAACCGAACTCGCGCTCCAGGGCGTCCAGGAAGGCGGGCGCCGGGCGCTCGAAAATGCCCATGGTGCGGTCGCCCTGCACGTTCGAGTGACCTCGCACCGGGCACACACCCGCGCCGGGGCGACCGATGTTGCCGCGCAGCAGGAGGAAGTTGACCACCTCGCGGATCGTGGGGACCGCGTGCTTGTGCTGGGTGAGGCCCATGGCCCAGCAGACGATGGTGCGCTGCGAAGCGAGGATCATGCCCATGGCTTCTTCGATCTGGCGTCGTTCGAGGCCGGTCGCGGTGAGCGTCTCGTCCCAGTCGGCGGCGCGGGCGGCCGCGGCGAACTCCTCGTAGCCGTGCGTGTGGTCGCGGACGAACTCCTCGTCGACGGCGCCCTCGGTCTCGACGATCAGCTTGTTGAGGAGGCGGAACAGGGACTGGTCGCCGCCGATGCGGATCTGCAGGAACAGGTCCGTGAGCGAGGACCCGGTGGTCAGGCCCTTGGGCGTCTGCGGGTTCTTGAACCGCTCCAGGCCGGCCTCGGGCAGCGGATTGACGCTGATGATCCGCGCGCCGTTCGCCTTGGCCTTCTCCAGGGCGGAGAGCATGCGGGGGTGGTTGGTGCCGGGGTTCTGGCCGGCGACGATGATCAGGTCGGCCTTGTAGAGGTCCTCCAGCAGGACGCTGCCCTTGCCGATGCCGATGGTCTCCGAGAGGGCGGAGCCGGACGACTCGTGGCACATGTTCGAGCAGTCGGGCAGGTTGTTCGTGCCGAGCTCGCGCGCGAAGAGCTGGTAGAGGAACGCGGCTTCGTTGCTCGTCCGTCCCGAGGTGTAGAAGACGGCCTCGTCGGGGGAGTCGAGGGCGGTGATCTCCTCGGCGATGATGTCGAAGGCGCGCTCCCAGGTGACCGGCTCGTAGTGGTCTGCCCCTTCGGGGAGATACATGGGGTGCGTGAGCCGGCCCTGCTGGCCGAGCCAGTAGCCGCTGCGGCGGGCGAGGTCCGCCACCGGGTGCGCGGCGAAGAACTCCGGGGTGACCCGGCGCAGGGTGGCCTCCTCGGCGACCGCCTTCGCGCCGTTCTCACAGAACTCCGCCGTGTGCCGGTGGTCCGGCTCCGGCCACGCGCAGCCGGGGCAGTCGAAGCCGTCCTTCTGGTTGACGCTGAGGAGGGTGAGCGCGGTGCGCTTGATGCCCATCTGCTGCTGGGCGATGCGCAGGGTGTGCCCGATGGCGGGCAGCCCGGCCGCCGCGTGTTGCGGCTCGGCGACTTGCGGCGCGTCCTGAACCGGGTCGGCCTTGGGCGGCTTCGTTGCCATCGCGCGCTCTCCTTCGCCTGCACGTGTGAGCTATGTCTCCGATCCTCGCACGCGGCAGTGACAACGGGGGTGGCCGGGCTGGACGGAGGGGGCCAGCAATGCTTGCTCGACCGTTGGGCGCGGGAACGGTCGCGGTGCGGGGTGGGGTGCGGCGGTTGTGTGTGACGGAGGTCGGGGTGGGGTGCGGCGGTTGTGTGTGAGGGAGGTCGGGGTGGGGTGCGGCGGTTGGTGACGGAGGTCGGGGTGGGGTGCGGCGGTTGGTGACGGAGGCGGGGGTGGGTCCGGCAGTTGTGTCTGGGAGGCCGAGTGGGGTTGAGCGGATGTGCCCGACGGGGCCCGGGGTGGGGTTGAGCGGAAGTGCCCGACGGGGCCCGGGGTGGGGTTGAGCGGAAGTGCCCGACGGGGCCCGGGGTGGAGCTGAGCGGAAGTGCCCGACGGAGCCCGGGCCCGACGGAGCCCGGGGTGGAGCCCGGCAGTTACGCCTGACGGAGTCCGGGACGAGCCCAGCGGTTACGCTTCACGGAGCCCGGGGCTGGAGCCAGGCGGTTGTATGCGGCGGAGCCTGAGGGGGCCAGGCGGTTGTGCCCGACGGAGCCCGAGGGGAGCCGGGCTGCGCCCGACGGCCGACGCTCCCGACCCCCGTCGCTCCGGGTGCGCACCGGGCGGCCGGGGCCGACTGTCAGTGGGGCGTGGCAGGATCGGGGGCGTGGCAGAGACAGCATCGAAGCAGACCGACAGCAACCCCGGCGGCAGCCGCCCGCGCCTGATGCTCATGGACGGGCACTCACTGGCCTACCGCGCGTTCTTCGCGCTGCCCGCGGAGAACTTCACGACCGTGACGGGCCAGCCGACGAACGCGATCTACGGCTTCGCGTCGATGCTGGCCAACACTTTGCGCGACGAGGAGCCCACGCACTTCGCGGTGGCCTTCGACGTCTCCCGCAAGACTTGGCGCTCGCAGGAGTTCGCGGAGTACAAGGCGAACCGCTCCAAGGCCCCGGACGAGTTCAAGGGCCAGGTCGAGCTGATCGGCGAGCTGCTCGACGCGATGCACGCCCCGCGCTTCGCGATCGAGGGGTACGAGGCGGACGACGTCATCGCCACGCTCACCACGCAGGCCGAGGCCGAGGGCTTCGAGGTGCTGATCGTCACCGGTGACCGCGACTCCTTCCAGCTCGTCTCCGAGCACACGACGGTGCTCTACCCGACGAAGGGCGTCTCGGAGCTGACCCGGTTCACCCCGGAGAAGGTCTTCGAGAAGTACGGGTTGACGCCCGCGCAGTACCCCGACTTCGCGGCGCTTCGCGGCGACCCGTCGGACAACCTGCCGGGCATTCCCGGCGTCGGCGAGAAGACGGCCGCCAAGTGGATCAACCAGTTCGGTTCGTTCGCGGAGCTGGTCGAGCGAGTCGACGAGGTCAAGGGCAAGGCCGGGCAGAACCTGCGCGACCACCTGGAGGCGGTGAAGCTGAACCGCCGGCTCACCGAGCTGGAGCGGCAGGTCGAGCTGCCCAGGACGGTCGCAGACCTCGCGCGCGCGCCGTACGACCGCAAGGCCGTCGCGATGGTGCTCGACACCCTGGAGATCAGGAACCCCTCGCTGCGCGAGCGGCTCTTCGGCGTCGACCCGGGCGCCGAGGAGGCCGAGACGACCCCGGTCGTGACGGACGGCGTGGAGCTGGACGGCTCGGTGCTGGGCACGGGCGAGCTGGCCCCGTGGCTCGCCGAGCACGGCTCGGGCCCGCTGGGTGTCGCCACCGTCGACACCTGGGCACTGGGCACGGGCTCGGTCGCCGAGGTCGCGCTCGCCGCGCCCGAGGGAGCGGCCGCCTGGTTCGACCCGGCCGAGCTGGACGAGGCTGACGAGAAGGCGTTCGCGGCCTGGCTGGCCGACGCCGGCCGGGCCAAGGTCTTCCACAACGCCAAGGGCGCGATGCGGGTCTTCGCCGAGCACGGCTGGACCATCGAGGGCGTCACCATGGACACCGCGCTCGCCGCCTACCTGGTCAAGCCGGGCCGCCGCTCCTTCGATCTGGACGCGCTGTCCCTGGAGTATCTGCACCGCGAGCTGGCCCCCGCCGCCGCTGCCGACGGCCAGCTGGCCTTTGGCGCGGACGACGGTGCCGAGGCCGAGGCGCTGATGATCCAGGCCCGCGCGATCCTCGACCTGGGTCAGGCCTTCGAGGGCCGGCTGGAGGAGGTCGGCGCGGCGGACCTGCTGCGGGACATGGAGCTGCCGACGTCGGCCCTGCTGGCCCGGATGGAGCGCAACGGCATCGCGGCCGACCGCGCCCACCTGGAGGCCATGGAGCAGATGTTCGCCGGTGCGGTGCAGCAGGCCGTGAAGGAGGCGCACGGTGCGGCCGGGCACGAGTTCAACCTGGGCTCGCCCAAGCAGCTCCAGGAGGTCCTCTTCGGCGAGCTGGCCCTGCCCAAGACGAAGAAGACGAAGACCGGCTACACCACGGACGCCGATGCCCTGGCCTGGCTGGCGACCCAGACCGACAACGAACTGCCGGTGATCATGCTCCGTCACCGTGAGCAGGCGAAGCTGCGCGTCACGGTCGAGGGCCTGATCAAGACGATCGCGACGGACGGCCGGATCCACACCACGTTCAACCAGACGGTCGCCGCGACCGGCCGCCTGTCGTCGACGGACCCGAACCTGCAGAACATCCCCGTCCGCACGGACGAGGGCCGGGCGATCCGCCGCGGCTTCGTCGTCGGTGAGGGTTACGAGTCGCTGATGACGGCCGACTACAGCCAGATCGAGCTGCGCGTGATGGCCCACCTGTCCGAGGACGCCGGCCTGCTCGAGGCGTTCACGTCCGGCGAGGACCTGCACACCACGGCGGCCTCGCAGGTGTTCGCGGTCGAGCCGACGGCGGTGGACGCGGAGATGCGCCGCAAGATCAAGGCGATGTCGTACGGCCTGGCGTACGGGCTGTCGGCCTTCGGCCTCTCCCAGCAGCTGAACATCGAGGCCGCCGAGGCCCGCGCTCTGATGGACGCGTACTTCGAGCGGTTCGGCGGGGTCCGGGACTATCTGCGCCGGGCGGTCGACGAGGCGCGGGCGACGGGCTACACGGCGACGCTGTTCGGGCGTCGGCGCTATCTCCCCGACCTCAACAGCGACAACCGCCAGCGTCGCGAGGCGGCCGAGCGGATGGCCCTCAACGCGCCGATCCAGGGCACGGCGGCCGATATCGTCAAGATCGCCATGCTGAAGGTGGACCGGGCGCTGCGCGAGGCCGACCTGAAGTCCCGCCTGCTCCTCCAGGTCCACGACGAAGTCGTCCTGGAGATCGCTCCCGGCGAGCGCGAGGCGGTGGAGGAACTGGTCCGCCGCGAAATGGCGGACGCGGTCCAGCTCAGGGCACCTCTGGATGTCTCGGTGGGCGTCGGCCCCGACTGGGAGTCGGCCGCGCACTAGCCTCCGGCGGACGCCCGCTGTCCACTCCGGGCCCCACAGGGAGCCCTCGGCAGGGATGCCGGGGGCTCCTGCTGCTTGCCACTGCGGTCCTCGGAAGCGCTGCCTCCAGTTCCTCCGCTGTTTCTCCGCCGCAACGGCGGCCGACCCTCAGGGCGCGGCCCGGCGGTGGCTGCGACCCTCGATGGCCAGCCTGGCGGTGTTGATTCTCTGCATCGGCGGCCGCCCCCTCAGGACGCCAGCCCGGCGGTGCCTGCGACCCCGATGGCCAGCCTGGCGATGTTCACTCTCCGCAACGGCGGCCACCCCACCCAGGCCGCAGCGGTGGTGCCCAGGGCCCGACGGCCCATCCCGGCGATCCCCGCGCTTCGCAATCCCGCAGCTCAGCCGGTCCTCGGGCCCTGGCGGCCCGCCCGGGCGATCCCAGCCTCCGCGAACCCCGCAGCTCATCTGGTCCCCAGGCCCCACGGCCACCCCGGCGCCCCCCGACCCTCCGCACCCCCGCAGCCCATCAGGTCCCCAGGCCCCACGGCCACCCCGGCGCCCCCACCCTCCGGACCCCCGCACCTCACCGCTCCCCGGGCCCAACGGCCCACCCCGGCGCCCTACCCTCCGCGCCCCCGCACTCACCCCCTCCCCAAACCCACCCACCCCCGCCGCACCCCCGGAGGGCCCTTCACCCACGTGGCCCCCGCGAAAAAGCCCCCCGCCGCCCGCGCCCGTCAAGATGCCGCCATGGGTATACGCATGCTCAGCCGCCGAACGGCCCCGGCTCAGGCCCCGCCCCCGGTCCACGCTGTCGGCGCAAGCACCGCCCGCATTCCCACCAGCCCGGCGACGAGTCTGTGCCACGTCGCGGTGGACCTCCGTCGCCGCGTCGCCGCCCACTGGGAAAGCCGGAAACCCGCCCCCGTACGCCCCCGTGACACCGCCGCATGGCGCCTGTGGGCCGACCTGGCCCGCGAGTACCTGACTCTCTGCCTCACGCCTGCTGCCCCGCCCGTCCCGTTCGACGGGCACCGTCGCCGAAGCGATCAAGCCCCCTGACGGCTCCGGTCGCGCTCCCTGCCCGCCCCTTCGGAACCACTGGGCACGAGAGCCGGTCGCCGCACCCGCACGACCACGGCGTACACGAGCACCGCCACAACCAGCCCCGCCCCGGCACCGAAGCACAGCGTCGGGATCAGCTCCCAGGGTTTCGCCGAGGACCCCCAGTACGCCCACCACCGCGCCGCCCGATGCGCCGCCGCAAGCGCCGCACAGCCGCCGATCAGGACCAGGGCCAGCCACCGGTCCCGTACCGACAGCACGGGCACGCCCACCGGCTCGGCCGCAGGCACCCGTCGTAGCCCGACAACCACGAACACGGCGATGACGACCGCGGCCACCGCGGAACCCCCGTACTGCAGGTACCAGTACAGCGGCGAGCCCGCGATCTCCCGGCCCAGCACCGGAAACAGCCGCATCCCCCACCGGTCGAGATGCGTGAACGCGTCCCAGACGACGTGCGTGAGCGCGCCGAGCACGGCGGACACGTACCACCACGCCACCAGGGATGGCCGTACGCGCGCGCGTGCCGCCCCGCAGCGCAGCAGCGAGGCCACCCGGTGCTGGCGCCCGCGCGGCAGCAGCGCCACCAGGGGTTCGCGCACCAGCAGCCACAGCCCCACCAGCGCCCAGGCGATGAGCACGTCGATGGTGAACACACCCGCGAAGGAGTGCGTCACGTCACCGAATTCCATCGCGCCGGACAGCACACTCGCCACGTAATAGGTCATGTCGGGCGCGAACGAACCCGCGACGAGCACGGACGGAACCAACGGGCCGCGGCCCGTTCCGTCGGGACGGATGACGGGCAGCACGGCTGCCGCGTGACTGAGGGTGAACGGCAACAGTGCTCCCCATGACGGACGTTGACGTCCAGTATGAGCGACGGTGTGCGGCGAGTTCGCGAACCCCGGGGTGCGGCCAACGCCACAACGTCGTATGGCCAAGCGGTGAAAACCGGACGGGGGCGGGTGCCCGTGCGAACGAAGTTGTCGTAGGGTCGCCTGGGTTGACGGACTGGGGAGTGCGTGCAACAGCCAGCAGGGCAGTATCAGCAGAGCAGTAGCAACAAACAGCATCAACAGAGCAGTACCAACAGGGCGTATGCGGGCGACTCGGACGCCCACGGGAGGGGTTCTCTTCATGGCGGCGCATTTCGGCAGGAGGCTGCGCAAGGGCGCGACGAACACCGCCGTGGCCGCGGCTGTGGCGGCGGCACTGGTCGCCTCCCAGGCCCCAGGGGCCGAGACCGACGACGCCGGCAGACAGACCACCACCGGCACCCAGCCCTCGTCCGACACGCCCGCCGGGGACAGCGCGACCGGTAACTCGCCGTACTACACCGACCTGCCGCCGCTGGACAGCCCCAGCCCCGTCCCCACCGTCGGCCCCACCGCCGACCCGACCGTCACGGGCGACACCGCCGCGGGCATACCCGCGACCGTCCTCGACGCCTACCAGAAGGCGGCGGCCGAACTGCGCGAGGCAAAGCCGGGCTGCAATCTGCCCTGGGAACTCCTCGCCGCCATCGGCAAGGTCGAGTCGGGCCAGGCGGGCGGCGGCAACGTCAGCGCCAACGGCGACACGATCACCCCGATCCTCGGCCCCGCGCTGAACGGCAACGGCTTCGCACACATCAGCGACACCGACAACGGCGCGTACGACGGGGACAGCACGTACGACCGGGCCGTGGGCCCCATGCAGTTCATCCCGTCCACCTGGGCCTGGGCGGGCCGCGACGGCAACGGCGACGGCGTGGAGAACCCGAACAACATCTACGACGCCGCCCTCGCCGCCGGCCACTACCTGTGCCGCTTCGGCTGGGACCTGTCCGTCGACGACGACCTGCACAGCGCGATCCTCAGCTACAACAACTCGACGGACTACCTCAACACCGTCCTGTCCTGGCTCGAGTACTACCGCAAGGGCACGCACGAGATCCCCGACGGCAGCGGCGCGCTGCCCGGCAACCGCAGCGACAACCCCGCCGGGTCGAGCCCGTCGACGCAGAAGCCGACGCAGCAGCCGTCGCAGAGGCCGGAGACCGGCTCGCCCACCCCGAAGCCGACCCCGCCGTCGGGCGGCGGCTCCACCACCCCGAAGCCCACGCCGCCCAGCACCCCGCCGACCCCCACCGACACGGTGGACCACCTGGAGGACGGGGGCACCGCGCAGCTCACCGCGATGGCCGGCGACGCGTTCACCGAGCGGGTCAGCACCCGCGCCGAGGGCAGGGACGGCAAGGGCGTCGCCAAGGTGCGGGTCCGCTTCACGATCGTGAGCCCCACCGACGCCACCTTCACCGGCGGCGAGAAGGTCGCCACGGTCGTCACCGGCACCGCGGGCGTGGCCGTCGCGCCGGCGCTCCAGGCGGGCGAGAAGACCGGCTCGTTCACCGTGCGGGCCACCGTCGTGGGCCGTTCGATCCCCGGCGTCGACTACACCGCGACCGTCACCGCCCGCGCCGCCGACGCCCTGGCCCGCACCAGCGACACCGAGCTGACGTGTACGGCGGGCGGCGAGTTCGCCGAACAGGTCGAGGTGAAGGCGACGTACCAGGGCGCCGTGGCGGACCGGGTGGCGGTCACCGCCACCCTGATCAAGTCGGTGCTCGACCCGACCGAGAACGACAAGGGCCCGTACTTCAAGGACGCCAACGGCAACCCGGTTCGCACCCTGACGGGCCTGGAGACGGACGCGAACGGCCTGCTGAAGCTGCCCAAGCTGTACGCGGACGACACCGCCGGCACGTACATGCTCCGCCTCACCACCGAGGGCGGCGCGACGCTCAACGTCCCGCTGAAGGTGACGGAGGCCGAGCCGACACCGTCGCCCAGCGCGTCCGAGAGCGCGAGCCCGTCGGCCAGCCCCAGCGCGTAAGTCCCCGTACGGCCCTTCGGCCTCCTGATACGACAGCGGCGGCGCCCCTACGGCAAGGGGGCGCCGCCGCTGTCGTGTGCAACGTGTTCTCATCTCGCCCGCCCGTTGCTACGGTGCCGGACCTGACGATGTATCAGTTCCAGCTGGCCCGGAGGCAGGCATGCGCGCCCTGATCGCCGCCGTGACCGGTCTCGCCGTCGCCCTCGCCCTGGTCCTTACGATCACGGCCATGGGCGCACCGACCGGCGAGACGTCCCCGAAACCGCTGTTGACGACGGTGCCGGCACACCCGTAACCCCGGCGGAGGGAGACCGAGATGCGCCGCAGGACCAGCCTCATACTGCTCGCCCTCGCCGTGTTCTTCGCGGCGCTGTCCCCACTGCTGCGCTGGTACGCCTTCCCGCGCCTCGCCAAGATCCCGCCGAGCCAGTACCAGGACATGGTCCTGGAGGCGAAGGACGCCACCCTGCTCGACTACGGCACCATGCAGGCCCGCAAGGTCCCCAAGGTGACCATCGTGCAGACCCTCAAGGGCAACGTGGAGGCCTCCGAACGGATCGAGCGGACGGCGGGACGGGACGTCGTCGTCTGGGACGGCCTGTCCTACGTCCAGGGCCCCGACGGCAAGATGGTCTCCAAGATCCCCGAGCGGTACATCTTCGACGCCCACACCCAGGAACCCGTCCACGCCACCGGCGAGATGGTCGACGGCGACCCTGTTCGCCGGGAGGGCATCGAGTTCAAATGGCCGTTCCTGACCGAAAAACGAAACTACGAATACTTCGACGCACAGGCGCGCATCACCGCGCCCATCCACTACAAGGGCACACAGACCTTCCATGGCGTCGAGGTCTACTACTTCGAACAGACCATCCCCTGGACGAAGGTGCCGTTCCCCAAGGCCCTCCCCGTCGAGGGCATCACCCCCGAGTCCATCGCCGAGACCGGCACGACGCGCTGGTACACCACGGTCCGCAAGTTCTGGGTGGAACCGCTCACCGGTGCCCCCGTCTACGGCGAGGAGATCCACAAGGAGGAACTCCGCGGCGGCACCCTGCTCGGCGGGCGCGACAAGGTCACGGCGTTCGCCGGCCATGTGAAGATGCGCGAGGACTACATCGACCACACGGTCGACCTGGTCAAGTCCAACCGCACCCTGGTCCTGCTGATGACCTCGTACCTGCCCTGGGGCTTTCTGACCCTGGGCGTACTCCTCCTCGCCCTCGCCCTGTACCTGGAGGCCCGTGGCCGCCGCCCCGGCGACCCCGCCCCCGAGCAGGCCACGCAACCGGCACCGGTCAGCGCCTGAGCCGCGCGTTGGTGTGCCGGGTGGGCTCGGCGGTGGCGGGGTCCTCGGGCCACGGATGCTTGGGATAGCGGCCGCGCAACTCCGCCCGTACGCCCTTGTAGCCGTCCCGCCAGAAGGACGCGAGGTCGGCGGTGACGGCGGCGGGACGGCCCGCGGGGGAGAGCAGATGCACGAGCACGGGAACCCCCGCGAGGGTCGGCGACTCCTGCAACCCGAACATCTCCTGCAACTTCACGGCGAGGACCGGCCGTCCGGGATCCGTGTAGTCGATCCGGATTCTGGACCCACTCGGTACGGTGATCCGCTCCGGGGCGAGCTCATCAAGCCGCGCCGCTTCCCCGGAGGCCCAGGGAAGCAACCGGGCCAGCGCCTCCCCTGCATCGATCCGCGCCAGATCACTCCGCCGCCGCGCCCGGCTCAGCTCGGGCTCCAGCCACTCCTCCACGCGCGCGTGCAACGCCTCATCGGACACGTCCGGCCACGGCTCCCCGAGACGCAGCCGCAGAAAGGCGAGCCGCTGCCGCAGCACGGCGGCGTCGGGCGTCCACCGCAGCAGGGCGAACCCTTCCCGTCGTAGTCCGTCGAGAAGGGCGGCGCGTACGAGGGCGGGGCCGGCGTCTTTCAGGGGCCGGACCGCGAGTTCGATCGCCCCCAGCCGCTCCACCCGGCGGGCCACGACGTCGCCGTCGGCCCAGTGGACCTCCTGGCTCTCGGAGTACAGCGACGCAGCCGCCGACCGGGCCGTGTCCTCGTCGACCACAGCGGCCAGCCGCACACGCGCGTGCCCCTTGCCGACGGGGCGATCGGCAACCGCGACGGCGATCCACTGGGCGCCACGCAGCCCGGTGCCCTCACCGACCTCTGCCCGGGTTCCGGAGGCCATGAGGTAGGAACCGCCGTCGGCCTTGGCAACGCGCTCGGGGAAGGCGAGCGCGGCAACGAGACCGACCAAGCGGTCCTCGCTGAATTCATGGGTGGGCGGTTGGGAGAACTCCCCGACGGCCGCCCGCAGCCGCCGCACTTCCGCTCGCCACCGCGTGGCGTAGGCGTCACCCCCACGTCGAGCAGCCCGCAAAGCAGCTCCCAGGTCGTCCCCGTACTCCCGCGGCGGCTCATCGGACAGCAGGGCCACCACCTCGGCGCCCGCACCGGAGGTGTCCAGCAGCGCCCGCCCCAGCCGAGGGTGCAACCCCAGCCGAGCCAGCCGCACACCCCGCTGCGTCGCCCGGCCGACGGAGTCCACCGCGCCCACTCCGGCGAGAGCGGCCCGCGCCGCAGCCATCGCCCCGCCCGGCGGCGGATCCAGCAAGGCCAGCCCGGACGCTTCCGGATCCCCCCAGCAGGCCACCTGGAGCGCGAACGCCGTCAGATCGGCCACCTGGATCTCCGGCGCCGGGAATCGCGGCAGACGGGCGTCCTCGGCCTCCGCCCAGCAGCGGTACACCACGCCGGGCGCCTCACGCCCGGCCCGCCCCGCCCGCTGCCGCCCGGCCGCCTGCGAGGCCCGTACCGTCGTCAGCGCGCTCAGCCCGCGCGCGTGATCCACCCGCGGCTCCCGCGCCAGCCCCGAGTCGACGACGACCCGCACCCCCGGAACCGTCAGTGACGACTCGGCCACGGATGTCGCCAGCACCACCCGGCGCCGCGCCCCCGGCGACAGCACCGCGTCCTGCACGTCCGCCGGTGCCCGCCCGTGCACCTGCAGCACATCGACGTCGCCCACATCCCCCAGCTGCCCGGCGACCCTCGCGATCTCCCCAACCCCCGGCAGGAAACACAGCACGTCCCCCGCCCGCTCGGCCAGCGCCCGCCGCACCACCGACGCCACATGGGCGAGCAGCGCCGGATCGACCCGCATGCCGTGCGGCGGCCGTACCGGACGCGCCGGCGGCGCCCACACCACCTCGACCGGGTACGCGGCACCCTCCGCCGCGACCACGGGAGCCCCGCCGAGCAGCCGCGCCCAGCCCTCCGCGTCGGTCGTCGCCGACGCGGCCACCAGCCGCAGCTCCGGCCGCAGCGCCTCCCGCACGTCCCACAGGAACGCCGCCACGGTGTCCGCGTCCAGATGCCGCTCATGGCACTCGTCGAGCACCACCACGTCGACGCCGCTCAGCTCCTGGTCCCGCTGGAGCCGCTGCAACAGAACACCGGTCGTGACCACCTCCACGCGCGCGTGCCGCCCGACGACCCGTTCCCCGCGCACGGTGTAGCCGACGCTCTCGCCGACCTGCTCACCCAGCAGCCACGCCATCCGCCGCGCCGCCGCCCGCGCGGCGATCCGCCGAGGCTCGGCCACGACCACCCGGCGGGCCGGCCCCTCGCCGAGCAGCCCCGCCAGCACGAGCGGCACCAGCGTCGTCTTGCCCGTGCCCGGGGGAGCGACGAGGACGGCCGTGCCGTGCCCGTCCAGGGCCTCGCGCAGGGCGGGCAGTGCCGTACGTACGGGCAGCGCGTCCAGGGCGTCGTAACGGATCACGCACTCAGTCCCGTACGCACACGAAGATCGCCGTTCCCGGGATCAGACCGCCGCGCAGCGGCGACCAGCCACCCCACTCGGAGGAGTTCCAGGCCGGCCACTCCGGCTCCACTAGGTCCACGAGCCGGAAGCCGGACGCCACGATGTCCCGGACGCGGTCCCCGAGCGTCCTGTGGTGCTCGACGTACACCGCGCGGCCGTCCTCGTCCTGCTCCACGTACGGCGTGCGGTCGAAGTAGGACCCGGAGACGGACAGCCCCTCCGGGCCCGGCTCGTCCGGGAACGCCCAGCGGATGGGGTGGGTGACGGAGAAGACGAAGCGGCCCCCGGGGCGCAGTACCCGCCGCACCTCCCGCAGCACCAGCCGCGGATCGGCCACGAAGGGCAGCGCCCCGTACGCCGAGCACGCCAGGTCGAAGGAGGCGTCCGCGAAGGGCAGGGCGGCCGCGTCGGCGCACACCAGAGGGAACGATCCGCCGATGCGCAGCGCGTGCTGGAGCTGGCGGTGGGAGAGGTCCAGGGCGACCGGGCGGGCACCCTGCGCGGCCAGCCAGCGGGCGCACTGGGCCGCGCCGGCGCCGATCTCCAGGACGTCCTTGCCCTTCAGGTCCTCCGGCGGGCCGAGCAGCTCCGCCTCCACCTCGTCCAGGCCCTCGGGACCCCACACGAAACGGTCGTCGCCGAGGAACGTGCCGTGCTCGATCTGGTACTCGTCCGCGTTGCGGTCCCACCAGCCCCGGTTGGCCCGGGCGCTCTCCGTGACATCCGAGGCACGCCGGGTGGCTTCGGGCTCGGACGCTTCAGGCTCTTGGATGATCGGCTCCCTCGTCGTACTCTTCCGTCCAACCCGTCCCGGCGGTGTCACTGGAGGGGCGCGCCAGGGCCTGCGTGGCCTCAAGAGACAGGTTTTGTGCCGGGTATGGGGCGATCCGCCCCGGGTGTGCGGCTTCGCGCATTGACCCTGTCCGGCTGCCCCCGTATGCTACAAGTTGCGCTGCGGGCCTGCGCACCTCAGACGTAGCAGGCTGCGCTCGCATCTGTTGTATGTCCCCTCGGTTGTCGAGGCGCCATCACCAGTACTGGTGGGGCGCTTCCTTGGCTGTCCGGCTTCTGCAGAGCGAAACGGGCTCCCGGCGTAAGCAGTACCTACGACTTCAATGTCCGTACCGGAGCCCTTTCCCACATGACGAGCAGCACCGAGACCACCGCCACCACCCCGCAGGTAGCGGTCAACGACATCGGTAACGAGGAAGCCTTCCTCGCAGCGATCGACGAGACGATCAAGTACTTCAACGACGGCGACATCGTCGACGGCGTCATCGTGAAGGTCGACCGGGACGAGGTCCTGCTCGACATCGGTTACAAGACCGAAGGTGTCATCCCGAGCCGCGAGCTCTCGATCAAGCACGACGTCGACCCGAACGAGGTCGTCGCCGTCGGCGACGAGATCGAGGCCCTGGTCCTCCAGAAGGAGGACAAGGAAGGCCGCCTGATCCTCTCGAAGAAGCGCGCCCAGTACGAGCGTGCCTGGGGCACCATCGAGAAGATCAAGGAAGAGGACGGCATCGTCACCGGTACCGTCATCGAGGTCGTCAAGGGTGGTCTCATCCTCGACATCGGCCTCCGTGGCTTCCTCCCGGCCTCCCTGGTCGAGATGCGCCGCGTTCGCGATCTCCAGCCGTACGTCGGCAAGGAGCTCGAGGCCAAGATCATCGAGCTGGACAAGAACCGCAACAACGTGGTCCTGTCCCGCCGTGCCTGGCTGGAGCAGACCCAGTCCGAGGTCCGCCAGACGTTCCTCACCACCCTCCAGAAGGGTCAGGTCCGTTCCGGCGTCGTCTCCTCGATCGTCAACTTCGGTGCCTTCGTGGACCTGGGTGGCGTCGACGGTCTGGTCCACGTCTCCGAGCTGTCCTGGAAGCACATCGACCACCCGTCCGAGGTCGTCGAGGTCGGCCAGGAAGTCACCGTCGAGGTCCTCGACGTCGACATGGACCGCGAGCGTGTCTCCCTGTCGCTGAAGGCGACCCAGGAAGACCCGTGGCAGCAGTTCGCCCGCACCCACCAGATCGGCCAGGTCGTGCCCGGCAAGGTCACGAAGCTGGTTCCGTTCGGTGCGTTCGTCCGCGTGGACGAGGGCATCGAGGGTCTGGTCCACATCTCCGAGCTGGCCGAGCGCCACGTGGAGATCCCGGAGCAGGTCGTCCAGGTCAACGACGAGATCTTCGTCAAGGTCATCGACATCGACCTCGAGCGCCGTCGCATCAGCCTCTCGCTGAAGCAGGCCAACGAGTCCTTCGGTGCCGACCCGGCCTCGGTCGAGTTCGACCCGACCCTGTACGGCATGGCCGCGTCGTACGACGACCAGGGCAACTACATCTACCCCGAGGGCTTCGACCCGGAGACCAACGACTGGCTGCCGGGCTACGAGAAGCAGCGCGAGGAGTGGGAGCGCCAGTACGCCGAGGCGCAGTCCCGCTTCGAGCAGCACCAGCAGCAGGTCATCAAGTCCCGCGAGGCCGACGCCGCTGCCGCGGCGGAGGGTGGCGAGGCTGCGGCTCCGGCCGCGACCGGTGGCTCGTACTCCTCCGAGGGCGGCGACCAGTCCGGCGCGCTGGCTTCGGACGAGGCGCTGGCCGCGCTGCGCGAGAAGCTCGCCGGTGGTCAGAGCTGAACGCTGCCGCTGAGGCTTAGCCGTTGACTGAGGGGCCGTACCTTTCGAGGTGCGGCCCCTCAGTGCTGCCCTGGTGCTGGGTTGTGCTTCGGCCGCGGGCCGGTGGGGGCTTGTCACGCCCACGCGGCGGAGCCGCATATCGATACAGCCCCGCGCCCCTTGGGGGCGTTGTCCATTCCGTTCTCAAGATCATGGGCCCCTCCTCCGGGAATGCCCACGCCCGTAAGGGCGTTGTCACGTACGGACACAAGGAGGAGCGGTCACAGTGCTTGATCCGCAGGGTTTGTACACGTGGGAGCCGAAGGGCCTGGCCGTCGTCGACATGGCGCTGGCCCAGGAGTCGGCGGGCCTTGTCATGCTCTATCACTTCGACGGATACATCGACGCGGGCGAGACCGGCGACCAGATCGTCGACCGGCTCCTCGACTCGCTGCCCCACCAGGTCGTCGCCCGCTTCGACCACGACCGGCTCGTGGACTACCGCGCCCGCCGTCCGCTGCTGACCTTCAGGCGTGACCGCTGGACCGACTACGAGGAGCCCACGCTGACCGTGCGGCTCGTCCAGGACGCAACCGGAGCGCCCTTCCTGCTGCTGTCCGGCCCGGAGCCGGACGTGGAGTGGGAGCGCTTCGCCGCGGCCGTGGGGCAGATCGTGGAGCGGCTCGGCGTCCGCCTCGCCGTGAACTTCCACGGCATCCCCATGGGCGTCCCGCACACCCGCCCGGTGGGCCTCACCCCGCACGGCAACCGCACCGACCTCGTGCCGGGCTACCGCAGCCCCTTCGACGAGGCCCAGGTGCCCGGCAGCGCCGAGTCGCTCGTCGAGTACCGCCTCATGGAGGCCGGGCACGACGTCCTGGGCGTCGCCGCCCACGTCCCGCACTACATCGCCCGCTCCCCGTACCCGGACGCGGCGCTGACCGTCCTGGAGGCCATCACCGCCGCCACGGGACTGGTCCTGCCCGGGATCGCGCACTCCCTGCGCACGGAGGCGTACCGCACCCAGACGGAGATCGAGCGGCAGATCCAGGAGGGCGACGAGGAACTCACCGCCCTCGTCCAGGGCCTGGAGCACCAGTACGACGCGGTCGCCGGCGCCGAGACCCGCGGCAACATGCTCGCCGAGCCGGTGGAGATTCCGTCGGCGGACGAGATCGGGCGGGAGTTCGAGCGGTTTCTGGCGGAGCGTGAAGGGGACAACTGAGGGGTGGGCGGCCAGGGCGGCCGGTGGCCGTACGTCCCGTGGGATGCGTTTTCACTGGTAAGTCCCGGTGGGGTGCGCTGTCACCGGCAGGGCCTAAGCTTCCGCTCATGCTGAAGGTGGGCCTGACCGGCGGTATCGGCGCCGGCAAGAGCGAGGTGTCGCGGCTGCTCGTGGAGTGCGGGGCCGTGCTGATCGACGCGGACCGCATCGCGCGGGAGGTCGTCGCGCCCGGCACTCCCGGTCTCGCCGCGGTCGTCGAGGCCTTCGGTGAGGGGGTGCTCGCCCCGGACGGCGGCCTGGACCGGCCCAGACTCGGCTCGATCGTCTTCGCCGACCCGGAGAAGCTGGCCGTCCTGAACTCGATCGTGCACCCATTGGTGGGGGCCCGCTCCCGCGACCTGGAGGCCGCGGCCGCCGAGGACGCCGTCGTCGTCCACGACGTCCCGCTCCTCGCCGAGAACGGCCTGGCGCCGCTCTACGACCTCGTGATCGTCGTCGACGCCAGCCCGGAGACCCAGCTGGACCGGCTCGTACGGCTGCGGGGCATGACCGAGGGGGACGCACGCGCGCGTATGGCGGCCCAGGCGACGCGCGAGAAGCGCCTGCAGATCGCGGACATCGTGATCGACAACGACGTACCGCTGCCGGAGCTGCAGCGGCGCGTGAAGGACGTGTGGGCGGAGCTGGTGCGCCGGGCGCACGTGTCCCAGGGGCCGTCTCAGGAGTCGCCGGGGGAGTAGCGGAGTAGCGGCGACGGAGCTGTCCTGGCTGGAGCGGCCACGAGCTGCTCGGGAAGCTGTATCGGCCACGAGCCGCTCGGGAATACGGGCCTGGCGAGCGGGCGTTGAATCCGGCCAGTAAGGGAAGGACTCTGCCGTGCCCGAGACCAGCGGTTCGACCGGACGTTCGCCGGAGACGCATGTCATCGACTACCGCGCCGCCGAGCAGTTGCTCGCCGCGCGCGATCCGCGGGGCGCGGTGAAGCTGCTCGACCCAGTCATCGCCGCGCACCCCGAGAACACCGCGGCCCGGCTGCTGCGCGCGCGTGCGTTCTTCGCCGCCGCGCAACTGCGGCCCGCGGAGCTGGAGTTCACGATCGTGCTGGAGCGTGAGCCGGACAACGCGTTCGCGCATTTCGCGCTCGCGCGCACCTATGAGCGGCAGGGGCGGCCGGAGCAGGCCAAGCGGCACTTCCGGCTGGCGGCCGCGCTGGATCCGAACCCGGAGTATCTGAAGGCGGCACGTTTCGACGGGTGAGTCGGAGGACGGGGAACCCGGGGGCGGGATCCGGGGCGGGTGCCGGGAGACGGCTACGGAGCGCTGTCGTCCGGGGGCCGGGCTTACGTCGTCCGGGGCCGGGCTTACGCGTGCGCGGTCGTCCGGGGGCGGGCCGGGGGACGGGCTATGGTGCGCGGTCATCCGGGGCGGGCCGGGGGACGGGCTACGGGTGCGCGGGCCTCCGTGGGTCGGGAGCCGTGGGACGGGCTACGGTGCGCGGTCGTCCGGGGGCCGGTACGGTGTGCGGTCGTCCCGAGGTCGGTACGGTGGGCGGTCGTCCACGGGCCGGTAGGGCGGGATGTCCCGGCCCGGCTGGAAGTGCGGGCCTTGGCGGATGTGCCGGACGACGACGATCAGATCGATGGTGATCACCAGCCAGAGCACGCCGCAGGCGATCGCCCAGCCGGGGCGGCCGGCCAGTGTGAAGGCGATGGTTCCGAAGATCGCCCAGGCCAGCCCCCACACACTCAGCCAGAAGCGCATCCGCAGCGCACTGCGCGCGGTCATCGGCTCACTGCCCGTACGCATCGGGATCATCACTCCTTGCTTGAAAAGTACTCTTCGGCGCGGGTGTTCTCCAGCGATGGGGCTCGGGCCGCCTGGTGGCGTCCCGGCACGACAGCGGCCCTGCTGAGAGGGCGGCGCAGAAATCAGCTCACTCGAACGGGTGAACTGGGGGCGGGTGGGAACGGCCGTGCGGGGGCGGGCCGTTGGGCGGGCATGGGGCTGAAAATGCGAGCAGGACATCAGGGGACGGGGCCGGGAGCGATCACGCCGGACGGCTGCGCGGTCGAGCTGTACTCACGGTTGCCGGTGGGGGACGAGCCGGACATCATCGCGGGCGCGGTGCCCGCCGGGGCGCACATTCTGGAGCTGGGCAGCGGGGTGGGTCGTATGACGCACCCGCTGCTGGAGCGGGGCTACATGGTCACGGCGGTGGACGAGTCGCCGGAGATGCTGGAGCGCGTCCGCGGGGCGCGCACGATATGCAGCCCGATCGAGAAGCTCGACCTCGGGGAGAGGTTCGACGCGGTGCTGCTGGCGTCGTTCCTTGTGCACACCGCGGACGAGGAGGTGCGGCGGGGCCTGCTGCGGACGTGCGTACGGCATCTCGCGGACGGCGGCTGTGTGCTGATCCAGCGGGAGGGCGAGGACTACCACACGAACGTGCCGCGCGAGCGGGTCGATCCCAGCGGCTTCACCCTGCGGATCGTGTCGTCGGAGCCGGTCGGGGACGGCACGAACTCGGTACACGCGGAGTACGAGTTCCCGGACGCGACCTGGACACAGACGTTCCGGGCCAGGCTGTTGACGAAGGAGGAGTTCGAGGCGGCGCTGGGGGAGGCGGGGCTGAGAGTGGACGAGTATCTGACGGAGGATCGGATATGGGTGCGGGCAGTAGTGGCTGGGTCGGGGTCGACGGCCTGAGCACGGGGCGGGGCGGCGCTGGTTGCCGACCGGTGGGTGGTCGAGAATTCCCCTCGGACGGCGATGAGTTCCGGGCCGGGGGCGGGTCTACCTCTGTGACAGCATCACGGACCGCTTCACACAGGAGACCCCCATGTCCGAGACCACCGCTTCCGTAGCCTCTGTCGCGTCCAACGCGTCTGTCGCGCCCGCTTCCTCTTCCGCCGTCGTGGCCGAGTCCGCGACCGCCCGGGGCCGCCGGGCCCGAATCGCCCTGCGGGCCCTCCAGGTGGTCCTCGCGCTCTTCTACGCAATCGCGAGCGCGCTGCCCAAGTTGATCGCACACTCCTCGGCCACCGAGATCTTCGCCGACATGGGCTGGGGCAACGCGGGGATCTACACCATCGGCATCCTCGAACTGGCAGGCGCGGTCGCCCTGCTGGTGCCGCCCCTCCAGTCCGTCGCGGCGATGTCGCTGGGCGCGCTGATGGTGGGTGCGTTCATCGTGCAGCTGACGGTCTTCGACGGGCAGAACGCGGCGACACCGGTGATCCTGCTGGTGCCGCTGGCTCTGATTGCCTGGGCACGGCGGGGACAGAACGCGGAGCTGTTGAGGGTGCTGCGGCGGCGGTGACGGGCGGGCATCGACCGCGGCTGACCGTACGGCGGCGGTGGCAGAGCGTGGAGCTGCTGAGGGTGCGGCGGCGGGGGTGACGAGCGGGCATCGACCGCGGCTGACCCTACGGCGGCGGGGGCAGAACGTGGAGCTGCTGAGCGTGCTGCGACGGCGGTCGTGACCGGCGGGGCACCGACCGCGGCTGACCGTACGGCGGCGGGGGTAGAACGCGGAGCTGCTGAGGGTGCTGCGCCGCGGTCGTGACCGGCGGGGCACCGACCGCGGCTGATCGTACGGCGGCGGTGGCGACCGGTGGGGCGACGTGCCCGTCGGCCGTCATCGTCGTGGGGGGCGAGGGGCCGCACCGGCGGGCGTCTCCTGGTCGGCGAGGCACTCCCGGGGTTGTCCTCGAAGTGGCTCGGCGAGGTGCATTGGGCCCCGTCGTGGTGGGTCGGCGAGGCGCATTGGGCCGCCGTCGGGGTGGGTTGGCGAGGTGCGTCGGCCGTCCTCGAAGTGGGCCAGCGAGGTCCATGGGCTGCTGTCGGGGTGGCTCGGCGAGGTGCATTGGCTGCCGTCGAGGTGGGTCGGCGAGGTCCATGGGCTGCTGTCGGGGTGGGTCGGCGAGGTGCGTCGGCCGCCCTCGAAGTGGAGCGACGAGACCCATCGGCCGCCCTCGAAGTGGGCCAGCGAGATCCATTGGCCACTGTCGAGGTGGGTCGGCCAGGTGCATTGACCGCCCCGGAAGCGGACCGAAGAGACCCAGCGGCCGCCCTTGAGGTAGGCCTACGAGAGGAGCGGCTGCCCTCGCAGCACCCTCGGCCACGCTCGGCGGTGCTCCGCCGATGTCCGCAGGTCAGCGTCCTCCGGGACGGCCACCTCGGCCGCCCGATCGGCCAGAGCCGCCACCCGATCGGCCAGAGCCGCCACTCGGTCGGCCAGAGTTGCCACCCGGGCCCACCGGGCCCACCGGGCCCCCCGAGCCCACCGGGCCCCCGAGCCCTCCCGGACCTCCCAGTCCGCCGGGAACTCCGGGGCCTCCGGGCCCACCCGGACCGCTCAAGCCGCCCAGTCCGCCCAGGCCGCGCAGGCGTTCCAGTTCGCGGCGGTCTCGCTTGGTCGGGCGGCCTGCGCCGCGGTCGCGGATGCCTGCGGGGGCGACGGCCTCGCGGGGCGGGGGCGGCGGGCTGTTGTCGATGTAGCACTGGACGGCCACCGGGGCGCCGACCCGCTTACGGATCAGCCGCTTGACGACGACGATACGCTCCCGGCCCTCATGCCGGAGCCGTACCTCGTCGCCGACGCGCACCGCGTGGGCGGGCTTGACCCGCTCGCCGTTCAGTCGCACATGGCCGCCCCGGCAGGCCGCGGCGCCCTGGGAACGGGTCTTGACCAGGCGTACGGACCAGATCCAGCTGTCGATGCGGACGCTCCCGCCGTTCGCCGGACCGGCCGCCTCAGCGGCGGCGATCGCGGCGGCGACCTTCGGGTCGACGGTGCCTGGGTGCACGGTCGGCAGGGCGTCGGTCTGCGAGGCGGTAGCGGACACGGCGTCGGCGCCCGGATCGTCGGGCTGCGGGCCGCCGGGTGCCTCTCGGCCCTCGCTCTCCCGGGCCAGGGGCGTCTCAGGGGCACGCCCGTCGGCCGGGACCGCGGCCGGGTCCGGGGCGTTCCGGCTGGTCCCGCCGCTGCCTGCCTTGTCCATGCGATCGGAAGCCATGCCATCGACCTTAGTCCCCTGGGCAGGGTGCGTTGACGGCTTTTCCACCGGCCCCTGCCCGGAGCCGACACCACCGCAGGGGTACGCCGGACCTACGGTGGACGCATGGACAGCAGCGCCCCCGCCGGTCTCCCCGGCCTCGATCAGCGGATCGCGGGCTGCCGGGCGTGCCCTCGGCTGGTCGCCTGGCGTGAGGAGGTGGCCCGGACCAAGCGCGCCGCCTTCGCCGACTGGACGTACTGGGGGCGGCCGGTGCCGGGCTTCGGTCCGCCGGACGCCCGACTGCTGATCGTCGGCCTCGCCCCGGCGGCGCACGGCGGGAATCGCACCGGACGGATGTTCACCGGCGACCGGTCCGGGGACGTACTGTACGAGGCGCTGTACGACGTGGGGCTCGCGTCCCAGCCCACGTCCGTGTCGGCCGGTGACGGCCTGGAGCTGTACGGCGTCCGCGTCACCGCGCCCGTGCACTGCGCGCCACCCGCCAACAAGCCCACCCCCGAGGAACGCGACACCTGCCGCCCCTGGCTCGTCCAGGAACTGCGCCTGCTGCGGCCGACACTGCGGGCGGTGGTCGTGCTCGGCGCCTTCGGCTGGCAGGCGGCGCTGCCGGCGTTCGCGGCGGCGGGCTGGACGGTGCCGAGCCCGAGGCCCGCCTTCGCGCACGGCGCACAGGTGAGGCTCGCCGCGCCCACCGCACCCACCGCACCCGCCGACCCGGCCGGGCCCGCAGCCCCCGCCGAGCCCCCAGCCCTCGCCGCACCCGACGGGCCCGCAGCCCTCGCCGCGCCCGCCGACCCCCACGTGCCCCCAGCCCTCGCCGCCCCCGACCGGCTCACCGCCCTCGACCTCTTCGGCTGCTTCCACGTCAGTCAGCGCAACACCTTCACCGGCCGCCTCACCCCGGAGATGCTGCGGGACGTCCTGCGCAGGGCGGCGCGTACGGCGGGGCTGGCCGTGCGAAATTGACGGGACGGGGCCGTCGTAGCGACGCTACGGTGCCCCGATGGGCCTCTACGCGGAGATCGAACCGTACGACCACGGCATGCTCGACGTCGGTGACGGCAACCGTATCTACTGGGAGACCTGCGGGAACCCGCACGGCAAGCCCGCGGTGATGTTGCACGGAGGGCCCGGCACCGGGTGCTCCCCGAACTTCCGGCGCTACTTCGACCCGGCGGCGTACCGGATCGTGCTGCTGGACCAGCGCGGGTGCGGGCGTTCGACGCCGAGCGCGAGTGCGTACGACACCGACATGAGCGTCAATACGACGGCCCATGTCATCGCCGATCTGGAGCTGCTGCGGCGGCATCTCGGGATCGAGCGGTGGCTGGTGTGGGGGGTGTCGTGGGGGTCGGTGCTGGGGCTGCGGTATGCGCAGACGCACCCTGGTGCCGTGTCCGAGCTGGTGCTGACCGGTGTCGCGACGGGGTCGAACCCCGAAGTCGCGCTGATGACCAGGGGTCTTGGCAAGATCTTCCCCGAGGCCTTCGAACGGTTCGTCGGCGAACTGCCGGATGGCGATCGCGACGGCAACCTCGCCGCCGCCTACAACCGGCTGCTGGAGTCCCCGGACGCGGCGGTGCGGGAGCGGGCGGCGCGGGCCTGGACGGACTGGGAGACGGCGGTGATTCCCGCACCGCCGCGTTCCGTGCCGCGCTACGAGGACCCGGTGTTCCGCATGGGCTTCGCCCGGACGGTCACGCACTACTGGGGCAACGACCACTTCCTGGGCGAGGGCAACGACGAGGGCGTGGTGCTCCGCGACGCGCATCTGCTGAAGGATATCCCCGGCACCCTCGTCCAGGGCGCTCTCGACTTCGGCAACCTTCTCGGCATCGTCTGGCGGCTGCACCACGCCTGGCCCGGCAGCGAGTTGGTGCTGGTCGACGAGGTCGGGCACAACGCGGGTGCGCCGGGAATGACGGAGGTACTGGTGGCGGCGACGGACCGGTACGCGGCGCGCACGCGCAGGTCCTAGCCGGGTTCCTCTCCGAACAGGTGCCGTACCGTCGAGCGGTAGTTGGCCCGTACGTGGCTCAGCGCGTGGGTGCGCGCCCGGTCCGGGTCGCCGGAGGCGATCGCCTCGTACAACTCGCGGTGCTCGGTGAGGAGTTGGGGCCACTCCTCGTTCTGCCGGGTGAGCCAGCGCAGGCGGCCGTCGACCGGTTCCATGACCGAGATGAGCAGGCTGTTGCCCGCCATTGCCAGGATGCGGTCGTGGAACCGGGTGTTGATGTCGGTGATCGTCTCGGCGTCCCCGGCCTCGGTGGCGTCGGCGGCGCTCCGTAGCAGCGCGCGCAGCTCCGTCAGCGCCTCGGGAGTCGCGCGGGACGCGGCGAGGCCCGCCGCGTACACCTCCAACGCCTCGCGCAGTTCGAACAGTTCCCTGACATCGGCCGGGGTCAACCGGCGTACGACGGCGCGGCGCGGGGTCTCGAACAGGACGAAGCCCTCGGCGACCAGCGCCCGGATGGCCTCCCGGACCGGGACGCGGGAGACCTCGAAGCGCTCGGCCAGCTCGCGCTCGACCAGCCGGTCGCCGGGGCGCAGGCGGCCCGCGATGATGTCCCGCCGCAGCCCGGCCAGGACGCGTTCGCGCACCGCTCCGAGGGGTTCGATCTTCGTCATGGGGCCATCTTCGCCGACTCCGGGTGTCTTTTACGGAGCGTTAACAGCAGCGATATCCGTCGGAACGGTTGACGGCGGGACCATGTCCGCAGTTTGGTATACCAAACCTTCCATCCCCACCGTCCCTCCGCCCTCCGTCCCCTCGTCCGTGGAGGCCCCGTGTCCCTCGCCGACCGTGCCGAAGCCACCGGCACACCACCGTTCGTCCCCGACCCCCGCCTCACCAACGAAGACCTCGCCCCGGCCGGCAAGCGCAACTGGAAGGTCTTCGACCTCTTCGCCCTGTGGATGTCCGACGTCCACAACCTCGGCAACTACACGTTCGCGGCGGGCCTGCTCGTGCTCGGCATGAACGTATGGCAGGTCTTCACGTCCCTGCTCGTCGGCTTCGTGCTCATCTACATCGGCATGAACTGGATGGGCAGCATCGGACAGCGCCACGGCGTCCCCTTCCCCGTCGTCAGCCGCATCAGCTTCGGTGTCTGGGGCGCCAACATCCCGGCGCTGATCAGGGCCGTCATCGCCATCATGTGGTACGGCATCCAGACCTACCTGGCCTCCGTCGCGGTGAACGTGATGCTGCTCGCCGCCTGGCCGGGCCTGGAGTCCTGGACGCACAGCTCGTTCCTGGGCCTGGACACGCTCGGCTGGGTGTCCTTCCTGTCGTTGTGGCTCGTCCAGGCGCTGATCATCAGTCAGGGCATGGAGTCAGTGCGGAAGTTCCAGGACTTCTGCGGTCCGGCCATTTGGCTGGTCATGATCGCGCTGGCCGTGTGGGTCCTCGCCAAGGCCGGCTGGACCATCTCCCTCACCTCCACCCCGCACCCGGTCTCCGTGGGCGAGCAGTGGCGGCAGTGGTTCGGCGCCATCGGGCTGATCCTCGCCACGTACGGCACGCTGATGCTCAACTTCTGCGACTTCTCGCGCTTCGCTCCGGACTATCGCACCGTCAAGCGCGGCAACTTCTGGGGCCTGCCGATCAACTCCACCGCCTTCGTGGTCGTGTCGGTCATCGTCACCGCCGGCTCGCTGGAGGTCTTCGGCGAGGCCATCACCGACCCGGCGGAGCTGGTGGCCAAGGTGGGCAACACCTGGGTCCTGGTGCTGGCAGCGCTGACGTTCGCCATCGCCACGATGGGCGTCAACATCGTCGCCAACTTCGTCTCACCGGCGTACGACCTCGCCAACATCTGGCCGCAGAAGATCACCTTCAAGGTCGGCGGCATGATCAGCACGGTGGCGGCGCTGGTGGTGACGCCGTGGAACCTCTTCTCGAACCCGACGGTGGTCAACTACTTCCTGGGTGGCCTCGGTGCCTTCCTGGGCCCGCTGTTCGGCGTGATCATGGTCGACTACTACTGGGTCAAGCGCGGCCGGGTCGACGTCGACCAACTCTTCAACGCCGAGCCGGGATCGCCGTACTACTACCGCAGGGGCGTCAACCCCAAGGCGCTGTGGGCCTTCCTTCCGGCGGCCGCGGTCGCGGCGGTGCTGGCGCTGGTGAAGACGTTCAGTGACGTGGCGCCGTACTCCTGGTTCATCGGTACGGCGCTGGCGGCCGGGCTGTACGTGCTGCTCTGCCGACGCGAGCGTGCCGAGGTGGAGGGCTGAGCGGAGTGCGCATCGTCGTCACCAACTGCAACACCACGCAGGAGATGACCGAGGAGATCGTACGAGGTGCCCGGGCCGCCGCAGGCCCGGGCACCACCGTGACCGGGCTGACCCCTGCGTGGGGGCCCGAGTCGGCGGAGGGCTGGCTGGACAGCTATCTGTCGGCGGCGGCCGTGCTGGACGCGTTGCGGACGTACGAGGGACCGCCGTACGACGCGGTCGTCATGGCCGGTTTCGGGGAGCACGGGCGGGAGGGCGTGCGGGAACTGGTGGACGTGCCGGTCGTCGACATCACCGAGGCGGCCGCGCATATGGCGTGCCTGATCGGGCGGCGGTACGGCGTTGTCACGACGCTCGAACGGTCGTGCGGGCAGATCGAGGACAGCCTGGAGCTGGCGGGGGTGGGGCGCAACTGTGTCGCCGTCGTCGGCACGGGGCTGGGCGTGCTCGACCTGGGGGACGGTGAACGTACGGAGACCGCGTTCCTGGCCGCCGCCGAGCGGGCGCGGGCAGCGGGGGCGGAGGTGCTGGTGCTGGGCTGTGCGGGGATGACGGGTCTGCAGCGGGCGGTGGGGGAGAAGCTGGGGGTGCCGGTGGTCGACGGGGTGGGAGCAGCGGTGAAGCTGGCGGAGTCGCTGGTGGCGTTGGGGCTTACGACGAGCCGGGTGGGGAGCTATGCGCGGCCGTTGGCCAAGCGGCGGGTGTGGGGAAGGCCGTTGACGCCGCCTGGTGAGTGAGCCGTTGGTCCGGGCGGCGTCGCGGGCCGCCACACGTACCGGACGTCCGGCTCCCGCTCCTCGTTGCCGCTGCCGTCGGTGTACTCGACGGCGACGAAGCCGTGGCGTTTGTAGAAGCGGTGGGCGGGGGTGTTGACCCGGAAGGTCCACAGGGTCAGGCCGTGGGGTCGGCGCTGCTTGGCGAGGTCCACGAACCGGTCCCCGATGCCCCGGCCGCGCCAGTCCGGATCGAGGTAGAGCTGGGAGAGCTGTTCACCGTCGAGCACCATAACGCCGATCAGGCCCTCCGGGGCCTCGGCCACCCATGTGTCCCCGAGCGGCACCACCACCTCCCGGAAATACGTCCGTACCTCGTCGTCGGAGCGCGGCCGAACGACGGTCGGCAGCGCGGCGGCGAAGGACCGCAGCCAGACGTGGGCCGCGGCGTCGGCGTCGGTCGCCGCGGCACGGCGTAGCGCGACACGGCTCATTCCGCTGGGTCCTCGGGTACGACGGCCGTCGCCGTGATCTCCACCAACTGCCCCGTGTATCCGAGACAGGCCACCCCGAGAAGCGTCGACGAATGAGGACCGGCACTCAGCCCGGACGCCTCGACGACCTCCCATACGGCGGACAGTACGGCGGGCTCGCTGCTCACGACGTACACATCGGTCGACAGCACGTGCGCCAAGTCGCTGCCCACGGCACGCAGCTGCTCCTCCAGATTGGCGATCACCTGCCGGGCCTGCCGTACGGGATCTCCCTCACCGACGAGCTTCCCGCCGGCGTCCAGGGGCACGGATCCGGCGAGGAAGGCGAGCTTGGTGCCGGCTTCGACGACGGAGGCGTGGGAGTAGGTGGGGGGAGGGAAGAGCGTGGGGACGGTGACGCGCTTGGGCATGAGACCTGCCTGGTTGCCTGGTTGTCGTTCACCGATCATGCGGGCCCCGGTGCGCCGATCGCACCCGAATATCGCCGGTGGTGCGGTTCCACCGTGGAGTTCACGCCGCGCAGGCGAGGCGCCTGCGGCCTTCAGTCCCGTGGGCTGTCAGAACCGCTCTGAGCTGCGGGGGGGGGTGCTCAATCCGCCCTCTCCACCTTCCCCGGTCGGCCCCGGCAGGCGTGGCGGGCGCGGGGCCGGAAGGTCGATCAGGTCGCCCACTCCGGCCACGACCTGCAACGTTCGCGCGAGCGACGCCAGGGTCCGGCGGACCGCGGCGATCTCGGCGCGGAGGTCTGCCGAGTGTTCCCACTGGCGTTCATGGGCCACCGGGTCCCGGCTGGGCGGACGTTGGGACTCGTACGCGGCGAGGCGAGGGTGCCAGGACGTCAGCAGGGGGCGCAGCACCCGGTTGAGGACGGTCACCGCGAGGACGCCGAAGCTGACGTGGCCCGGTGCGAGGGGAGGGGCCACGTCCGGGCCGTAGCGGCGGAGGATTTCGCGGGTGGTGTTGAAGAAGGTGTACAGCGAGGACAGCGCCTCGCGCAGCAGGCCCTCGTCCGCGTCGAGTTCCTCGACCGACACGCGCGTGATCAGCTCCAGGTACAGCTCCCAGGCCGCGCTGCGCTCCGCGTCGGCAGGCTCCCACGTACCGGAGATCTCACCGACGAACGGAATCGTCAGCTTGGCCGTGATCTGTGACGGACCCGCCGGTCGACGTCGCCTGCGCTGCCTGTGTGCCATGATCGCCCTCCCCGGTACCCACAGTAGGGTAAGTCGTCGTGTGGGACGTCTTCCTCAGCTACAGCCGCGCTGATGCGGAGCGAGTCCGTCCGCTCGCGCGGGCGCTGCGCGACGGCGGCCTTGAGGTGTTCACGGACGAGACCGGGGTCGAGTCCTTCGCCGGTATCAGCGACACCATCCGCCGCGAACTGTCGTGTTCCAAGGCACTGCTGGCGTTCTACTCCACCGGCTACCCCGAGCGCGAGGCCTGCCAGTGGGAGCTGACCACCGCCTACCTGGCGGGACTTGGGGAGGGCAACCCGCGGCGACGCGTCATGGTGGTCAACCCGGAGCTGACGACGCACCACATCCACCCCGTCGAACTGCGCGACGCACGGCATGCCTCGGCGGACGACCTCACCGCCCTCGTGAGGGACGTACGCGCGCATGTGGGGCGCCTCGACGGCCCCATGACCCTCAAGGAACACCGCGTACGACGCTGGCTGCTCGGCACCCCGCAGTCGCGCCCCGAATTCCTGGGACGGCTCTCCGAGCTCTGGCAGGTGCACTCCGCCCTGCACGCCCACGCCGCGCCGCTCGTCACCGGCCGCGCGTCGGCGCATGCCGTGCAGATCCGGGGCATGGCGGGCATCGGCAAGACACTGCTGGCCCAGGAGTACGCCCTGCGCTTCGAGGCCGCGTACCCCGGTGGCGTGTGCTGGGTGAACGGGGAGTCGTACGACGCATCGGTACACGCCCTGGGCACCGACGACCTCCACGGCTACTTCGACGCCATCGGCGAACCGTTCCTCTGGATCGTGGACGCGGCCCCCGCCCACCGGCTCGCCGCCCGCGAGATCGCGGCGATGGCGGCGCCCCATCCCCTCGGCCACACCCTCTTCACCCTGCGCAGCCGCGCCTACGACGCCCTGGGCACGCCGATCGACCTGGGACCGCTCGACGCGCCGCACGCGCGCGTGCTCGTCGGCGGCGACGAGGCGCTCGCCGGCGCGGTCGACGGTCACCCCCTCGCACTCGGCCTGCTGGGCCGGGCGGTCCGCGCCGGCCACCACCCCGGCACGCTCTACGACCGCCTGCACACCCGGGGCAGATCGCTGCTCGACACACTCGCCGACGAGGACGTGACGGGCTCCGTGGTACGGGACGTGGACACCGCGGACGCCGCCGACGTCCTCCGGTGCGCGACCGCCCTCCACCCCCTGCCGCTCACCACCGACGACGCGGCACACGTCCTGGCCGCCGCCGACCGCGTGCCCCGGATCGTCGCCCGTCGCCGAGCGGCGAACGGCGTCCGCGAGCTACGCGCCCGCAGCCTCCTCACCCCCCGCCGCGGACGACGGCTGGTCACTGCATGCTGTGACCCAGCACGCCTGGCACCACCACGACCCGGCCCCCGCCCGCACCGAGGCCCTGCGGCACGCGGCCCTGCGTACGCTGTGCGCCCGCCGCGACCCGGCGACCCCGGTTACGCTGGCCTTGCCCGGCAGCCGGAGGGAGGCACCCATGACAGCGCCCAGCGAGTCGGAGCGGATGGCCGCCTTCGACATCCAGGTCGAGCTGGTCACGCGCATCGGGGTGCAGGAGCTGGCACCGGGCACGGGCAGCCTGCGTGAGGCGCTGGCGTCGCTGAAATCCCTGATCGACTTCACGCGGGCGACCTTGCACACGTACAGCATCGGCTTGGAGCGTGGCGCCGAGTCCGGCGCTCCGACGGTCCAGAACCTGGCGTACACCCTGATCAACGACACCATCCGCCCCTTCACCACCACCTGGCACCCCCGCCTGGCCGCCTACGAAGCCCGCTGCCCCGCGGACGCGGCCCCGCCCGACCACGAGGCGGCGTGGCCGGAGGCGGAGGCCATGCGCGCCGAACTGGCAGCTCTGCGGGAGCCGTTGCTGCGGATCGTGGAGGGGTTGGGCGGTATCTCCGGGGCGGACTTCGGGGTGGCGGCGACGGGGTGAGGCCTTCGCGTGCCGAGGCTTGGCGTGCCGAGGTTCGGGGACGGGGTGAGGCTTCGCCGCTGCCCCGGGCGTAATTGTATGAAGCCCCGCCACACGACTCCGTACGCTGCACACATGCCCACCCCCGACGACACCACCTTCCTCAACACCACCGCCGACCGCCTGGCCACCCTCCCCACCGTCCAGGCCGTGGCCCTCGGCGGCTCCCGCGCCCAGGGCACCCACAGCCCCGACAGCGACTGGGACCTGGCCGTCTACTACCGCGGCCCCTTCGACCCGGCCGACCTCCGCGCCCTCGGCTGGGAGGGCGAGGTGTCGGAGGTCGGCGGCTGGGGCGGGGGCGTGTTCAACGGGGGCGCGTGGCTGACGATCGACGGGCGGCGCGTCGACGTCCACTACCGTGATCTCGACGTGGTCGAGCGGGAGTTGACGGAGGCGGAGGAGGGGCGGTTCCGGGTGGAGCCGCTGCTGTTCCATCTCGCGGGGATTCCCAGCTACTTGGTCGTCGCGGAGCTGGCGATCAACGAGGTGCTCCGCGGTGAGCTGCCGCGGCCGGCGTCGTACCCCGAGGAGCTACGTCGCACAGCGAGCCAACGCTGGTACGGCACCGCCCGCGCCACCCTCACCTACGCCAAGGCCAACCACGCCCCGTCGGGCCGCCTCACAGAGGTCGCCGGCGCCATCGCCACGGCGGCCGTACAGACCGGGCACGCTGTGCTGGCGGGACGGGGGGAGTGGGTGACCAATGAGAAGCGGTTGTTGGAGCGGGCGGGACTGCGGAGCGTCGACGGTGTGATCGGCGGTCTGGGAAACCGCCGCGATCAGTTGAGTCAGGCGGTCACCGAAGCTGAGGAGCTGTTCGCGCACGCAGTGGAGACGGCAACGGCGACTTGAACGTGTCACGCCGCCGTGTGAATAAGGTCGACTCCAGGTGGCTGGATCTTGCCCACCCTGGGCTGCGGGCGCGTCTCTCGATCACGCTGGTGCTGCCCGCATCTCTCCCATTCCTGGGCATTCATGCGCCGCATTTCGGTCGTTCTTGGCGCTTCCCGCGGCATGTACTGTCCGGCTTCCGCCAGAGGGCGACGTAAGACGTGCGGATGCGCCATGAGCAGGGGGAGAGACACATGAGGAAGGCTCTGCTGACCACGGGGCTTGTCGGGGTTCTGGCCGCGGGTACGGCCGTGCCGGGGGCGGCCATTTCCGACAGCGGATCGGCGCCGCTGCCGGGCACGGGTGCGAGGGTCGTGGCGAACGCCTGGCACTGCAATGTCTACGCCGACAAATGCTCCTTCAAGACGTCCACCAAGACCACGAAGGGCGGCGCGAAGTACAAGGTCAGCAAGATCACCAATGTGGCGACCGTGAAGGCCAACGGATGGCAGGCCACCCTCTCCCTGAGCCCGAGCGGCACGCAGGTCAGCGAGAACACCCGCCAGGTCAGCTGGACCAACAACAACACCTGGATCGCCGACATCAGCGGCATCGCCGATCCGGGGGGCTCGATGAACACGAGCATCACCACCTGCTCCGACGGCGGTGCCTTCAAGGCCGGTGTCAAGGCCTTCGCTTCTGCCTGCGCCAACGACTGATCGATGATCCGCCGTGCAGAACAGCCTTCTCCACCGGCACCCACGTTGTCGTAACCATGTGGTCGCCGCCGTCGCGGTGGCGATCGCCGCGGCGCTGGGCGTCTCCCTGTACGGAGGCGGGGCGGTCGGGCTCGGCCCGCCCGGCGGCGGTCTCGCCGAGCAGCTCGACGCCCTGCGCGGTGCCAATGATCTGGTACGTGCCTCCCGCGCCGATGTCGGACGGGAACCGGCGCTGTATCCGACCGCATACGGGCGGCTGGAGGCCGCGCTGCCCATGGGCCGCCGGACCGGTAAGCCGGTGCCAGCGATCCGCCCCGTCGCCCTGGCGAATCTCGTCCGCACCGACATCCTGGACACCCCTGCCTGGCGCGCCCACTACGTCTGTCTGTCGCTCTCCGGTTCCAAGGGCCCGAAGCCGGCCGACGCGGCAACCGTCCTGGAACGGGCCGGCGTTCGGGAGCAGGCCGAGAGCGAGGCGCTCGCCTATCTGCGCGCGCCGGATCGTGGAGACGATGTTCTGACCTCGCTCGCCACCCGTGCAGCCTTTCTGAGCACATTGACGTGCCTGGGCCGTGCGGGCGAGGTGCCCCGGGCCAACCTGGACCGTCTCGCGGCGGACACCGCTCGTGCCGATCAGCCCGTACCGGTGCTCTACGCGGGCGAGGCCTTGCGTGCGGCAGGCGTACGAGCCCGGGCCACACGGGCTCTCCGGGGCGCCGACGTGCTGCTGGAGGGTGACTGCGGCCGCCTCGACCCCATCCAGCGAGCCGCTCTGGCCCTGCTGCGTCAGCGGCTGCCGCAGCCGACACGCGACTGCCTCCGAGCCGCACTACACGACTCCGACGCTCAGACGCGATGGCTGGCCAGGCGCGCGCTCACCGTCGGTGCATCCGATTCCTCCCCGGCCCTCCCCGCGCTGGTGAGCCGCATCCGGTCCGACGGCCTCGTCGCCAAGTCCCCGGCCCAGCTGGGCACGCTCACCGCCACCTACAACGCCGCGCGCGCCCTGACCGCGGGTGCCAGCAGGAGCAGGCGCCGGGATGGTTGAAGAGGCGGCTGCGGCAGATGGGGTCGGACCGTCGCCTCGACCCGTCCGACCGGGTGCTGCTCGCCATGACCTGCCACCGGCTGGCCCTGGCCTGCGGGCCGCCGGCCGAGAAGGGGGTCGAGGAAGCGGGCGCAATAAAGGTGCCGGCACGCCTGACGGCCGAGAACCAGCGTGGCTGGTACGGAGCCATGGCAGCGAGGGCCGAGTTCGGGCTGGGCTGTCGGCATACGTCCGTCGAACTGCCCGCCGACGAGCAGCCCACGCTCTCCTCCCGCTCGCTGCGCACGGTGGTCGTACTCGCCGACGCCGGTTGTACAGCTCAGGCGGCGCGGCTCACGGAGGGGACCGATCTGGTGGCACGGGCTCGGCAAGCCCTGGCCGACGGAGATCTGGTGACCGCGTCCGACGCGATTCAGGCGGCCCTCGTCTCCGACCAGAGCATTCCGCAGACCTTCTGGAACGAGCTGCCCGGCCTGCTGAAGCGGTATCGCGACGCGAAGTTCCCCGACCTGTACGCCCCCTCGCCCGGCGGTGCCGCTTCCGCGGACGCGACCAGAGCCGCGTACTACCTCCTCGCCTGAACCCGCCCACCCCTCCATGCCGGAAGGTCACCCCATCGTATGAACACCGCCTCTCCACCCGCCGACGTGGCCGAAGGCCTGGCCTTCCACTACGCCTCCGGGGGTGGGCTGACCCGTGCGGACCTCACCCTCGACACAGCAACGATGACGGCCGTCGAGGGCCCCTCGGGCTCGGGCAAGAGCACCCTGCTGGCCCTCCTCGGTCTGCTCCTCTCGCCCACCGACGGCTCCCTGCGCATCGCCGGTACGGACACAGGTTCCCTGTCCTCGGCGGATCGGGACCTGTTGCGTCGGCGTTCGATCGGCATCGTCCTGCAGGACCTCGGACTGCTGACGTTCCTCAACGCCTGGGAAAACGTCGCCGCCGCCTTCGGTCCCCGGCTCGCCCGGCACCGCGCGGCGGCCCGCGATCTGCTCGGCGAGCTCGGCATGGAGCAGCTCGCCGACTCTCCGGTGAGCGAGCTCTCCGGTGGCCAGCGGCAGCGTGTCGCCGTCGCCCGTGCGGCCGTGAAGGAACCGGTGCTCATCCTGGCCGACGAGCCGACCTCGGGGCTCGACCCCGCCACGGCGAACTCAGTGATGGTTTCCCTGCGTTCATGTGCCCGGCGTGGCGCGGCCGTGCTGCTCGTCACACACGACCGCGCGGTCGCGGAGCGTTGCGATGAGCGCCATGTGCTCGACGCCGGAGTTCTGTCGGCAGCCAGCAAGGAGTTGGGATGAGTCGCTGGAGTCTCTACACCTGGAAACGCGACGGACGTTCGTTGCGCAGGGCGGTGCCCGCGCTTGCCGTGCTCGCGGCGATGCTGACCATGTCCGCCGGGGTGGCGGCCGGGGCTGCCGGTGCTGTTGAGCGGGACGTGTTGGGGTCGGGTGGGCTCACTCAGGTTGAGCTTTCCTCGTTCGAGGGGGACGCGTCGGTGCGCTCGCTCACCGCCTCGGCTCTGCGGGATGCCGGGAGTGTGCCGGGGGTTCGGCAGGTCGTCGGTGACTACTCCTCCGTGTTGTATGCCGAGGAGGCCGGGACGTACGACCTGACCAGCCACACCCTCACCCCGGGCGACGATCTTCCCGTCAGTGCGGGTGCCATCCCCGCGGTGCTGGGACCGAAGGAGGTCGTTCTGCCCGCCAACGCGCAAGGGACCGACTTCACGCCGCTCCTCGGGCGGACCGTCGCCTTCGGCTACACCAAGGCATCCGGGGCCGCGTCCGGGACCACCGGCGTCGTTCAGCTGAAGATCGTCGCCCTGTACGACCCGAGGTGGCAGGCCGACGGGCCCGGCGTCGCATACCTCTCCGAGGACACCGCCGCGTTTCTGGCCGCGGCACGTGCCGGTCAAGGGACGGAGGTCTTCCGGGAGAAGGAGGGTGCGCAGTCCGCCGTCGTGGTCGTGGAGCATCAACGGCAGGTGGCCGCCGTCACCAAGGCGCTGCAGGACGACGGGTTCTCGGCGTCCGCGGTGTCCGATCGGGTGCGCAATCTGCCGGGGCTGTTCGGTGTGGCGGATCTCGCGATGCGCGTCGGGGTCCTCGTCCTGGCACTGGGCGCACTGGGGCTCGGTGCCGTCCGCGCCTCGGACAGCGCGCGGGCGCGGCTCGGTCAGTTCGCCGTCCTACGGATCCTCGGCACCGGCCGGCCCGAGCTGCGCCGGATTCTGCTCGGCGAAGCCATGCTGTCCGGAGGGGTGGCGGGGCTGATCGGGACCGTCGCCGGGACCGGGCTCTCCGTCACACTGGTCGGGCCGCTCAGCGATGTGCTCGGCCTGCCCATCACGGTCGCGGACGCCCTGCCGGGGCCCGCCTGGGCCGCCGCGGCGCTGCTTCTGCCCGCGGCTGCTCTGGCTGTCGGAACTCTCCTCGGCAGCCGTGAGGTTCTTCGCCAGGACCCGTACCTCACCGCGCGAGCGCACGGCTGACGCCCCCAGAAAGAGGCCTCCACAGCGATTGCGTTCATAAAGAACGTGGCCCGTCCAAGCATCGTCACATCGAGGTAATACGAGCGTTCCACGCCCTCCAAGAACGCGATCTACGGTAGGCAGCACAACCCGCAGCCCGGCCACCGTCGCCCGTAGGCACCCACCCCCGCCTCGCCCGACAGGAGCCCCGTGTATCGCCGCGTCGTCCGCGCCCTTCCGCCCTGGCTTGCCCACGCCCTCCGCGCTCAGCGTGGCCCCGTGCCGTGGAGTGCGGTGGTGCGAGGGGCGCTGGCCGCGGGGCCGTTGCTTCTTGTCGCCGTGGTTGTGGGGCATCCCTCCGTCGGTGTCGTCGCCGCCATCGCCGCCATGCTTGCCGGGATCAACGACCGGCCCGGCAGTCGGCGGGCGTCCGTCCGGCGGATCGGGGTGCCCGCGCTCGCGGGTGCGGTGGGGATGGTCGTCGGGACGTACGTTGGAGAGAACACGGGTGCCGTCGCGCTGACGCTGCTGCTCACCGGGCTCGGGCTCGTCGCCGGGAGCATCAGTGCCGTCGGGCCCGTCGCCTCCGCGGCCGGTACGCAGGTGCTCGTCGCGTGCGCGGTCGGCGCCGGGATGCCGTTGCCCGAGCCGGGGTGGCTGCGGGCGCTCGCCTTTCTCGCGGGGGCCGGGTGGCTGCTCGCGCTGCGGTTGCTCCTGCCCACGCCCGGCGCCCTCGCCGGGGACTACCGGTTCGACGGGGAACGGGAAGCCGTCGCCGACGTGTACGACGCCATCGGCGCCCTGCTCGACGCCGTCGGTACGCAGCACGCCACCAACCGGCGTGCCGCCCTCACCGCCGCCCTCGATCACGCCCAGGACGCCCTCACCGGGCCCCGGCTGCGGCGGTATGCCTCCTCCGGCGTCGAGCGGCGGCTGCATGCCCAGTACGCCGCAGCCCTGCCCCTCGCCGAAGCCGCCACCGCCCTCGCCTGGGCGGGGGAGAGCCACTGCGGGCGGGCCTCCGCGGGGGCCCGGCGGCTGGCCGCCGCCGTCCGCGGGAACATGCACACCGGGCCGCTCCCCGCGCCGGCCCGGTCGATGCCCGCCCTGCGCGCCCTCGACGACGCCCTGCTGCACGCCGCCGAGGTCTTCGACCAGGAGGGCAAGGGCAGCGATCTGCACACCCGGCAGCGTACGGCCGGGGACCTGCTGCGGGCCGTGGTCGGGGTCGGCGGCCGGGAGTACGGGCTGCGCGTTGCCCTGTGCTTCGGCGCCGGCGTCGCCATCGCCCAGGCCCTGCGCCACGCCCAGTGGTACGGGCCGCACGAGCAACATTGGTACTGGCTTCCCGCCACCGTCGTCTTCCTCGTCAAGCCCGACCTGGGACCGCTCGTCTCCCGCGTCCTGTGCCGTGCCGCCGGGACCGTGCTCGGTGCCCTCGCCTTCGCCGGGTTCGCGGCCCTGCTGCCCCGGCCCGAGGGGCTCGTCGCGCTCGTCGCCGTCAGCGGTGCCCTCATCCCCGTCGCCACGCGGCACTTCGCCGCTCAGACCGCCGTCGTGACCGTCCTCGTCCTCGCCCTGGTGATGGTCGGCGGCGAACCGCAGGCCTCCGTGAGCCGGATCGGGGAGACCTTGCTGGCCTGCGCGATCGTGCTCGTCGTCGGGCATCTGCCGATGCCGGGGCAGCGCGGCGGGGGCGTGCGGGCGCGGCTCGCCGCGGCCGGGAGTGCGGCCCAGGCCTATCTCGCCCATGTGCTGAGCGAGTCCGACGACCGCGCCGCCCGCTGGGCCCTCCGCCGCGAGGCCTACCGCACGCTCGCCGAGGCCCGCGGCGCCATCGCCCGAGCCGCCGCCGAACTGCCCGCGCTCGCCCGGCACACCGAGGGCGCCGACGAGGTCGCCGGCACCCTGGAACGGCTCGTCGACACGACCACCGCCTGCGCCGTCCACCTCGACGACACCGGCCGGCTCACACCGCGCCACACCGAGCGGCTCGCCGAACTCCTGGACGAACTGGAGTCCGGCCGTCGCCGCCTCGGCCTGCGCGAGCCGGAGCTGCCCGTTGCCGTCTGACCCTTGACGTAACCCCGACGCCCCCTGCGACGAGGCCCCGTCAGCTCCCCACCCGAACCCACACAGGCGCATGATCCGACCCCGCCGCGCCCCGCCGCTCCGCCGGATCCAGCCCCACCGACGGCAGCTGAGGCGCACCGGCCCCCGGCAGCCCCGTCCCCGCCGCCGTCACCCGACGGACCATCCGGTGGCTGCACAGTATGTGGTCGATCAGCTCACGCCGCCCGGAGTGCACCCGCGAGAACCTCTGTTCGGCGGGTATCAGCGGCGCCACATTCCACAGCCGGGCCGCGTCGCCCTTGTCGTCCGCCTTGAAGCCGGCCGTGCCGATCTCCGAACCCGGCGGGCCGAGCAGGATCTGGGTGGTCGCGGCCTGGGCCTCGTCGTTCAGATCGCCCAGCACCACCACGTCCCGCGCCCGCCCGTCGCCCGCCAGCAGCTTGTCCACCAGCGTGCGCAGCGTCGTCGCCTCGGCGGCCCGCCGGTAGAGGGCGTAGGCGCCGTAGCGGGCACGTTCGCCCTCGTCGCGGGGGTGGAAACGGCCCTCCGGGTACGACAGGAGCTTCGACTTGAGATGGGCGACCGCCACCGACAGCTCACCGGCCCGCACCGCCAGCAGCCCGCGGCCCGCCTCGGCCACCGCCGGACCCGAGTCGTCCGCCTGCACCGGACGCAGCGGCGCCGGGAACGCCGTCGTGTCGGACAGCACCACCAGCGGCGTACGGCTGAGGAAGCCGACCCGGATGCCCCGGCCGTCGGCGTGCGCGGACAGGGCGATGTGCCAGGTGCCGGCCAGCATCCCGGCCAGGTCGGCCAGCGCGTCCGGGTCCCCGACCTCCTGCACTCCGAGCAGGGCCGGGTCGAGTTCCGCGATCACCTCGGCGAGGGCGGCGAGCTTGGTCTCGTAGGCGGCCTTGTCCTTGGGGCCGAACGGCCCGCCGGGCCGGTACAGGTTCTCCAGGTTCCAGGTGCCGAGCAGCATGCCGGGCTCCTTTCAGAGGCCGGACGGCGGTGTGTGGTGAGGCCAGCGTGCCCGTGCGCGCGGTTCCTGGACAGACCCGCGACAGGATGCGCCGTTCACTTCACGCGACCCGGCGACCGCGTCGTACGTTGGCGTGATGACGCCTTCTCCCGCAGAAGCTCCCGCCGACCTCATCATCACCGGCTGCACCGTCCTCGTGCACGACGATCACGAGCGGATCGGGTTCGAGGAGAACGCCGCGGTCGTCGTACGAAGTGGAGTCGTCGAGTCCGTCACCACCGCCGATGCCGTACGGCACCTGCCCGCCGTCGAACGCATCGACGCCGTCGGCCAGGTCGCTCTCCCGGGGTTCGTCAACTGCCACACCCACGCCCCCATGGTGGCGCTGCGCGGCCTCGCCGAGGATCTGCCCACCGAGGCGTGGTTCAACGACGTCGTCTGGCCCGTCGAGTCCAACCTCACCGAGAAGGACGTGGAGTTGGGCGCGCGGCTCGCCTGCGCCGAGATGATCCGGGGCGGCGTCACCTGCTTCGCCGACCACTACTTCACGATGGACGCGGTCGCCGCCGTCGTCGAGGAGTGCGGGATGCGGGCCCATCTGGGCGAGGCCTACTTCTCCTCGCAGGGGGCTCGAGGGCGGGAGCGCAGTCTCGACTTCGCGCTACGACATCGGGGGCGCGCCGGCGGCCGTATCACCACCGCCCTCGCCCCGCACGCCCCCTACACGGTCGACGACGCCGACCTCGCCGCCACCGCCGACCTCGCCCGCGCCCACGGCCTGCCCGTGCACCTCCACGCCGCCGAGAACCGCGACCAGACCGACACCAGCCTCGCCCGCCACGGCGTCACCCCCATCGAGATCCTGGACCGCACGGGACTACTGGACACCGACCTCCTCATCGCGCACGGCACCGGCATCATCGACCGTGACCTGCCCCTGCTGGAGGGCGCGGGCGGCCGGGTCGCCGTCGCCACCGCACCCCGCGGCTATCTGAAGTTCGGCTGGCCCACCACCACACCCGTCCGCGCCCTGCGCGCCATCGGCGTCCCCGTCGGACTCGCCACCGACGGCGCCGCCTCCAACAACTCCCTCGACGTGTGGGAGTCGATGGCGCTCACCGCCCTGATCCAGAAGTCGACCGAGGGCGATCCGCGCTGGCTGACCGCACGTCAGGCCCTGCACCACGCCACACTGCAGAGCGCCCGCGCGGTCGGCCTCGGCGACGCCATCGGCTCACTCGCGCCGGGCCGGCGCGCCGACATCGTCCTCGTCGACCTCACCGGCCCGCACACCCAGCCCGTGCACGACCTCGCCGCGACGTTGGTGCACAGCGCCCGCTCGTCGGACGTCCGCACGACCATCGTGGACGGGCGCGTCCTGATGCGCGACCGCGAGCTGCTGACGCTGGATGTGGGGGCGGTCGTACGGGAGTTGGGCGAGCGGCTGCCCGCGCTGCTGGACCGGAGCCATGGTCGCCGTATCCAGGAGTACGACACGTGAGGCGACGCCCTCACTGACCGGCCCCTGGGAACCTCTCCAAAAAACCCAGGGAACCCCTCCAAAAAATCTTCGTGGAACCGCGATGAGATCCGCCCCGTCCATCGGTCACCACCCGCAACGGAACCGTTGCACAGGAGGGGCCATGTCGCTTCCGGAGATCGCCTCGCGTGAGGAGTGGCGCACGGCGCGTCAGGAACTGCTTCTCAAGGAGAAGGCCGCCACACGCGCGCGGGACGCGCTCAATGCCGAGCGGCGTCGGCTGCCGATGGTGGAGGTCGACACGGAGTACGTGTTCGAGGGCGGCGACGGAAAAGCCACCCTGCTCGACCTCTTCGAGGGGCGGCACCAGCTCATCGTCTACCACTTCATGTTCGCGCCCGAGTGGGACACCGGCTGCCGCAGTTGCTCGGCGTTCCTCGACCAGGTCGGGCATCTTGCCCATCTGCACGCGCGCGGGACGACGTTCGCGGCCGTCTCCAGGGCGCCGTACACAAGGATCCTGCCGTTCAAGGCGCGGATGGGCTGGACGCTGCCCTGGTACTCGGCGTCCGGCGACGACTTCAACCGCGACTTCGAGGCGACTGTGGAGCACGAGGGGCAGTTCGTCGAGCGGCCGGGCGTGAGCTGTTTTCTGCGGGACCGGGACCGGGTGTTCCACACCTACTCGACGTACGAGCGCGGTCTTGACGGGCTCGGCTCGACCACCAGTTTCCTGGACCTCACCGCGCTGGGCCGGCAGGAGGAGTGGGAGGAACCCAAGGGGCGCGCGTCGGCCTTCGGCGCGCCCGCGGGCAGTAAGCGGATCCGCTATCACGACGAGTACGAGGAGTGAAGCGGAGGGTAACGGTAAACGCGAAGGCCGTGAGAGGCTCCTCACTTTTCACGGTGAACGAGTGTCAACTACGTCTCAGTCGCGTCACTTGGCGAGGCGATTTCCCTTCGGAAGGCGTTAACTCCTACAAGTACGACGCTTTTCTGGAGGTGCAGGATGGTGAACGGGCGAATGGTGCTCGAACGCTTTCCCGCAGGCGGGCCGCGAGGGTCGTGGCCTGCGGAGGAGTTCGCGCAGGCGCGCCGGTCGGAGGGCCTGCCCGCCGAGGTCGTGATGGACCTCGCGACGGACACGTTCCTGGTGATTGTCCGGGGTGGCGACGGGGCGGAGTGAGTCAGCAGGGTCAGCCCGCCTCAGGCGCGGGCGCCCGCATCTCGAACTGCTGCGCCTGCAACCCGTACAGCTCCGCGTAGACGCCGCCCTCGGCGAGCAGTTCCTCCGGAGTTCCCGATTCCACGAGCTTTCCCTCGTCCAGGACGTGCACCAGGTCCGCATGGCGTACGGACGCCAGCCGATGGGTGATGAGCACGACCGTCTGGCCGGTCCCGGCCAGCGCGCGGATCTTGTCGAACACCTCCAGCTCGGCCCGGGCGTCCAGGGCGGCCGTCGGCTCGTCCACGATCAGGATGCTGCCCCGCCGGTACGCCGCCCGGGCGATGCCGAGCCGCTGCCACTGCCCGCCGGACAGCTCGTGCCCGCCGCTGAAGTTGCGGGCCAGCAGCGTGTCCAGACCACGCGGCAGATCCGCGACGACATCCTCGGCGCCCGCCTCGACGATCGCCGTCGTCAGCCGCTCCTCGGCCACCGGAACCGAGGGACGGCCCACGGCGACGTTCACCCGCGCCGTGAACGGCCACCGCTTGAAGTCCTGCGCCACCATCGCGATCCGCTCGGCCAGCAGATGCCGGTCCGCCATCGCCGCGTCGACGCCGTCCCACAGGATCCGGCCCCGGTCCGGCTTGTACAGCCCGGCGAGCAGCTTGACCAGGGTGGTCTTGCCGGAGCCGTTCTCGCCGACCAGCGCGACGATCCGGCCGAGGGGCAGCGTCAAGGAGACGTCGTCGAGCGCGGGGCGGGTGGCGTCACCCGGGTAGCTGAACGTGACGTTCTCGAAGCGGACCTCGCGCGGATTCTCGGGCAGCGCCGCGCCGCCGACCGGAATCGCACGTTCGGCGGCCTCGACGTACAGACGCTCCAGATCGCCCACGAAGAGGGCCTCCTCGTGCAGCTGGTTGATCTCCAGGACGAGCGTCTCCAGGCTCGCGGAGCCGGTCCGGATCGCGATCACGGCCGTGCCCGCCACCGCCAGCGACATCGCCCCCGACAGCAGCAGACCGCCCAGCGTGGCGTACGTCGACACCGTCGCGAGGCCCGTCCAGGCCGCCGCGATCAGGCCGGTCCGGGCCGCGAGCCGCGCCAGCCGCGCCTGCTCGGCCTCCGCCGCCTCCGACATCGCGCGAAAGTGCCGCAGGAGGAACGGGCCCACGCCGTGCACGCGGATCTCCGGCGCCGCCGCCGGTTCCGTCAGCAGGCCGCTGATCAGGTGTCCCGCGCGCGCGTGCTGCACCCAGATGTGGAACGACGCGTAGCGGCGCCGGGCGTTCGTCAGCGCGCTCCATGCGCTGGGCAGCGTCATCGTCACCAGCAGCGGGAGCAGCAGCGGATGCAGCACGGTGAGCACGCCGGCCGCCGCGACCAGCGAGATCATCGCGTTCACCACGCGCGTGCCGTAAATGATCATCCGGCGGGCCGAGGAGGCGCCGTACTGCGCGGTGTCCAGCAGCTTGTGGAAGGCGTGGTCCTCGATCGCCGCGAGCTCGACGGCCGCGGCCCGCTCCAGGTACAGCTCGGTCGCGACGCGCTCGACCTTCGGCTCCAGCCGGCCGGTGGCGTACGTCGACGCCGCCCGCAGCAGCGCGCCGAGCAGCAGGACGACGGCGATGGCGACCAGCGCGGGGACGGCGCCGCGCAGCCGGTCCTCGATCGGGCCGGCGCCCATCAGCCGGCTCAGCACGCTGTTGACCGCGAACAGGCTCACCGCCTGCGCCACGCCCCGGCCCGCCTCGGCCGCCAGCACGATCCGCGCGGCACTGCGGTCGGCCTGCCGGGCCAGCCGCAGGCTGGAGGCGAGCAGGGCGGGCATCCGCGTGATCATGGCCCGGAAGGTGAGCTCCAGGAAGGCGTCCGCGTGCTGGTTCCAGCCCATGTCGTAGCGCAGGGGGCCGCCGAAGAGCAGCCGTTCCGACTCGGACACCTCCGGTTCGCCCGCGCCGCCCTTCGTCCCCACCGTCTGCCTCCCCCGAACCCGCACGAACGGCCACTATCGCGGCACGGTCGGCGACTGGGCAGGGCGCAGGGTGGGGGTGGGGGCGTGCGCCGGGGTGTGCTGGGGTGTGGGTCGTGGGGTGGGGGCGTGTGGGGGTGGGGTGCGCGGGGCGGGTGTGCCCGTGTGGGGGTGGAATGCGCAGGTCGGTGCGCCCCCCTGTCGGGGTGCATCGTGCGGGTCGGGTGCGCCCTCTGGAGGGCTGGATTGCGCGGGGCGTGTGTGCCCTCTGTCGCGCGGGTCGGGTGCGCCCCCGCGAGGCGCTACGCGGTGATCGCCCGTGACCAGCTCGGTGCCGTCCCCATGAGGCGGCACAGGGCCAGGTAGAGCGGGATCGGTGGGGTGTAGGGGAGGGTGCCGTCGGGGCGGTGGATGAGGCGGGGCGCCTCGGGGACGATCGCGCCGGTGGCGTAGCGCGCGGGGGCGGGCCACTCCAGGGCGTAGTCCGAGTCGGACGGGACCAGCCACCACCAGTGCGCGTCGTCGGCGTACACGCACCCCACGCGCGGGAGGCGGGGCAGAACGAGCGGGCCGTAGCGGGCGGGTACCTGCACCGCGTCGCAGCCCAGCGGAGCCGTCATGCCGTCGGGCACGGACAGCCGCAGCGGCGCTACGTCCGGTGTGCGCAGCCCGCGGCTCAGGCGGACGAGCGTGTCCAGGGCCAGGACCTGTCCGCCGCCGGAGGCAGCCGTCACACCCATTGGGTCCCCGTCTCACCGTGCGTCGGCCGGCACACGCGCGCGTGCGCCTCGTCGTCCTCGCCCGAGCCGCCGGACGGACCCGGCTTGGGACGGGCGCCCCAGCCGAGGTCGCCCCGGGGCGCGTCGGCCTGGCGCGGCAGCTCGGCCCAGACCAGCAACCCGGGGCCGTGCTCCTGGGCGCCCCAGGCGTGCGCCAGCGCGTCGACGAGGAGCAGTCCCCTCCCCTGCTCCTCCTCGGGCCTGCCCGAGGACGGGTGGGGATCACCCGCGGCGCACCCCTGGTCGCGCACGGCTATGCGCACCACGTCGTCGCCGTCGTGCAGCTCGCAGACGACGGCATCGCTCGCGGTGTGCAGGATCGCGTTGGTGACCAGCTCCGACACCACCAGTGCGGCTGTGTCGCAGGTGTCCTCGCACACCGCCCAGCCGGTCAGCCGGGTCCGCGTCAGACGTCTGGCCTGCGCGGGAGAACCCGGGTGTGCGGCCAGTTCGAACCGGAACCGGCGCTCGGCAGCGGACCCCAAGGGGCCGGCTGCCGCTGCTGCACCGAGGCCGGAACGGCCTGCGGAGGCGTCTGTTCCTAAGGGCACGGACGGAATCACGCTTGCCACTATCGCCCCGCCGCGAACAACTTGGCAAGTGTCACTCTGAAAATTGCAGAGTGCTGTGTGACGCGGTGAAGGGTCGTGGCACACTGCTCGCAACAGCATGTGACGCGGCGCCAGTTGAGATCCCGGAGGTCGGCACCGGCCTTCGAATAGGTCTTCGAATGGCGCCGCTGGGCTGTCAGCGTTCGGTGACTGGGTGAGTGGAGGTGGAGCGTGAGCGAGCCGCGGTCGGCACCGACGGTCGGCCAGGTCGTCCTCGGTCGGCGCCTGCTCGACCTGCGCGAACGCGCCGGCCTCAAGCGCGAGGAAGCCGCCCGTGTGCTGCGTGTCGCCCCCGCCACCATCCGCCGTATGGAGACGGCCGAGGTCGCCCTCAAGATCCCGTACCTCCAACTGCTCCTGAAGGCCTACGGCGTCCCCGACGACGAGGCCGACGCCTTCGTCCAACTGGCCGAGGAGGCCAACAAACCCGGCTGGTGGCAGCGGTTCCACGACATCCTGCCCGGCTGGTTCTCGATGTACGTCAGCCTGGAGGGCGCCGCCTCCCTCATTCGCAGCTACGAACCCCACTTCGTGCCCGGACTCCTGCAGACCGAGGACTACGCGCGCGGTGTCCTGAAATCGGGCGCCATCGGCCAGACCCGGCCCGAGGACATCGAGCGATACGTCGCACTGCGTATGCAACGCCAGGAACTGCTCACCCGTCAGGACGCACCCAGGGTGTGGGCCGTGATGGACGAGACCGTGCTGCGCCGCCCGGTCGGCGGCCCGGAGGTGATGCGTGCCCAGATCGAAAGACTGCTCGACGCCACGAAGCTGCCCCACGTGACGTTGCAGGTCGTCCCGTTCGCCACGGGGCCGCACCCCGGCACGTACGGGCCCTTCGTGCTGTTCCGATTCGCCGTGCCCGAACTTCCGGACATGGTCTACAGCGAGTACCTGACCGGCGCCGTCTACCTGGACGCGCGCGCAGAGGTGGCGACCCACCTCGAGGTCATGGACCGCATGGCGGCGCAGGCCGCTACGGCACATCGCACGAAGGAGATCCTGGAGGATCTCCGCAAGGAGCTGTGAATGGATCGCATCACGTCCCAGCCCAAGCCGCGGATCCGCGCCGAGCGGATCTACAACGGCATGCCCGCCCGGGAACTGGGCAGCGAGGGCTGGCACAAGCCGTGGAGCGGCGGCAACGGGGGCAACTGCCTGGAGGCGATGAAGCTCGCCGACGGCCGTATCGCCGTCCGGCAGTCCACCGACCCGGACGGACCGGCGCTGATCTACACCTCCGACGAGATGACGGCGTTCATAGAGGGTGCGAAGGCGGGCGAAGCGGACTTCCTGTTGTCCTGACCGATTTTGGCTCGTTGACGTGCTCTTCGTGCTCCTTCTTTATGGCTCAACTTCCTTATCTTGGTACTGACTTGATCGCTTATCGCATCCGACGCTTACGGAGTGCCTCATGACCGGGATCGACACCAGCAAGCCCCATCCCGCGCGGATGTACGACTGGTACCTCGGCGGCAAGGACAACTACCCCGTCGACGAGGAGATGGGCCGGCAGATGCTGGCCCTGGACCCGCGCGTGCCGGTGATGGCGCGGGTCAACCGCGCGTTCATGCACCGGGCCACGCGCTGGCTGGCCGGCAACGGCGTACGGCAGTTCCTGGACATCGGCACGGGCATCCCCACCGAACCCAACCTCCACCAGATCGCGCAGGCCGTCGCACCGGACGCGCGCGTGGTCTACTGCGACAACGACCCGATCGTGCTGGCCCACGCGGAGGCCCTGCTGCGCGGCACGCCCGAGGGCGTGACCGAGTACCTCCAGGCCGATGTGCGGGAACCGGCCACCATCATCGACGGGGCCAGGAAGTCCCTGGACCTCAGTCGCCCCGTGGCCCTCTCCCTCGTCGCACTGCTGCACTTCGTCCCCGACGAGGACGGCGCGCACGAACTGGTCGCCGAGCTGCTGGCCGAACTCCCGTCCGGCAGCTACCTGATGATGACCCACGCCACCGCCGACTTCACGCCGGAGGAGTCGGCTGCGGCCACCGAGAAGCTCAAGGCGGCGGGCGTCACGCTGGCGTTGCGGTCGCGGGACGAGTTCGCCGGGTTCTTCGACGGGCTCGAACTGGTCGAGCCGGGAGTCGTGGTGGTGCCCGAGTGGCATCCGGAGCTGGGGGAGCCGGTACCGGGGCAGGACGACGGGGTGATTCCGGGGTACGGGGCGGTGGGGCGGAAGGCGTAGCGGTGGGGCGGCGCCGTGGGGTGGGGCGTAAGCGTTTACGTCCCTCGCGGGGGCGGCCCGGTGGGCGGGGCGCGTAAGCGTTTACGTCCGGGGCGGTCATGGGGGCGGCAGTACGCCGCACAGCGCGTCCAGCGCCGCCCCGTAGGCGTGTTCCGAGGGGGTCGCGTAGCCGACGACCAGGCCGTCCCGTGCGGTCATGTCCGTGCGCGGGTGCCGGAACGCGCCGAGGCCGTCGAGGGCGACGCCCTGCCCGGCGGCGGCCTTGACCGTGGAGCGCTCGGTGCCGGGCGGCAACCGCAGCACCGCGTGCAGGCCGGCCGCGACGCCGGTCACCTCGATGTGCGGGGCGTGCTCGGCAAGCGTGGCGACGAGACGGTCCCGGCGGCTGCGGTACCGCTGCCGCATCCGCCGCACATGACGGTCGTACGACCCCTTGGTGATGAAGTCGGCGAGGCTGAGCTGGTCCAGGACGCTCGCCCACCCCTCCCGCTCGCCCTTCGCCGCGAGGACGCCGTCGACGTACCGCTCCCGCAGGACCATCCACCCCAGCCGCAGTGCCGGTGACAGGCTCTTGCTGACCGACCCGATGTGGATCACCCGCTCCGGGTCCAGGCCCTGGACGGCTCCGACGGGTTTGCGGTCGTAGCGGAACTCCCCGTCGTAGTCGTCCTCCAGGATCACGCCCCCACGCGCGCGTGCCCAGTCGATGACGGCGGCGCGGCGCGTGGCGTGCAGCGGGCCGCCGGTCGGGAACTGGTGGGCCGGCGTGAGCAGGACGGCCCGTTCCCGCGTGAGCAGGTCGACGCGGGCGCCGTCCTCGTCCAGGGGGAGCGGCAGCGTCCGTACGCCGGCCGCTGTCAGCAACTCGCGGTGGAAGCCGAGCCCGTACGCCTCCACTGCCAGCGGGCCGCGCAGGACGCCGTCCCCGCCTTGGCCGAACAGCAGCCGCAGGGCGTGCGCGAAGCCGGAGCAGATCACGATCCGCCCCGGCTCGGTGCGTACGCCGCGCGCGCGTGCCAGGTACTCGGTGAGCGCCTCGCGCAGTTCCCGGCGGCCCGCCGGGTCGCCCGGGCCGAACGCCTCGTTGGGCGCCTGCTGGAGCGCCCGCCGGTAGGAGGCGAGCCAGTCCGCGCGCGGGAACGCGGAGGCGTCCGGGGTGCCCTGCCGGAGGTCGTGTCGTGGGCCACGCGCGCGTGCGGGCGTCTTCTTCGCGACCCGGGTACTGCCCTTGAGGGGCTCGGCGCGGTCGGCGACGCGGGTGCCCGAGCCCTGGCGGGCGGTCAGCCAGCCCTCGGCGGCGAGTTCCGCGTAGGCGTCGGCGACCGTGTTGCGGGCGACACCGAGGTCGGCGGCGAGCGAGCGGTACGGGGGCAGGCGGGTGCCGGGGGCGAGTCGGCCGCTGCGTACGGCGTCCCGCAGTGCCCGGATGAGGGCGGCGCGGCGGCCGCCCGGGCCGGACAGCTCCAGGTGCAGGTCAGCGCCGATGGGCCCAGGTCACCGCCCTGATCTGCACGATCAACACCTGGAACCGGGTGGCGCTGTCGACAGCGAAGGTGGCCGGGGACGGACGAGCGTCGCAGCTGACCCGGCCGGGGGCGGGGCTGCATGCCGGTTGCCGTGGCGCGGGTGGCTACGGCGACCGGCACTATCCGGGGGCGCGCCTTTGGCGCCGGTGGCCGTGGCGCGTGGGTGGCCTGGTGCGGTGGCCACGTGTGCTGGCCAGGTGTGCTGTCCGGTCAGGATCGGGCGGTGCGCCTCACTGCTTCGCCTCGTCTCACCGTCCACCTGGCTCCGCCGCCACGGCGCTCAATCCCCACGGCGCGTCCCGGCGGTGCCGAACCCGCCTGCCTCCGGAGCCCGCCGAAGCCGCCTGCCTCCGGGGCCCCGCCGGACCCCCGGAGGCCGCCAGCCCTTCGAACCCACCGCCCCCGAACCCACCAGCCCCCAAACCGCCAGCCGCCCCCTCACACCACCATCGGCCGGTCATACGGCCCAATAGGCGCCGGTAGCTCCGAGCTCCCCGTCAGATGGCGGTCGACCGCCGCTGCCACCGCCCGCCCCTCCGCGATCGCCCACACGATGAGCGACTGGCCCCGCGCCGCGTCACCCGCGGCGAACACGCCGGGGACGTTCGTCGCGAACTCGGCGTCCCGTGTGATCGTGCCGCGCGGCTCCAGCTCCAGCCCCAGTTGGTCGATGAGCCCGTCCTCCCGGTCGGGCCCGGAGAAGCCGAGCGCGAGTAGTACGAGGTCGGCGGGCAGTGTGCGCTCGGTGCCGGACACCGGACGTCGCTGTGCGTCGACCTCGACCAGGTTCAGCCACCGCACATGCCCCTGCGCGTCCCCTGTGAAGTGGAGCGTCGACGCCGCGAACAACCGCGCGTCCGCATCCGCCGCCGGCGCGGTCCGCAGATCGCGCGCCTCCTCGTGTGCCGCCGAGAGCCGGTAGATCTTCGGGTACGTCGGCCAGGGCTCCGCATCCTCGTCCCGCCCGGCCCCCGGCTGCGCGTAGATGTCCAGCTGCGTCACCGACGCCGCACCTTCCCGTACCGCCGTCCCCAGACAGTCCGCCCCCGTGTCACCACCCCCGACGATCACGACATGCTTCCCGGCCGCCGACAGCGGCGAGACCTCCAGATCGCCCTCACAGACCCGATTGGCCAGCGGCAGATACTCCATCGCCTGATGCACACCGGCCAACTCCCGCCCCGGCACGGGAAGTTCACGCCACGCCGTCGCCCCGGTCGCGATCACCACGGCGTCGTACCGCGACCGCAGCTCCGCCGCCCCGATGTCCCGCCCGACCGCCGTCGACGTACGGAACTTGGTCCCCTCGGCCCGCATCTGCTCCAGCCGCCGTTCCAGATGGTGCTTCTCCATCTTGAACTCGGGGATCCCGTACCGCATCAGCCCGCCGAGCCGGTCGTCCTTCTCGTACACGGCGACGGTGTGCCCCGCCCGCGTCAGCTGCTGTGCCGCCGCCAGTCCCGTGGGCCCCGACCCGATCACCGCGACCGTCCGCCCGCTCAGCCGCTCCGGCGGACTCGGCGGCGCGAAACCCTCCTCCCAGGCCCGGTCGGCGATCGCGCACTCGACGTTCTTGATGGTGACCGCCGGCTGGTTGATGGCGAGCACGCACCCGGCCTCGCACGGCGCCGGACACAACCGCCCCGTGAACTCGGGGAAGTTGTTCGTGGCGTGCAACCGGTCGCTCGCCGCCCGCCAGTCGTCCCGGGAGACCAGGTCGTTCCACTCCGGGATCAGATTGCCCAGCGGACAGGCGTCGTGGCAGAACGGTATGCCGCAGTCCATGCAGCGGTCCGCCTGCTGGTTGATGATGGGCAGCAGTGCCCCCGGGACGTAGACCTCGTTCCAGTCCCGCACCCGCTCCTCGACCGGCCGGCGAGGCCAGTCCTGGCGGGGGGTGGTCATGAAACCCTTGGGATCGGCCATGGCCGGTTTTCCTTGCATAGGGGTACGACGGGCCGTGCGTCATCGGCGGCACCCTTTCGGCCACGATACGTCCCGTCCGCCACCTGTGCAGAGCCCCCGCCCGGCGCCTCACGCCAGGGCCAGCACGTACGCCACCACCGCGCCGGCCGCGGCGACCGTCCGGACGTGGTTCCACGCCGTCCACTGGCGCACGTACGTCGGCCAGTACGCGGCCGCCTCAGCGGTGCCCGCGTCCACTGTGACCAGCGCGTTGTTGCGCGGCACGTTCGCGAGCACGGTCACCCCGAAGCACCCGAACAGATACAGCGCGCTGCCCACCAGCAGCTCCACCGCCCCCTCGTCCGGCCACAGCACGAACGTCACCACGGCTATCACCGCGCACAGCAGCGTCGACCCCAGGAACACGATCATGAAGCCCGGCCGCAACGCCTGCACATTGATCGCCTTCATCGCGGCGACGCCCTGCGCGGGCGGCAGCGCGGCGAGCGCCTGCATCACGAACGTCGAGAAGGCGCAGAACACCCCGGCCACCAGCCCGGCCCCGACCAGCCCCACGACCGTCAGCACGAAGTACGGCCCGTCGATCACGTCACCCACTCCTCCCACTCTCCGGCCGGGCCACCGCCCAGCACACCGGTCATGCCCATTCCCCATCAGTGAATCCCGGCCCACCGACCCGGACCATTTCTCAACGCCGCAGCCCCATACGCTCCAGACCCGGGCCCTACCCCGGCCCGTGCCGAGCCCGGGGCCCTCACCCGACGGAGTCGAGCCCCACGTCCCGCCACTCCCGCAGCACCGCCTCCACGGTCGCCGCTATCCTCCGCCGCGCCTCGTATCTGGGCACCCCACTCATCAGCAGCTGGTCATACGGCGTGTCCACATGCCGCACCGCCGCCACTACCGCCGACGTCACCGCCCCCTCCGTCAACGCCCGCCCGGCCGCCGTCCGCCCCACGCGCCCACTGCCCCGCAGGGACGCGTACGCCGCGATCGCCCGCGCCCGCTCCGGTGGGCACCCGGGAAACAGCCGCAGGATCTCCGCCGTGAACGCCTCCGCGAACTGCGCGTCCTCCATCGCCCTGCGCTGTGCGTCCCGCGCCCGGCGCCGCCGCCGGGCCTCCGCGTCCGCCAGGCACCGTTCCTCGGCCCGGGCGAGCCCCGCCTCCTCGACGAGGACGCCCTGCCGCTCGTAACGGCTCTTGCGCCGGTTGAACCGCACGACGACCACCGACAGCGAACTCTCCTCCCGTGCCCTGCGCGTCAGCGCGGTGTCGCCGCGCGGCAGGAACACCAGATGGCCGAGGTCGGCACAGTCGAGGCACCGCGGTACCCCGTCCTCGATGACGAGCAGGGACAGCGGCCCACGCCGGCACTTGGCGCAGCGCTTCTTCTTCAGTGGCTGGATGACGACAGGAGCGGTACGGGAACCGGTGAGGGGTCTGATCTCGCCCTCGCCGGAGGACGAGGGAGTCACACGCACTGCCATATCCGCTTCATTCCCACGGCTCCACGCCCTCCACGCCCCCGCGCGTCTGTCATGTCCTCCACCTCCCCCGCATCCGTAATCATGGTCATGTGCGACTCGAAGCGATCACCTGGGACCGGCTCGTCGACCGCCTCGCCGAACGCCTGCTCGACCTGAAGCCGGCCGACGGCAGCCCCTGGCCACGCATCGCCTTCGACGGCGCCCCGGCGGCCGCCCCGGGAGACCTCGCCGCACGCGTCCACGAGGCCCTGCGCATACGCGGCCGCCCGTCCCTGGTCGTCGGCACGGAAGGCTTCCTGCGCCCGGCCTCTGTCCGTCTGGAGCACGGGCACCAGGACGTGGACGCCTACTACGACGGCTGGTTCGACACCGGCGCCCTGTGGCGCGAGGTGTTCGGCCCCCTCGAACCCGGCGGCGACGGTCGCGTCCTGCCCGACCTTCTGGACCCGGTCACCGACCGCGCCACCCGCAGCCCGTACGTCCAACTGCCGCCCGGCGGCATGCTGTTGCTGCATGGCCCCCTCCTCCTGCGCCACTGGTTCCCCTTCGACCTGAGTGTTCATCTCCTCCTCTCCCCGGGCGCCCTGCGCCGCCGCACCCCGCAGGCCGAGCACTGGACCCTCCCCGCCTTCGAGCGCTACGAGGACGAGACCGACCCCGCCGGCACCGCCGACGTCCTCGTCCGCGCCGACGATCCGCGCCGCCCGGCGTGGCGCGGCTGACCGGAGCGCCGATCGGATTCCCCTCCGCCGCGACCCGCGCATCAGCTACCGCAGAAGATCATCGGTTTCTCCGCCTGACCGCCGCCCCAGGTGCGTGCGCCGGGCGACCCGACGAGAATGAAGGGCGCCGGTACCAGCGGTGCGTCCCGCGCCGCGCCGGCCGTCCGGCACCGGGAGGTACTCCATGACCACTGCCGGAGAGATCATGCACCGGGGCGCCCAGTGGATCCCCGCGCACCAGACCCTAGACCGCGCCGCCCAGCTGATGCGTGAGCTCAACGTCGGAGCCCTGCCCATCAGTGACCAGAACGAACGGCTCTGCGGCATCCTCACCGACCGCGACATCGTGGTCGGCTGTGTGGCCATGGGCCACGACCCGTCCAAGGTCACCGCGGGCGAGATGGCCAAGGGCACACCGCGCTGGATCGACGCTAACGCCGATGTCAGCGAGGTGCTCCAGGAGATGGAGGACCACCAGATCCGCAGGCTGCCCGTCATCGAGAACAAGCGCCTGGTCGGCATGATCAGCGAGGCCGATCTCGCCCAGCATCTGACGGAGGATCAGATCGGCGCCTGGGCGGAACGCGTCTACGCCAGGAGCGCAAGCCGCTGACCGCCGGCCCGCCTTACCCACACCCGGGCGGTCACAGCCAGCCGTTGCGCCGGAATCCGCGGTACAGGGCGAAGCAGGCCACGGATATGACGCCGATGACCATGCCGTAGCCGTATTTCCAGTGCAGCTCGGGCATGTGGTCGAAGTTCATGCCGTACACCCCGCAGACCATCGTGGGTACGGCGATGATCGCGGCCCAGGCCGTGATCTTCCGCATGTCCTCGTTCTGCGCGACCGTGACCTGGGCGAGGTGGGCTTGCAGGATCGAGTTGAGCAGCTCGTCGAAACCGGCGAGCTGTTCCCCCGCGCGCATCAGGTGGTCGGACACGTCGCGGAAGTAGGCCTGTATCTCCGGCTCCACCACCCGCATCGGCCGGTCGGCGAGCTCCAGCAGCGGCCGGTTCAGCGGGACCACGGCCCGCTTCAGCTCCAGGAGTTCCCGCTTGAGCTGGTAGATGCGGCCCGGATCGGCGCGTGCGCCGTTCTCCGCGAAGACGTCCGTCTCGACCTGCTCGATATCGGCCTGCACCGCGTCGATGACGCTGAGGTAGTCGTCGACGACGTGGTCCGCGACCGCGTGCAGCACCGCGGACGGGCCCTTGGCGAGCTGCTTGGGGTCGGCCTCCAGCTCCTCGCGCAACGGGCCCAGCGAGCCGTGCCGGCCGTGCCGCACCGTGATCACGAAGTCCTGGCCGACGAACACCATGAGCTCGCCGGTGTTCACCACCTCGCTGGTCGCCGTGAGTTCCTCGTGCTCGACGTAGCAGACCGTCTTGAACACCGCGAACAGCGTCTCGCCGTACCGCTCCACCTTCGGGCGCTGGTGGGCCTCGATCGCGTCCTCGACCGCCAGCGGATGCAGGTCGAACAGCTCGGCGATCCCGGCGAACTCCTGGTCCGTCGGCTCGTGCAAACCCAGCCACACAAATCCCGAACCAGTCTTGCGCACCCGCTCGACAGTGTCGACGAGGTCACCGCCGAGGGGAAGCCGGCCTCCCTCCTCGTAGGCCACGCAGTTGACCACCGATGAGCCCAGCGGGGACCGTGCGGGGTGGCTCAGGTCGACCCGTCGGCCCCGCCGGGCCAGTCGCGCCACCTTGCGGAGGCCGCCGACCCTGCCGAGGCCCGTGACCTTCCGCAGATTCCCTGCCATGGACATCTGGATCTCCTTGCGTGGATCCTCTCGCGCCGCAATCCTGCGCCTGTCGCGCCAGTGTGCCAGGACCGCGTGAGCAGCGGGTAAGCCTGTGGAAACCCCGCATTCCGCTTGGTTCCCGGCTGTGGACAACGGGAGTTGGTGCCTTCGTCGTGGATGCTTCTTGGGCGGAGGGCGGTTCCGGTCCCAGCCGGAGGCTCTGGCTCTGTATCGGCCGGAGGGCGGGCAGTGCCTGGCCGTCGGGAGTTCCGCGGCTCAGCGGATAGCGGTCCTGCGTCCACCGGAGGCCGGGCCCACCGGAGGCCTGCCGCCGACCTGTTCGACCGCTCGCGCCCCCGCCGCGCATCCCTCCGCCGCCGCGTCCTCCGGCTCCGCGCCCGCCAGCAAGGCGGCGAGGAACGCGCCGGTGAACGCGTCACCGGCGCCCGTCGTGTCCCGGGGCGTCGCCGGTACGGCGGGGACGCGGGCGCGTACGGTGCCGGAACGGGCCACCAGCGCACCGTCCGCGCCCTGCTTGGTCACGACGAGCGGGACATGGCGGCTCAGTTTCGCCGCTGCGTCGGCCGCGTCCGGCAACCCGGTGAGCAGGCAGGCCTCGTCCCGGCTGGGCAGCAGGACCTCCATGCCGTCGACGGACGCCAGAAAGCGGTCCACTCCCAGCTCCGCGAGGAACCCGGCCGACGCCGGATCCAGGCTCACCGGCACCCCACGCGCGCGTGCCGACGTCAAGGTCGTCGCCACCAGCGCCCGGCCCGGTTCGGAGAAGAGCAGATAGCCGGACAGATGCAGCCACCCCACGCCGTCGAGCAGCACGTCCGACCAGTCACCGGGATCGAGCCGCAACGAGGCGCCACTGTCGGTGAGGAACGTCCGCTCGGCCGCGGCGCCCGAGTCCACCAGGCAGATCACCGTCCCGGTCGGCGCCTGCGGGTCGACCACCAGGCGGGCACGCACCCCCGCCGCGGCCAGCGCCCGCTCGTGCCACGCCACCGCGTCCGAGCCCACCCGCCCGAGCAGCCGTACGTCCGCGCATCCCCAATGGGACGCCCAGCAGGCCACATTGGCGCCCGCGCCACCGGGCAACGTCCGGATCACGGCGGCCGTGTCCGTGCCCCCTGCCAGCGGTCCCCGGTGCCGGGCGACGACGTCCGTCACCACATCCCCGACGACCAGCAGAGCACCGCTCGGCGAGCCGGGCCCCGCCCCGCTCACGCCCTGGCCCAGGCCGCCGCGATCCGCGCCGCCAGCCGTACGTTGCCGCGCACCGCCGCCAGGTTGGCGTTCAGCGAGGCACCCTCGGTGTGCCGTACCAGATAGTCGAGCAGGAACGGCGTGACGGCCTGGCCGGTGATCGCCTCCGCCTCGCACGCGTGCAGCGCGTCGGCCAGCACGCGCGCGTGCAGCTCAGGATCCAGCTGCTCCGCCTCCGGCACCGGGTTGGCCACGACAAGTGCCGATCCGGGCCCGCCGAGCGCGTCCTGGGCCCGCATGACGTCGGCCACCTGCTCCGGGCTGTCCAGGGTCCAGTCCACGGGATGCCCGGAGTCCGAGAGGTAGAAGCCGGGGAAGCGGTCCGTGCCGTACCCGGCCACCGCCACGCCCAGCGTCTCCAGCCGCTGCAGCGTCGCCGGCACGTCCAGGATCGACTTCACCCCCGCACACACCACCGTGATCCGCGTGCGCGCCAGCAGACCGAGGTCGGCCGACTCGTCCTGCGTCACCGTCCACTGCCGGTGCACCCCGCCGAGCCCGCCCGTCGCGAACACCCGTACGCCCGCCAGTGCCGCCAGCAGCGCGGTCGCGGACACCGTGGTCGCCCCGCTGGCCCCGGCGGCCACGGCGAGCGGCAGATCACGGTGGCCGAGCTTGCGGATGCCTTCCTCATTCGCGATCCGCTCCAGCTGCTCCTTGTCCAGACCGACCCGCGGCTGCCCGTCCAGCACGGCGATCGTGGCCGGTACGGCGCCCTCCTGCCGTACCGCCTCCTCCAGCTCCAGCGCCACCCGCAGATTGCGTGGACGCGGCAGCCCGTGCGCGATGATCGTGGACTCCAGGGCCACCACGGGCCGGCGTGCGTGGACCGCCTCCCGCACCTCTTCGGACACCACCAGCGTCACGCGCCTGCCTCCTGTCTGTCGGTCTTCCCTCATCTCTGGCGGGCGGTGTGCCCCGTCAAACCCTTGCGGCCGCTACGGGACGACACCAGCCTGGGGGCATGACGGACAACACGACACGTCTTGACCACGTCGTCCTCTGGGTGCGTGACCCGGTCGCCGCCGCCGACTTCTACGAGAAGGCGGTCGGCCTGGAGCCGGTCAGGCTCACCGAGTTCGCCGCGGGACAGGTGCCCTTCCCCTCGGTACGCGTCAACGACGACACGATCATCGACCTGATGCCGCTCGCCGCGGCGGAGCGGATGACGATGCTCCCCGGTGCGCCGGACAGCTCCGGGCACCCCGTGAACCACGTCTGCCTCGCGCTGTCCGAGGACGACTTCAACGCCCTGCGCGACCGCCTGCAGGAACGCTCGGTCCCCCTGACGGACATCGGCCACGACTCCTTCGGCGCCCGCGGCAACGCCCGGCGCAACTTCTACTTCCGTGATCCGGACGGCAACTTCTTCGAGGCACGCCACTACGCCTGAGCCGTACGCCCGGGCCGCTCGGTCTCAGAACAGCGGCTCGGGCAGCACGCCCTCCAGCGCCAGCAGCTTCCGCTTGGTCTCCAGACCGCCGCCGAAGCCGCCGATGCCGCCGTCGCTCTCCACGACGCGGTGGCAGGGCACGACCACGGGGAGCGGGTTGGCGCCCATCGCCGTGCCCACCGCCTGGGCCGCGCCGGGCTGACCGACCCGGTCGGCCAGATCGCCGTACCCGACGACCGTGCCGTACGGCACGCCGGACGCCAGCTCGCGCAGCACCTGGCGGTTGAAGCCCGAGATCAGTGACCAGTCCAGGGGCAGCTCGAAGTCGCGGCGCCTGCCCGCGAAGTAGGCCTGGACCTGACGTATCGCCTCGGCCAGCAGCGGGGAGCCGGGTGCCTCGACCGGCTCGGCGCCCAGCCGGGACGCCAGCCGGGCCAGCGCCTTGTCGCGCACCGGGTCCGTGGCGTGAAAGACGACGTTGACCAGGCCCTCGCCGGTCGCGGCCAGCAGCAGCGGACCGATGTCGCCGGCGACGACGGTCCACACGACCTGCTGCTCGTACTGCCCATGGCTGTCCATGCGCCCACCCTACGACCCGCCACTGACAGCGCGGCGGTGTCCGCGTCATACGGATCACGGACAGCCCCGCCCTGACAGCGGAGGGTCAATGCCACAGGGGTACAGGATGGACACAGATTGAATGGAGTTGCCCGAGGCCGCTCACCGGTGCCGCACAACTGGGGCAGAGGCGTGTTTCTTTGCCGGAAAGTCGTTCGACCATTCCGGTGCGAGTCATACTCTCTGCCTCAACCCTGACCGCTCGGGCGGTTCTGGGAGGGAGAGCATTTCACGGAATTCCGGGACGGAATGGGGCGGAAGGGCAGCCGCGCATGCAGGGGACGGTCGATGGATTCAGCTACGGCCTCGTCACACCGCTGGCGGCCTATGTCATGGCCTGCCTCGGCGGTGCCCTCGGCCTACGCTGCACCACCAGATCCCTGCTGGTGGCCGGCTCCTGGCGCCCGGGCTGGCTCGCCCTCGGCTCCATGGCGATCGGCTCCGGCATCTGGACCATGCACTTCATCGCGATGATGGGCTTCACGGTCCGGGAGGCCCCGATCCACTACGACAAGCCGATGACTTACGCCAGCCTGGGCGTCGCCATCCTGATGGTGGGCATCGGGATCTTCATCGTCGGCTATCGGGGCGCGTCCGGCGCAGCCCTGTTCACCGGCGGCACCATCACCGGCCTCGGCATCGCGTCCATGCACTACCTGGGCATGGCCGGCATGCGGCTGGACGGAAAGCTGGAGTACAACACGCTCACCGTCGCCGCCTCCGTCCTCATAGCCATGGTCGCCGCCACCGCCGCCCTGTGGGCGGCCGGACAGGTCAGAGGGTTCCTGTGGAGCGTGGGCGCCAGCCTCGTCATGGGGCTCGCGGTCAGCGGCATGCACTACACGGGCATGGCCGCCCTCCGCGTCCACCTGCACGGCACCGCCGACCCCGCCACGGGCGACTCGCCCGCCGCGCTGCTCGCCCCGATGCTGATCGGCCCGCTCGCCTTCCTGTGCCTCGCGGGCGTCGTCGTCCTGTTCGACCCGCTGATGGTCATGGGCAGGCCCGCCCTGCCCCGCCCCGAGCCCAAGCCCGGCGTCCCCGCCCACGCGCCGCTGCCGCACCCCACCCGCCGACTCGCGCTCCGCACCCGCCGGCACCCGGCCCGCAGCGGTTCCCGCACCCCGCAAAACCGCTGATCGAAGCCCGTTGTCAGTGCGGGGTCGTACGGTGGATTCCATGCGGCCCGTTTCCAACATCGAACGCACGGTGGCGCCCTTCGAGGTCGTCAGCCCCTACCAGCCGAGCGGCGACCAGCCGACGGCCATCGCCGACCTCGCCCGGCGCATCGAAGCCGGCGAGAAGGACGTCGTGCTCCTCGGCGCGACCGGCACCGGCAAGTCCGCCACCACCGCGTGGATGATCGAGAAGCTCCAGCGCCCCACCCTGGTGATGGCGCCGAACAAGACGCTGGCCGCCCAGCTGGCGAACGAGTTCCGCGAGCTGCTGCCGAACAACGCGGTCGAATACTTCGTCTCGTACTACGACTACTACCAGCCCGAGGCCTACGTCCCGCAGTCGGACACCTACATCGAGAAGGACTCCTCGATCAACGAGGAGGTCGAGCGCCTGCGCCACTCGGCGACCAACTCGCTGCTCACCCGCCGCGACGTCGTCGTGGTCGCCTCGGTGTCCTGCATCTACGGCCTCGGTACGCCGCAGGAGTACGTCGACCGCATGGTCCCGCTCCGCGTCGGCGACGAGATCGACCGCGACCAGCTGCTGCGCCGCTTCGTCGACATCCAGTACACGCGCAACGACATGGCCTTCGCCCGCGGCACCTTCCGGGTCCGCGGCGACACCATCGAGATCTTCCCGGTCTACGAGGAGCTGGCCGTCCGCATCGAGATGTTCGGCGACGAGATCGAGGCGCTGTCCACCCTACACCCGCTCACGGGCGAGATCGTCAGCGACGACCAGCAGCTGTACGTCTTCCCGGCCTCCCACTACGTCGCGGGCCCCGAGCGCATGGAGCGGGCCATCAACGACATCGAGAAGGAACTGGGAGAGCGGCTCGCCGAGCTGGAGAAGCAGGGCAAGCTCCTGGAGGCCCAGCGACTGCGGATGCGCACGACGTACGACATCGAGATGCTCCGCCAGATCGGCACCTGCTCCGGCGTGGAGAACTACTCGATGCACTTCGACGGCCGCCTCCCCGGCTCCCCGCCGAACACGCTGCTGGACTACTTCCCCGAGGACTTCCTCCTCGTCATCGACGAGTCGCACGTCACCGTGCCGCAGATCGGCGCCATGTACGAGGGCGACGCCTCCCGCAAACGCACGCTCGTGGAGCACGGGTTCCGGCTGCCCTCGGCCCTAGACAACCGCCCGCTGAAGTGGGAGGAGTTCCAGGAGCGCATCGGCCAGACCGTCTACCTGTCGGCCACCCCGGGCCAGTACGAGATGTCCCGCTCCGACGGCGTCGTCGAGCAGATCATCCGCCCCACCGGCCTGGTCGACCCCGAGGTCGTGGTCAAGCCCACCGAGGGACAGATCGACGACCTGGTGCACGAGATCCGCACCCGCGTGGAGAAGGACGAGCGCGTACTGGTCACCACGCTCACCAAGAAGATGGCCGAGGACCTCACCGACTACTTCCTGGAGCTCGGTATCCAGGTCCGCTATCTGCACAGCGATGTCGACACACTGCGCCGCGTCGAACTGCTGCGTGAACTGCGCTCCGGCGAGTTCGACGTGCTGGTCGGCATCAACCTCCTCAGGGAGGGCCTCGACCTGCCCGAGGTCTCCCTGGTGGCGATCCTCGACGCCGACAAGGAGGGCTTCCTGCGCTCCGGCACGTCGCTGATCCAGACCATCGGCCGCGCGGCGCGCAACGTCTCCGGCCAGGTCCACATGTACGCCGACAAGATCACCCCGGCGATGGAGAAGGCCATCGAGGAGACCAACCGCCGCCGGGAGAAGCAGGTCGCGTACAACAAGGCGAACGGCGTCGATCCCCAGCCACTGCGCAAGAAGATCAACGACATCGTCGCGCAGATCGCGCGCGAGGACGTCGACACCGAGCAGCTGCTCGGCACGGGTTACCGCCAGTCCCGCAAGGACGGCCGCGGCACAAGGGCCCCCGTGCCCTCCCTGAAGGACCACGCGGTCAAGGACGCGAAGCCCACCAAGCGCGCCAAGGGCAAGGCCAAGGAGACCGTGCCGACCGACCGCCCCGCCGCGGAACTCGCCGAGCAGATCGAGGAGTTGACGGAGCGCATGCGCGCCGCCGCCGCGGACCTGCAGTTCGAGATCGCGGCACGGCTGCGCGACGAGGTGTCCGAGATGAAGAAGGAACTGCGCCAGATGAGGGAGGCCGGCCTGGCCTGATGGGCCGATGGGACCGCTGTGACCTCGCCGGGAATGCGCTGTGTTGCAAGACCGACACAAAGTGCGGACGGGAGTACGTCACTGTCAGTGCCCCTGCGTAGGGTGCTGGTCATCCGCGACTTCGCGGCAACAGGGGAATGCTCGAGAGGGGAATCAGCGCGTGACCGTCAACATGACCAAGGGTCAGGCCATCAGTCTGCAGAAGAACGACGGAGGCAGTCTGACCGCGGTGCGCATGGGTCTCGGCTGGCAGGCGGCCCCGCGGCGCGGCCTGTTCGGCTCGCGCACCCGGGAGATCGACCTTGACGCCTCCGCCGTCCTGTTCGCGGACAAGCAGCCGGTCGACGTCGTCTTCTTCCGCCACCTGGTGAGCGACGACGGCTCGGTGCGCCACACCGGCGACAACCTCGTCGGCGGTGTCGGCCAGGGCGGCGACGACGAGGCGATCCTCGTCGACCTGCAGCGCCTCCCGGTCCACATCGACCAGATCGTCTTCACCGTGAACTCCTTCACGGGCCAGACGTTCCAGGAGGTGCAGAACGCGTTCTGCCGCCTCGTCGACGAGACCAACGGCCAGGAACTCGCCCGCTACACGCTCGCCGGCGGCGGCGCCTACACGGCCCAGATCATGGCGAAGGTGCACCGCGCGGGCACGGGCTGGTCCATGACGGCCCTCGGCACCCCGGCCAACGGCCGTACCTTCCAGGACCTGATGCCGTCGGTCCTGCCGCTCCTCTGAGACGGCGGACCGGGCGAGCGGCACACAACAACAGCCACACAGGGGGATTGAGGCGATGACGGCCGAGCTGGTGCGGGGGCAGAACCACCCGCTCTCCCAGGCCCGTCTGGAGATCAGGGTCTCGGCCGGCAAGCCGATCGTGGCCGCGGCCACGCTCAGCGACGAGCAGGGCAAGGTCACGGACGCGGAGCGGGTGGCCCACCCGGGCGCACCCACCCTGCCCGGACTGGAGGTGCCCCGCCAGGCGGCCGCCGCCCATCGCCTCGCGGTGGACCTGGACGCCATGCCGGACGCCGTGCACCGCGTCCATGTGCTGCTCGCCCTGCCCACCGGCGCCGGGGGACCGGCCCGCTTCGGCGCCGTGGCCGCCCCCTTCGTCGCGGTCACCGGACTCGACGGCACCGAGGTCGCCAGCTACACCATCACCGGGCTGGAAACCGAGACGGCTGTCGTCGCCCTGGAGCTCTACCGCCGCCAGGGCGCCTGGAAGGTGCGCGCCGTCGGCCAGGGCTATGCCGGCGGCCTCGCCGAGCTCTTCACCGACCAGGGCCTGCCCCAGGCCCACCAGCTCGCCGGCGCCATCCACGACGCCGTCGCCCAGGGCATGGCCCGCTCGGTGGCGGCACCCCCGCCCCGTACGGCGGACGGCGACCGCACCCGCCAGGCGGCCGCACCCACCCTGGGCCCGGACCACGGCGGCTCGCCCTACGGCACCCAGACCCCGCAGGGCACGACGGGAGGACGTACGGGCTACCCCGGAGGCTCTGCCCATACAGAGCCCACCGACCCCTCCGCCCCCACCCAGCCGTCCGCGCCCACCGCGGGCGGCCCGATCGACTACAACCACCCACGCCGCCGGAACTCCGCACCGCCCCCGCCCCCACCGACCGCGCCCGCTGCGGCGCCCGGTCTGCCCGCTCAGCCCGTCGCGGGTGACGCGACCGGCTGGTCCATGGACGAGCGGCTCTACAACCAGGTGTGGGGCATGTTCGAGGACCTGGCCCGCACCACGGCCGCGTACCGCAGCGCCGTCGACTTCGCCGAGTCGCGCATGGACAAGGAGCTGGAGCAGGTCCTGTCAGACCCGCGCAGCCGGATCGGCGGACAGGCCGACGCCGCGCGCGAGGAGGCCCGCGCCCGGCACGGTCGGCTCGTCGACGAGGCCCGGCAGGCCCTCGACCGCGACGTCGCCCAGCTCGCCGCCGAGGCCGACGTCGTCGAACCGGCCCTGCCACCGGCGTACGCCAGCTGGGACAACCCCGTCTGGCACGGCTACCGCGTGCCGATGGAGATGCCCATGGCCCTGCGCCTGGGCGACCTGCATCTGCCGGAGTGCGCCGAGGTGCGGATACCGATGCTGGTCCGGCTGCCGCTGGAGCGGGGCCTGTGGATCGACAGCGGTCGTGCCGGGTCCGTCGACGGTTCGTTCCACGACGCGCACGACCTGCGGCGCATGGCCATGGAGGCGGCGGTGGCGCATGTGGCGCGGCTGCTCGCCGTCCATCCGGCGGGCGAGTTCACCGTGTACGTCATCGACCCGGCCGGTTCGGGAGCGCAGACGCTGGTACCGCTGGTGCAGAGCGGGGTGCTCGCGGCCCCGCCCGCGGTCGGTGCCGCGGGGGTGGCGGATGTCCTGGGCAAGCTCACCCAGCGGGTCGACCTGGTGCAGATGGCGGTGCGTGGCGGCGCGGCCGACGCCCTCCCGCCGGGCTTCGACACGTCCCAGAACCTGCTGGTGGTCAACGACTTCCCGCACGGCTTCGACGACCGGGCCGTCACGCAGCTGCGCTACCTGGCCGACGAGGGCCCGGCCGTCGGCGTCCACCTCATGATGGTCGCGGACCGTGAGGACGCCGCCGCGTACGGGCCGCTGCTCGACCCGCTGTGGCGTTCCCTGCTGCGACTGACTCCGGTGCCCGACGACCATCTCGCCGACCCGTGGGTGGGGCACGCCTGGACGTACGAGCCGTCGCTGGTGCCGCCCGGCAGTCAGGTGCTCCAGCGGGTGCTCGACCAGGTCGCCGCAGCCCGCACCAAGCATCGGTAAAGCCATGCTGAGCAGGGGATTTGAGCATCCCTTTGCCAACTGCTTTACCTTTCCTTGGTGATTGGGGTACTGTTCTCCGTACGGAGGGGAGTACTCCCTGACTACTGCGACGTACCCGTCAATACGGATCAGGCCAGATCCCGGGGCGTCGGCCCACTTATGGGTGGAAGAGACCTCCGGCAGCGACGACGCTGACTGACCGTTCGCCGTTACGTACTGCCGGAGGCGCAGTGGAAGTTTCTGTGACCCTTTGGGTCCTGACCATCGTGGGACTCGCCGCGCTTATCGCGGTCGACTTCTTCATCGGACGCAAGCCCCACGACGTATCGATCAAGGAAGCCGGGATCTGGACCGTCGTCTGGATCGTCCTGGCCTGTCTCTTCGGCCTCGGCCTGCTCGTCTTCGGTGGCGGCCAGCCCGCCGGTGAGTTCTTCGCCGGCTTCATCACCGAGAAGTCGCTGAGTGTCGACAACCTCTTCGTCTTCGTCCTGATCATGGCGAAGTTCGCCGTGCCCTCGCAGTACCAGCAGCGGGTGCTCCTCATCGGCGTCCTCATAGCCCTGGTGCTGCGCGCGATCTTCATCGCCGCGGGTGCCGCGATCATCGCCAGCTTCTCGTGGGTGTTCTACCTCTTCGGCGCCTTCCTGATCTGGACCGCCTGGAAGCTGATCCAGGAGGCCCGGGCCGACGCGGAGGACGAGGAGTACGAGGAGAACAAGCTGCTCAAGGCCGCCGAGCGCCGCTTCGGGGTCGCGGACAGCTACCACGGCACCAAGCTGTGGATCCAGCAGAACGGCAAGCGGGTCATGACCCCGATGCTGGTCGTGATGCTGGCCATCGGCACCACGGACGTGCTGTTCGCGCTCGACTCCATCCCGGCGATCTTCGGCCTCACGCAGGACCCGTACATCGTCTTCACCGCGAACGCCTTCGCGCTGATGGGCCTCAGGCAGCTGTACTTCCTCATCGGCGGCCTGCTGAAGAAGCTGGTCCACCTGTCGTACGGCCTGTCGATCATCCTCGGCTTCATCGGCGTCAAGCTGGTGCTGCACGCGCTGCACGAGTCCGGGGTCCATGTCCCGGAGATCAGCATCCCGTTCTCGCTCGGCGTGATCTGCACGGTCCTGATCGTCACCACGATCACCAGCCTGATGGCCTCCCGGAAGCAGGCCGCGGCCGAGGTGGCGCAGGAGCGCAGCGAAGACGCTCCGAAGGACAGCGTCGACGTCTGACCACGCCGGGCAGAGTGACAACCATCGCAGGAGCGGTGCTCGGTGAAGTGCCGAGCACCGCTCCTCTGCTTCGAGTTCGACTCCTGCTTCGACTATGACGAGGAGGCCATGACTGTGACGTGCGGGCGTCGTGCGACTGGAATGCGGGGTATGAGCAGGTCTGCGAGGATCGCTGCATGATCGCTCGGCTCAGGTCGCTCACACATGGGTGGACGTCTGTAGTGCCGGTGCTCGCGGCGGTCCTGCTGATCTTCACCTGGGGCCGGGACGTGCCGGGCGCGGTCGTCGTTCTGATGACGGTCGTCCTCGCGGGCGCGGTCCTCGCCGCCGTGCACCACGCCGAAGTGGTCGCTCACCGGGTCGGCGAACCCTTCGGCTCTCTCATCCTCGCCGTCGCCGTCACCGTCATCGAGGTCGCGCTGATCGTCACCCTCATGGTGGACGGCGGCGACAAGAGCGCATCCCTGGCCAGAGACACGGTCTTCGCGGCCGTGATGATCACCTGCAACGGGATTGTCGGCCTGAGCCTCCTGGTGGCCTCCCTGCGTCACCGCACGGCCGTCTTCAACCCCGAGGGCACCGGCGCCGCCCTCGCGACGGTCGCCACACTGGCCACGCTCAGCCTGGTGCTGCCGACGTTCACGACGAGCAAGCCCGGCCCTGAGTTCTCGGGTGTGCAGCTCACCTTCGCCGCGCTGTCCTCGCTGATCCTCTATGGCCTGTTCGTGGCGACCCAGACGGTCCGGCACCGCGACTACTTCCTCCCGATCACCCGGCAGGGCAAGGTGATCGCCGCGGAGGACCACGCCGCGGCCCCGTCCACCCGCACCGCCTTGATCAGCCTGGGCCTGCTGTTGCTCGCGCTGGTCGGAGTGGTCGGTCTGGCGAAGGGCGTGTCGCCGACGATCGAGTCGGGCGTGGCGGCCGCCGGCCTGGACCACGCCGTCGTGGGTGTGATCATCGCGCTGCTGGTGCTGCTCCCCGAAACCATCGCCGCGCTGCGCGCCGCGCGCCGTGACCGGGTGCAGACCAGCCTCAACCTCGCGCTCGGCTCCGCCATGGCCAGCATCGGCCTGACCATCCCCGCGGTCGCCCTGGCGTCCATCTGGCTCTCCGGACCACTCATCCTCGGCCTCGGCGCCACCCACATGGTGCTGCTCGCGCTGACCGTCGTGGTCGCCTCCCTGACGGTGGTGCCGGGCCGGGCCACTCCACTGCAGGGAGGCGTCCATCTGGTGCTGCTGGCGGCGTACTTGGAACTGGCGGTCAATCCGTAGCGTGTGGCAGTCCGTAGCGTGCGGCAGTCCGGTAGGGGGCGAGCCGTACGTCAGCCCGCAGCCGCCTCAGCCTTCGCCTCCGCCGCACGCACCCGCACCGGCCGCGTCTCCGGAAGCAACGCGAAGCACCCCAGGCTGAGCAGCGCGATGCCGGTCAGATAGGCGCCCACACCCCATGGCACCCGGCCACCCTGTTCGGCCAGTGCCGTCGCCACGATCGGGGTCAGCGCGCCACCGACGACGCCGCCGAGGTTGTAGCCGACCGCGGCGCCCGTGCAGCGCACTCGGGGCTCGTACAGCTCCGGCAGATACGCGGCGATCACCCCGAACATCGTGACGAACGAGACCAGCGCGACCAGGAAGCCGAGGAAGATCAGCAGCGGGGTGCCGGTCGCGAGCAGCGCGACCATCGGGAACATCCACAGCGCGGCCGCCGCACACCCGATCAGACACAGTGGGCGCCGCCCGTAGCGGTCGCCGAGCACCGCCGCCACCGGCGTCAGCGCCCCCTTCATCACCACCGCGGCCATGACGCAGGTCAGCATGACCGTACGGCTCACCCCGAGCCGTTCAGTGGCGTAGGCGAGCGACCAGGTGGTCACGGCGTAGAAGATCGCGTACCCGACGGCGAGCGCTCCGGCGGTCAGCAGGACCAGCCGCCAATGGTCGCGCACGACCTCGGCGAGCGGCACGCGCGCGTAGTCGTCGATTTCCAGGAAGCTGGGGCTCTCCGCGAGCGACGACCGCAGCCACAGCCCCACCAGGGCCAGTACCCCGGCGGCCCAGAACGGCACCCGCCAGCCCCATGCGGCGAACTGGGCGTCGGTCAGCGTCGCCGACAGCGTCAGCACCGCGCCGTTGGCGAGTACGAAGCCCACCGGGGGCCCCACCTGCGGGAAGCTCGACCACAGTCCACGCCGGTCGGCCGGCGCGTGCTCCGCGGTGAGCAGTACGGCCCCGCCCCACTCGCCGCCGAGCCCGAGCCCTTGCAGAAAGCGCAGGACGAGCAGCAGTACGGGGGCGGCCACACCGATCGTGTCGTACGTCGGTACACAGCCGACCGCGACCGTCGACGCACCGGTGAGCAGCAGCGAGCCGACGAGGACCGGCCGCCGCCCGTGCCGGTCCCCGATGTGCCCGAACAGGACGGAGCCCAGCGGCCGCGCCACGAAACCCACGCCGAACGTGGCGAACGCCGCCAGCGTCCCCGCCAGCGGCGAGAATGTGGGAAAGAACAGCGGCCCCAGGACCAGCGCAGCCGCGGTCCCGTAGACGAAGAAGTCGTAGAACTCGATGGCCGTCCCGGCGAGCGAGGCGGCCGCGAGCCGCAGCATGGAGGGCGCCCTTACGGTGCGTACGTCGTGCATGCCGCGTCAACTACCCACGGTGACCACGGGTTACGGGGGCGCGCGGGAGCGATCGTCCCCGTCAGTACGTGACTGTGATGCGCCGGGCGGGCCCGTCGACGCGCACCAGGCCGCCGTACGGGATCACGAGCTGTGGATCGGTGTGCCCGAAGTCCACGTCGAAGACGATCGTGGTGTCGGGCGCGTATGCCCGCATGGCGCGCAGGACGGCCTCACGCTGCTCTGCGGCGTAACGGGCGGCATCCTCCGGGCTGTTGGGGCGTTCGAAGGACCACGTCTTCGCACGGCCCATCAGTAGCGCCGAGAAGCGCTGAAGCAGCCCGCGCTCGCCCATGTTCCGCAGGGTACGGAAGACCTCCGTGCCGCTCGGCATCTCCTCCGAGGTCTCCAGCAGCAGCACCCCGCCGTCGAACTCCGAGAGGTCACGTGGGATCTCCCGGTCGGCCATCAGCAGCCAGCCGAGGATCTCCAGAGAGCCGCCCCAACTGCGGCCGTCCACCACTCGGTCGGGGTTCACCCAGGTCCAGCCGTTGCCGGGCCGCGTCTCCGGTTCGGCGTCGAAGGTCGCCGGGTCCGCCCAGTCGCGGTTGACGTCGTTCCAGCGGTCGGCGGGCTTCGACTCGTACTCGCCCGACGTGAACAGGGCTGCCCGCAGCGACTGCGCCGCGAACATGAGCAGGTTGGTGTTGTCGCTCATCCCGAAGAACGGCTTGGGGTTCGCCCGGATCAACTCCCGGTCCAGCAGCGGCAGGACGGTGATCTGGTCCTCGCCGCCGATCGATGCCATGACCGCCTTGATGTCCTGATCGGCGAACGGGGCGTCGATGTCGTCGACCCGCTCCTGGGGTGTCGAGCCCATCTTGCGGGTCGCCGGATACTCCACCGGTTCCAGGTCGTACTCCTTGCGCAGCCGCTCCAGGCCCAGCTCGTAGGGGAGTGGGAAGGGTCCCCGGGCAGACCGGGTGTGTTCATGCGGGGAGGGTGCGAGGGGTCCCGGTGTCGGTGCACCGTGATAAACCGGGTCTGAGCAGCGGTCCTCGCGGACCGACCGACCTCGACCGGACCGGAGGAACCGTGCCCCGCACCCTGGCCAACGCCCCGATCATGATCCTCAACGGGCCCAACCTGAACCTTCTCGGGCAACGCCAGCCGGAGATCTACGGTTCCGACACCCTGGCCGACGTCGAGGCCCTGTGCGCCAAGGCGGCCGCCGCGCACGGCGGCACGGTGGACTTCCGGCAGTCCAACCACGAGGGTGAGTTGGTCGACTGGATCCACGAGGCGCGGCTCAACCACTGCGGGATCGTCATCAATCCCGGCGCCTACTCGCACACGTCCGTCGCCATCCTGGATGCGCTCAACACCTGTGACGGCATGCCTGTGTTGGAGGTCCACATCTCCAACATCCACCAACGGGAGTCGTTCCGGCACCACTCGTACGTCTCACTGCGCGCCGACGGGGTCATCGCGGGATGCGGCGTGCAGGGGTACGTGTTCGGGGTGGAGCGGGTCGCGGCGCTCGTCAGGGCGTAGCCCTAAGGGCGTTGCCCGGAGCGGACGGGTTGCCTGGGCCGCCGGCCGAGGGCGGGGATCGAGGGACCGGCGGCCCATACCACGCAGGTGCTGTCGTCCCGCGCGGGGCTGCTTCCAGTTGACCGCGCAACCACGCGCGTGGGGAGCGCGCGCAGGGCACCGGCGCGTGCAGAGCATTCACACGGGGCGCGTGAGGCCCAACTCGAGCCCCCTGGACCTTCGGAGTTCACCACCCGCGCGCGTGCCACTCCGGCAGATGCGGCCGCTCCGCGCCGAGCGTGGTGTCGTTGCCGTGCCCCGGGTAGACCCACGTCTCGTCCGGAAGCACGTCGAAGATCTTCGTCTCGACGTCGTGGATCAGACTGGCGAACGCCTTCGGGTCCTTACGGGTGTTGCCCACGCCGCCCGGGAAGAGGCAGTCGCCCGTGAACACATGCGGATGCCCGTGCGGGTCGTCGTAGACCAGGGCGATCGAACCCGGCGTGTGCCCGACCAGATGCCGCGCGGTGAGCTCCACGCGCCCCACCCGGATGGTGTCCCCGTCGTCGACCAGGACATCGGTCGGCACCGGGATGCCGGGGGCGTCGTCGCGGCCCGCGTAGGTACGGGCACCCGTGGCCGCGACGACCTGGGCGAGCGCCTGCCAGTGGTCGCCGTGCTGGTGCGTGGTGACGACGGACGCGATGCCGTCGTCACCGATCATGCCGAGCAGCGCATCCGCGTCGTTGGCCGCGTCGATCAGCAACTGCTCGTCGGTGGCCCGGCAGCGCAGCAGATAGGTGTTGTTGTCCATCGGGCCCACCGCGATCTTGGTGATCATCAGGTCCTTGAGCTCGTGCACATCCGCCGGGCCGCCGACCGTCACCTGTCCGCTGTACGTCATACCGGTCAGTCTAGGGCGGCAGGCGTACGGCGAGCAGGGCAGCGGCGCCGCTACAGCGGGGGCAGCGACGGCAGCGGTCCGTCCGCGACAGTCAGCCCGGAACCGTCCCGGCGCCCGGCGAGCCAGCCCAGCAGGTCGGCCGGGGAGCCCGTGACGATGATCTCGGTCTCGCCCGCCGCCCGGCCCGTGCTCCACGCGCGCGTGCCGTCCGTCAGACGGGTGTGCGGTACGTCGGGGTGGCCGGTGAACCGGTCGGCGAGGAAGTCGATCTCCCGCTCCGTGAACTCCGTCGGCAGGTCCTCCAGCTCGAAGCCGATGCCGAGGTCCACGTGATGCAGCTCGACCTCGACCCAGCGCCGGAACGGCACCCGGGACGCGGAGTCGGTCACGCCGTTCCGCAGTTCCACCACGCGTGACCAGTCCGCGGGCGCCTCCCCGGCCCGCGCGAACCGGGCCGCGCTCTCGCGTACGTCCGCGAGCTGGATGTCGAGGGCGCGCGGAGCGTCCCGCTCGATGTCGGCGTCCCGGGCCTCGCCGGAGACGTACATGGGACGGCCTTCGAGGACGTTCACGAGGGCGTCCGCGTTGCGGGCGAGGTGGGCGAGTACATGACCGCGGCTCCAGCCGGGGAGCCGTGACGGTTCCGTCACGGCCGCGTTGTCCATCTTGGCCACTGCGGTGAGCAGCCGTTCCGTCGCGTCCCGTACAGACGCCAGGTCACGCGCGTGATCAGTCATGACGCCGACCCTAGCCCCGCCACACGTTCGGGTGAAGGTGGTGAAGCCCGGCCGTTAATCGAATGCGCGTGCTATATGGTCGACAGTGGCGTCGGGCATGCTGGAGGGCCGGGGATTGTTATGCAACCCGGGAATCCGACCGGCGTTGTCAGTGGCTCCCCCTAGTCTGAGAAAGCACGGGGGCCCCGCCCCTGTCACTTCTCTCAAGAAAGGTGCGGACCGGCGTGGCCGACCGTCTCATCGTCCGTGGCGCGCGCGAGCACAATCTGAAGAATGTCTCGCTCGACCTGCCGCGCGACTCGCTCATCGTCTTCACGGGCCTGTCGGGGTCGGGCAAGTCCTCGCTGGCCTTCGACACCATCTTCGCCGAGGGGCAGCGGCGCTACGTGGAGTCGCTGTCGTCGTACGCCCGCCAGTTCCTCGGCCAGATGGACAAGCCGGACGTCGACTTCATCGAAGGTCTGTCCCCGGCGGTCTCCATCGACCAGAAGTCGACCTCGCGCAACCCGCGCTCGACGGTCGGCACCATCACCGAGGTCTACGACTATCTGCGCCTGCTCTTCGCGCGCATCGGCAAGCCGCACTGTCCCGAGTGCGGCCGCCCGATCTCGCGCCAGTCGCCGCAGGCCATCGTCGACAGGGTCCTGGAGCTGCCGGAGGGGAGCCGCTTCCAGGTGCTGTCGCCGCTGGTACGCGAGCGCAAGGGCGAGTTCGTCGACCTCTTCGCCGATCTCCAGACCAAGGGCTACTCCCGCGCGCGTGTGGACGGCGAGACGATCCAGCTGTCCAACCCCCCCACGCTGAAGAAGCAGGAGAAGCACACCATCGAGGTGGTCGTCGACCGCCTGACGGTGAAGGACTCCGCCAAGCGCCGCCTCACCGACTCCGTGGAGACCGCCCTCGGCCTCTCGGGCGGCATGGTCGTGCTCGACTTCGTCGACCTCCCCGAGGACGACCCCGAGCGCGAGCGCATGTTCTCGGAGCACCTGTACTGCCCGTACGACGACCTCTCCTTCGAGGAGCTGGAACCGCGCTCCTTCTCCTTCAACTCGCCCTTCGGCGCCTGCCCCGAGTGCACCGGCATCGGTACGCGCATGGAGGTCGACCCCGAGCTGATCGTCCCGGACGAGGACAAGACCCTCGACGAGGGCGCGATCCACCCCTGGTCGCACGGGCACACCAAGGACTACTTCGGCCGCCTGATCGGCGCCCTCGCGGACGCGTTGGGATTCCGGACCGACATCCCCTTCGCGGGCCTGCCGCAGCGCGCGAGGAAGGCCCTGCTGTACGGCCACAAGACACAGATCGAGGTCCGCTACCGCAACCGGTACGGCCGCGAGCGGGTGTACACCACGCCCTTCGAGGGCGCCGTCCCCTTCGTCAAGCGCCGGCACAGCGAGGCCGAGAGCGACGCCAGCCGCGAGCGCTTCGAGGGCTACATGCGCGAGGTGCCCTGCCCCACCTGTGAGGGCACGCGACTGAAGCCGATCGTCCTCGCGGTCACGATCATGGAGAAGTCGATCGCCGAGGTCTCCGCGATGTCGATCAGCGACTGCGCGGAGTTCCTGGGCGAGCTGAAGCTCAGCGCGCGCGACAAGAAGATCGCCGAGCGCGTGCTGAAGGAGGTCAACGAACGCCTGCGGTTCCTGGTCGACGTCGGCCTGGACTACCTCTCGCTGAACCGCGCGGCCGGCACCCTGTCCGGCGGCGAGGCCCAGCGCATCCGCCTGGCCACCCAGATCGGCTCCGGCCTCGTCGGCGTGCTGTACGTCCTCGACGAGCCGTCCATCGGCCTGCACCAGCGGGACAACCACCGGCTGATCGAGACCCTGGTCCGGCTGCGCGACATGGGCAACACGCTCATCGTCGTCGAGCACGACGAGGACACCATCAAGGTCGCCGACTGGGTCGTCGACATCGGTCCCGGCGCGGGCGAGCACGGCGGCAAGGTCGTGCACAGCGGTTCCTTGAAGGAGCTGCTCGCCAACGAGGAGTCGCAGACCGGCCAGTACCTCGCCGGGAAGAAGTCCATCCCGGTGCCGGACATCCGGCGGCCGCGCGACCCGTCCCGGCAGCTCACGGTGCACGGCGCCCGCGAGAACAACCTGCAGGACATCGACGTCTCGTTCCCGCTGGGCGTCTTCACCGCGGTCACGGGCGTGTCCGGCTCCGGCAAGTCGACGCTGGTCAACGACATCCTCTACACGCACCTGGCCCGCGAGCTGAACGGCGCGAGGAACGTGCCCGGGCGGCACACGCGCGTGGACGGCGACGACCTCGTCGACAAGGTCGTCCACGTCGACCAGTCGCCCATCGGCCGCACGCCGCGCTCCAACCCGGCGACGTACACCGGTGTCTTCGACCACATCCGCAAGCTGTTCGCCGAGACGACCGAGGCGAAGGTCCGCGGTTACATGCCCGGTCGCTTCTCATTCAACGTCAAGGGCGGCCGCTGCGAGAACTGCGCGGGCGACGGCACAATCAAGATCGAGATGAACTTCCTCCCGGACGTCTACGTCCCGTGCGAGGTCTGCCACGGCGCCCGCTACAACCGGGAGACCCTGGAGGTCCACTACAAGGGCAAGTCCATCTCCGAGGTCCTGAATATGCCGATCGAGGAAGCCATGGACTTCTTCGAGGCCGTCCCGGCGATCAACCGCCACCTCAAGACGCTGAACGACGTCGGTCTCGGCTACGTCCGCCTCGGCCAGTCGGCGACCACCCTCTCCGGCGGTGAGGCCCAGCGCGTGAAGCTCGCCAGCGAGCTGCAGAAGCGCTCCACCGGACGCACCGTCTACGTCCTCGACGAGCCGACCACCGGTCTGCACTTCGAGGACATCAGCAAGCTGCTGAGGGTCCTGTCCGGCCTGGTCGACAAGGGCAACACGGTCATCGTCATCGAGCACAACCTCGACGTGATCAAAACCGCCGACTGGGTCGTCGACATGGGCCCCGAGGGCGGCGCGGGCGGTGGCCTCGTCGTGGCGGAGGGCACGCCGGAGGAGGTCGCCGCGGTGTCGACCAGCCACACCGGCAAGTTCCTGCGGGAGATCCTCGGCGCCGACCGGATCAGCGACGCCGCCGCGGTGCCGGCCCCACGCAAGACCGCGGCCAAGAAGACGTTGGCGGCCACGACGGTCAACAACAGGTCCACGAAGAAGGCGGCCGCGGTGACCAAGAAGGTCACGCCCGCCAAGAAGGCGACACGGGCTCGGAAGGCCTGACACAAATGGGCGGTGCCCCTGCGGGAAATCCCGTAGGGGCACCGCCCATTACCCAGTGGTACCGACCCCTACAGCTCACCCAGCTCCGACGCATACGGCGGCTCCGCCCCCGCCCGCGAACAGGTAATCGCCGCCGCACGGGCCGCGAACCGCAGCAGCCGGGTCCAGGCGTCGGCGTCGAGCGCGGCGAGGGCCTCGGAGGACAGGGCGTTCCAGGTGGACAGGCCGTGCAGCAGCGCCGCATTGACCGTGTCGCCGGCGCCGATCGTGTCTACCACCTCGACCTGCTCACCCGGCACGGAGTGCTCCCCATCGTCCCGGGTGAAGACGGTCAGCCCATCGCCACCCCGGGTGATCACCACCGCCGAGGGCCCCACCGCCAGCCACTCGCTCGGCGTGCCGCCCAGCCACTCCGCGTCGTCCTCGGAGAGCTTCAGCAGCGTCACCGAGGGCAGCCAGCCCAGGAACCGGGCCCGGTACGCGTCCGCGTCCGGGATGAGCCCGGCCCTGATGTTGGGGTCGAGCGCGGTGAACACGCCCTGCGCGGCCGCCGTGCGCATCAGGTTCTCGTAGGCGCTCGCCCCCGGCTCCAGCACCAGCGAACAGGTGCCGAAGGACACCGCGCGGGTGCCGGCGGGGAGGTGGTCCGGGGCCGTGAACAGCCGGTCGGCGGTGCCGTCGACGTAGAAGGAGTAGGCCGCCGAGCCGTTCCCGTCGATCGTCGCGACCGCGAGCGTGGTCGGCTCCGGGCCGCGCTGCACCGCCGAGACGTCCACGCCGGCCTTGCGCAGCCCGTCGAGCAGGGCTTCACCGAAGGCGTCGACGGAGGTGCGGGAGCAGAAGGCCGTGGGGCAGCCGAGCCTGCCGAGGGCCACGGCCGTGTTGTACGGGCCGCCGCCGAGGGCGGGCCGCAGTCCGGCGAGGGCGCCCGGGCCCTGCGGTACCAGGTCGATCAGGGCCTCACCGGCGACGACGATCACGAGTCGGATCCTTTCTCGGGGCAGCCGCAGGACGTGCGGTGAACGAAGGTGCAGGGCAGCCGCACGGTCCGGGCGGGCCGGTCCGGAGCGGCGAGGCGTTCCAGGAGGACCCGCACGGCCTGGGCGCCGAGGTCCTTGCTGGGCTGGGCGATCGCGGTGAGCCGGGGCGAGAACAGGTCCGCCCAGGCGAAGTCGTCGAAGCAGCACAACGCGATGTCGCCGGGCACGGACAGACCCCGCTCACGCAACGCGCGCAGGGTGCCGATGGTCATGGCGTTGTTGGCGGTGACGAGGGCCGTGGGCGGCGCGGCGAGCGAGAGGAGAGCGGCGGTGGCCTGCGCGCCGCCGGCCGACTCGGAGTCGCCGTGCACGACGAGCCGCTCGTCGTGGGGGAGCCCGGCGGCGGCGAGACCGTGCCGGTATCCGGTGATCCGCTCGGCGGTCGTACTCAGCCCACGGCGGCCCGCGACCAGGGCGATACGGCGGTGGCCCAGCTCGGCGAGGTGAGTGACCAGGCTCGCCACCGGCTCCGTACTCTCCGCGCAGATCTGGTCGAAGCGCGGCGTGCCGCTCGCCGGATCGTCGACCACGCGGTCCAGGAGCACGGTCGGCACTTTGTGCCGGTGCAGGTAGGAGAGCAGCTCGCGGGGGTGCGAGGACGGGGCGACGATCAGGCCGTCCACGCGCCGCTCGTGCAGCAGCTGGACGACCTTGCGCTCGTGCTCCGGGTCGTCGTGCGGGTCGGCGATGAGGAGGCTGTAGCCCTGCTCCAGGGCGGTTGCCTCGACGCCTTGGAGGATCTCGGTGAAGTACGGGTTGCTGATGGCCGACACCGCGAGGCCGATCGAGCGGGTGCGGGCGGTCACCAGGGAGCGGGCCAGGGTGTTCGGGGTGTAGCCGAGGTGGTCGATGGCGTCCAGGACGGCCTGGCGGGTCTGCGGGAGGACCGGCCGGGTGCCGTTCAGCACGTGCGAGACGGTCGCCACAGAGACTCCGGCGCTGCGCGCCACATCCGCCATCGTCGCCATGCTGTCCCCTTTCCTGGCGGGGACCGTATCCCATTCAGCGGCTCACGTAAACGCTTGCGCAAACGTTTACGTCATCCCGGTCGCCAGGTCACCAGGTCACCCCCACCCACCCCTCACCCGGCACCGCCCCACTCCCACCCGATCCCCACGATCCCCGCCCGCACCCGCGGCTCCACCAGGTGCACCGAGTGATGCCGCCCGGTCAGCGGCAGATCCTGGTGCCCACTGCGCGGGGCCGCCGCCGACTGCTGGGTGAACCGGTGACACCGCACCGGCAGGGCGTTCTCGTCGAACCGCACCTGAAGGGCGTACTGGCCCCCGGCCGGCCCGAAGCCGCGGACGTACTCATGTGACACACCCGCCGTGCCGTCCTCCACGCCGTAGCGGAAGAGGAAGGTGTCGCCGCCCCGCAGCCGAGTGTCGAAGAGCAGCTCCGCGACCAGGACGCCGGTCTCGTGGTGCCAACGGACGCGTCCGGTGCGGCAGTTCTCCAGGGCGTGCACGGTCATGCGGTCCGGCGCGCACCCGGGGTCGCCGTGGTGGACGGCCACGAAGCGGTCGACGCCGTCCCGGTGCGCGCGCACGACGTGGTGCGACTCGCACCCCAGCAGCTCGCGGCGCGCCCCGATCCGTACCCGTTCGTGGTGTCCGAGCATGTGCAGCCCGCCGTCGCGCGGTGCGCCCAGCTCGGTGAGGAGCCGTTCCAGGACGCCCGAGGCCTCCACGAGGGACCGGTAGGAGCGGCCCTCGGGGCGGCGCGCGGAGGCACGGTCGTCGGCCGTCTCGGCGAGCAGCCGGATCAGCGATTCCTCCGGGAGGTGGAGGATCTCCTCCAGGGCCCGGACGGCGCGCAGCGACTCGGGGCGCTGGGGGCGGCGGGCGCCCTGCTGCCAGTAACTCAGGCTCGTGACGCCCACTTTCACGCCGTACCGCGTCAGATGGTGCTGCACCCGCTGCAACGGCAGTCCGCGAGCGGCTATCGCGGCGCGCAGCGCGACATGGAAGGGGCCGCCGCGCAGGGCCGTGTCCAGTTCGGAGTCCGATTCCGTGTCCAGCGCCGAGTCCAGCTCCGTGTCCAGTTCCGCGGGGACGACGTCCGCGTGCGGTGTGGCGTGCGGCATGCAGGGGCCTTTCTGTGCTGGAGCACAACGGTTGCTCGGTCCGTTCGCGCAGGTCGTCCGGGTCATCCGGGCGGCGTCGGGCCGTCTTCCCATCCGTACGCCGTCGTGCACGGTCCCGAGTTCCTCCGCATTGAAGCGTGTTGACCATGCCTCGACAACACCTGAAGCCCAACCGTGGTGTGCTCGTGGCCGAGGTTCGACCGGTGCCCCACGGCTGATCGTCCACCGGATCGACCGGCGGTGCGGTGGGCGTTGTCCACAGGCCCGCCGGAGTGTCACTGCTCGCCAGTAGGGTGTGAGACATGGCCGATCCCTCCAGCTACCGCCCCAGGCCGGGAGACATCCCGGACTCCCCAGGGGTGTACCGGTTCCGCGACGAGCACCGCCGGGTGATCTACGTCGGAAAGGCGAAGAGCCTGCGCCAGCGCCTGGCCAACTACTTCCAGGACCTGGCCGGCCTGCACCCGCGCACCCGGAGCATGGTCACCACGGCCGCGTCCGTGGAGTGGACGGTGGTGTCCACGGAGGTCGAGGCACTGCAGCTGGAGTACTCCTGGATCAAGGAGTACGACCCCCGGTTCAACGTCAAGTACCGCGACGACAAGAGCTACCCGTACCTCGCGGTGACGATGAACGAGCAGTACCCGCGCGTGCAGGTGATGCGCGGCCACAAGAAGAAGGGCGTGCGGTACTTCGGGCCGTACGCGCACGCGTGGGCCATCCGGGACACGGTCGACCTGCTGCTGCGCGTCTTCCCCGTGCGCACCTGCTCGACCGGCGTCTTCAAGAACGCCCGCCGCACCGGCCGCCCCTGTCTGCTCGGCTACATCGGCAAGTGCTCCGCGCCCTGCGTCGGCCGGATCTCCGACGAGGACCACCTGGAGCTGGCGGAGGAGTTCTGCGACTTCATGACGGGCCGCACGGGCACGTACCTGCGCCGTCTGGAAAAGCAGATGGCTCAGGCGGCCGAAGAGCTGGAGTACGAGCGGGCGGCCCGGCTGCGCGACGACATCGAGGCCCTGAAGAAGGCCATGGAGAAGAACGCGGTCGTGCTCGCCGACGCGACCGACGCCGACCTGATCGCCGTGGCCGAGGACGAGCTGGAAGCGGCCGTGCAGATCTTCCACGTCCGTGGCGGCCGCGTCCGCGGCCAGCGCGGCTGGGTCACCGACAAGGTCGAGGAGATCACCACCGGCGCCCTGGTGGAGCACGCCCTGCAGCAGCTGTACGGGGAGGAGACCGGCGACGCGGTCCCCAAGGAGGTCCTCGTCCCGGCGCTGCCCGACCCGGTGGAGCCGGTGCAGGAGTGGCTGACCGTGCGCCGGGGTTCGAACGTCTCGCTGCGCATCCCGCAGCGCGGCGACAAGAAGGCCCTGATGGAGACCGTGCAGCGCAACGCCCTCCAGGCACTCGCGCTGCACAAGACCAAGCGCGCCTCGGACCTGACCACGCGCTCGCGCGCGCTGGAGGAGATCGCCGACGCCCTGGACCTGGACAGCGCCCCGCTGCGGATCGAGTGCTACGACATCTCGCACCTCCAGGGCGACGACGTGGTGGCCTCCATGGTCGTCTTCGAGGACGGGCTGCAGCGCAAGAGCGAGTACCGCCGCTTCCAGATCAAGGGCTTCCGAGGGCAGGACGACGTCCGCTCGATGCACGAGGTGATCACCCGCCGCTTCCGGCGCTACCTCGCCGAGAAGGAGAAGACGGGCGAGTGGGCCGACGGCGAGCCGGGCCTCACGAACGGCCACACGAACGGCGCCACGGGCGACGGCAGCGCCACCAGCGACGGCAGCGCCAACGGTGACACGAACGGCCTCATCAGCTCCCTCACCGAGGACGACGGCCGCCCCAAGCGCTTCGCCTACCCCCCGCAGCTGGTCGTCGTCGACGGCGGGCAGCCGCAGGTCGCCGCCGCCCAGCGGGCCCTGGACGAGCTGGGCATCGACGACATCGCCGTGTGCGGCCTCGCCAAGCGCCTGGAGGAGGTCTGGCTGCCCGGTGAGGACGACCCGGTCATCCTGCCCCGCACCAGCGAAGGCCTCTACCTGCTGCAACGCGTCCGCGACGAGGCGCACCGGTTCGCGATCACCTACCAGCGCAGCAAGCGCGCCAAGCGCATCCGCTCCAGCCCCCTGGACGACGTACCGGGGCTCGGCGAGACCCGCAAACAGGCGCTGATCAAGCACTTCGGGTCGGTGAAGAAGCTGCGCGCAGCGACCATCGACCAGATCTGCGAGGTGCCGGGCATAGGTCGCAAGACGGCCGAGACGATCGCCCTGGCGCTCGCCCGGACGGCTCCGGCCGCACCCGCCGTCAACACGGCGACTGGAGAGATCATGGAAGACGGGGCACCCGAGACGACGGCGGGTACCCCAGGGGAGCCCGTGCCCACGGGCGCCCCGGACGAGCGACGGGGGCAGGAGAGATGACCGAGCAAGACAAGCAGTCCACAGCCAAGCGAGATCAGGAAACCGAGGAAACTCACAAGGTGACCGACGAGGATCGCACCCGGCAGGACGCGCCTCAGGACGACGGAGCACAGGTGGGTACGGGCATCGAAGCAGGCGGGGTCCCCGAAGCGGCCATCCCCGAACTGGTGATCATCTCGGGCATGTCCGGCGCCGGACGCTCGACGGCCGCGAAGTGCCTGGAGGACCTCGGCTGGTTCGTGGTCGACAACCTTCCGCCCGCGCTGATCCCCACCATGGTGGAGCTCGGTGCCCGCTCGCAGGGCAACGTGGCGCGGATCGCGGTCGTCGTCGACGTACGCGGCCGGCGCTTCTTCGACAACCTGCGCGAGTCCCTCGCCGACCTCGACACCCGCGGGGTCACCCGGCGGATCGTCTTCCTGGAGTCCTCCGACGAGGCCCTGGTGCGCCGCTTCGAGTCGGTGCGCCGCCCGCACCCCCTCCAGGGCGACGGCCGGATCGTCGACGGCATCGCGGCCGAGCGGGAGCTGCTGCGCGAGCTGCGCGGCGACGCCGACCTGGTGATCGACACCTCCAGCCTCAACGTCCACGAGCTGCGCGCCAAGATGGACGCCCAGTTCGCGGGCGAGGAGGAGCCGGAGCTGCGGGCCACCGTCATGTCCTTCGGCTACAAGTACGGCCTGCCGGTCGACGCCGACCTCGTCGTCGACTGCCGCTTCCTGCCCAACCCGCACTGGGTCCCGGAGCTGCGCCCGTTCACCGGCCTCAACGAGGAGGTGTCGGGCTATGTCTTCAACCAGCCCGGCGCGAAGGAGTTCCTCGACCGGTATGCCGAGCTGCTCCAGCTCATCGCGACCGGTTACCGGCGCGAGGGCAAGCGGTATGTGACCATCGCGGTCGGCTGCACCGGCGGCAAGCACCGCTCGGTCGCGATGTCGGAGAAGCTCGCCGCGCGCCTGGCGGCCGAGGGCGTGGAGACGGTGGTCGTGCACCGGGACATGGGACGGGAATGACGGGACGTACGTTGCGGCTGAGCCGGCTGCGCAGGGTCACCCCCGAGGGGCGGGGCGGCCGGCTCACCGAGTCCCGGGGCGGCCGGGCACGCCGCCGGGGCACCCAGCCCAAGGTGGTCGCCCTCGGCGGCGGCATGGGACTGTCCGCCTCGCTCGCCGCGCTGCGCCGGATCACCGGGGACCTCACCGCCGTCGTCACCGTGGCCGACGACGGCGGCTCCAGCGGCCGGCTCCGCGACGAGCTGGGCGTGCTGCCGCCCGGCGATCTGCGCAAGGCGCTGGCCGCGCTATGCGGCGACGACGACTGGGGCCAGACCTGGGCCCGCGTCATCCAGCACCGCTTCCAGTCCAAGGGCGAACTGCACGACCACGCGGTCGGCAACCTGCTGATCGTCGCCCTGTGGGAGCAGCTCGGCGACCATGTCCTCGCCCTCGACCTGGTCGGCAAGCTGCTCGGCGCGCACGGGCGGGTGCTGCCCATGTCCGCCGTGCCGCTGGAGCTCCAGGCGCTGGTCAAGGGGCACGACCGGGAGCGGCCCGAGGACATCGACACCATCCGCGGGCAGGCGAACGTCGCCCTGACCCCCGGCGAGGTGCAGTCCGTGCACCTGGTGCCGAACGACCCGCCCGCCGTCCCGGAGGCCGTCGAGGCGGTGCTGGACGCGGACTGGGTGGTGCTCGGCCCCGGCTCCTGGTTCTCCTCGGTCATCCCGCATCTGCTCGTGCCCGAGCTGCTGGACGCCCTGACCGAGACGAAGGCACGCCGGGTACTCTCGCTGAACCTCGCCCCGCAGCCCGGAGAAACCGAGGGCTTCTCCCCGCAGCGTCATTTGGAGGTTTTGGGACGACACGCCCCTAAACTCGCCCTGGACGTGGTGCTGGCCGACGAGGCCGCCGTGCCCGACCGCGACTTGCTGACCGACGCCGCCAAGCGTTTCGGAGCCGCGGTCGAGCTGGCGCCGGTGGCCCGGACGGACGGGAGTCCGCGGCACGACCCGGAGCTGCTGGCCGCCGCGTACGACCGTATTTTTCGGATGCATGGAAGGATCGGCCCATGGCGATGACGGCAGCGGTGAAGGATGAGATCTCCCGGCTCCCCGTCACCCGGACCTGCTGCAGGAAGGCGGAGGTCTCCGCCATTCTGCGGTTCGCCGGCGGCCTTCACCTGGTCAGCGGGCGCATCGTGATCGAGGCGGAGCTGGACACCGCGATGGCGGCGCGGCGGCTCAAGCGGGACATCCTGGAGATCTTCGGGCACAGCTCGGAGCTGATCGTGATGGCTCCGGGTGGCTTGCGGCGCGGTTCGCGGTACGTCGTCCGGGTCGTCGCCGGTGGCGATCAGCTGGCCCGGCAGACCGGCCTGGTCGACGGCCGGGGCCGCCCGATCCGGGGCCTGCCCCCGCAGGTGGTCTCGGGGGCCACCTGTGACGCCGAGGCGGCCTGGCGCGGCGCGTTCCTGGCGCACGGTTCGCTCACCGAGCCCGGCCGCAGCTCCTCCCTCGAGGTGACCTGCCCGGGCCCCGAGGCCGCGCTCGCCCTGGTCGGCGCCGCCCGCCGCCTGTCGATCGCCGCGAAGGCCCGCGAGGTGCGGGGCGTGGACCGGGTGGTCGTCCGGGACGGTGACGCGATCGGCGCGCTGCTCACCCGGCTCGGCGCCCATGAGTCCGTGCTGGCCTGGGAGGAGCGGCGGATGCGCCGCGAGGTTCGCGCCACGGCGAACCGCCTCGCCAACTTCGACGACGCCAACCTGCGCCGCTCCGCCCGCGCGGCCGTCGCCGCCGGCGCCCGTGTCCAACGCGCCCTGGAGATCCTCGGTGACGACGTCCCCGAGCACCTCGCCGCCGCAGGCCGACTCCGTATGGAGCACAAGCAGGCGTCGCTGGAGGAGCTGGGTGCGCTGGCCGACCCGCCGCTGACCAAGGACGCCGTCGCGGGACGTATCCGCCGCCTGCTCGCCATGGCCGACAAGCGCGCGTCCGACCTGGGAATCCCGGGCACGGAGGCCAACCTCACGGAGGAACTGGCCGACAACCTCGCGGGGTGACCCTGCACGGGCAGGGGTGACCCGAAAGGTAGGGATGACCTGAAGGGCAGGGGTGACCTGGGGTCAGGGAAGACCTGAAGGGCCATCAAGACGCCGGTGAAGACGCCTACATGGGTGGTCGACACCGGCGTTCGCGTGTCATGAGGCGGTCTTGACTTGACCATGCCCTGTCATGAGCCTGGCATCCACTCGCCACCGTGGCGAACCACCGCAAGGGGGGCTCATGAGACGAAGAGCGAGATCGATCCTCGCCGCCGGCGTGCTCCTGCTGGGCGGCCTCACCCTGGCACCCTTGGCCCAGGCCGACGAGAAGGCATCCGACCCCGACACCGAAGAGGTCAAGGTCTTCCGCGCCGACGTCACCCAGCAGCAGGTACCCCTGCTGCTCGCCACCGGACAGGACAGTCACGAACTCGGCGAACAGATCCCCGAGAAGGGCACCGCCACCGTCGAGGTCTACCTCACCGACAAACAGGCCGACAAGCTCCAGAAGCAGGGCATCGACCTCAAGGAGCACAGGCTCTCGGCGCAGGCACACGCGCGCGTGACCGCCGCGGGCGAGGGCGTCTTCCGGCCGTACAGCGGCAAGGGCAACCTCAAGGAGGAGATCCTCAGGACCGGTCAGGAGCACCCGTCCCTGACCAAGGTGGTCTCCATCGGCAAATCCCTCCAGGGCCAGGACATCCTCGCCCTCAAGCTCACCAAGAACGCCAGGAAGACCAAGGACGGCGCCAAACCCTCCGTCCTCTATCTGTCCAACCAGCACGCGCGCGAGTGGATCACCCCGGAGATGACCCGGCGGCTGATGCACCACTACCTGGACAACTACGCCACCGACAAGCGCATCAAGAAGCTCGTCGACACCACCGAACTGTGGTTCGTCCTCTCCGCCAACCCCGACGGCTACGACTGGACGCACCACCCCGACGGCGACCGCCAGTGGCGCAAGAACATGCGCGACAACAACGGCGACGGCCACTACACCATCGGCGACGGCGTCGACCTCAACCGCAACTTCGCCTACAAGTGGGGCTACGACGACGAGGGTTCCTCCCCGTACCCCACCAGCCAGACCTACCGCGGCCCCGGCCCCAACTCCGAGCCCGAGACCAAGGCGCTGGACGCCTTCTTCCAGCGCATCGGCTTCGAGTACGGCATCAACTACCACTCCGCCGCCGAGCTGATCCTCTACGGCGTCGGCTGGCAGGTCGCTTCGCCCACCCCGGACGACGTCCTCTACAAGTCCCTCGCCGGCACGCCCGAGAACCCGGCCGTCCCCGGCTACCACCCGCAGCTCTCCTCCGAGCTGTACACCACCAACGGCGAGACCGACGGCCACGCGGCCAACCTGCACGGCGCGGCCATGTTCACGCCCGAGATGTCGACCTGTCAGACCGTCTCCAACGCCGACCCGGACGACGCCTGGGAGGCCGCCGACTGCGCGTCGATCTTCACCTTCCCGGACGACGAGAAGCTGATCCAGCAGGAGTTCGAGAAGAACATCCCGTTCGCGCTCTCCGTCGCCGAGTCCGCCGCCCGGCCCGACCAGCCCAAGTCCTCGGTCGGCATCGACGCCCCCGACTTCACGCCCGCGCCGTTCACCACGTCGTACGCGCGCGGCGCCGACCAGGAGGTCTCCGTCGTCGTACGCAAGTCCGTGCGCGACAAGGAGCTCAAGTACCGCGTCAACGGCGGCCGTACGCACGACACGCGGCTTCGGCCCTGGCGGGGCGGCGAGACGTACGGCGGTGAGGACAACCTCTACTTCGACGAGTACCGGGCGGAGGTCGACGACGGCGACCCCGGAGACACGGTCGAGGTCTGGTTCACCGGCAGGACGAAGTCCGGAAAGCGCACCGAGAGCGAGCACTTCACCTACACGGTCGCCGATCGGCCGCGCGCCGACGTACTCGTCGTCGCCGAGGAGGGCGCACCGGCGACCCAGGCGCAGACGTACGTCGACGCGCTGAAGGCCAACGGGGAACGGGCCGTCGTCTGGGACGTCGCCACCCAGGGCGCACCGGACGCGCTCGGGGTGCTGCGGCACTTCGACACGGTCGTCCACTACACCGGCGCCGTCCGCCCGGGCGTCGCCACACAGCTCGCACTGCGCGCCTACCTCAATGAGGGCGGCAAGCTGATCGAGGCGGGCGAGACGGCCGGCGGCTCGGTCGACCTCGGCGGGGGCACCCTGTCGAACGACTTCAGCCAGTACTACCTGGGCGCCCACACCCGCACGTCCCTGCCGGACGTCACCGGCTTCACCGGCACCGGCAGGCTGGCGGGCGTCACGGGAACCCTCGGCGACACGCCCGGCAACCCGCTGGACACCGCCGGATCGTTCGGCGTCACCTCCGACACCCTGCCCGTGGAGACGTTCCCGCAGTTCGAGAGCGCCGGCGCGGGCCAGTACCCGGGGACCGTCAACCCGTACGGCCCGTACGAAGGCGCGTCCATGGCGGCCGTCACGCACTCCGACTACGCCTGGAACCGCCTGACCCGCACCATCGACCTCACCTCGGTCAGCGCGTCCGACGCCCCGACCCTGCGCACCCGGCTGCTGTGGAACACGGAAGAGGGCTACGACCACGCCGTCCTGGAGGCCCACACGGCCGGGGCCGACGACTGGACCACGCTCCCGGAGAAGAACGGCGCCACCGGCACCGCCGTACCCACCGAGTGCGAGGCCGGTTACTTCATCCAGGCGCACCCGGCGCTCAAGCGGTATCTGACCCTCGGTGAGGGCGGCTGCACGCCCACCGGGACCAGCGGCTCCTGGAACAGCTTCACCGGTGCCTCCGACGGCTGGCAGCAGGTGGAGTTCGACCTCTCCGCGTACGCCGGGAAGACGGTCGAGGTCTCCCTCAGCTACGTCACCGACCCGGGCTCCGGCGGCCACGGCGTCCTCGCCGACAACGCCGCCGTCGTCATCGGCGGTACGGCGGGGCAGACCGACGGCTTCGAGACCTCGCTCGGTGCCTGGAGCACCCCCGGACCGCCCGCGGGCAGCCCGGCGGTGGTCAAGGACTGGGGTCTGTCCGGGGAACTGTTCAAGACATATGGAGCGGTCACCACGGACGACACGGTGCTGCTCGGATTCGGCCTGGAACACGTCACCGCGGCGGCCGACCGCAGGGACCTGATCGGCGAGGCGCTCACCGCGCTCGACGACTGAACACCAGGTCAACGACCGCCCACTGTTCGTAGTCATATCGGGTGATCGGGTCGCACGGCCCGGGCGGTCCGTACCCCTACTGGCGGGTACGGACCGCACTGCCGTGTATGGGCCATCTCGATGTCACCACGGGGGCCTCGGGGAGGTAGGGTCGTAGGCGGTCGGGGACATCCCATACAGCTCGCCGGCATCAACGGCCGGCGTACCAACGAGGAGATCGGTTCGTGACGATCCGCGTAGGCATCAACGGCTTTGGCCGCATCGGTCGTAACTACTTCCGCGCGCTGCTGGAGCAGGGTGCAGACATCGAGATCGTGGCTGTCAACGACCTGGGTGACACCGCGACCACCGCTCACCTGCTGAAGTACGACACCATCCTGGGCCGCCTCAAGCAGGAGGTCACGCACACCGCCGACACGATCACCGTCGACGGCCACACCATCAAGGTGCTGTCCGAGCGCAACCCCGCCGAGATCCCGTGGGGCGAGCTGGGCGTCGACATCGTCATCGAGTCGACCGGCATCTTCACCAAGAAGGAAGACGCCGAGAAGCACATCGCCGGCGGTGCCAAGAAGGTCATCATCTCCGCCCCGGCGAAGAACGAAGACGTGACCATCGTCATGGGCGTCAACCAGGACCAGTACGACCCGGCGAACCACCACGTCATCTCCAACGCCTCCTGCACCACCAACTGCGTGGCGCCGATGGCGAAGGTCCTCGACGAGAACTTCGGCATCGTCAAGGGCCTGATGACGACGGTCCACGCGTACACCAACGACCAGCGCATCCTGGACTTCCCGCACAAGGACCTGCGCCGCGCCCGCGCCGCCGCCGAGAACATCATCCCGACCACCACCGGTGCCGCCAAGGCCACCGCCCTGGTCCTGCCGCAGCTCAAGGGCAAGCTGGACGGCATCGCGATGCGCGTCCCGGTCCCGACCGGCTCGGTCACCGACCTGGTCGTCGAGCTCGGCCGCGAGGTCACCAAGGAAGAGGTCAACGCCGCCTTCCAGAAGGCCGCCGAGGGCGAGCTGAAGGGCCTCCTCGACTACACGGAGGACCCGATCGTCTCCTCCGACATCGTCAACGCCCCGGCGTCCTGCACCTTCGACTCCTCCCTGACCATGGTCCAGGAGGGCAAGAACGTGAAGGTCATCGGCTGGTACGACAACGAGTGGGGCTACTCGAACCGCCTCGTCGACCTCACGGTCTTCGTCGGCAACCAGCTCTGAGCAGCACCCACAGGCACCTCGATGTGAGGCAGGGCTCGGGCAGCGCACGCCGCGTCGCCCGAGCCCTGCCTCACGTACAGATCGACCAGCCCTCTCGTAGCGAGAGCGCCCTTCCCAGGAGCCCCCTCATGAAGACGATCGACGAGCTTCTCGCCGACGGCGTGGCCGGCAAGCGGGTCTTCGTCCGCGCCGACCTCAACGTGCCGCTGGACGGCACCACCATCACCGACGACGGCCGTATCCGCGCCGTACTGCCCACCGTCAAGGCACTGGCCGAGGCGGGCGCCCGCGTGGTCGTCGCCTCGCACCTGGGCCGCCCCAAGGGCGCCCCGGACCCCGCCTTCTCGCTCGCCCCGGCCGCCGCGCGGCTCGGTGAACTCCTCGGCGCCGACGTCGCGTTCGCCACCGACACGGTCGGCGACTCCGCGCAGGCCACCGTCGGCGGCCTCGCCGACGGCCAGGTCGCGGTCGTCGAGAACCTACGCTTCAACGCCGGCGAGACGAGCAAGGACGACGCCGAGCGCGCCGCCTTCGCCGACCAGCTCGCCGCCCTCGCCGACGTCTACGTCGGTGACGGCTTCGGCGCGGTTCACCGGGGGCACGCCTCGGTCTTCGACCTGCCGAAGAAGCTGCCGCACTACGCCGGCTACCTCATCGCCACCGAGGTCGGCGTCCTGAAGAAGCTCACCGAGGACGTCAAGCGGCCGTACGTCGTCGCGCTCGGCGGCGCCAAGGTCTCCGACAAGCTCGCCGTCATCGACCAGCTGCTCGGCAAGGCCGACCGCCTGCTCATCGGCGGCGGCATGGCGTACACGTTCCTGAAGGCCAAGGGCTACGAGGTCGGCATCTCGCTGCTCCAGGAGGACCAGATCCCGGCCGTCACCGAGTACATGGAGCGCGCCGAGAAGAACGGCGTCGAGATCGTCCTGCCGGTGGACGTCCTGGTCGCCCCCGAGTTCCCGGACCTGAAGACCAAGGCCCCCGCGAACCCCACCACCGTCGCCGCGGACGCCATCCCGGCCGACCAGGAGGGCCTGGACATCGGTCCTCAGACCCGCAAGCTGTACGCCTCGAAGCTCGCCGACGCCGCCACCGTCTTCTGGAACGGCCCCATGGGCGTCTTCGAGCACCCCGACTACGCCGAGGGCACCCAGGCGGTCGCCCAGGCCCTCATCGACTCCCCGGGTTTCACCGTGGTCGGCGGCGGCGACTCCGCCGCGGCCGTGCGCACCCTGGGCTTCGACGAGCAGGCATTCGGCCACATCTCGACCGGTGGCGGCGCCTCCCTCGAATACCTCGAGGGCAAGACGCTCCCCGGCCTCGCCGCACTGGAGGACTGACCCTCGATGACCACCCGTACGCCGCTGATGGCGGGCAACTGGAAGATGAACCTCAACCACCTGGAGGCCATCGCCCACACCCAGAAGCTCGCCTTCGCTCTGGCCGACAAGGACTACGAGGCCGTCGAGGTCGCCGTCCTGCCCCCCTTCACCGACCTGCGCTCCGTACAGACCCTGGTCGAGCACGACAAGCTGAAGATCAAGTACGGCGCCCAGGACATCTCGGTGCACGACGGCGGTGCCTACACCGGCGAGATCTCCGGCCCGATGCTGGCCAAGCTGAGGTGCACGTACGTGGCGATCGGCCACTCCGAGCGCCGCCAGTACCACGGCGAGACCGACGAGCTGGTGAACGCCAAGGTCAAGGCCGCCTTCAAGAACGGCATCACGCCGATCATGTGCGTCGGTGAGGAGCTGGAGGTCCGCGACGCGGGCAACCACGTCACCCACACCCTCGCCCAGGTCGAGGGCGGTCTGAAGGGCATCCCGGCCGAGCAGGCCGAGACCATCGTGATCGCCTACGAGCCCGTGTGGGCCATCGGCACCGGCAAGGTCTGCGGCGCCGAGGACGCCCAGGAGGTCTGCGCCGCCATCCGCGGCAAGATCGCCGAGCTGTACTCCCAGGAGGTGGCCGACAAGGTCCGCATCCAGTACGGCGGCTCCGTGAAGTCCGGCAACGTCGCCGAGATCATGGGCCAGGCCGACATCGACGGCGCGCTGGTCGGCGGGGCCTCGCTGGACGCGGACGAGTTCGTCAAGATCGTGCGCTTCCGCGACCAGTGAGTCGATCAGTGAGTATGCGGTAGCGGCGATACGTCGTACCCTTGCGGGGACACAGCGGATGGCCGCTGTGTCCCCGTCGTCCATCCGAATCCGAGGAAGTTGGTCCAGCCGTGGTTATGGGGTTCTCCATCGCCCTGATCGTCTTCAGCCTGCTGCTGATGCTGCTGGTGCTGATGCACAAGGGGAAGGGCGGCGGCCTCTCCGACATGTTCGGTGGTGGCATGCAGTCGTCCGTCGGCGGCTCCTCCGTCGCCGAGCGCAACCTGGACCGGATCACCGTGGTGGTCGGTCTGCTGTGGTTCGCGTGCATTGTCGTGCTGGGCATCATGATGAAGATCGACAGCTGAGCCGCCCACGCGTTTCGCACGTAACGCCCCATGTTCGGTACGCGCAGCTGAGCGCGGCCTATCATGGGGCTTGCGTCTATGTGTGGGGGCTGTAACTCCAATCACTGGACGCGCGTTGGGCCTTACGTAGACTGAGGCGCTCGCAGCGAAGCGGAACGCCGACTCGCTTCGCGGCACCATCACGCAGGGAGTTACGACCGTGGCAAGTGGCAACGCGATCCGAGGAAGCCGGGTCGGGGCGGGGCCGATGGGCGAGGCCGAGCGCGGCGAGTCCGCGCCGCGTCTGCGCGTCTCCTTCTGGTGCTCCAACGGGCACGAGACCCAGCCGAGCTTCGCCAGCGACGCGCAGGTCCCCGACACCTGGGACTGCCCGCGCTGCGGCTTCCCGGCCGGGCAGGACCGGGACAACCCGCCGGACCCGCCGCGCACCGAGCCCTACAAGACGCATCTGGCGTATGTACGGGAGCGGCGCAGCGACGCGGACGGCGAGGCGATCCTCGCCGAGGCGCTCGCCAAACTGCGCGGCGAGATTTAGCAGTTGGACCCGGCCGGGCACCAAACGCGGTGCCCGGCCGGACCTGCTTGGTGTTCAGGGTCGCTGTAGGTTGGGACCATGAACGCAGACGGCCGTACCAGGCTGAATCAGACACCCGAGTGGACCGCTCTGGCCAAGCACCATGAGGAGTTCGCGGACACCCATCTGCGGGATCTGTTCGCGGCGAACCCCGGGCGCGGCTCCGGCTACACACTCCAGGTCGGTGACCTGTTCATCGACTACTCCAAGCACCTCGTCACCGACGAGACGCTGCGGCTGCTGCGCGAGCTGGCCGCCGCCACCGACGTCTTCGGGCTGCGCGACGCCATGTTCCGCGGCGAGAAGATCAACACCACCGAGAACCGCGCCGTCCTGCACACCGCGCTGCGCGCACCCCGGGACGCGGTGGTCGAGGTCGACGGTGAGAACGTCGTGCCCGGCGTGCACGCCGTGCTCGACAAGATGGCCGACTTCGCCGAGCGGGTCCGTTCGGGGGAGTGGACCGGACACACCGGCCGGCGGATCCGCAATGTCGTCAACGTCGGCATCGGCGGCTCCGACCTCGGCCCGGCGATGGCGTACGAGGTACTGCGCGCCTTCACCGACCGCGAGCTGACTGTCCGTTTCGTCTCCAATGTCGACGGCGCCGATCTGCACGAGGCGACCCGCGACCTGGACCCGGCCGAGACGCTGTTCATCATCGCGTCCAAGACCTTCACCACCATCGAGACGGTCACCAACGCCACCTCCGCGCGCACCTGGCTGCTGGACGCCCTCGGTGACGAGGCCGCCGTCGCCAAGCACTTCGTCGCTTTGTCGACGAATGCCGAGAAAGTCGCCGAGTTCGGCATCGACACGGCCAACATGTTCGAGTTCTGGGACTGGGTCGGCGGCCGTTACTCGTACGACTCCGCGATCGGCCTGTCGCTGATGATCGCCATCGGCCCGGACCGCTTCAGGGAGATGCTCGACGGCTTCCGCATCGTCGACGAGCACTTCCGCACCGCGCCCGCCGAGTCCAACGTGCCGCTGCTGCTGGGCCTGCTCGGCATCTGGTACGGCAACTTCCACGACGCCCAGTCGCACGCCGTACTGCCGTACTCGCACTACCTGTCGAAGTTCACGGCGTATCTGCAGCAGCTCGACATGGAGTCCAACGGCAAGTACGTCGGCCGGGACGGCCGTGCGGTGGAGTGGCAGACCGGGCCGGTCGTCTGGGGCACGCCCGGCACCAACGGGCAGCACGCCTACTACCAGCTCATCCACCAGGGCACCAAGCTGATCCCGGCGGACTTCATCGGCTTCGCCGAGCCGGTCGCCGAACTGAGCGACGAGCTGAAGGCACAGCACGACCTGCTGATGGCCAACTTCTTCGCCCAGACCCAGGCGCTGGCCTTCGGCAAGACGCCCGAGGAAGTGCGTGCGGAGGGCGTGCCGGACGAACTGGTCGCGCACAAGACGTTCAAGGGCAACCACCCGACGACGACGATCCTCGCGCGCGAGCTGACCCCGTCCGTGCTTGGCCAGCTGGTCGCTCTCTACGAGCACAAGGTGTTCGTGCAGGGCGCGGTGTGGAACATCGACTCCTTCGACCAGTGGGGCGTCGAACTCGGCAAGGTCCTCGCCAAGCGCGTCGAGCCCGCGCTCACCGAGGGCGCGGAGGTGCCCGGCCTGGACGCGTCCACCACATCCCTGGTCGCCAAGTACCGGGAGCTACGCGGCCGTTGAGCCGCAGCCGCCACAAGCAGGTGAGCGGTAGCAGCCAAAAAGCGGATGCGCGGCCGACTTCCGGCGGGTGACACTGCTCCGGCCCGTCACCCGCCGGAAGGACACACACCATGGACCAGCTCCTGGCCGCGCTCGCCGACCCGGAACGGCTGAAGCTGTACGCCCGGATCGTGCTGCAGGACCTGCCGCCCCGCGAGGAGGACTCTGCCGCCGCGCGCAAACACCTGGGGCGCCTGATCTCGGCGGGCCTGGTGGAGCGCCTGCCCGACGGCTCCCTGGAGGCCGACCCGGCGGTCTTCCGCCGCGCCCGCCCCGCCGAGCCGGCGCAATCCGGAGTGCCCCGGCGTCTGACCGGGTTCTTCGCCCAGGGGCGGCTGACGTCGATACCGGTCCGTCCGGTCGTACGCCGCGAACTGCTTGAGCATCTGACGGAAACCCTCTTCACGGCCGACCGCAGCTACACCGAGCGCGAGGTCAACGAGGCGTTCCGCACGGTCCACGACGACACCTCCGCGCTGCGCCGCTACTGCGTGGAGAACGGTCTGCTCGTGCGCGAGCGCGACGGCAGCAGCTACCGGCGCGCCACCGCGGTCACCGTCTGACGGTGTCGCCGGGGGCCGCGCTCAGGCCACCGCACTGAGCGTGTCGGCGAGGCGGCGGCGGGCCGCGCGGGCCGCGGGCAGCGCGGCCAGGGCGGCGGCACCCAGCACGGCGGCCGTACCGAAGAGCAGCAGCAGGCCGGGTGACGGACCCTGCGCTATCCCCGCGCCGATGCCGCTGGATCTGCCCTGGGCGTCGATCAGCCAGTGCGCCAGGGGCAGCCCCACGGCCGTGCCGAGCAGCACCGCGGTCAGAGCGGTGCAGGCGGTGGCCGTGACCGTGACCCCGGTGATCTGCCGTGGGGTCAGGCCGACGGCCTTGAGCGCCAGCAGGTCCCGCTCGCCCTCACGGACCGTGCCGCCGATCACGGTCAGCAGGTCGACGATCCCGATCAGGGCCAGCACGGCGATCAGGCCGAGCACCACCCCGCGCAGCGAGGACAGCCCGTCCGCCGGATTGGGCACGGCGTGCACGTCCAGGTGCCCGCCCGCCGCCGTCGCCAGGTCGCCCGCGACCTCCTGCGGGTCGGCGCCGGGCCGCAGGCGCAGCTCGTAGCGGGTGGGGCGCAGCTCGGGGTCGTTCTCGCGGAGGGTGTCGAGCGAGGTGGAGATGACCCGGCCGGCGTTCTCCGGCTCGATGCTGCGGCCCACGATGTGCAGGATCTGCGGCTGGTCGCCCACGGTCATCCGCACCCAGTCGCCGATGCGCACGTCGAGCAGGTCGAGCAGTCCCTGCCCGGCCACTGCCTCGTCCCGGCCGTGCGCCGGGCGGCCCTCGGCCAGGGCGTACGGGTAGGGGTCCTGGCGGGTGCCGAGACCGCGCAGGGCGATCGTGCCCGTCTGACCCGGCACCAGGGCCGCCACCTCGACGCCCGGGTGGGCGGCGGCGATCCGCGGATCGCGCTCCAGCAGGGCGTGGACCTCGGGGTCGCCGACCTCGCCGCCCGGGCGGACGGTCAGCGCGGCGGCGAGACCGACCTGCTCGGGCCTGCTGTGGAAGCGGTCGATGGTGGTCCAGGCGCTCATCGCCACCACGATCAGCAGCAGCGGCAGCGCCAGCCGGGCGACCGTCGCCGGGGTGCGCGGCCGGCGCGCGAACGCCTTGTGCCAGCCCAGCACCAGCGCCGGCGGCAGCCGCAGTCCCAGCGCGCCGCGCGCCGGGCTCGACAGTGGTCCGGTGGGCGGGGTGGGGGTCTGTGGGACGGGTGCCGGTGGTGTCTGTTGCGCCGCCCGGGCCGCGGGTTTCGTGGTCGACGGTCGGCGGACGAGCGTCGTCTTGTGCCGGGCCAAGATCAGCGTGGGCGGTATTCGCAGCCGCAGCCGCAGCCGCAGCCGCAGCCGCAGCCGCAGCCGCAGCCGCAGCCGCAGCCCCAGCGCGCCGCGCGCCGGGCTCGACAGTGGTCCGGTGGGCGGGGTGGGGGTCTGTGGGACGGGTGCCGGTGGTGTCTGTTGCGCCGCCCGGGCCGCGGGTTTCGTGGTCGACGGTCGGCGGACGAGCGTTGTCTTGTGCCAGGCCGAGATCAGCGTGGGCGGTATTCGCAGCCGCAGCCGCAGCCGCAGCCCCAGCGCGCCGCGCGCCAGGCCCGACAGCCGTCCGGCCGCCGGGGTGGCGGTCCGGGGCACGGGCACCGGCGGCACCCGTCCCGCCCGCCAGGCCGCGAGCCCGGTGGTCGCGGCGATGAACAGCACCGCGCCCACCGGTATCCCGACCAGGGCCGCTGTGTGCCCCGGCAGCCCCTGCCACACGTCGACCGCGTCCCCGAGGCGGCCCGGGATCAGGCTGCCCAGGCCTTCCGTGAGCGCCGCCGCGGCCACCGCGCCGAGCAGGGCGTACGCGACGTGCTGGAGCAGGAAGACGCGGACGACCTGCCCGGGCGTGAAGCCGATCGCCTTCAGCACCGAGATGTCCCGCAGATGCCCCCGGATCCGGGTGCCGATCGCCCCGTGCACGGCCAGCCCCGCGGCGAGCAGGGCACCCAGCCCGAACAGGCCCAGCACCTGGCCGAGCAGCCGCGTGTCGCCCTGCGCCTCGGACCGGGCCTGCTGCCAGGTGGAGACCTCGCTGACCGCACCGGCCCCGAGCACGGTGACGGCGCGCTGGACGGCGTAGCCCGTCTCGTCCGGATCCGTCAGGCGCAGCCCCGTCACCTCGCCGTCCGGGGCGCGTACGGCGGACGGCAGCGCCCAGACGAGGCCCGGACGCTCACCGGGGCGGTAGCGCGGCTCGGCGCTGTCGGCGATCCCGGCGACGGTGAGCGTGCGTGCGGTGCCGGGCAGCGTGAGGACGTCGCCGGGCCGGGCGAGCAGGGCACGGGCCAGGCGGCTCTCCAGCACCACGCCGTCGGGGTGCGCGCCGTCCAGCCAGCGGCCCGAGGTGAGGACGGGGCGCCCGGTGGCGGGGTGGGCGGTCGTGCCGCGCAGTTCGACCGAGGCGCGGATGCCACGGGCGGCGACGGTGGCGGACTCGGTGGGGTAGGGGCCCGCGACGGACTCGACGCCGTCCAGGCCGGAGAGCCTGCCCGCGTCGGCGGCGGGGGTGGTGTGCAGCCATACGTGCGCGTCCCGGGACTGGGTGAACACGCGCTGCCAGGGGTTGGTGGCGTAGCCGAACAGCGCCGTCGCCAGGAGCAGCGAGGCGACGACACCGGCGGTCGCGAGCACGATGAACAGTGCCTCGCCGCGGTGTGCGCGCAGATCGGAGTGCACCCAGCGCAGGGTCGCTCGCATGCTCCGCCTCAGTCCCTCAGCTCCAGCACCCCGGACGCCCCCACCCGGCGTGACGGGGTGCCGGTCAGCTCCGCGTCGTCCGCGATGCGCCCGTCGAAGAAGCTGATGACGCGGTCCGCGGCGCTCGCCAGCCGGGCGTCATGGGTGACCAGCACGATCGTCTGGCCACGCTGGTGGAAGCGGGACAGCAGCCGCATCACCTCGCGGGTGCCCCGGCTGTCCAGGCTGCCCGCGGGCTCGTCGGCCAGCAGCAGCGGCGGATGGTTGACCAGGGCACGGGCCAGCGCCACCCGCTGCTGCTCGCCGCCGGACAGCTCGCCCGGCATGCTGCGCTCCTTGCCGTCCAGCCCCAGCTCGGCCAGCAGCGTCTCCCGCTCGGCGCGCGCCCGCTTCGGCGGGACCCCGGCGAGGAGAGCGGGCAGCTCGACGTTGTCCGCGACCGACAGATTGGAGACCAGGTTGAAGAACTGGAAGACGATCCCGATGCGCCGCCGGCGCTCCACCGCCCAGCGCGCCTCGCTGTAGGAGTCCGTGCACTCGCCGTCCAGCCAGATGCTGCCGCTGTCCGGGCGCTGGAGTCCGCCGAGCAGATGCAGCAGCGTCGACTTGCCCGCGCCGGACGGGCCGGTCACGGCCACGAACTCGCCCCGGGCCACACACAGGTCGACCCCGCGCACGGCACGCGCCGGAGCACCCTCGCCGTGGTGCGTCTTGACCAGGCCTTCGGCGCGCAGCGCAGGAGTGGGGTGGTGCTCGCTCACTCCGACTCCTCCAGTTCCTCCTGGCAGCGCTCCAACCAGTCCAGGTCGGCCTGCAGATGCAGCATCGCGCCCTCGATCAGCAGCTGGGCGATGCGGTTGTCCCGGTTCTCGGCGGCGGCCAGCTTCGACAGGCTCCGCATGGTGTTCAGATACTGCCGCCGCTGCTTGTTGATCAGCGCGATCCGGTCGGCCAGCCCGGTCTGCGGGGCGAGCGCGAGCTTCATGAAGAACTCGTCCCGGACCCGCGGTTCGTCCGCCGTCTCCTCGTACCAGGCGTGCAGCGCCTCACGCCCGGCGTCGGTGAGGTGGTAGATCCTCTTGTTGGGCCGGCTCGACTGCTCGACCTCCTCGCCCTCGATCAGTCCCGACTTCTCCAGGCGGCCGAGGGTGACGTAGATCTGGCCGATGTTCGGCTGAGGGTACGCGGCGCCCAGCAGTTGCTCAAGGTCCTGCTTGAGCTCGTAGCCGTGGGCCGGGCCGCGCGCGAGGAGTGCCAGGAGGGGCAGGCGCACTCGTGCTCTCCTCCCCGCGTCTGCGTATTGTGCTCCACGCCCTAGTATCGCCCATACCTAACAGGTATACATGGCGACTGACTCCGGGCGAAGGGGCCCGGTGCCGGTGTACAGGGAGGAACCTATGCGGTGGATACGCGCCGCCGGTAGGGGCCTTCTCGTTCTCGTCGTCGTGCTGACCGGTTACGTCGCCTCCGGCGCCCGTGCCGACGACCGCACCGCGGGCGGCCGTGGCCCGCTCACCCTGGCCACCGCTGGAGACCTCACCGGCTATCTCGGCCCGCTGCTTCAGGACTGGAACCGCACCCACCCCGCCGAGAAGGTCACGCTCGTCGAGCTGCCGGACTCCGCCGACGAGACCCGCGCGCAGATGATCACCGACCTGCGCGACGCCCGTGGCCGCTTCGACGTCCTCAACATCGACGTCGCCTGGACCTCCGAGTTCGCGGCGGCCGACTGGATCCGCCCGCTGCCCCGGGACCGCTTCCCGCTCGGCGCCTTCCTGCCCCGGGTCGTCGACACCGCGACGTACGACCGGCGGCTGTACGCCGTGCCGTACGTCACCAACGCCGGGCTGCTGCTGTACCGCAAGGACGTCCTCGCCAAGGAGGGCGTCCCGCCGCCGCGCACCTGGGCCGAACTGGAACGGGCCGCGCGGACCATCGCCCCGAAGTACGGCCTCGACGGCTACGCCGGCCAGTTCCTGCCGTACGAGGGCCTCACCGTCAACGCGGCCGAGGCCGTGTACTCGGCGGGCGGCACGATCCTCGGCGACGAGGGCGAACGCGTCACCGTGAACTCCAACGCGGCCCGCGAGGGCATCGGCTTCCTCGCCCGCGGCGTCCGAGAGGGCTGGATCCCGCGGCAGGCGCTGACGTACAAGGAGGAGGAGTCCAAGCAGGCCTTCCTCGACGGCCGTCTGCTGTTCCTGCGCAACTGGCCCTACGCCTACGCCGCCGCCTCGGCCGAGGGCTCCCCGCTGGCCGGGAAGGTCGGCGCCGTGCCCCTGCCCGGTCCGGACGGGCCGGGCACGAGTGTGCTCGGCGGCTCCAACCTGGCCGTCAGCAGTCATGCGCGGCACCCCGACACGGCCGCGCGTCTGATCGCGTACCTCACCAGTGAGCCCGTCCAGCGCCAGGTGCTCACCCGTGGCGCGCTGCCGCCCGTACGGGCCGCGCTGTACGAGGACCCGGAGCTGGTGCGGGACTTCCCCTATCTGCCGACCCTGCGCGCGGGCGTCCTCGCGGCGGCGCCGCGCCCCAAGAGCCCGCGGTACGACCAGGTCAGCCTGGTGGTGCAGGCGGTCGTGCGCGACGCGATGACCGGGCGCGAGACGCCCGAGGGCGCGGTGCGACGGCTGGCGCGCGAGCTGGCCGCGGTGTCCAGCCGCTAGATACTTGTTAGGTAACGCGAGCATCTCATCTGACTTCGAGACGCCCCAATAAGTCCGGATTTTATCTCCCAACGTCTCAGTCTGCCCTGGTCACTTCATTGACACCTTTGCGTCATGGCTACATAACATGCATGCATGCAGAGTAGGTATCGCTGGTGGCGCGACGCCGTGATCTACCAGGTGTACGTCCGCAGCTTTCTCGACAGCACCGGGGACGGCGTCGGCGATCTCGCCGGGGTCCGGGCCGGGCTGCCGTACCTGAAGAAGCTCGGGGTCGACGGGATCTGGCTGAGCCCCTTCTATCCGTCGCCGCAGCACGACCACGGGTACGACGTGGCCGACTACTGCGACGTCGACCCGCTGTTCGGCGATCTCGCCGAGTTCGACCTCCTGGTGCGGGCCGCCCGGCGGCTCGGCATCAAGGTGCTGCTGGACATCGTGCCGAACCACTGCTCCAGCGAGCACCGCTGGTTCCGCGAGGCGCTGGCCTCGCCGCCCGGCAGCGCGGCCCGCGCCCGCTTCCACTTCGCCGACGGCCGCGGCCCCGACGGCGCCGAGCCGCCCAACAACTGGCACGCCATGTTCGGCGGCCCGGCCTGGACCCGGGTCCCCGACGGCCAGTGGTACCTGCACATGTTCACGCCCGAGCAGCCGGACTGGAACTGGCGCAACCCCGAGACCGGCGCCGAGTTCGCGCGGGTGCTGCGTTTCTGGCTCGACCGCGGTGTCGACGGCTTCCGCATCGACGTGGCCGCCGGCCTCTTCAAGCACCCCGACCTGCCGGACTCCCCGGATCCGGAGGCCGACGCCCGCACCCGCGACTCGGTCAACCCGCTCGCCTGGAACCAGCCCGAGGTGCACGACGTGTGGCGGCAGTGGCGCGCCATCTGCGACGAGTACGCCGCCCGCGACGGCCGGGAGCGGCTGCTGGTCGGCGAGGTGTCCGTGCCGACCGCCCGCGAGCACGCCCTGTACGTCCGCCCGGACGAACTCCACCAGGCCTTCTTCTTCGACCTGCTCGGTGCCCCCTGGGACCCGGACGCCTTCCGCAAGGTCATCTCCGAGGCCATGCAGGACATCGCCGGGACCGGCTCCACGGTCACCTGGGTCCTCAACAACCACGACCAGGTCCGCACCGTCACCCGCTATGGCGAACCCGCTCCCGAAGGCAGCGGCCTGGGCGCCGCCCGTGCCCGTGCCGCCGCGCTGTTGATGCTGGCGCTGCCCGGGGCCGCGTACATCTATCAGGGCGAGGAGCTGGGCCTGCCCGAGGTCGTCGATCTGCCCGACGATGTGCTCACCGACCCGATCTTTCGCCGCACCGGCAGCCGGGCCCGGATCCGTGACGGCTGCCGGGTGCCGCTGCCGTGGTCGGGGCAGGCCTCGCCGTTCGGGTTCACCTCCGGTGTCGAGGGCGTCAAGCCGTGGCTGCCGCAGCCCGAGTGGTTCGCCGAGCACGCCACCGACCGGGCCCTCGCCGACACCCGCTCCTTCTGGCACCTGTACCGCGACGGCCTCCAACTGCGCGCCTCACTGCCCCAGTTGGGCGAGGGCACGCTGCGCTGGCTGGACACCCCGCCGGACGTCCTGGCCTTCGCCCGCGGCGACGACCTGGTCTGCGCCGTGAACTTCGGCACTGCCCCTGTACCGGCCCCCGTCCCCGGCGCCCCGCTGCTGGCGAGCGGGCCCTGCCCCGACGCCGGGGTGCTGCCCGGCTCCACCGCCGCCTGGTGGATCACCGACCCCTCGTCAACTCCCCACCTCTGAAGGGACATCAACGATGATGCGACGACGTACCACCCTGCTCACCGGCTGCACCGCCCTCGTCCTGGCACTCGGCGCGACCGCCTGCGGCGGCGGCCCGGTCACGGCCGGCGGCGGGGACAAGGCGCTCAGCGGCCAGACGGTCACCGTGGCCGGTGTCTGGTCCGGCAGCGAGCAGGAGAACTTCCAGAAGGTGCTCGACGCCTTCAGCGAGAAGACCGGCGCGAAGACCCAGTTCGTGTCCACCGGGGACAACGTCTCCACCGTCGTCGGCAGCAAGATCGAGGGCGGCAACGCCCCCGACGTGGTGATGGTCCCGCAGGTCGGCGTGCTCCAGCAGTTCGCCAAGGAGGGCTGGCTCAAGCCGCTCTCCAAGACCGCCCAGTCCGCCGTCGACGCCAACTACGCGGGCGTCTGGAAGACGTACGGCAGTGTCGACGGCACGCTGTACGGCCTGTACTTCAAGGCCGCCCACAAGTCGACCGTCTGGTACAGCCCCGACGCCCTCACCCAGGCCGGGGTCGAGCCGCCGACGACGTACGAGGACATGCTGAAGGCCGGACAGACCATCTCGGACTCCGGGCTCGCCGCCTTCTCGGTCGCAGGGCAGGACGGCTGGACGCTCACCGACTGGTTCGAGAACATCTACCTCTCCCAGGCCGGGCCCGAGAAGTACGACGCCCTCGCCGCGCACCAGCTGAAGTGGACGGACGCTTCGGTGGTCGACGCGCTGACGACGCTCGGCAAGCTGTTCAAGGACAAGCAGCTCATAGCGGGCGGGCAGAAGGGGGCCCTCAACACCGACTTCCCGGGCTCGGTGGAGAAGGTGTTCGGGCCGAAGCCCGAGGCCGGCATGGTCTACGAGGGGGACTTCGTCGCCGGGGTCGCCAAGGACCAGTTCGGCAGGACCATCGGCGAGGACGCGAACTTCTTCCCCTTCCCTGCGGTCGGCGGCGGTGACGCGCCGGTCGTCAGCGGCGGCGACGCGGCCGTCGTCCTGAAGGACGGCAAGAACGCCGAGGCCGGGATGCAGCTCCTGGAGTACCTCGCCACCCCCGAGGCCGCGGCGGTGTGGGCCGAGGCGGGCGGCTTCCTGTCGCCGAACAAGAAGCTCGACCTCGCCTCCTACGGCGACGACGTGACCCGCGCGACCGCCAAGTCCCTGGTCGGCGCGGGCGACTCGGTCCGCTTCGACATGTCCGACCAGGCACCGGCGGCCTTCGGCGGCACCAAGGGCGCCGGCGAGTGGAAGATCCTTCAGGACTTCCTGCGCGACCCGTCCGACCCGAAGGGCACGGCGGCCGACCTGGAGGCCGCGGCGGCGAAGGCGTACCGGGGCTGACATGGCAGCCACACTGGTGAAAGAGGCGAGCCGTCCGGCCGCCGCGGGCTCCGGGAACGGCCGGCGCCCGCGGCGGCGGGGTCCGCTCGTCGCCCTGCTCTTCGTCCTCCCCGCGCTGCTCCTGCTCGGCGCGCTCGTCGTCTACCCCGTGCTGTTCTCCGTCGGCCGCAGCTTCTTCGACGCGTCCGGCACCCGGTTCGTGGGCGGCGACAACTACACCGAGATGTTCCGCGACCCGGCGACGCTGAAGGCCGTACGCAACACGGCGATCTGGGTCGTCGTCGCACCGACGCTGCTGACCGGGCTGGGGCTGATCCTGGCCGTGCTCGTGGAGAAGGTCCGCTGGGCGACGGCGTTCAAGCTGCTGCTGTTCATGCCGATGGCGGTGTCCTTCCTCGCGGCCGGCATCATCTTCCGGCTCGCCTACGACGAGGACCCGGACAAGGGTGTGCTGAACGCCGCCGTGGTCTCCGTCCACGACGCCTTCGAGGGCACGTCGTCCTATCCGACCGCGCGGGCGCGCGACGGGCAGGGGATGACCAAGGAGGCGGACGGGGCGTACCGGACGACGGCGAGCGCGTCGCCGGGTCAGACGGTGGTGCTCGGCCTGGTCGGGGTGCTGCCGGGTGACCTGCCCGGCGGTGCGCGGCCCGCGTACCCGGCGGCCGAGCAGAAGGCCGGTGCCGGTGAGCTGCGCGGAGTCGTGTACCTGGACTTCACGCCCGGTGGGGGAGGGGAGCAGGGCCGGGTCGACCGGCAGGAGAGCGGGCTGCCCGAGATGACGGTCGAGGCGGTGCGCGACGGCAGGACCGCCGGTACGACGACCACGGCGTCCGACGGCTCCTTCCGCTTCGCGGGCCTGGACTCGGGCTCGTACACACTGCGGCTGCCCGCCTCGAACTTCTCCCCGCCCTACGACGGCATCTCCTGGCTCGGGCCCACGCTGGTGACACCCGCGATCATCGGGGCGTACCTGTGGATCTGGACCGGCTTCGCGATGGTGCTGATCGGCGCGGGGCTGTCGACGCTGCCGAGGGACGCGCTGGAGGCGGCGCGGATGGACGGCGCCAACGAGTGGCAGATCTTCCGCAGGATCACGGTGCCGCTGCTGGCGCCGGTACTGACGGTCGTCTTCGTCACCCTGGTGATCAACGTGATGAAGGTCTTCGACCTCGTCTACATCATCGCGCCCGGCCCGGTGCAGGAGGACGCGACCGTGCTGGCGACACAGATGTGGCTGGTGTCCTTCGGCGGGGGCAACGACCAGGGCCTCGGCAGCGCGCTGGGCGTCCTGCTGCTGCTCCTGGTGATCCCCGCGATGGTCTTCAACGTCCGCCGTTTCCGAAGGAGCCAGCGATGAAAGGGGAGCCGGCGATGAAGGGAAGTCAGCGATGAACGCCGTCCGACGAAGCCTGGGCAACAGCCTGGTCCAGGCCTTCCTCGTGGTGGTGGGCCTGATCTGGCTCACCCCGCTGGCCGGGCTGTTCCTGTCGTCGCTGCGGTCCGCCGAGGACACCGCGAAGGGCGGCTGGTGGACGGTGTTCACCAGCCCCGGCCAACTGTCCTTCGACAACTACTCGGCGCTGCTGGAGAACGCGGGCATCACGCAGGCGTTCTGGAACACGGTCCTGATCTCGGTGCCGACGACGGTCCTGGTCGTCGTCATCGCGGCCCTCGCCGGATACGCCTTCGCCTGGCTGGACTTCCCGGGCCGCGAGCCGCTGTTCCTTCTGGTGGTGGCGTTGCTGGTGGTGCCGGTCCAGATCGGTCTGCTGCCGGTGGCCAAACTCTTCGGCCAGCTGGGCCTGTTCGGCACGATCCCGGGCGTCGTCCTCTTCCATGTGGCCTACGGCCTGCCGTTCGCGGTGTTCCTGCTGCGCAACTACTTCGCCGAGATGCCGAAGGAGATGCTGGAGGCCGCCCGGATGGACGGCGGCAGCGAGTGGCGCATCTTCACCCGCCTCGTCCTGCCGGTGGGCCGGCCGGCCATCGCCAGCCTCGCCATCTTCCAGTTCCTGTGGGTGTGGAACGACATGCTGGTGGCCCTGCTGTTCGCGGACAGCTCCTCACAGCCGCTGACGGTTGAACTCCAGTCGCAGATACGGCAGTTCGGCAGCAACATCGACGTCCTGGCGCCGGGGGCCTTTGTCTCGCTGATCGTGCCGGTGGCGGTGTTCTTCGCGTTCCAGCGGCACTTTGTGCAGGGGGTGATGGCGGGCTCGGTCAAGTAGTGCCGCCCTGCCTATCCTGGTGAGGGGACGGTCCGGCTCGCGGGGCGCGAGAAGGGAGCCGCGGGTGGCTGACCACAGCACCGGCACCGGCACCGGTACGGACACCGGCACCGCATCGGCTGCCTCGCAGGCCCTTCGCCGCGCCCGGGACGCCGTCGCCCGGGAGGCGTGGGCCGAGGCGTATCGCCTGCTCAGCGGAGTGTCCGCCGGTCTCACCCCGGACGACTTCGCGGCCTACGCGGACGCCGCCTGGTGGACGAGCCATGTCGAGGAGTCGATCACCGCGCGGATGAAGGCCTATGCCGGGTACGTCGCGGCGGGCGCCGAGCGGCGTGCCGGGTACTGCGCCTGGATGCTCTTCTACGAGCACCAGCTGGCGGGCCGCACGGCGGTGGCCGCCGGATGGCTGCGCCGGGCGCGGCGGCATCTGAGCGGGGAGCCCGAGTGCGTCGAGCAGTGCTATCTGGCGTGGATGGAGGCCGAGGCGGCCGCGGCGCGCGGGGCGTTCGACGAGGCCATGGCCGTGGCCCGGCGGATGGCGGGGATCGCGCGGCAGTGCGGCAGCCCGGACCTGTACGCGATGAGCGTTCAGGCGCAGGCGGGTGTCCTGCTGGCCCAGGGCCGGGTCGCCGAGGGTCTCGACCTGCTCGACGACGCGATGTGCTCGGCCATGGCGGGCGAGCTGAGCGCCTTCTTCACCGGCTGGATCTACTGCCTGGGCCTGCAGCGCTGCATGGCCTGCGCCGATCTGGAGCGTGCTGCCGAATGGACCGACGCGGCCATGAAGTGGTGCGCGGCCATGCCGGCGGAGAACAACTTCCGGGGCCTGTGCCGGGTGCACCGCGTGCAGGTGCTGGACCTGCGCGGCCGCTGGCCCCAGGCGCTTGACCAGGCCGTACGGACCTGCGAGGAGCTGCTGCCCTACGAGCGCCGGATCGCCGGCGAGGCGTTCTGCGCCACCGGGGACATCCAGCGGCGCCGCGGTGAGCTGGCCGCGGCCGAGGCGGCGTACCAGCGGGCGCACGAACTCGGCCGTGACCCGCAGCCCGGCCTCGCCCTGCTGCGGCTGGCCCAGGGCAGGCCCGAGGCGTCGGCCACCGCCCTGCGGCTCGCCCTGGCGGGCGGCGCGGACGACGGGGACGACCGGCTCGGGCGCTGCCGGCTGCTCGCCGCGCAGGTCGAGATCTCGCTCGCGCTCGGCCGGCTCGACGAGGCCCGTGCGGCGGCGGCCGAGCTGGAGACCCTCGCCCGCGACTGGCAGCAGCGGCGCGCGTCGCACACGACGATGCTGCATGCTGTCGCCGCGTCGGCGGGCGGTGCGGTCGCCTACGCCGAACACGACCTCGATCGTGCGCTGTCGCTGCTCCGCCGGGCGCTCGCCCTGTGGTTGGCGCTGGACGTGCCGTACGAGGAGGCGCAGGTCCGGATGACGCTGGCCGCCGCCGACCGGACCGCCGGCGACGACGAAGGCGCCCGCATGGAGCTGCGGGCCGCGCGGGCGACCTTCGAGCGGCTGGGCGCCGTGCCGGACGCGCGGCGGGCGGCGGCGCTGCTCGGGAGCGCGGGCGGCCGGCAGCCCGGCGAACTCACGGACCGGGAGATCCAGGTGCTGCGGCTGGTCGCCGCGGGCAGGACGAACCGGGCGATCGCCGCGGAGCTGGTGATCAGCGAGCACACCGTCGCCCGGCACCTCAACAACATCTTCGCCAAGCTCGACGTGAACTCGCGGGCCGCGGCGACCGCGTACGCGTACCAGAACCGCCTGGCCTGAATGGGCCGTTCTGCCCATGCCCGACGGGGCGGGATGGGCGGTTCCGGCGATGAGGGCCGCCCGGACCGGGGCGTACACCGGTGGTGCGACCCGTTCTCCGACCTGACGGAAAGCCTGACGGAAAGCAGGTGGCGGTCATGACCACCTCCACACGTTCCCTGGACGAGCGGCGGCTGCGCGGATCCGTGCGCGGCGACATCGTCGAGCCCGGCGACCCCGACTACGACGAGGCCCGCACGGTCTACAACGCCATGATCGACAAACGGCCCGCCATCGTCGTCCGGGCCGTCGACGCGGGCGATGTCATCGCCACCGTGGACTTCGCCCGCGAACAGGGGCTGCCACTCGCCGTGCGCGGCGGCAGCCACAGCGTCCCCGGCTACGGCACCTGCGACGACGGGGTCGTCCTCGACCTCGGGCGGATGCACGGGATCCGGGTCGACCCCGAGACGCGTACCGCGTGGGCCGAGGGCGGTTGCACCTGGGCCGACGTCAACCACGCCACGCACGCCTTCGGCCTGGCCACCACCGGCGGAGTCGTCTCCACGACCGGCATCGGCGGCCTCACCACGGGCGGCGGCATGGGCTATCTGGCCCGGCGTTGCGGTCTGGCCTGCGACAACCTGCTCTCGGTCGACCTGGTGACCGCCGACGGATCCTTCCTGACCTGCACCGAGGACCAGCACGCCGACCTGATGTGGGCGGTGCGCGGCGGAGGCGGGAACTTCGGGGTCGTCACGTCGTTCGCGTACCGGCTGCACCCCATCGCCGACATCCTCGGCGGGCCGACGTTCTTCCCGCTCGACGGCGAGGTGATCCGCCGCTACCGAGAGATGATCGCCGACGCGGACGACAGGCTCGGCGCGCTGCTCATCGTGGGCCTCGGACCGCCGCTTCCGTTCCTGCCCGAGCGCTGGCACGGCCGGCCGGTCTGCGCGGTGGTCGGCTGCTGGAGCGGACCGGAGGAGCAGGACGACCGGATCCGGTCCCGGATCGCCGGGCTCGGCCCCGTCCTCGGTCGGAAGGTCGACCGCATTCCCTACCCGGTGATCAACACGCTGTTCGACGAGCTGCTGCCCGCGGGCCTCTTCCACTACTGGAAGGGCACCTTCAGCCGCGGCCTGCCGGACGGGGTCATCGACGCGTACGTCGAGTACGGCGCCTCGACCCCCACCATCCAGAGCGCCACGGTGGTGTTCCCCCTCGACGGCGCCGTCCAGCGGGTCGGGCCCGAGGACACCGCCTTCGCCTACCGGGATGTCGACTTCGCGACCGCGCTCAGCCCCGCCCTCACGACCCGCGAGGACTGCGAGGCCCAGAAGGACTGGATCCGGGCCTTCTACGGGGCGCTCCGCCCGCACTCCGCCGAGGGCGGGTACGTCAACTTCATGGACGCGGACGACCAGGATCGCGTACGCGCCAACTACCGTACGAACCACGCCCGTCTGACGGAGATCAAGCGGCGCCACGACCCCGGGAACCTGTTCCGGCTCAACCACAACATCGCCCCGTGAGACGAGAAGGCCCCAGGCGATCGACCTGGGGCCTTCCGGGAAAGCGGTTCTCAGGGTGAAGCCGGAGGATACAGCGATCGCGGCAGCTGGGAGGCCGCCGCCGCGTCCAGCAGCCACAGGGTGCGCTGCCTGCCGTACGCGCCCGCTGCCGGGGCCTGGATCTCGCCGGCGCCCGAGAGCGCCATGGCCGCGGCGTTCGCCTTGTCCTCGCCCGCCGCCAGCAGCCACACCTCACGGGCCGCCCGGATCGCCGGGAGGGTGAGGGTGATACGGGTCGGTGGAGGCTTGGGGGCGCCGTGGACGCCGACCACCATGCGGTCCGTCTCCCGCACCGCGGGCAGCTCCGGGAACAGGGACGCCACGTGGGTGTCCGGGCCGACGCCCAGCATCAGGACGTCGAACGTCGGGACCGGGGCGTGGTTCTCCGGGACCGCCGCCCCGGCCAGTTCCTCGGCGTAGGCGGCCGCCGCCGCGTCCACGTCCGAACCGTACGGGCCGTCCGACGCGGGCATGGCGTGCACGCGCTTCGGGTCCAGCGGGACGGAGTCGAGGAGCGCCTCGCGGGCCTGGGTGACATTGCGGTCCGGGTCGCCCTCGGGCAGGAAGCGCTCGTCGCCCCACCACAGGTCCAGGCGGGCCCAGTCGATGGCGTCCCGGGCGGGCGCGGCGGCCAGCGCGGCCAGCAGGCCGTTGCCGTTGCGGCCGCCGGTCAGGACGACGGACGCGGTGCCGCGCGAGGCCTGTGCGTCCACGATCTTCGTGATCAGCCGGGCCGCGGCGGCCTGCGCCATCAGTTCCTTGTCGCGGTGGACGACCAGTTGGGGTGTGCTCACTTCGCCGCCGCCTTCTTCACCGGTGCCGGCGCCGCCGCGTCCTTCGCGGGTGCTTTCGCAGCGGTTTCGAGGGGAGCCGGGACGGCTTCCGGCTCGTCGCCGGCGCCGTCTCCTTCGGCTTCTCCTTTGGCGGGCGGCTCCGCCGCGGCGGCCGACGCCGAGGCGTTCAGCCGGTCCACCCCGTACCGCAGCGCCGACGCATACGTGTCGTCCGGATCCAGCCGCCGCAGCTCCTCCGCGATCAGCTCGGCCGTCTCCCGGCGCTTCAGCGCCACCGCACGGTCCGGCTGGCCCTGGATGGACAGCGTGGCCAGCGAGCCGTCGGCGCGGTCGAGGGCGATCGGGCCGCAGTCGGTGTCCATGCGGACCGCCGTGAGACCGGGCCCCGGGGACAGCGAGCGCCGGACGGGGACGTCCAGCCGGTCCGCGAGCCACATCGCCAGCAGCTCACAGCTCGGGTTGAACTCCTCGCCCTCCACCTCGACACCCTTGACCTCGCAGACGACCTGGTCGAGGGCCGCCGCGAGCATCGAGCGCCAGGGCGTGATCCGGGTCCACGACAGGTCGGTGTCGCCGGGCGTGTAGGTGTCGGCGCGGGCGGACAGCTCCCGCACCGGCTGCTCGGCGGCGTAGGTGTCGGTGACCCGGCGCTGGGCCAGCGCGCCGAGCGGGTCGTTCGCCGGGTCGAGAGGCGCGTTGACCGGCCACCACACGACGACGGGGGCGTCCGGCAGCAGCAGCGGCAGCACCACCGACTGCGCGTGGTCGGCCACATCGCCGTACAGCCGCAGGATCACCGTCTCGCCGGTGCCCGCGTCCGCGCCCACCCGCACCTCGGCGTCGAGGCGGGACTGCGTGCGGTCCCGGGGGGTGCGCGAGACGCGCCTGATGACGAGGAGGGTGCGCGAGGGGTGCTCGCGCGAGGCGTCGTTGGCGGCCTTCAGGGCGTCGTAGGCGTTCTCCTCGTCGGTGACGATGACCAGGGTGAGGACCATGCCGACGGCGGGTGTGCCGATGGCGCGGCGGCCCTGCACAAGCGCCTTGTTGACCTTGCTGGCCGTGGTGTCGGTGAGGTCTATCTTCATGGCCGGCGCCAGCTCCGTCCGTCTCGTTCGAGCATCTGGTCCGCCTCGACGGGCCCCCACGTGCCGGCCGGGTACTGAGCGGGCCTGCCGTTGCGGTCCCAGTACTCCTCGATCGGGTCGAGGATCTTCCAGGACAGCTCGACCTCCTCGGTGCGCGGGAAGAGGTTGGAGTCGCCCAGCAGGACGTCCAGGATCAGCCGCTCGTACGCCTCCGGGCTGGACTCCGTGAAGGACTCGCCGTACGCGAAGTCCATGGAGACGTCCCGGATCTCCATCGAGGTGCCCGGCACCTTGGAGCCGAAGCGGACGGTGACGCCCTCGTCGGGCTGGACGCGGATGACGATCGCGTTCTGGCCCAGCTCCTCGGTGGCCGTGGTGCCGAAGGGGGAGTGCGGGGCGCGCTGGAAGACCACCGCGATCTCGGTGACGCGGCGCCCGAGGCGCTTGCCGGTGCGCAGGTAGAACGGCACGCCGGCCCACCGCCGGTTGTCGATCTCCAGCTTGATCGCGGCGTAGGTGTCGGTCTTGGACGCGCGGTCGATGCCGTCCTCTTCGAGGTAGCCGATGACCTTCGCGCCGCCCTGCCAGCCCGCCGCGTACTGTCCGCGCACGGTGTCGCGGCCCAGGTCCTTGGGCAGCTGCACGGCGCCCAGCACCTTGGTCTTCTCCGCGGCCAGCGCGTCCGCGTCGAAGGAGGCCGGCTCCTCCATCGCGGTCAGCGCGAGCAGCTGCAGCAGATGGTTCTGGATGACGTCACGGGCGGCGCCGATCCCGTCGTAGTACCCGGCCCGGCCGCCGATGCCGATGTCCTCGGCCATGGTGATCTGCACGTGGTCCACGAAGGACCGGTTCCAGATCGGCTCGAACATGGTGTTGGCGAAGCGCAGCGCCAGGATGTTCTGGACGGTCTCCTTGCCCAGGTAGTGGTCGATCCGGAAGACCTGGTCCGGGGCGAAGACCTCGTGGACGACCTTGTTCAGTTCCTCGGCCGACGTCAGGTCGTGCCCGAACGGCTTCTCGATCACCGCGCGGCGCCACGAGCCGCTCGTCTGGTCGGCCAGCCCGTGCTTCTTCAGCTGCTGGATGACCACCGGGAAGGAGCGCGGCGGCACCGACAGGTAGAAGGCGAAGTTGCCGCCCGTGCCCTGCGCCTTGTCCAGCTCGTCGATGGTGCCGCGCAGCCGCTCGAAGGCGTCGTCGTCGTCGAAGGTGCCCTGCACGAAGCGCATCCCCTGGATGAGCTGCTGCCAGACCTCCTCGCGGAACGGCGTACGGGCGTGTGCCTTGACGGCGTCGTGGACCTCCTGCGCGAAGTCCTCGTTGGCCCACTCGCGGCGGGCGAACCCGACCAGCGAGAAGCCCGGCGGCAGCAGACCCCGGTTCGCGAGGTCGTACACCGCGGGCATCAGCTTCTTTCGTGACAAATCGCCCGTGACGCCAAAGATGACCAGGCCCGACGGCCCCGCGATACGCGGGAGCCGTCGGTCTGCGGGGTCACGCAGCGGGTTGCTGCTCGACAAGGTTTCAGCCCTCCGAAGGGGCGAGTCGCTTCAGCTCGGCCTCGGTCGAGGCCAGCAGGTCGTTCCAGGACGCCTCGAACTTCTCGACGCCCTCGTCCTCAAGAAGCTGGACCACGTCGTCGTACTTGATCCCGAGCTGCTCGACCGCGTCGAGTTCGGCGCGGGCCTGCTCGTACGTCCCGGCGACGGTGTTGCCGGTGATCTGCCCGTGGTCCTCGGTGGCCAGCAGGGTGGCCTCGGGCATGGTGTTGACAGTGTTCGGCGCGACCAGGTCGTCGACGTACATGGTGTCCTTGTACGCCTTGTCCTTCACGCCGGTCGACGCCCACAGCGGACGCTGCTTGTTGGCGCCCGCCTTGTCCAGCGCGCTCCAGCGGTCCGAGCCGAAGACCTCCTCGTACGCCTGGTAGGCGAGCCGCGCGTTGGCGACGGCGGCCTTGCCGCGCAGCGCCTTGGCCTCGTCGGTGCCGAGCGCGTCGATCCGCTTGTCGATCTCGGTGTCCACGCGGGACACGAAGAAGGACGCCACCGAGTGGATCAGGGAGAGGTCGAGGCCCTTCGCCTTCGCCTTCTCCAGACCGGAGAGGTAGGCGTCCATGACCTCGCGGTAGCGCTCCAGCGAGAAGATCAGCGTGACGTTGACGCTGATGCCGTTGCCGATCGTCTCGGTGATCGCCGGCAGACCCGCCTTGGTGGCCGGGATCTTGATCAGGGTGTTGGGCCGGTCCACCAGCCAGGCCAGCTGCCGGGCCTCGGCGACGGTCGCGCGGGTGTTGTGCGCGAGGCGCGGGTCGACCTCGATGGACACCCGGCCGTCCTTGCCGCCGGTGGCGTCGAAGACGGGGCGCAGGATGTCGGCGGCGTCCCGGACGTCCGCCGTGGTGATCATGCGGACGGCTTCCTCGACGGTGACCTTGCGGGCGGCGAGGTCGGCGAGCTGCTGCTCGTACCCGTCACCGGACGAGATCGCCTTCTGGAAGATCGTCGGGTTGGTGGTGACGCCCACGACGTGCTGCTGGTCGATCAGCTCGGCGAGGTTGCCGGACGTGATCCGCTTGCGCGACAGGTCGTCCAGCCAGATCGCGACGCCTTCATCGGAGAGGCGCTTCAGTGCGTCTGTCATGGAAAATGCATCTCCTACGTGTCGTATATGAGCGTCAGCGCTGGGCTGCGGCGATCGATTCCCGGGCTGCGGAGGCGACGTTCTCGGCAGTGAAGCCGTACTCGCGGAAAAGGACCTTGCCGTCGGCCGAAGCCCCGAAGTGCTCCAGGGAAACGATGCGACCGGCGTCCCCGACGTACTTGTGCCAGGTCAGGCCGATCCCCGCCTCGACCGCGACACGAGCCTTCACGGACGGTGGCAGCACGCTGTCCCGGTACCCCTGGTCCTGCTCCTCGAACCACTCCACGGACGGCATCGACACCACGCGCGTGGGCACACCGTCGGCCTGGAGCCGCTCGCGCGCCTCGACGGCCACATGCACCTCGGAACCGGTGGCGATGAGGACGACCTGCGGCTCGCCGCCCTCGGCCTCCAACATCACGTAACCGCCGCGCGCGGCCTCGTCGTTGGGCTCGTACGTCGGCACGCCCTGGCGGGTCAGCACGAGGCCGTGCGGGGCACCCTTGCCGAACTCCTTGGTGTACCGCCCGAGGATCTCGCGCCAGGCGATCGCGGTCTCGTTGGCGTCCGCCGGGCGGACCACGTTCAGCCCCGGGATCGCGCGCAGCGACGCCAGGTGCTCGACCGGCTGGTGCGTCGGGCCGTCCTCACCGAGACCGATGGAGTCGTGCGTCCAGACGTACGTCACCGGCAGGTGCATCAGCGCCGACAGGCGTACGGCGTTGCGCATGTAGTCGGAGAACACCAGGAACGTGCCGCCGTAGACACGGGTGTTGCCGTGCAGCGTGATGCCGTTCATCTCCGCGGCCATGGAGTGCTCACGGATGCCGAAGTGGATCGTGCGGCCGTACGGGTCGGCCTCGGGCAGCGGGTTGTCCGCCGGGAGGAACGACGACGTCTTGTCGATCGTCGTGTTGTTCGAGCCGGCCAGGTCGGCCGAGCCGCCCCACAGCTCGGGGATCACCGCGCCGAGGGCCTGGAGCACCTTGCCGGACGCGGCACGCGTCGCGACGCCCTTGCCCGCCTCGAAGACCGGGATCTTCTCCTCCCAGCCGGTGGGCAGCTCGCCCTTGCTGATCCGGTCGAACTCGGCGGCGCGCTCGGGGTTGTTGTCGCGCCACTCCTGGAACGACTTCTCCCACTCGGCCTTCGCCTGCCGGCCCCGCTCGATCGCCTGCCGGGTGTGGCCGATGACCTCGTCCGCGACCTCGAAGCTCTGCTCCGGGTCGAAGCCGAGGACGCGCTTGGTGGCCGCGACCTCCTCGTCGCCGAGCGCCGAGCCGTGCGCGGCCTCGGTGTTCTGGGCGTTGGGGGCGGGCCAGGCGATGATCGAGCGCATCGCGATGAAGGACGGCCGGTCCGTGACCTTCTTGGCCGCCTCGATCGCGTTGTAGATCGCGTGCGGGTCCAGGTCGCCGTCCGGCTTCGGGGCGATCCGCTGCACGTGCCAGCCGTACGCCTCGTACCGCTTGACCGTGTCCTCGGAGACGGCGGTCTCGGTGTCGCCCTCGATCGAGATGTGGTTGTCGTCCCACAGCAGGATGAGGTTGCCGAGCCTCTGGTGGCCGGCGAGGGAGGAGGCCTCGGCGGAGATGCCCTCCTGGAGGCAGCCGTCACCGGCGATGCAGTAGACGAAGTGGTCGAACGGGGACTCGCCCTGGGCCGCGTCCGGGTCGAACAGACCGCGCTCGTAGCGAGCCGCCATCGCCATGCCGACCGCGTTGGCGACACCCTGGCCGAGCGGGCCGGTGGTGGTCTCGACGCCCACGGTGTGGCCGTACTCGGGGTGACCCGGGGTCTTCGAACCCCACGTCCTGAAGGCCTTCAGATCGTCCAGCTCCAGGCCGAAGCCGGCCAGGTACAGCTGGGTGTAGAGGGTCAGGGACGAGTGACCGGCGGACAGGACGAAACGGTCCCGCCCCACCCAGTCGGCGTCCGCCGGGTCGTGCCGCATCACCTTCTGGAAGAGGGTGTAGGCGGCCGGCGCCAGGCTCATCGCCGTACCGGGATGGCCGTTGCCGACCTTCTGTACGGCATCGGCGGCCAGGACGCGGGCGGTGTCGACGGCCCGCTGGTCCAGCTCGGTCCACTCGAGGTCTGTGGTGGTCGGCTTGGTGCTCACCCTGGGTCAGGGCTCCTCTCCACATGTCGAAGGCCGGTGTCCTGCGCGTACACCGGCTGCCGGTGCACTGGGCGCCCACCGGCCGTTGTCGAGCCTACCCCCGTAAGAACGTGCGTTTTTTCGAGTCATTCCAGACTGCCGGGAGTGTCGTGGATCCGCCTCCCGACCGGGTCGCTTTCGCATTCGGCAAGTGAATACGCAGCCGCTCATCTGACCGCTCAATCGACGCCCTCGGCGCACCTCGGAGCACGCCGTCCAACACGACCCCACCCCCGCGAAGGTCGCGGTATGGGCAACGTCTACAGTGGCGTGGTACGCGCGAGCCTTTACCGGGACTTCACACGGTTTGGGCTTGCTGGGATGTCTCTGTCAGGGGTGTGCGTGACGGCCGTTGAATCCCGTCCTGCGGGGCTTATCGGGACGAGCGAGAGCCCGAGTCACCGGCCGTTCGGGGCCCGTGTGAAGGCGTTCGTGGCGCTGACCAAGCCGCGGATCATCGAGCTGCTGCTGATCACCACAGTGCCGGTGATGTTCCTCGCCGAGCAGGGTGTGCCGGACCTCGGCCTCGTGCTCGTCACCTGCATCGCCGGGTACCTCTCCGCGGGCGGCGCCAACGCGCTCAACATGTACATCGACCGTGACATCGACGCGCTGATGGACCGCACCTCGCAGCGTCCGCTGGTCACCGGCATGGTCAGTCCGCGCGAGTGCCTCGCCTTCGGCATCGCCCTCGCGATCGCCTCCACTCTTCTCTTCGGCCTCGCGGTCAACTGGCTGTCGGCGTGGCTCGCCCTCGGCGCACTCCTCTTCTACGTCGTCGTCTACACGATGATCCTCAAGCGCCGCACCTCGCAGAACATCGTGTGGGGCGGTATCGCGGGCTGTATGCCGGTGCTGATCGGCTGGACGGCGGTGACGAACTCGCTGTCCTGGGCGCCGCTCATCCTGTTCATGGTCATCTTCTTCTGGACGCCGCCGCACTACTGGCCGCTGTCGATGAAGGTGAAGGACGACTACGCGCGCGTCGGTGTGCCGATGCTGCCGGTCATCGCGTCCAACAAGGTCGTCGCCAAGCAGATCGTGATCTACAGCTGGGTCATGGTCGCCGTCTCGCTGCTGCTGACCCCGCTCGGCTACACCGGCTGGTTCTACACGCTGGTCGCGCTGGTGGCCGGCGGCTGGTGGCTGTGGGAGGCGCACGCGCTGCAGAACCGGGCGAAGGCCGAGGTGACGGGCGCGAAGCTGAAGGAGATGCGGCTGTTCCACTGGTCGATCACCTATGTGTCGCTGCTGTTCGTGGCGGTGGCGGTGGACCCCTTCCTGCGCTAGGACCTGTCGTTTCCGGCGCTGGTCGTTTCGGCTACTCGTCGGTAGCATCCTGGTCATGGGAGACACGCAGCAGGTGGACGAGCGCCGGGTGACCCGGCTCGCCAAGCAGATCAACGCCTTCGCCAAGGCCCACGGAGGGGCGGAGGCCCAGGTCTCGTACATCGGACAGCGCGGTGCCCGGATTGTGCTGGTCGGCGAGGACGGCGGCTGGGGCGACCTGGTGGCACCGACGTACGCGATCGCCGAGAAGGCGGTGGAGAAGTCCGGCCTCACGGCCCACGAGGCGTTCGACGGCGAGTTCGCGGCGAAGGTGAAGACCGGCCCGTACGAGTGGAAGCGGATGGCCGGGATCCAGATCGGCGGCTGAGCGGCACCCCTTTCCGGGCATTCCCGGGTATTTCCCGGACGTTTTTCCGAGGGCGCGGGGAACGCAACACCTGACACCCGGTTCACCCGTTAGGACTCGTAGGAGTACGTGGTCCAGTCGCGGGAGTCCGGATGATCGAAACGCCGTCCCTCGTGGACCAGTACTGCCACGGCGTGCTGAGAACGGAGCTGGGCCTCGGCACCTTCGAGGCCCAGCTGGCCCGCACCGAGGGCCCGCCCGCCCCCGGCACCACCCTCTTCGACACCCAGACCGGCTTCGCGGTACGCCGCTGGTGCCCCCCGCTGCTCGGCCTGGAACCGCACTGCCCGCCCGCCCGCTATCTCGCCCGGCGTCGCGAACTCGGCGTACTGGAGGCGGCCCGGCGGTTGCTGCGCGGCAGTGGCATCACGACGTATCTCATCGACACCGGACTGCCCGGCGACCTGACCAGCCCCGCCGAGATGGCCTCGACCGCGACCGCCGAGGCGCGTGAGATCGTCCGCCTGGAACTGCTGGCCGAGCAGGTCGCCGACACCTCCGGCACCGTCGAGTCATTCCTGGCGAACCTCGCCGAGTCGGTGCACGGGGCCGCGGCGAACGCCGTCGCCTTCACCTCGGTCGCGGGTGTCCGGCACGGCCTCGCGCTCGCGCCCGAGCCGCCGGGGGCGGGTGAGGTGCGGGGCGCGGCGGGCCGCTGGCTGGCCGGTCGGCGGGTCGGCGGCGAGCTGAGCGACCCGGTGCTGCTACGGCATCTGCTGTGGATCGCGGTCGCCTCCGGCCTGCCCCTCCAGCTGCACGCCGGGCTCGGTGAACCGGGCCTGCGCATCGACCGCACGGACCCGGTGCTGCTCACGGACTTCGTCCGCGCGACGGCCGGCATGGGCACCGACCTGATCCTGCTGCACGGCTACCCGTACCACCGCCACGCCGCCCACCTCGCCGGCGTCTTCCCGCACGTCTACGCCGACTCCGGCGCCGCCCTGGTCCGCACCGGCGCCCGCGCCGCCACCGTCCTCGCCGAGATCCTGGAACTGGCCCCCTTCGGCAAGATCCTCTTCTCCAGCGGCGCCCAGGGCCTGCCCGAACTGCACGTGGTCGGCGCCCGCCTGTTCCGCGAGGCCCTGGCCCGCGTCCTGGGCACCTGGGTGACGGAGGGCGCCTGGTCCCTGACGGACGCCCAGCGGGTCGCGGGCCTGATCGCGGCGGGGAACGCGCGCAGGGTGTACGGGCTGGACTGAGCCACACAGACTGGGCGGATGCCGACCCAGGACTTACTCGACCGCTTCCTCATCGAACTCGGGCCGCTGAAGCCGCTCGCGGTCTGGGCGCACGGTTCGCTCGCCGGTGGCGATTACCAGGAGGGCCGTAGCGACCTCGACCTGATCGCGGTGCTGCCGGGGCCCGTGACGCCGGTCACGGCATGGCGGGTCGCGGCGCTGCACAGCCGGCTGCGTGCCGAGCCCCTCGCGGCCAGGCTGCACTGCAGCTATCTGACGCCCGGCACGTCGGCCGACTCCCGGCGGCCGCACCTCACGTGGGCGCACCGGCGGTTGATGCGCCGCCCGGTCACCCCCGTGACCCGCCGGGAACTGCACGCCTTCGGCCGGGTGCTGTACGGCGTCCCGCCGGCGGACGTGGTCCCACCCGTTGTGGACCAGGAGCTGAACGGCTTCGTCGTACGCGACCAGCGGGACTTCTGGCGGCCCGCCGTACGCCGGGCGCCGCTGTGGACGCGGGACGTCTGGGTCGACGTGGGGCTGACGACCTTCGCGCGGGCCGCCGTGACTCTGCGGGACGGGCGGTTGATCTCCAAGCGGGAGGCGCTGGAGGTGCTGCCCGGCCTCGGGGCGCCCGCGGAGGTGGTCGAGGACATCCGCGGGCGGCGGTACGGCGATCCCGCGCCGCCCGCCCCGGAGTGGACCGCGCGGCGCGGCGAGCTGACGCGGAGCTACCTGGGGCCGGCCATCGACGCGCTGGTGGTGGCGTACTCCTGAGGCGCCGGTGTGTCGGACGGGGTGTCCGTCGGGCGTTCGCGCAGGGACAGGGTTACGCGGAGGACCGCGATCCAGACCAGGCAGGAGCCGAGCATGTGCAGGGCGACCAGGAGTTCGGGGAGGTCTGTGAAGTACTGGACGTAGCCGATGACGCCCTGGGCGAGCAGGACCAGGAACAGGTCGCGGGTGCGGTTCAGCGGGCCGCGCGGGGCGTCGACGGCCTTGAGGACGAACCACAGCGCGAAGGTCAGCGTCACCACGATCCACGCCAGGACCGCGTGCACCTTGCTGACCGTCTCCCAGTCGACCGGCATGCGCGGTACGTCGCTGGAGTCACCCGCGTGCGGGCCCGCCCCGGTGACCACCGTGCCGACCATGATCAGCAGGGCGCTCGCGGCGATCAGGCACCACACCAGCTGCCGCACGGCCTTGCCGACCAGCGGCCGCGCCGCACCGTCGCCCTCCCGGATGCGCTGCCACATCACCGCGGCGACGGTGATCAGCGCCGTGGTGGCGAGGAAGTGGGCCGCGACCGTGTACGGGTTGAGACCGACCAGCACGACGATGCCGCCGAGCACGGCGTTGCTCATCACGACCCAGAACTGCGCCCAGCCCAGCCGGGTCAGGCTGCGCCGCCACGGCTTCTGCGCGCGGGCCGCGATGATGGCCCAGCCGACCGCCGCGCACAGCACATACGTGAGCATGCGGTTGCCGAACTCGATGACGCCGTGCAGACCCATCTCGCGGGTCGCGGTCAGGGAGTCGGCCGTGCACTTGGGCCAGGTCGGGCAGCCGAGGCCCGAGCCGGTCAGCCGGACCGCGCCGCCGGTGACCACGATGACCACCGACATGACGAGTGCCGCGAGAGCCGCTCGCTGAACCGTCCTGGTGGTGGGGGTCCAGCGTGCGGCGATGAAGGCGAGGGGGTTGCGCAGGGCCGCTGCGGCGTCGGCGCGGGTCAACTTTGGCACGGGCACCATCGTAGGGGGCCGCTTGTGCACGCGTTCACGAGGGTCACTCCCAGCGGAAGAAGCGGCCCGCCGCCGCCAGGCCCACCACCGACCACCCGGCCAGGATCCCCAGGTCGCCCCACGGCATCCCGCCCCCGTGCTGGAGCACGTCCCGCAGCCCGTCCGACAGCGCCGAGATGGGCAGCAGACCCAGCACGCTCTGCGCCGCGTCCGGGAACTTGTCCAGCGGGACGATCACCCCGCCGCCGACGAGCAGTAGCAGGAAGACGAGGTTCGCGGCGGCCAGCGTCGCCTCCGCCTTGAGCGTGCCCGCCATCAGCAGACCGAGCCCGGAGAAGGCGGCCGTACCGAGGACCAGCAGGAGCAGCACGGTGAACGGATTGCCCTGCGGCGACCAGCCCAGCGCTAGGGCGATCACCGTCACGAGGATCACCTGGAGCACCTCGACGACCAGCACGGACGCGGTCTTCGCGGTCATCAGGCCCCAGCGGGGGAGCGGGGAGGACGCCAGCCGCTTCAGCACGCCGTACCGGCGTTCGAAGCCCGTCGCGATCGCCTGGCCCGTGAACGCCGTCGACATCACGGCGAGAGCGAGGATGCCGGGGGCGAGGAAGTCGACGGCCTTTCCCTCGCCGGTGTCGACGATGTCGACGGTGCTGAAGAGCGCGAGCAGCAGCGTCGGAATGATCACCGTCAGCAGCAGCTGCTCGCCGTTGCGCAGCAGCATCTTCGTCTCCAGCGCCGCCTGCGCCGCGATCATGCGGGGGAGCGGCGCCGCGCCGGGCTTCGGGACATACGTACCAGCGCTGGTCACGAGCGCAGCTCCTTGCCGGTGAGCTCCAGAAAGACGTCCTCCAGAGTGTGCCGTTCCACCGAGATCCGGTCCGGCATCACCCCGTGCTGGGCGCACCACGACGTCACCGTCGCCAGCAGCTGCGGGTCGACCTTGCCGACGACCCGGTACGAGCCCGGCGTCAGCTCGGCGGCCGCGCAGTCCGCGGGGAGCGCCTTGAGCAGGGAGCCGATGTCGAGGCCGGGGCGGCCGGTGAAGCGCAGCGTGTTCTCGGCGCCGCCGCGGCACAACTCCTCGGGAGAGCCCTGGGCGATGACCCGGCCGGCGTCGATGATCGCGACGTCGTCGGCGAGCTGCTCGGCCTCGTCCATGTAGTGGGTCGTGAGGATCACGGAGACGCCGTCCGCGCGCAGGTCCCGGACCAGGTCCCACGTGGCCCGGCGGGCCTGCGGGTCAAGACCTGCGGTCGGCTCGTCCAGGAACACCAGCTCCGGGCGGCCGACGACGGCCATGGCCAGCGCCAGCCGCTGCTGCTGGCCCCCGGAGAGGCGGCGGTACGTCGTGCGGCCGCAGCTGCCGAGGCCGAGGCGTTCGATCAGGGCGTCCACATCCAGCGGGTGCGCGTGCAGCCGGGCCACATGGCGGAGCATCTCGTCGGCGCGGGCGCCGGAGTAGACGCCGCCGGACTGGAGCATCACGCCGATCCGCGGCCGCAGCTCGCGGGACTGCCGCACCGGGTCGAGGCCCAGGACACGCACCGTGCCCGAGTCCGGCCTCCGGTACCCCTCGCAGGTCTCGACCGTGGTCGTCTTGCCGGCCCCGTTGGGACCGAGCACCGCGGTGACGCCCGCACGGGCCCGCAGGTCCAGGCCGTTCACCGCGGTCTTGTCGCCGTACCGCTTCACCAGGGCCTGCACCTGGACCACGGGCTCACTTCGCATGGGTCCAGAGTCTAGGTTCGCGGCCCGCGCCCGCGGGGGCGGGGGGCCGGATCCGGCCGGTGACCAGGAACCCCCTCCGACTAGGCACGATGATCGATCAAAGATCGTTTCCGCAGGTCAGCTTAGGTTTGCCTAAGTGACGCAGGGCACCGTCGGGCGGACAGGACGCCGCTTGCCTGTCTCTGAGGAATTACGCAACAATGGCGTTGTGAAAAACGTCGGCGAGGCTCGGGAGACCCCCACGGGGGCCCCTCAGGAGGAGTTCGCGACCGGTGAGCGCTCGACGCGCAACCGGGTCGCGCGGTCCATCCTGGACCACGGCCCGTCGACCGTCGCCGAACTCGCCGGACGGCTCGGCCTCACCCAGGCGGCCGTACGCCGGCACCTGGACGCGCTGGTCGCCGACGATGTCGTCGAGGCACGCGAGCAGCGGGTCTACGGAGCGCGCACCCGCGGCCGGCCCGCCAAGGTGTTCGCCCTCACCGACTGCGGCCGGGACGCCTTCGACCAGTCGTACGACAAGCTCGCCGCCGACGCGCTGCGCTGGATCGCCGAGCGTGAGGGCGGCAGCGAGGCGGTCGCCGCCTTCGCCCGCGCCCGGATGGCCGCCCAGGCGGCCGCGTATCGGAAGGCGGTAGAGGCGGCCGCACCCGAGGAGCGGACGGAAGCGCTGGCCAAGGCCCTGAGCGTGGACGGGTACGCTGCTACCGCGCGCAGCGCGCCCACCGGCGAGCAGCTGTGCCAGCACCACTGCCCGGTCGCCCACGTCGCCGAGCAGTTTCCGCAGCTGTGCGAGGCCGAGACGGAGATCTTCGCCGAGCTGCTCGGTACGCATGTCCAGCGGCTGGCCACCATCGCGCACGGCGACGGTGTCTGCACGACGTTCATCCCCAAGACTTCCAAGACCCACAACACTGCAAGCACGGCCGGGAGGAACCCCGCATGACTCTCCCCACGGAGACTGCCCACCCCGAACTCGAGGGCCTGGGCAAGTACGAATACGGCTGGGCCGACTCCGACGAGGCCGGCGCCGCAGCGAAGCGCGGCCTGAACGAGGACGTCGTCCGGGACATCTCCTCGAAGAAGTCCGAGCCGGAGTGGATGACCAAGCTCCGCCTCAAGGGCCTGAAGCTCTTCGAGAAGAAGCCCATGCCGAACTGGGGCTCGGACCTGTCGGGCATCGACTTCGACAACATCAAGTACTTCGTGCGCTCCACGGAGAAGCAGGCGGAGTCCTGGGAGGACCTGCCCGAGGACATCAAGAACACGTACGACAAGCTCGGCATCCCCGAGGCGGAGAAGCAGCGCCTCGTGGCCGGTGTCGCCGCGCAGTACGAGTCGGAGGTCGTCTACCACCAGATCCGTGAGGACCTGGAGGAGCAGGGCGTCATCTTCCTCGACACCGACACCGCGCTGAAGGAGCACCCGGAGCTCTTCAAGGAGTACTTCGGGACCGTCATCCCGCCCGGTGACAACAAGTTCGCGTCGCTGAACACCGCCGTGTGGTCGGGCGGCTCCTTCATCTACGTCCCGCCGGGCGTGCACGTGGAGATCCCGCTCCAGGCCTACTTCCGGATCAACACGGAGAACATGGGCCAGTTCGAGCGGACCCTGATCATCGTCGACGAGGGTGCCTACGTGCACTACGTCGAGGGCTGCACCGCGCCGATCTACAAGTCGGACTCGCTGCACTCCGCGGTCGTCGAGATCATCGTCAAGAAGAACGCCCGCTGCCGCTACACGACCATCCAGAACTGGTCGAACAACGTCTACAACCTGGTCACCAAGCGCGCCGTCGCCTACGAGGGCGCGACCATGGAGTGGATCGACGGCAACATCGGCTCCAAGGTGACGATGAAGTACCCGGCCGTCTACCTGATGGGCGAGCACGCCAAGGGCGAAACCCTGTCCATCGCCTTCGCGGGCGAGGGCCAGCACCAGGACGCGGGCGCCAAGATGGTCCACATGGCCCCGAACACCTCGTCCAACATCGTGTCGAAGTCCGTGGCGCGTGGCGGTGGCCGTACGTCCTACCGCGGTCTGATCGAGATCGGCGAGGGCGCCCCGGGTTCGAAGTCCAACGTGCTCTGTGACGCCCTGCTCGTCGACACGATCTCCCGCTCGGACACCTACCCGTACGTGGACGTCCGTGAGGACGACGTGTCCATGGGCCACGAGGCGACCGTCTCCAAGGTCTCCGAGGACCAGCTCTTCTACCTGATGAGCCGTGGTCTGAGCGAGGACGAGGCGATGGCGATGATCGTGCGCGGCTTCGTCGAGCCGATCGCCAAGGAGCTGCCCATGGAGTACGCCCTTGAGCTCAACCGGCTGATCGAGCTGCAGATGGAAGGCGCGGTCGGCTAAGACCCGCCCTCCGGTCCAGCAGCAGGCGACCCGCCTCTCCGGGGCGGGCCGAAGATCGCAAACGTAGGAAAGAGAGCAGACCGACAGCCATGGCTGAGGCTCAGAACATCCCGGTGGGTTCCACCACCGCCGGCTCGATCGCGGTCGCCGCGGAGTCGACCGTCGTCTCGCGCATGAGCGCGCCCCCGTCCTTCGACGTGGCGGACTTCCCGGTCCCGCACGGCCGTGAGGAGGAGTGGCGGTTCACCCCGCTGGAGCGCCTGCGCGGCCTGCACGACGGCACCGCCGTCGCCACCGGCGAGGGCGTCAAGGTCGAGGTGGAGGCCCCCGAGGGCGTCACCGTCGAGACCGTCGGCCGCGACGACGCGCGGCTCGGCCGGGCCGGCACCCCGGTGGACCGCATCGCCGCCCAGGCGTACTCGGCGTTCGAGAAGGCCGGGGTCGTCACCGTCCCCAAGGAGACGGTCCTCACCGAGCCGATCCGCATCGCCGTGCACGGCCAGGGCGGCATCGCCTACGGCCACCAGGTCATCGAGCTGGGAGCCTTCGCCGAGGCCGTCGTCGTCATCGACCACACCGGTGACGCCGTGCTCGCCGCCAACGTCGACTACATCCTGGGCGACGGCGCCAAGCTGACCGTCGTCTCCGTCCAGGACTGGGACGACAAGGCCGTGCACGTGGCCCAGCACAACGCCCTCGTCGGCCGCGACGCCAGCTTCAAGTCGGTCGTCGTCACCTTCGGCGGCGATCTGGTACGGCTGCACCCGCGCGTCACCTACGCGGGCACCGGCGGCGAGGCCGAGCTGTACGGCCTGTACTTCACGGACGCCGGCCAGCACCAGGAGCACCGCCTGCTGGTCACCCACAACACCCCGCACTGCAAGTCCAACGTCGCCTACAAGGGCGCGCTCCAGGGCGACGACGCGCACGCGGTGTGGATCGGCGACGTGCTGATCGAGGCCAAGGCCGAGGGCACGGACACGTACGAGATGAACCGCAACCTGGTCCTCACGGACGGCGCGCGGGTCGACTCGGTGCCGAACCTGGAGATCGAGACCGGCGAGATCGTCGGCGCCGGTCACGCCTCCGCCACCGGCCGTTTCGACGACGAGCAGCTGTTCTACCTGATGGCCCGCGGTATCCCGGAGCACGAGGCCCGCCGACTGGTGGTCCGCGGCTTCTTCGCCGAGCTGGTCCAGCAGATCGGCGTACCGGACATCGAGGAGCGGCTCATCGCCAAGATCGAAGAGGAGCTGGAGGCGTCGGTCGCATGACCACCTTCGTACGCGTATGCGCGCTGAGCGAGCTGGAGGAGGACACCCCTAAGCGGGTGGAACTCGACGGCACGCCGGTGTCCATCGTGCACACCGAGGGCGAGGTGTTCGCGATCTACGACATCTGCTCCCACGCGAACGTCTCGCTCTCCGAGGGCGAGGTGGAGGACTGCCAGATCGAGTGCTGGCTGCACGGCTCCTCCTTCGACCTGCGCACCGGCAAGCCGTCCGGCCTCCCCGCGACGCGCCCCGTCCCCGTATACCCCGTAAAGATCGAAGGGGACGACGTACTCGTCTCCCTCACCCAGGAGTCCTGAGGCACCCATGGCAACGCTTGAAATCCGAGACCTGCACGTCACCGTCGAGGCCGACAACGCCACGAAGGAGATCCTCAAGGGCGTCGACCTCACCGTGAAGCAGGGCGAGACGCACGCCATCATGGGCCCCAACGGCTCGGGCAAGTCGACCCTCGCCTACTCCCTCGCGGGTCACCCGAAGTACACCATCACCGAGGGCACCGTCACCCTCGACGGCGAGGACGTCCTGGAGATGTCCGTCGACGAGCGCGCCCGCGCGGGCCTGTTCCTGGCGATGCAGTACCCGGTCGAGGTCCCCGGCGTCTCGGTCTCCAACTTCCTGCGCACCTCCGCCACCGCGATCCGCGGCGAGGCCCCCAAGCTGCGCACCTGGGTGAAGGAGGTCAAGGAGGCCATGGAGCGCCTCAACATGGACCCGGCCTTCGCCGAGCGCAACGTCAACGAGGGCTTCTCCGGCGGTGAGAAGAAGCGGCACGAGATCCTCCAGCTGGAGCTGCTCAAGCCGAAGATCGCGATCCTCGACGAGACCGACTCCGGCCTCGACGTCGACGCGCTGCGTGTCGTGTCGGAGGGTGTGAACCGCGTCCGTGAGACGGGCGAGGTCGGCACCCTGCTGATCACCCACTACACGCGCATCCTGCGCTACATCAAGCCCGACCACGTCCACGTCTTCTCGGCCGGTCGCATCGTGGAGTCCGGCGGCGCCGAGCTCGCCGACAAGCTGGAGGAAGAGGGCTACGAGGCATACACGAAGGGTGGCGCATCCGCGTGACACAGCTGCCGGGCCTCCTCGACACCGAGGCGATCCGCAAGGACTTCCCCGTCCTGGACCGACTGATCCACGACGGCAAGAAACTTGTGTACCTGGACAACGCGGCGACCTCGCAGAAGCCGCGTCAGGTGCTGGACGCCCTGAGTGAGTACTACGAGCGCTACAACGCCAACGTCCACCGCGGTGTGCATGTGCTCGCCGAGGAGGCCACGGCGCTGTACGAGGGCGCTCGCGACAAGGTCGCGGAGTTCATCAACGCGCCCAGCCGCGACGAGGTGATCTTCACCAAGAATGCCTCGGAGTCGCTGAACCTCGTGGCCAACATGCTCGGCTGGGCCGACGAGCCCTACCGGGTGGACTCCGACACCGAGATCGTCATCACGGAGATGGAGCACCACTCCAACATCGTGCCGTGGCAGCTGCTGGCGCAGCGCACGGGCGCGAAGCTGAAGTGGTTCGGCCTGACCGACGACGGCCGGCTCGACCTGTCCAACATCGACGAGATCATCACGGAGAAGACGAAGATCGTCTCCTTTGTGCTCGTCTCCAACATCCTGGGCACGGTCAACCCCGTCGATGCGATAGTGCGCCGCGCGCAGGAGGTGGGCGCGCTGGTGTGCGTCGACGCCTCGCAGGCCGCGCCGCACATGCCGCTGGACGTGCAGGCTCTGCAGGCCGACTTCGTGGCCTTCACCGGCCACAAGATGTGCGGTCCGACGGGCATCGGCGTGCTGTGGGGCCGCCAGGAGCTGCTGGAGGACCTGCCCCCGTTCCTCGGTGGCGGCGAGATGATCGAGACGGTGTCGATGCACTCGTCGACGTACGCCCCGGCACCGCACAAGTTCGAGGCGGGCACGCCGCCGATCGCGCAGGCGGTCGGCCTGGGCGCGGCGATCGACTACCTCAACGCGATCGGCATGGACAAGATCCTCGCCCATGAGCACGCGCTCACCGAGTACGCGGTGAAGCGGCTGCTTGAGGTCCCGGAGCTGCGCATCATCGGCCCGACCACGGCCGAGGACCGCGGCGCCGCGATCTCCTTCACCCTCGGTGACATCCACCCGCACGACGTGGGCCAGGTCCTCGACGAGCAGGGCATCGCGGTCCGCGTGGGCCACCACTGCGCGCGCCCGGTCTGCCTGCGGTACGGAATTCCTGCGACCACGCGAGCGTCGTTCTATCTGTACTCCACGCCGGCCGAGATCGACGCACTGGTCGACGGCCTGGAGCACGTACGGAACTTCTTCGGCTGATGGGACGAGCGACCGCATGAAGCTGGATTCGATGTACCAGGAAGTCATCCTGGACCACTACAAGAACCCGCATGGGCGTGGTCTGCGGGATGGCGACGCCGAGGTGCACCATGTGAACCCGACCTGCGGCGACGAGATCACACTGCGCGTGAAGTACGACGGCACGACCATCAGCGACGTCTCGTACGAGGGCCAGGGCTGCTCCATCAGCCAGGCGAGCGCCTCCGTGCTGAACGAGCTGCTGGTCGGCAAGGAGCTGGCCGAGGCGCGGAAGATCCAGGAGACCTTCCTGGAGCTGATGCAGTCCAAGGGGAAGATCGAACCGGACGACGCGATGGAGGACATCCTGGAGGACGCGGTGGCGTTCGCGGGTGTCTCCAAGTACCCGGCCCGGGTGAAGTGCGCCCTCCTGAGCTGGATGGCGTGGAAGGACGCGACGGCCCAGGCGCTGGGCGCCGACGCCGAAAGGAAGACTGCATGAGCGAGACCGTGGAGATGAAACCGGCCTCGGAGGAGGAGCTCCGCGAGGCCCTGATGGACGTCGTCGACCCCGAGCTGGGCATCGACGTCGTCAACCTCGGCCTGATCTACGGCATCCACATCGACGACTCCAATGTGGCGACCGTCGACATGACCCTGACGTCCGCGGCCTGCCCGCTCACCGACGTCATCGAGGACCAGGCCAAGTCCGCGACGGACGGCCTGGTCAGCGAACTGCGCATCAACTGGGTCTGGATGCCGCCGTGGGGCCCGGACAAGATCACGGACGATGGGCGGGAGCAGCTGCGGGCGCTCGGGTTCAACGTCTGAGCCCGCTCGCAGGTTGTTTCTCGTACGTTCTTTCAGTGGCCCCCGGTCTACCGCCGGGGGCCACTGCCGTACCCGTACCCGTGGTCGCTCCCCGTCTCCGTCACGTCGGTCACCAGGCGGAACGCCGCGTCGGCGTAGTACTGGCCGTCCTGCTGGAACGGGTCCAGGCGCAGCCGGAAGTCCCGGTGGCGCAGGAAGCGGCCGGGGTAGTTGACGGACTCCAGGGCGATCGCGTCGGAGTGGCCGAGGGAGCGGGGGCAGAACGTGGCGTCCTGCCGGAACAGCCCGGAGCCGTCGTGGCCCTCGGCGCGCAGGACGAACTCGCGGTGGCGGAGGTAGTCGCCGTCGGCCGTGACGAAGGAGTAGCAGGAGGCGTCGGCCAGGCCCTTGACGAGTTTGAGGGTGGCGTCCTGGCGGGCCGAGGACGAGCTGACCGTGTCGAGGGTGACCTGACCGTCGCTCACCCGCCAGTAGCGGTCCGGGTAGTTGACCGATCGCACGAACCGCCAGGTGTCCGAACTCGTGGGCGGCTTCGGGGCGTTGGAGGACGTGGCGCCGGGCGCGGGGGACTCGGGGGGTGCGCTGTGGGTGGGGCTCGGCTTCCCGGACGCGGTCCGCGAGGGCTGGGCGGACGACAGGGAGCTCTTGCCGGGGGGTGTGGTCGTGCCTGTCGCGGAGGGGCTGGCGAAGGAGATCAGGCCGGGTATGGTCGCGCCGTCCGTGGGGGCCGCGCTCTTGGGTGACATGTCGTCAGGGTGCGTTTCCATGACGGCCACTGCGGTCACGCAGGCGACGACCGTGGCCAGGGCGAGGGCGCCCGCCAGCCAGAGGCGCCGGGTTCCGGGGACCCGGGAGGTGTCCGGGGTCCAGTTGTTCTCCCACGGCTGCTGCGGGGGTGGGGCGGTGCTTTCGGGCATGCGCGAATCCTCCAGGGGCGCGCGGGGAAGGGCGCGGCCGCGAGGGGCCGGTCTTTGAGCGGTGAAACACTAGTGGACGGTGTGACGCTTGAGCAGGTTGATTCGGCAAGCGTTTGCACATTGGTTTCCTCATTGGTTTCCACATTGGCTTCCGCCACCAGCCTGCGACCTTTTATGTACGGCTGTACACATCGTTGTGTACCCTCGTACACATGGGATTCCTCCTGCTCGCCGGGGCCATCGCCGCCGAGATCGCCGCGACCACCGCCATGAAGTACAGCCACGGCTTCACCCGGCTCTGGCCCTCGCTGATCACCGCCCTCGGGTACGTGATCGCGTTCGGGCTACTGGCCCAGACCCTGAAAACGATCTCCGTCGGCACGGCGTACGCGATCTGGTCCGGCGTCGGCACCGCGGCGATCGCGGTGATCGGGATGCTGTTCCTCGGCGAGGGGATGACCGTGGCCAAGGCCGCCGGGATCGCGTTGATCGTCGTGGGAGTCGTGGTGCTCAACCTGGGCGGTGCGCACTGATGGTCCGGCGCTACGACCCCGAGCGGCGGCAGCGGATCATCGACGCGGCGATCCGCGTGGTCGGCGCCAAGGGCATCGCCGGGCTGAGCCACCGGTCCGTCGCCGCGGAGGCCGATGTGCCGCTCGGTTCGACGACGTACCACTTCAAGACCCTGGACGACCTGCTGGTCGCGGCGCTGCGGCAGGCGAACGAGGGCTTCGCCGAGCTGGTCGCCGGGCGCGAGTCGCTGACCGATCCGGGGACCGACCTGGCCGCCGAGCTCGCCGCCCTGCTGGGTGAGTGGCTCGCGGGCGACCGTGCGGGCGTGGAGTTGGAGTACGAGCTGTACCTCGCCGCGCTGCGCCGCCCGGCGCTGCGGCCGGTGGCCGCGGAGTGGACGGAGAACGTGAGCGAACGTCTGGCCAGCCGCACCGACCCGGCGACCACTCGGGCGTTGCTCGCGCTGATGGACGGCATCTGTCTGCAGGTGCTGCTGACAGGGGCGGCGTATGAGGAGGGGTGGGCGCGGGAGCTCTTGGGGAGGGTGATCCGGACCGGCGGCGGTGCCACCATCCCGCCCGCCACCTGAGACATCCCCTCGCTGGTTCGCATCCGTGGCCCCGCGCCGGTTAGGTTGCCCTCATGACCGACACGACTGCTCCTCGCACCACCGGCGCCGTGGCCGCCGGCCTCGCCACGATCGCCGCCGACGGCACTGTTCTCGACACCTGGTTCCCCGCGCCCGAGCTGGCCGCCGAGCCCGGACCGGCCGGTACCGAGCGCCTCGACGAGGCGCGCACCGCCGAGCTGCTCGGTGAGCACGGCGTCGCCGCCGTCGGCAAGGACGAGGTGCGCGGCGTGGAGGTCGTGGCGGTCCGGACGGTCATCTCCTCCGTCGAGGACAAGCCGCTCGACACCCACGACGCCTACCTGCGCCTGCACCTGCTCTCGCACCGCCTGGTCAAGCCGAACGAGCCGAACCTCGACGGCATCTTCGGCCTGCTCGCCAACGTCGCCTGGACCTCGCTCGGCCCGGTCGCCGTCGAGGCCCTGGAGACCGTACGGCTCGCCGCCCGCGCCCGCGGCCTGCACCTCAGCGTCTTCGGTGTCGACAAGTTCCCGCGCATGACCGACTACGTGGCCCCGGCCGGCGTCCGGATCGCCGACGCCGACCGCGTCCGCCTCGGTGCCCACCTCGCCGCCGGCACCACCGTCATGCACGAGGGTTTCGTCAACTTCAACGCCGGCACCCTCGGCACCTCCATGGTCGAGGGCCGGATCTCGCAGGGCGTCGTCGTCGGCGACGGCTCCGACATCGGCGGCGGCGCGTCCACCATGGGCATGCTGTCCGGCGGCGGCAAGGAGCGGGTCGCCATCGGTGAGCGCTCCCTCGTCGGCGCCGAGGCCGGTATCGGTATCGCGCTCGGCGACGACTGCGTGGTCGAGGCGGGCCTCTACCTCACCGCCGGCACCCGCGTCACCATGCCCGACGGCCAGATCGTCAAGGCCCGCGAGCTGTCCGGCGCCTCCAACATCCTCTTCCGCCGCAACTCCGTCACCGGCACGGTCGAGGCCCGGCCGAACAACGCCGACTGGGGCGGGCTGAACGACGTACTGCACAGCCACAACTGATCACCGGCGGCCGTACCTGCGTCGGAGGCCCGAGAGGCCTCCTCAGTAGAGGATCGACGGCAGGTACGCCCCGGCGGGCTCGTTGTAGAGGCCGATGGTCATCAAGCTCATCAGTTGCACAACCCTGAGGCCGTTCGCGAGCCCCCATTGCAGCAGCAGGCTGTTGCTTGCGGGCACGAGGATGCCGGGGCCGCCAAAGGCGGGAGCCGAGGCGATCAGGGCCTGGAGGCCCGTGGTCGTTTCGGCTACCGCGTGCGCGAAGAAGGCCAGATCCGTGGCGTAACCGGTGACGCGCCCCTCGTCCTCGACCACCCGGGCCGTGCCTTGTTTCAGCGCGTCGGCGACCTCGCCGCCACGGTCGACGCCGTGTACCCGACGGCACACGTCGTTGCAGGCGGCGAGGTCCGCGTCCGTGGCCTCCCGAACTGTAAGCCCAGCCACTGTGCGCAAGATCGCTGGTCCCTGCATGCATGCCAGCGTCTCCCGGAACACGAACCCCAGGCTTGCGTACAGCGAGAACGATCTGGTGTGGTAGCCGCTTTGCAGCAGCCGCAGGCCCGGCACTCTGCGCTCGGCGGACCGTTGCATCACGTCCCGCATCAGCCGGCGGCCAACACCTCGGTTCTGCATGGCGGGATCGATGGTGATGGGCCCGACACCGACAACGGGCGAGCGCTCGTCGAGGAAGTTGCTCCCCACGATCCGCCCGTCGAACTCGGCGACGACACTGTAGAACCCCGGGTGGGTCAGGAACGCCTCGATCAGTGCGATGCCCACCTCGGGACTGGGTACGTCGGGGGGAAACGCGTGCTCACGGGCCAGCCCGGCGAAGGCCTCGAAACAGATCCTGCCGCATTCCGCGGCATCGTCGGCGGTACCCGGGCGCAGTACAAGATCCACGACCGCCAGCCCCTTCCATAGCTCCATAGCCTCCTGGGTGATCCGCCCCTCCCTGTCATCTTCCTCTCTCTCGGTGATCACTTAAAAGGATTACTGTCCGTTACCTCGGGCGGCCCTCGGCAGATGAATCCGGTGGACCCAGTGTCCGATCAGATGCCGAAACGGTGAGACGAGGACTGAGCAATGACGAACGAGCGGGCGAGGATCGCGGCGCGTCGGGTGACCGGTGTGGTGACCCTGGCGACGATGTGCTGGCTCCCGACCGGTGCCGCGCACGCCGACGAGACCAACAAGGCCTCGCACAACGGCCCGCGGATCGGCCTGGTCAACCTCGGCCAGGTCGACGACCCGATGGAGGACGTGCTGGAGCACTTCCGGGTGGTCGGCGACGAGCAGACCACGGAGAACGCCGCGGGCTGATCCGTCCCGCCGCGAGCACCGAGGCCCGGGCCCCTCACCGGGGGCTCCGGGCCTTCGTGGTCACACTGCGCAATCGCGGGTCATGCAGAAAGGTGTCGCTCGTCCGCCGTCCGTTCCTCGTACGTCGCCAGCTCCCGGTACGCCGCCAGCAGACCGTCCGTCGCCTCGCGGCCCGCCGGGCGCAGGGGCGGGCGGACCGGGCCCGACGGCAGGTCCAGCGCGGCCAGCAGCGCCTTGGCGGTGACCGTGCCGGGGAGGCCGGCGGACATCATCGACTCGATGAGGGGAACGGCCCGCAGCTGGCGGCGGGCCGCGCGGGCCGTGTCGCCCGCGTCGAAGTCGTCGAGTACGGCGCGGATGTGGCGGGGGATCACATTAGCCACGGTGCTGACGCAGCCCGCCGCGCCCACCGCGTAAAGGGCGAGATTGTGCTCGTCGCAGCCCGCGTAGTACGCCAGGTCCGTGCGGGACAGGACCTTCTGGGTGCCGAGGAAGTCGTACGAGCAGTCCTTGACCGCCACGACGCGGGGATGCTCGGCGAGCCGGATCATTGTCTCCGGTTCGATGCGGGTGCCGGTGCGGCCCGGGATGTCGTACAGCATGAGCGGCAGGCCGGACGCGTCCGCCACCTCCCGGAAGTGTGCTTCCACCGCGTCCTGTGGCGGCCTGCTGTAGTACGGGGTGACGACCAGCGCGCCGTCCGCGCCCGCCTGCTCGGCCTGAAGCGTGAGCTCGATCGTGTGGCGGGTGTCGGAGGTGCCGACGCCCGTGACGACGGACGCGCGATCCCCCACCGCTTCCCGGACCGCCCGGACGAGCGCCGCCTTCTCGGCGTCGGACGTGGTCGGCGATTCGCCCGTCGTGCCGCTGAGCACCAGCCCGTCGCAGCCACGCGACACCAGCCGCTCGGCGAGCCGCTGCGCGCCGTCGAGGTCGAGCGCACCCGCCTCGGTGAAGGGCGTGATCATCGCGCAGAGAGCGCGGCCGAAGGGCGGGGCGGGGGAGGCGGTGTTCGTCATGGGAGTAGTGTCGGCAGGGGGATCGTGTAGATCCACTTAAATTTTCTACGACGTATGCGTAAGCCTTCCTACGATGCGGTGACGGGGGCGGAGCGCAGGGCGCTATGGGCAACCCCGCCCCTCATGGGTCACCATGGCCGGGACGGTCCACCACCACCTGGTCCTGGGAGGCGTCATGAAGCTCGGCAAGGCACTCGCCACCGGAGTCGCGGAGGAGCAGCCGGTCGCTCACGAGGAGGAACTCGAACTCCCCGTGGAAATCGAGGACTTGGCGGAGTCCGCGCCCGAAGAGGTGCCGACCGCCCGATGAGGCTGCGGCTTCCGGAGGAACGTCCGACGGAGCCGCCGACCGGCTACAAGATCGCCCACCCGGTGCTGTCGCAGGACGGCACCCGGGCCGGGTTCACCGGTGTGTCGCTCGGCGGCGCGCTGCCGTACGGGGTCGTGGCCGACGCGTCCTGCGTCTACGGTCTGCGGCACGCGGCGCCCCACCGCCGTTGTGACTGCGGTTTCCACTGCGTGCACGATCGCTCGGTGGCCGAGGGGCTGCTGTGCACCGCCGAGCACCGGACGGCGGTGCTCCTGAAAGTGCTGGTCCTCGGGCGTTACATCCGTTTCGAACGCGGTTTCCGGTACGCCCGCCAGAGGGTGCGCACGGCGACCGTCGGCCCCTGCGCCTGCGGTACCACCGCCGCCGCGCTGGCCGACGCGGGCTGGGGCAGGCCCGGCTGGCACGCCCTGGCCCCGTCCTGCGCGGGCTGCCTGCGCGGCCGTACGTCCGTCTCCCTCGCCTCCTTCGCACGGCTGGCCGGGGAGGGGCTGCGGGTAGTGGCGGGCGCGGGGGCGGGGGCGGCAGCGGGCGCTTCCGGGGCGCCCGAACGGTCATCGACCGGCCCCGGCGAAGCCGGCCTGCCGCCCGCGTCGCCGCCCGCCGACCTCGGCGTACCCGAACTCGTCGCCGAAGCCGCCCTGTTGCAGGCCCGCCTCGACTGGTTCCAGGCCCAGCTCGCGCGGCTCGGCCGGCGCGGTGGCGGGGACGTGGGGCACGGGTAGCGAGGGCCGGTGCGGGTACCCGGTGTTCCGAACCGAGAGGAGGCGGAACACCGTGACCGGTATCCCGGACACCAAGCCCGTGGCCGAGGAGCACCACTCGGTGGGCGAACTCGTCGGCCAGGCAACCGAACAACTCTCCCAGCTCGTACGGCAGGAAGTGCACCTCGCCAAGGAGGAGCTGGCCGAAAAGGGCCGGCGCGCGGGTCGCGGCGGCGGACTCCTCGGCGCCGCGGGCGCCGTCGCCTACGCCGGGCTGCTCGCCCTCGCCGCCACGGCCGCCGCCGCGCTCTCGCTGACGCTGCCCGTCTGGGCCGCGGCGCTGATCGTCACCGGCGTGCTCTTCGCGCTCGCCGGACTACTGGCCGCGACCGGCCGCGCCCAGCTGCGCCGCGCGGCACCGCCCACGCCCGAGGAGACCCTCGGGAGCGTCAGGGCCGATGTCGAGGAGATCAGGGAAAGGGCACATCGATGACAGACAGGACGACGCGGGGGAGCGGCGCCAAGGGGCCCGACGAACTGCGCCGACAGATCGCGCAGACCCGCAGCCAACTCGGCGACACGATAGAGGAGTTGGCGGAAAGGGCGGACGTCAAGGGCCGTGCCAGGGCCCGCGCTGCCGACCTGAAGGACAAGGCCGGTGCCATGACCGTCCAGCTGCGCAGCACCGCCGCCCACGCCGGCCACGCCGTTCAGGGCAAGGCGGCCCAGGCGGGGCACGCGGTGCAGGGCAGGGCCGCCGAGGCGACGCACGCGGTGCAGGGCAGGGCCGCGAAGGCGAGCCACGCGGTGCAGGGCAGGGCCGCCCGGGCGAGTGAGGCCGTGGAGCACGGTGACATGCCGCGGCCGGTGCGTACGGTCGTCCAGGCCGGGCTACGGCATCCCCGGCCGGTGCTGGTCGCCGGGGCGGCGGTCGGTGCGGTGCTCGTCGCGGCGGCGGTGCTGCGGCGGCGGCACTGCGGGCGGTAGGTGACCGGAGCGCTGGTCGGCGCCTGAGCGCCGGTCGAGAACGAAGGCTGGTCGGTGGATGTACCGGCCGGCCTTCTTCATGGCCCGCCACCGAAAACTCCAATCGCCTGGACAAAAAAAGTTTTCGGTGCCAGGGTGGAGGCATGCTGGACGTGACCGTGATCGAGGACCCCGAGGCCGCAGCCGTCTGTCTGGACCCCGTGCGGGCCCGGCTGCTCGCCCGGCTCGCGGACGGCCCCGCGTCGGCCGCGATGCTGGCCGGCCAGGTGGGGCTGCCCCGGCAGAAGGTGAACTACCACCTCAAGGCGCTGGAGCGGCACGGCCTGGTCGAGCTCGCGGGGGAGCGCCGCAAGGGCAACGTCACCGAGCGGCTGATGCGTGCGACCGCCGCGTCGTACGTCATCTCACCGCTCGCCCTGGCCGCCGTACAGCCCGACCCGGACCGCTTCCGGGACCAGCTGTCCGCGCGCTGGCTGCTCGCGCTCGGCGCGCGGCTCGTGCGGGACGTCGGCACGCTGATCTCGGGCGCGGCGAAGGCCCGCAAGCGGCTCGCGACATACGCGCTCGACGGCGAGGTGCGGTTTGCCTCGGCCGCCGACCGGGCGGCGTTCGTCGAGGAGCTGACGGCGGGCGTGACCGCGCTGATCCACAAGTACGACGCCCCGGATGCCGAGGGCGGCCGGGATCACCGGATCGTCGTGGCCGTCCACCCCACGGTCAAACCCCAGCCCCCTGCCCCTGAACTCGACAGCTAGTACCGCTGGTACCACCGCCACAGGAGCCACCATGTCCAAGGAATTCGAGATCGCCCGAGAGTTCGAGGTCGACGCCACGCCCGAGCAGGTGTGGGAGGCCATCACCACCGGCACCGGCGGCTGGCTGTGGCCGATGGAGGCGCCCGAGCCGCGGAAGGGCGGCAAGGGACCCTTCGGATCCGAGGTCATCGCCTGGGATCCGCCGCACCGGTACACCAACCGTGTCGAGGACGTCGAGGGCATCTCCGAGCAGACCCTCAACCAGCTCGACTACACCGTCGAGCCGCGCGACGACGGGCGGCGGGCCTGGGTGCGGTACGTGCACAGCGGGATCTTCGTCGACGACTGGGACAACCAGTACGACGGCGCGAGCAAGCACACCGACTTCTACCTGCACACCCTGCGCGAGTACCTCACGACGTTCGGCGGCCGGCCGGTCGTCGCCTTCGCCACCTTCGACGGACCCGAGGCATCCGGCACGCCCGACGCCCTCGACACCGTCGCGCGAGCGCTCGGACTGGCGGACGACACCGCCCAGGGCGAGCGGGTCCAGGCACGCGGACCCGAGGGACAACTCCTCGACGCCGTGGTCGACTTCCGCAACCCGTACTTCATCGGGCTGCGCACCGACGACGCGATGCTCCGCTTCTTCGGACGCAACCACTGGGGCTACCGGGTCGGAATGTCGGTGCACGACTTCGCACCGAGCGCCGACGCCGAGGCGGACGAGGCCGCCTGGCAGGGCTGGCTGAACGGCGTGTTCAGCTAGTCCGTTTCGTTCGGATAGCGTGCGCGGATGGAAGATCTGGGAATCGCGGCTTGGCCGCCTGAGCCGATCAGGACCGAGCGGCTCGTGCTCCGTGAGCCCGAGGCGCGGGACCGTGCGGCGTTCATCGAGCTGCTCGCCTCGTCGGAGGTGCACATCTACCTCGGCGGTCCCCGGCCGCGTGAGGAGCTTGAGCGCGAGATGCCCGAGGTGCCCGAGCGGTGGCCCGGGAGCTTCGTCGTTGAGCTCGACGGCGCGATGATCGGCCAGATCCTGCTCAGGAGAGCAACCGGGCACCGCCGCCCGGCTGCCGCGGGGAAGGCCGATCTCGGCTACCTGTTCCTGCCGCGGGCGTGGGGATGCGGGTACGCCTTCGAGGCGTGCGCGGCGGCACTCGACTGGCTCGCCGGCGTGCTTCCCGGCGAGCCGGTGGTGCTCGCCACCCAGAGCGCCAATGTCGCCTCGATGCGCCTCGCGGCGAAGCTGGGGTTCACCGAGGTGGAGCGGTTCGAGGCATGGGGCGCCGAGCAGTGGCTCGGTATGCGGTCCCCGGTCACGCCGTCCAGTTGAGTTCGGCCTGTCGTTTGGATCATGGCGGCGTCCAAACGACAGGCCCTGGCCCTGATCGCAGGCGGTTACGGGTGGAACCGCAGCACCTGCGGGTCGTGGTCGCTGATCTGGTCGTGGAACTCGGCGTTGATGTGCACGCTGTCGTACTCGAAGTCGCACCCGCGCCGGATGGACGGGCTGATCAGGATCTGGTCCAGCGTCTGGCTGTTGCCCTGGTAGACGTACGAGTAACGCTCGCTCCTGGGCAGCGACTTGATCGCCGACCACAGCGCGCCGTCGCCTTCGAGGATCTCCACCGTGTCGGAGAACTCGAAGTCGTTGATGTCGCCGAGCGTGACGACGTCCGCGTTCTTCTGGGTGTCCAGGATCTGCTTCACGAACGTGTTCACCGCCGTGGCCTGGAGGTGGCGCTGGGTCTCCGAGCTGCGGGTCGGCGGCTGGTACTGGGCGTGCAGCGACTGGTCGCCGCCCTTCGACGCGAAGTGGTTCGCGATCACGAAGACCGTCCTGCCCCGGAAGACGAACTCCCCGACCAGCGGCTTGCGGCTGTCCTCCCAGGCCGCGTTCGTCGGGTCGATCCGGCCGGGAGACACGGTCAGGGCCGCCTTGCCGCGCACCTTGGTCACGCCGGTGGCGGTCGTGGCGTCGCCGCCCGGGCGGTCGGTGAAGGACACCCGCTGAGGGTTGAACAGGAACACGTTGCGGATGTTGCCGCCGGGCTGGCCGCCGTCCTCGCCGTCCACCGGGTCGACGGAGCGCCAGTCGTAGCGCGGGCCGCCCGCGGCGACGATCGCGTCGATCAGCTTCGACATCGTCTGGTCGGCGCCGACCGTGCCGTCGTTCTTCGTGCCGTTGTTGTCCTGGATCTCCTCCAGGGACAGGATGTCCGGCGACTGGAGGTTGTGCACGATCGCGGCGGCGTGCTCGTCGAACGTGCCGTCGGCCGGGTCGAGGTTCTCGACGTTGTACGTCGCCACCGCCAGCTCGCCGCGCCGCTGCTTACGGGTCGTCTCGCGCTCCAGGCCGCCCTGCTCCAGGGTGCCGAGCTCGCGCGCGACGAGGGTGTAACCACCGAACTGGGTGTAGTCCAGCGGGCCGGTCGTGGTGCCGGTGAGCACGTCGCCGACGTTCGCGTCCGGGAAGTCGGAGGCCTTGCCGAGGGACTGGATCTGCAGCCGGCCGGTGTTCTGCGAGGCGTAGGAGCCGTAGACCGCGCCGCCGTGGCGGCTGGCGTTCTCGCGCGGCTTCACCGTGACCCACAGCTCGGTGTACGGGTCGGTGGCGCCGACCACGCGGGTGTTGGCGACCTGGACGTTCATGCCCTCCAGGGACTCGTAGTAGTCCAGGGCGTACTTCGTCGGCCGGAGCGTCAGGCCGTTGATGGAACCCTTCGCCGCCGGGTCCCCGGCCGGGGCGTAGGCGTTCGGCACGGACCGGGCGTCGATCACCGTGGCGGCCGGGACGGCGTTGCCGCTGGACACGACGGTGATCGTCGGCCGGGTGATCTCGGTGAGCGCCTGGTTGCCGGAGGAGGTGCCGCCCGGGACGTACTCGGACACCGTTCCCGACACAGTCACCGAGTCACCGACGGCGACCTTCGGGGTGGAGCCGGTGAAGACGAAGATGCCCTCACTGGTGGCCGGGTCGGCGTCCGCGCTCGGGTCCTGGATCCAGAACCCGCGCGACGAACCGTAGGTGCGCACGCCGGTGACGATTCCGGCCACGTCGGTGACCTGCTGACCGGCGTACGGGGATATCCGCGTACTGCCCTGGATGTCATGGATGCGCACCGCGTCCGCGTGCGCGGGCGAGGCGATGACGACGGTGGACGCCGCGGAACAGACGGCGGCGACGGTGAGCGCGGCAAGGCGCGCGGAAGACTTGCTCGGCAACGGGATCCCTCCGGGGACGTACGTGAGCGCCGGGACGAGGGTGGAACGAAAAAACAGTGACGACGCGCGTAGAAACCGTGAACGGAGTGAACACCTGTCCCCCCAATTTCTACGCGCGTCAATTTCCTGTGTACTCAGGCCACTTGTCAAGGTTTCGGCCATGTACGGCGCCCGACGGGGAGATGAACCGGGCGGCATGGGGTGAAATCCGTCTAGGCTGAGCGGCTGAGTCGTACGACGACTTTCGGGGTCGTACGACGTCCAGACGGTCGTACGGCCTTCCAGGCGCCCTAGGAGATCTCCCCGATGTCAGACAGCTCCCCCCTGCCGCCGGTGCGGCTGACCTCCGAAGCTGAGCTGGCGCGCGACGCGCTGTCCACGCCGTTGCTGTCCCGGGCCGCCCGGCTCGCCCGCTGGGCCGGGCCCGAGACCCGCGTGCACGCCGGGGGCGCACTGGTCGACGAGCAGCTGCCCGCCGCGGCCGAGGTGCTCGGGCTGAGCGGGGACGACGCGGCGGCGCCGGCCGGCGAGGCCTGGCGGGTGGCCGTGGACACCGGGCTGGTCGAGATCGTCGACGAGGCGGCCGGCACGGTCACGGCGGGCGAGGAGCTGGCGCAGCTCACCGGCGGCTCCCCGCACGAGGTGCTCGACGTGTGGCTGGGCGCCCTGGAGACGGTGCTCGCCGATGCGAGCGTGCCCGACCTCGACGACCTGGCCGAGGCGATGGCCGAGGACGGCCGCGTCGACACGTCCGCGCTGGACTGGGACTTCGAGGCGGAGTCCGCGTTCCTCGACGGCGTGCTCGGCAACCTCTACCTGCTCACCGTCAGCGAGGACGGCCCCGGCGGGGCGGCGGTGCCGCTGCCCGTGCTGGCCGCGTCGATGATCGTGCCCAATGACATGGCCGAGCCCACCAACGACGTCCTGGAGCAGGTGTCCGACGCGATGATGCGGCTGGACGACCAGTTCCGGGTGCTGCAGCCGGTGGGGCTGGTGGAGTACCAGCCGGTCGACGAGACGCTGATGGCGGACACCGAGGATGCCGGGGACGCCGGGGAGGAGCCCGACGCCGACGTCTCCCGGTACGGCATGGTCCGGCTCACCCCGCTCGGCCTGTACGGGCTGCGGGCGCGGCTGCTGGAGGCCGGTTTCGACGCACCCGCCGTGGGCGAACTGGCCGACAAGGGCGCCGACGCGCTGCTCGACGGAACGGCCGTCTTCGGGCCGCGGGCCGCGCAGGCCGAGACCGAGCAGTGGCTGGCCCGCCGCGAACCGCTCGCCGCGGCACGGGAGTTGCTCGCCGCCGCCCGGGGCGCGGACTCCGGCGCCCCGCTGCGCCGGCTGCGCTGCCAGCAGGCTCTCTCCCTCGTCGGCCCCGACGCCGAACCCGCCCTGCGGGACGTCCTCGACGACCCCGAGCTGGGTGGTCTGGCAAGGGTCTGGCTGACGGAGCACGGCTGTACGGACGTACCCGCCCCGTCCGAGTCGATGATCTTCTGGCTCACCGTGGACACCCTGGCCGCGCAACTCGCCGCCGAGGGCAACTCCGAGGAACTGCGCGGCCTGGTGGAGGGCCTCGCGGAACAGCACAGCGGTTTCTTCGCGGCGGCCTGGCGGGTGGACCATCCGGCCACGGCGGACGTCCTGGAGGCGATGGGGCGCATCCACCCGGACAAGAGGATCGCCAAGGAAGCCAGGAAGGCGGCGTTCAAGGCGCGGTCGCAGCACGGAGGTTGACGGTTTCTGACGTTGCGGGGGCGGTTGCCAGCCTTACGTGGCCGGATTGCTCCCCGTTGGGGCGTACGCATTCATGGAAGCGAGCCCTGTGGTGTCGCTCGGTGTTCAAGTGGGGTTCATGGGCGGGCGACAGCGTTGCGCCGACCCGAGGTCCGCCACCCTCCACGGCACTCGCCCCGTCACAGGAGACAGCATGTCGCTCACTCGCAGGGACTTCGCCAGGACCACCGCGATCACCGGCGCCGGTGTCGCACTCGCGGGCAGCGTCGGCGCGCTCGCCAGCGCCCCCGGCGCCCTCGCGTCCGCCGAGACGGAGACCACGGGCCAGGAGTCCGCGGCCAGGCACGGCGGCGTCGGATACGGCCCGCTCGTCCCCGACCCCGACGGCATCCTCGCGCTGCCCGCCGGTTTCTCGTACAAGATCCTCACCTACGCGGGCAGGACCAAGCTGGAGTCGGGCGAGTTCACCCCCGCCGAGCACGACGGCACCGCGACCTTCCCCGGCCCGCGCGGCACCACCCTCCTGGTCAACAACCACGAGATGGACGGCCCGCGCGACGAGCAGGAGTACCCCGTACCGCTCATCGACGGCCTCGTCTACGACCCGGCCGCCCCGGGCGGCTGCACGGTCGTCGAGGTGCGCCGCGACGGCCGGGTCGCCGAGTGGGTCGGCATCGCCGGCACCGCCAACAACTGCGCCGGCGGCTCCACCCCCTGGGGCACCTGGCTGACCTGCGAGGAGAACTCCGACCGGGCCGGCGAGAACGGCATGACCAAGGACCACGGCTACGTCTTCGAGGTCGACCCCTGCGACCGGCGCGCCAACCGCGACCCCAAGCCGCTGAAGTTCTTCGGCCGTTACGACCACGAGGCCGTCGTCATCGACCCCAAGCGCGGCCACGCCTACCTCACCGAGGACGCCGACGAGCCCAACGGCCTGTTCTACCGCTGGACCCCGCCGAAGGGCTTCGAGTACGGCCACGGCAAGCTCCGCACCCTCGCCGACGACGCCGGTGTCCTGCAGGCGCCCAAGTGCTACAACTCCGGCGGCCACTTCGTCGACGACCTCTCCCGCGCCACCAAGGTCGGCACCGTCTACGGCGTCGACTGGGTCGATGTCCCGGACCGCGACGCCAGGACGGTCTCCGTGCGGGAGCAGTTCGGCGAGGGCGAGATCACCCGCGCCCGCAAGCTGGAGGGCATGTGGTGGGGCGACGGCGGCGCGTACATCGTCTCCTCGTACGCCCGTGAGGAGAGCCCCGTCCAGCACGACGGCCAGGTCTGGTTCTACGACCCCAAGCGCCGGACACTGACGCTGAAGGTCCTGCTCGGCGTGAACCCCGACCCGGCCAAGGACGGCGCCTTCGACGGCCCCGACAACATCACCGTCTCCCCGTACGGCGGCCTGGTCATCGCCGAGGACGGCGACGGCATCCAGCACCTGTTCGGCGCCACCGACAGCGGCCGTACCTACCCCATCGCCCGCAACGACCTGAACATCGGCACCGAAGAGGAGCCCGAGTACAGCGAGTTCACCGGCGTCACCTTCTCACCCGACGGCAGGACCCTGTACGCCAACATCCAGGAGCCGGGCATCCTGCTCGCCATCACCGGCCCCTGGAAGCGCCAGAAGCGGTAATTAATTCGCTCGCCGGTCCCGTGCTGCGCCTCCTACAGTGAGAGCACAACGTCACGCACCTCCCGGTGCGAAGGCGGCGGCTACTTCTCTGAAAAGAATCCACGCCGCCGCCGTTTTGATCTCGGGAGGCGCAGCTTGTGGTGGGTGCCCGGTGCGCAGGCAGCGGATACTTCCAGGACCTGGTGGGAGACCGTGCGGGTTCGAATCCCGTCATCGACTCAGGGTCGATGTGGCGGAATGGGCAGACGCGCCAGGGTATGCACCGTCGCCGATTTCGATCTCGGGCACACCTCCTCTCGCTGCGCCTCCCTCCGAAACACGGAAAGAATTCGGGGGAGTTCACCATGGCGCGATTCAACACCAGGGCCGCCAAGGCGCAGCCGACCTCGCGGGTGACGTCGACGGGGCGCGTCCTGCGTACCTTCCAGGGCGGCCGGGGCCATGAGCGCGACGCGCGCTCCGAGCTTTTCCTGCTCGCCGTCTCCAACTTCGTATCGCAGCAGACCTTCTACGAGACCGGCGCCGACCGCGACGACCGGTTCGCGCGCCTTGTGCGCGAGCTCGCCGTCACCGACCCGGCGTGGACCGCGGGGCTGCTCGGCTGGCTGCGCGGCGCGGGCAACCTCCGTACCGCATCGGTCGTGGGCGCCGCCGAGTACGTGAAGGGGCGTCTGGAGGCCGGTGCGAGCGACGGTCCGTCGAACCGTCAGGTAGTCGACTCCGTGCTCCAGCGCCCCGACGAGCCGGGCGAGTTGCTCGCGTACTGGACCGCGCTGTACGGCCGTAACATCCCGAAGCCCGTCAAGCGCGGCGTCGCCGATGCCGTACGACGGCTCTACAGCGGAAAGTCGCTGCTGAAGTACGACACCGCTTCCAAGGGTTACCGCTTCGGCGACATCCTCAACCTGGTGCACGCGGCGCCGGACCCGGACAAGCCGTGGCAGGGCGAACTGTTCCAGTACGCCCTGGACCGCCGGCACAACCCGGACACAGCCGTGCCGCCCGCCTCGGACCGCGTCCTCACCGCGCACCGTGAGCTGATGGCGCTGCCGGTCGAGGAGCGGCGGGCGGTCGTCACCGCGCCGGACGGCGCCGAGCGGCTCGCGGCGGCCGGGATGACCTGGGAGGCGCTGGCGGGCTGGCTCCAGGGGCCGATGGACAGGGCGGCCTGGGAGGCCGTGATCCCGTCCATGGGCACCATGGCCCTGGTCCGCAACCTGCGCAACTTCGACGAGGCCGGGGTGTCCGACGAGGTCGCGGCGCAGGTCGCGGCCCGGATCAGCGACCCGGCGGAAGTCGTACGGTCGCGGCAGTTCCCGTTCCGGTACCTGGCGGCGTACCAGCACGCGCCGTCGCTGCGCTGGTCGTACCCGCTGGAGCAGGCGCTCGGCCACTCGCTGGCCAACGTGCCCGCGCTGCCCGGCCGGACGCTGGTGCTCGTCGACCGCTCGGGTTCGATGTTCTACTCGCAGCTGTCCGACCGGTCGGAGCTCAACCGGGCCGACGCGGCGGCGATCTTCGGCACGGCGCTCGCGCTGCGGGCGGCGGACGCGGATCTCGTCGAGTTCGGGACGAGCAGCAACCCGGTGCCGTTCCGCAAGGAGGAGTCGGTGCTCAAGGTGCTGGAGCGGTTCGGCGACCTGGGCGGCACCGACACCACCGAGGCGGTACGCCGGCATTACCGCGAGCACGACCGGGTGCTCATCGTCACCGACGAGCAGTACGCCTACAGCCGCCACGGCGACCCGACCGAGCAGGTCCCGTCGCACATTCCGGTCTACACCTGGAACCTGGCCGGGTACCGGGCGGGCCACGGCCCGTCCGGGAAGGGCAACAGGCACACGTTCGGCGGGCTGTCGGACGCGGCGTTCCGGATGGTGCCGCTGCTGGAGGCGGCGCGGGACGCCGACTGGCCGTGGGTGTCGACTGGTTGATCCATCCAGGGGTTCCTTGATGCCGAGGGGCACCGGATGAGGCCCACGGGCGGCGGGTACACCGTCCGTGGGCCTCATCAGTAGCATCGGGGAGAGTCTCCGGTTTGCGAGGAGTTGCTGGATGGCGCAGGTCAAGCCCATGCGTGCGGACGCTCGGCGGAACTACGAGCGGTTGCTGAAGGCGGCGGTGGAGGCCTTCGCCGAGCATGGGGAGGGTGCGTCGCTCGATGACATCGCCAAGCGGGCGGGGGTCGGGTCCGGCACGCTCTACCGTCACTTCCCCACGCGCCGGGCGCTGTTGGAGGCCGCCTACCTCGACCGGATCGAGGCGCTCGCGCTGCGCGCCGACGTGATCGCGGGGGAGCTGCCGCCGGGTGAGGCGCTGGTGGAGTGGCTCAATGAACTGGGCCTGGGCATGATCCAGGTCCGTGGCCTGAAGTCGCTGCTGGGTTCGGCCGTCACGGACGAGGGCTCGGCCTTGGCCACCGCCTGCGGTACCAGCCTCAGGCGAGCGGCGGAGCGACTCGTGCGGGCGGCGCAGGCGGAGGGGACCCTGAGGGCGGACGTCGAGCCGATCGAGATCCTGCGGCTGACGCACGGGGTGGCGACGGCGTCGGAGCTGGCGGACGGGGAGGGCAGGGACATCCGGCGGTATCTGTCCCTGCTGATGGAGGGACTGCGGGCGGTGCGGTGAGTGACGTCCCGGCGGGCCGTGCGCATTGTCAGGTGTGGCAGCCGCAGTCCGACGCGGTGGCGGCCCGTTTTCGGGTGATCGGCCAGGACGTGCGCCGTGCCCACCCCGAGGACGCGGAACCCCGGGGTGGGCACGGCGCTCGCACGCTGCTCCGACCGGCGTTTCTCCTACAGGGCCTGCGCCGCCGGCTTGACCATGTTGCGGACCGTGCGGGCCTTGACGAAGTCGCCCATGGCCGTCATCTCCCACTCGCCGGAGTACTGGCGGATCAGCTTGGCCATCATCACGCCGGTCTGCGGCTCGGCATTGGTGAGGTCGAAGCGGACGAGTTCCTCGCCGCTGCCCGCGTCGATCAGGCGGCAGTAGGCCTTGGCGACCTCGGTGAACTTCTGGCCGGAGAACGAGTTGACCGTGAAGACCAGGCCGGTGACCTCCTGCGGGATGCGGCCGAGGTCGACGGTGATCACCTCGTCGTCGCCGCCGCCCTCGCCGGTGAGGTTGTCGCCGGAGTGGCGGATCGCGCCGTTCACGATCTGGAGCTTGCCGAAGTAGCAGCTGTCGATGTGGTTGCGCTGCGGGCCGTACGCGATGACCGAGGCGTCCAGGTCGATGTCCCGGCCGCGGTACGCCGGCTCCCAGCCGAGGCCCATCTTGACCTGGGAGAGCAGCGGGCGGCCGCCCTTGACCAGGGAGACGGTCTGGTTCTTCTGGAGGCTGACGCGGCCCTTGTCGAGGTTGATCTTCCCGGCGCCGGGGGCGGCGGCGGGGGCCGGCGGGGCCGCCGGGGGTGCGGCGGGCGCCGCGGGCGGGGTGAGGTGCGGGTTCATGGCCGGGGCGGGCGGGGCCACCGGGGGCTGCATGGGCGCCGGGGGCGGGGTGACCGGCTGGGCCGGGGCGGCCGGTTCCTCCACCGTCACGCCGAAGTCCGTGGCGATGCCGGCCAGGCCGTTGGCGTAGCCCTGGCCCACCGCGCGGGCCTTCCAGGCGCCGTTGCGCAGGTAGATCTCGACGACCACCAGTGCCGTCTCGGTGCCGAGCTGCGGGGGCGTGAACGTGGCCAGGACGCTGTTGTCGTCCGCGTTGCGGATCGTGGCCGTCGGTTCGATGCCCTGGAAGGTCTGGCCCGCGGCGTCCGGACTCGCGGTGACGACGATCTTCTCGATGCCCGGGGGGAGGGCGGTGGTGTCGACCGTGATGGCGTCGGGGGCTGCGCCGCCGCCGGAGCGGTAGGCCACGCCGGGGCCGCTCGGCTGGTTGTAGAAGATGAAGTCGTCGTCGGAGCGCACCTTGCCGTCGGCGGTGAGCAGCAGGCCCGATACGTCGAGCCGCACCGGGGCGGCGACGTCCACCGTCACGCGGGCGGTGGAAAGAGGGATGTTCGAGCCGGGGGTCATAGCTGTCATGCCCGGTCAACGAGCGGGGGTGCTTTACCGTTCCCTTACCGAGCGGCCGATCGGGTCCCCGGCGGTTCGGGGCGGGCAGATGGGTTTCGCCCCCGCCGCCCCTACCCGTCCCTCCTCCAGGGGCTCCGCCCCTTCGACCCCGCCAGGGGGCTCTGCCCCCTGGACCCCCGCTCCTCAAACGCCGGAGAGGCTGAGATACCCAGCCCGTCCGGCGTTTGAGGACGAGGCCCTTCAGGCCGAAGGGGGGTCTGGGGGCGCAGCCCCCAGCAGCGGTCGGAAAACCCCTACGGCACCACGACGATCTTCCTGCCGACACCGGACGCGAACTGATCCAGGGCCTGCGGATAGCTGCTCAAGGGCAGGCGGTCGCTGATGAAGATCTCGGGGTTCAGGACACCGGCCGCGAACAGCTCCGCCGCGCGTTCGAAGCTGTGCAGGACCGCCATCGAGCCGGTGATGGTGATCTCCTGGTTGTAGATGCGGTACGGGTCGATCGTCACGCGCGTCGCGTAGTCCGCCACCCCGAACTGGAGGAACGTGCCCGCCTTCGCCACGCGGTCCAGGCCGTCCTGGATCGCCGCCGCGTTCCCGGTCGCGTCCACCACCACGTCCCAGCCCTGCGGACGGTCCAGTTCGTCGGCGTTGGCCGCCGACGCCGACACGCCCAGCTTGCGTGCCGTCTCCAGCCGGGCCGGGTTGACGTCCACCACGTCCACGCTCGCCGCGCCCGTGCGCTTGGCCAGCTCCAGCATCATCAGGCCCATCGTGCCCGAGCCGTAGATCAGGACGTGGGCGCCCAGGCGGGACTGCAGGACGTCGTAACCGCGAACCGCGCACGACAGCGGCTCGACCAGTGCCGCGTCCTGGGTGCGGATGTGCTCGGGGAGCTTGACGCAGTTCGCCACGGGCGCCACCGCGTACTGGGCGGCGCCCCCCGCCGTCGTCACGCCGATCGCGGCCCAGCGCTCGCAGAGGTTGTTGTGTCCGGTACGGCAGTAGCGGCACTCGTAGCAGTACAGCGACGGGTCGACGGCCACCTGGTCGCCGGGCGACACCTCGGTGACCTGGGTGCCGACGGCCACCACCTCGCCCGCGAACTCGTGCCCCGGCACGATCGGCAGCTTCGGTGCGAACTCCCCCTGCAGGATGTGCAGGTCCGTCCCGCACAGGCCGCACGCCGCGACCTCGACCACGACCTCGCGCGGCCCTGGCGTCGGGTCCGGGACCTCGGCGACGACGGCCTTGCCCACGGACTCGATGACGGCGGCCTTCATTTCACGGCTCCCAACGACAGGCCCTGGACCAGCTTGTCCTGGGCGGCGAACCCCGCGGCGAGCACCGGCAGGGAGATGACGAGCGACGCGGCGCACACCTTCGCCAGGAACAGGCCCTGGCTGGTGATGAAGCCGGTCAGGAAGACGGGGGCGGTCTCGGCGACCACGCCCGTGAGGACCCGGGCGAACAGCAGCTCGTTCCAGCTGAAGATGAAGCAGATCAGGGCGGTGGCGGCGATGCCGGGCAGGGCCATCGGGGCGATCACGCGGGCCAGGATCGTGGGCAGACGGGCGCCGTCCACGCGGGCCGCCTCGATCACCGCCACCGGGACCTCGGCCAGGAACGACTGCATCATCCACACCGCGATCGGCAGGTTCATGGAGGTGTAGAGGATGACCAACAGCCAGATGTTGTCCAGCAGTCCCGCGTTCTTGGCGAAGAGGTAGATCGGCAGCAGGCCCGCCACCACGGGCAGCATCTTCGTGGAGAGGAAGAAGAACAGTACGTCGGTCCACTTGCGCACCCGCCGGATCGACAGTGCGTAGGCCGCCGGGAGCGCCAGGAGCAGGACCAGAAGGGTCGAACTCACCGATGCCACCGTCGAGTTGATCAGCGACGGCCAGGGGCTCGCCCCGCCGCCGGTCCCGAAAAATTCGCGGTAGCCGTCGAGGGTGAGCGCGGCGCCGAAGGACGGCGGGTTGGTCGCCGCGTCCTGTTCGGAGTGGAAGGACGTCAGTGCCATCCACGCGATGGGCAGGAAGAAGACGATGCCTGCCAGCCAGGCCACCAGGCCGAGACCCAGGCCTTTACGGCGGGCATGCAGGGCTGCGGTGCTCATGCGCGGGACGCCTCCTCGCGGAACAGGGACGACACCACGCGCAGGGCGAAGGTCGCGATGATGATCGAGCCGATGACGACCAGGACGCCGGCGGCCGAGGCGAGGCCGTTCTCGTGGGCCTGGTAGAAGCTCTGGTAGACGGTGTAGGGGAGGTTCGCGGTGCCCAGGCCGCCGGATGTGATCGTGAAGACGGCGTCGAAGTTCTGCACGATGTAGATCGAGCCGAGCAGGGCTCCGAGTTCGAGGTAGCGGCGCAGGTGCGGGAGCGTGAGGTGGCGGAAGATCTGCCAGTCGTTCGCGCCGTCCACCCGCGCGGCCTCGATCTGCTCCGCGTCACGGCTCTGCAGCCCGGCCAGGATGATCAGCATCATGAACGGGGTCCACTGCCAGACCAGGGAGGCCTCGACCGCGAGCAGCGGGGTGGTGGAGATCCAGTCCGGCTGTGGGCCGCCCACATAGTGCAACAACCCATTGAACAGGCCGTATTCGGGGTTGTAGAGCACATGCTTCCACAGCAGTGCCGCCGCGACGGGGACGACCAGGAACGGCGCGATCAGCAGCGTGCGGACCACGCCCCGGCCCTTGAAGCGCCGGTCCAGCAGCAGTGCCAGCACCAGGCCGAGGAGCAGGCTGACCAGGACGACGGTCACGGTCAGCAGGATCGTCGTCCACACCGAGTTGCGCAGGTCGGCGTCGGTGAGGACGTGGCGGTAGTTGTCGATGCCGGTGAAGCGGCGGGCGTCGGGATAGAGGGCGTTCCAGTCGAAGAAGGAGATCACCAGCGTGGCCACGAACGGCAGCTGGGTCACGGCGATCATGAAGATCAGGGCGGGCAGCAGGGGCGCCCGGGTGGCCCAGGCGCGCAGCCGGGCCGACGGCTGGTGGTTCTGCCTGTGCACGGACGGTGTGGCCACGGGGGCCGTGGTGGTGGCGGTCATCGTCCCTCGTACTCCTCGGAGATCCGCTCGGCGAGCTGCTGGGACTTCTTCAGGGCCTCCTCGACGGACTGTCGTCCGGCGATGGCAGCGCTGATCTCCTGGGAGACCTTGGTGCCGAGGTCGGTGAACTCGGGGATGCCGACGAACTGGATGCCGGGCGCGGGACGCGGCTGCACACCGGGGTCGTTGGGCCGGGCGCCCTCGATGGCCTCCTTCGTCATCTCCTGGAAGGCGGCGGCTTCGGCGCGGTAGTCGGGGTTCGCGTACGTCGACGCGCGCTTGCCCGCCGGTACGTTCGACCAGCCGATCTGGTCGCCGACCAGCTGCTCGTACTCCTTGCCGGACGCCCAGGAGACGAACTGCCAGGCCTTGTCGGGGTTGCGGGAGGCGTTCTGGATGCCCCAGGCCCAGGTGTAGAGCCAGCCGGAGGACTCGGTCTGCTCCACGGGTGCGGGGGCGTAGCCGACCTTGCCCTTGACGGGGGAGTCGGCGGACTCCAGGGAACCGGCCGCGGAGGTGGCGTCGTACCACATGGCGACCTTGCCCTGGGTCATGTTGTTGAGGCACTCGGCGAAGCCGGACTGGGCGGCGCCGGACTCGCCGTGCTCACGCACCAGGTCGACATAGAACTTCGTCGCCTTTTCCCACTCGGGGGAGTCCAGCCGCGCCTTCCAGTTCTCGTCGAACCAGGTGCCGCCGAAGGTGTTCACCACGGTCGTCAGCGGTGCCATGACCTCGCCCCAGCCGGGCAGGCCGCGCAGGCAGATGCCCTTCATGCCGGGCTCGGCGCCGTCGACCTTGGCCGCGAGGTCGGCGACCTGGGTCCAGGTGGGGTGCTCGGGCATGGTGAGGCCCTGCGCCGCGAACACGTCCTTGCGGTACATCAGGAAAGACGACTCGCCGTAGAAGGGCTGGCCGTAGAGCTTGCCGTCGTCGGCGGTGAGGGACTGGCGCATCGGCCCGAGGACGTCCTGTTCGTCGTACGCCGGGTCGTCGGCGACGTAGGTGTCCATCTCCTTCAGCCAGCCGTTGCGGGCGTAGATCGGTATCTCGTAGTTGGAGAGGGTGGCGACGTCGTACTGGCCGGCCTGGTTGGCGAAGTCCTGGCTGATCTTGTCGCGGACGTCGTTCTCGGGCAGGACGGTGAAGTTGACCTTGATGCCGGTCTCTTTGGTGAAGTGGGCGGCGGTGAGCTTTTGCAGCTCGACCATCTGTGGGTTGTTGACCATCAGGACGTTGATCGAGTTGCCGCCCGATCCTGCCCCGCCCGCCCCGACCCAGCAGCCGGAGAGCAGCGGGGCGAGCAGCGTCCCTGCGGCGGCCATGGCGAGCGTGGCTCGCGGCCTCCGTCGGCTCTGGGTTCGCATGGATCGCTCCTGAACATTTGGGGAGATAAGGGGCATTGCTGGGCGTGGGGGTGTGCCCTATAGGGGGTGAGTTGGATTTTCAGACGCGGATGACCTGAGGGCCGAGCAGTGAGTAGCGGTGTGCTTCGGCGGTGGGCAGCAGGGTGCTCGTGACGATCGCCTCCAGCGCGCCGACCTCCGCGAACCGGCAGAAACTGACCGCCCCGAACTTGGTGTGCACGCCCGCGAAGACCGTGCGCCGCGCGGCCCGCACCGCCTGCGCCTTGACCTCGCTGACGGCCGGGTCGGGGGTGGTCAGACCGTGCTCCCGGGAGATGCCGTTGGCGCCGATGTAGGCGAGGTCGACCACGAAACCGGCGAGCATCTTCGTCGTCCAGTGGTCGACGGTGGCCAGCGTGCCCGAGCGGACCCGGCCGCCGAGCAGCAGCACCGAGAAGCCCTCCGCCTCGGCGAGCGCGCCCGCGACCGGCAGGGACGCGGTGACCACGGTCAGCGGCCGGTCCCTGGGGAGTGCCTCGGCGATGAGCTGCGGGGTGAAGCCCTCGTCGACGAAGACCGTCTCGGCGTCCCCGAGCAGCTCGGCCGCGGCGGCCGCGATCCGGCGCTTCTCGGGGACGTGGCTGGTGGCGCGGAAGGCGAGGGTGGTCTCGAAGCCGGCGCTCTCCACGGGGTAGGCGCCGCCGTGGGTGCGGCGGACCAGTCCGTGGTCCTCCAGGGCGCGCAGATCCCGCCGTACGGTCTCCTTGGCCACGCCGAGCTGGGCGGCGAGTGCGGTGACGTCGACGGAGCCGGTGGCGCGGGCGGCGCGTACGATTTCGCGCTGCCGTTCTTCTGCGGTTCGGTTCATCTCGGTCACCCGCCTTCTCGCCGCGCTGCCCGTTCGGGCCCTATGGGGGAAGTTTCTACAGCGGGTGCGGGGTTGTGACCAGGTCTGTTATGGGGTTGATAGTGCCCGGGTGTGCCCGTTCGGTCTTGGGTGCCGAAGGTTGTGGGGGGAGGGGTTGTGTGTCGTGTGCGGGTGCGTCGTGGCTGGTCGCGCAGTTCCCCGCGCCCCTGAGGGTGCTGTCGGACCGTTTCTTGAGGTGTGCCCGGACGTGTGGGTGGGCGGGCCCGTTTTCTGCCCGCCCGCCCCTGTCGTGGTCGGGATTTCGTCAGTACGGCCAGATCGGCGGGGCGGTCACGAAGTGGCCGCCCAGGTAGGCGTGTGCCTCGTTGGCGGGGTCCAGGTCGCCCTGTTCGGCGATCAGCTTCTCGGCGTACGGCTCGGAGTCGTCCTGGGGTTCGTAGCCGAGCGCCCGCGCGGTGGACAGGTCCCACCACAGGCGCGTGTTCGCGGAGGAGCCGTAGACGACCGTGTGGCCGACGTTCTCGGCGGTCAGGGCCGCGTGGAAGAGGCGGGCGCCGTCGGCGGGGCTCATCCACACCGAGAGCATGCGCACGCTGGTCGGCTCCGGGAAGCAGGAGCCGATGCGGACGGAGACGGTCTCCATGCCGTACTTGTCCCAGTAGAACTGCGCGAGGTCCTCGCCGAAGGACTTGGACAGGCCGTAGAAGGTGTCCGGGCGGCGCCGGATGTCGATCGGGATCAGCGCGCTCTCATCGAGAGGTGTGTCGCCCTGGGGGCGTGGGGTGTAGCCCACCGCGTGGTTGGAGGAGGCGAAGACGATGCGGCGGATGCCCTCCTCGCGGGCGGCCTCGTACAGGTTGTACGTGCCCTCGATGTTCGCCTTGAGGATCTTCTCGAAGGGGGCTTCCAAGGAGATGCCCGCGAGGTGGATGATCGCGTCGACGCCCCGCACCACCTCGCGCAGGGCCGTCCGGTCGGCGAGGTCCGCGGTGATCGCGTCCGGTGCGCCCTCGATGGGGCGCAGGTCGAGCAGGCGCAGTGTGTACCCGTGCGCCGGGAGCAGGTCCCGCATCAGGGTGCCGAGCCCGCCGGCGGCGCCGGTGAGCAGAACGGTGCGGGGAGCGGGCATCCTCGGGTCTCCTTGCGGGGCTCCTTGGGTGAACGGCCGTATGTATGCACGGCATTCACATTCGTGGACACGCTAAGGAGCGAGGCCGTGCCAGTCAAGGGGCGCGCCGAGGTATGAAATCCGCTGGTGTACTGGGGGTTGACCGGCTTGACCCCTCCCAGGGGGCCACCTTAGCGTGAACGCGTTCAGGAATGTGGACGCAGAGCATGAATATGGACCTTGGAGAGCCCGTGACGCCAGCTCCGCTCGCCGCCCGCCTCAGCGTCCCCAGCGGACCGCTGTTCTTCCCGGTCACCGCCTACCGGCCCGACGGTTCCCTGCACCTCGACGCCTACCGGGCACACGTCCGCCGCGGGGTCGACGCCGGCGCGGCCGCCGTCTTCGCGTGCTGCGGCACCGGCGAGTTCCACGCGCTCACGCCGGAGGAGTTCGAGGCCTGCGTCCGCGCGGCGGTGGAGGAGGCGGCGGGGCGCGTGCCGGTGGTCGCGGGCGCCGGATACGGGACCGCGCTCGCCGTACGCTACGCACGCCTCGCCGAACGGGCCGGGGCGGACGGGCTGCTCGCCATGCCGCCCTACCTCGTGCTCGCCGGGCAGGAGGGCCTGCTGCGGCACTACCGGGAGCTCGCGTCGGCCACCGCCCTGCCCGTCATCGTCTACCAGCGCGACAACGCCATCTTCACCCCCGAGACCGTCGTGGACCTCGCCCGCACGGACGGGATCATCGGCCTCAAGGACGGCCTCGGCGACCTGGACCTCATGCAGCGGATCGTGAGTGCGGTACGCACCGAAGTCCCGGGCGACTTCCTCTACTTCAACGGACTGCCGACCGCCGAGCAGACCCAGCTCGCCTACCACGCCATCGGCGTCCCGCTCTACTCCTCGGCCGTGTTCTGCTTCGCCCCCGAGATCGCCCTCGCCTTCCACGCCGCCCTGAACTCCGGCGACGACCGCACCGTCCGCCGCCTGCTGGACGGCTTCTACCGGCCGTTCGTCGAACTGCGGGCTCAGGGCCGCGGCTACGCCGTCGCCCTCGTCAAGGCGGGCGTACGGCTGCGCGGGCTCGATGTGGGCGAAGTACGGCCCCCGCTGCACGAACCGAGCGAGGATCATGTCAAACAGCTCGCTCAGGTGATCGAGCGTGGGTACGCGCTGCTGGAGGAGGACGCGTGAAGGCATCGGCGTTCGTCTACCCCTGGGACGTCAACGGGGACCCGGAGGCACCGGCACGGATCGCCGCGCTCGGCGTGGACCAGGTGACGCTCGCCGCCGCCTACCACTCCACGCGCGCCCTCACACCCCGCCACCCCCGCCACCGGATCGTCACCGCAGAACACGCCGCCGTGCTCTACCCCACGGACGCCCGCTGGGAGGGCCGCCCCCTGCGCCCGTACCCGGCCGGGGACTGGGCACCCGGCGACGCGTACGGCGAGGCGGCGGCCGCCCTCGCGGACGCCGGACTGGAGGTGCACACCTGGGTGGTCCTCGCGCACAACTCCCGCATGGGCGCCGAGCATCCGGACACCTCCGTCGTCAACGCCTACGGCGACCGCTACCCATGGGCGCCCTGCATCGCACAGCCCGCCACGCGCGCGTACCTCGTGGAACTGGCTGCCGAGGCCGCCGTACGGCCCGGTGCGCGCGGCACCGAGCTGGAGTCCCTCGGCTGGTACGGCCTCGCCCATCTGCACGCCCACGACAAGACCGCGGGCGTCGGCCTCGGTGACGCCGGGCAGTACCTGATGTCGCTGTGCTTCTGCCCCGACTGCCGGGCGGGCTACGCCGCACAGGGCCTCGATCCCGACGAGCTGGCGGACGCCGTACGCACCGCACTGGAACCGGTGTGGCAGGGGGCGCCCTCCGACGGCGGCTGGCCGGGTGTCGAGAAGCTGCTCGGCGAGACGAAGGCGACCGCCACGCGCGCGTGGCGCGACGACACCGCACGCACCCTCCAGGAGGCGGCCGTCGCGGCCGTCCGCGCCGCCGCACCCGACGGCTTCCAGGTCCTGTTGCACGCGGACCCGGTGTCGTACCACTGCGGCGCCAACGCGGGCGTGGACCCGGCGCACATCCTGTCCGTCGCGGACGGTGTGGTCGTGCCGTGCACGGGCGGGGCGGGCCTGCTGACGCCGTTCGCCGAGCAGGGCCGGGACGGTGCCGTGCTCGCCGCCAACTTCACCGTGGTCTCCGGGATGGGCGGACGCCCCGGCACCCTGGCCGAGGACGCCGCACGCGCGCGTGCCCTCGGTGCCACGGAACTGCGGCTGTATCACGCCGGGTTGGCGTCGGACGGCGACCTGGCGGCGGTGCGGGCGGCGCTGAACGGCAGCTGAAGCGGCGTCAGAAGCAGAGCTAGCCCCAACAGCACGAGCAGCGGCTGGTGGGGGAGCAGCTCGACCAGGGCGGCCCCCACCGCAAGGCCCAGCACGTTCGGCACGAACATCAGGGTGCTCGCCGTGGCGGCGGTACGGCCCAGGAGGGCGTCCGGTGTGCCGTGCTGTACGGCGGTCAGGGCGGCGATCAGCACACAGGGCAGCCCGGCGCCGATCGCGACGCTGCCCGCCCAGGCCGCCGGGTCGTACGGCACCGCCCGCAGCGCCACCGCGACGCCGGTGAGCGCGACCCCGGCCGCCGCGAACCGGCGTTCACCCAGCCGACGCAGGGCGGGGCCGGAGGCCAGGCCGACCGCGACCGACCCGAGGCCCTGGAGGGCGGCGAGGACACCGGCGTACGCCGGGGGGTGACCCAGGCGCTCGACGACGGCGTACAGCAGGGCGCCGTTGAGACCGGCGAAGAGCATGGTGGTGCCGCCGGTGAGGACGAGCGGGCGGAGGCGCGGGTGGGTCCAGAGGTGGCGGACGCCCTCGGACGTGCGTGCGCGTCGGCCGCCGGTGGGCGGGCGCTCCCGGACGCGCAGGGCGGCGTACAGGGCCGTGGCGAGCACGAAGGTGGCCGCGTCCAGCAGGGCGACGCTCGGCCCGCCGTACGCCGCGTAGACGCCCGCTCCGGCGAGCGGGGCGGTCAGCTTCATGCCCTCGGTGACGGTCATGCGCAGGCCGTTGAAGTCGCCGAGCAGGTCCGGGTCGAGCGCGGTGGCGACGAGCGCCGACTCGGCGGCGTCCTGGACGACGCCCGCCGCGCCGTACACGAACAGGACCGCGAACAGCAGCCACACGTCACCCGGGGAGTCCACCGTGAGGAGGGTGGGCAGGAGTGCCGCCATGAGCAGGTTTGTTCCGATCAGCAGGGGGTTGCGGCGAACGCGGTCCGCCAGGGTGCCGAGGAGGGGACCGGCGAGGGTGGGCGCCCACATGGCGAGCAGGGTCAGCGCGGCGAGGCCGTCGGAGCCGGTGAGGTCCTTGACCCAGACGCCGGTGGCCAGCCACAGGGCGGAGGTGCCGAGGCCGGAGATCACTGTGCCGGTGAGGTAGAGGGTGGCGGTGCGGTTGCGCAGGAGGCGGGGGAGGCCGGGGCGGGGGTGGGGCGGGGTCGGGCGGGTCATGCCTGGTGATCGTGGGTCTAAGGCGCGGCGGGACGGATCGGGCAGGTGCCGTAGAAAACGGCACGGACGACCGATGACTTCCGGCGCCGCTGTCGGTCTACCTCCCAAGACGCCACCCCTGAGGAGCACCGATGACCACCGACCCGCCCCCCTTCGACTTCGGCCCGCAGACCCGGATCGTCGCGCGCCTCGCCGCCGGGGTGACCGACGAGCAGCTCACGGACCCGACGCCCTGCCCGCGGATGGCGGTGCGCAACCTGCTGGGGCACCTGGTGGGGCTGACCGTCGCCTTCCGGGACGCCGGCCGCAAGGCCCTCGGCCCGACGACCGACACCAGCCCGGACGAGACCGTGCCGGACATCGGCCCCGGCTGGCGCGAGGAGCTGCCCAAGGTCCTCGACGAACTCGCCGACACCTGGCGCGACCCCGCCGCCTGGACCGGCATGACCCGCGCGGGCGGCGTGGACCTGCCCGGCGCGATCGCGGGCGCGGTCGCGATCAACGAGCTGGTAATCCACGCCTGGGACCTCGCCCGCGCCACGGGCCAGCCGTACGCCCCCGACCCGGCGGCACTGCGCTCGTCCTACGACTTCCTCATCACGGCGGCCGACGACCCCATCCGCGACGACACCCTCTTCGGCCCGATCGTCACGGTCCCGGAGGATGCGCCACTGCTGGACCGGGCGGTGGGGTTGAGCGGGCGGGATCCGGGGTGGGGGCGCGGGGCGTGAGGTTGGGTGGGGCGGGGTGGGGGTTGTGGCGCGGATGGTGCGCTTCAGCGGGTGTGGACGGGTGGGCGGTGACGTGAGCGAGGCGGACCCTGGTTGCTGGGCCCGCAGTTGAGGTCGAGCGGGCGGGCGCCGGGTGTGGACGCGTGGGCGGTGAGGCTGGGCGAGGCGGACCCGGGTCGCTACGCGGACGTTGAGGCCGAGCGGGCGGCCCCCCCAGCGCGGGGACGCGCGGACGGTGACCCCGTCAAGGGGACGGAACCCGAGGTGGGCGAGTGCGCGGGGAGCGGGGGCGGACGGCGGGGACGCGCGGACGGTGATGCCGAGTGGACGGGGCCAGGGGCGACGCGTGGACGGTCAGCGGGGCGGCCGGGTTCGGGGGTGAACGTACGCGGTGAGCGGGCGGACGGGACCCGCGGTCGGCGTGTCCGCGGTGAGCGGGCGGACGGGAGCCGCGGTCGGCGTGTCCGTGGTGTGCGTACGCTCCTCGGATGTCCTTCGCGCTCACCGTCCTCGGCACCGCCTCCCCGCACCCGCAGCCCGGTCGGCCCTGCTCGGGGTATCTGGTGCGGGGTGCCGGTGCTGAGGTGTGGGTGGACGCCGGGCCCGGGACCTTCGCTGCGTTGCAGCGGCACACGGATCCCGCGCGGCTGAGCGCCATTTGGATCTCGCATCTCCATGCCGACCACAACGCGGACCTGCTGTCCGCCCTCTACGGCCTCGCGTACGGCGGTCTCACCCCGCCCGCGCCCATCCCCGTCCACGCCCCACGCGACTGCGCCCGGCGTCTCGCCGGGTTCTTCGGGCGCACCGACACCGCCTTCCTGAGCGGCGTCTTCGACTTCCGGCCGCTGCACGACGGGCACACCGCCCAGTACGGCGAGCTCCACCTCACCTCCCGTGCCGTCGCGCACGACGTCGAGGCCTACGGGCTGCGAGTCACCTGCGACGGGCGGGTGTTCGCCTACTCCGGGGACAGCGGCCCGTGCGCCGGACTCGGTGAACTCGCTCGGGACGCGGACCTCTTCCTGTGCGAGGCGGACATAGACGAGCATCGCGAAGGCGAACAGGTTCATCTGACCCCCGAGGACGTCGGCGCGACCGCCCGCGCGGCAGGCGTACGGGAGTTGCTCGTCACGCACGTCGGACCCACGCTCACCCCCGAAGCGGCGACCGCCCGCGCCGCCGCGGCCTTCGGCGGGCCCACCGGCACGGCCCGGGAGGGCACCGTCCACCGGATCTGACGGCGGCGTCGCGGCGGCGCAGCAACTCCAACTTCTTTTGTCAGAAGCATTGACGAAGCACACACGCGCTCCTACCTTCAACGCGTCGTACTTCGTACGTCATATATGAGACGCGATACGCGAGATCCGAGAGGCGCGCATGACCTCTGTGCCCACGCCGATCCCCTCCCGCACGCAGTACGTGCTGGAGGAGATCAAACGCCGCATCCTCACCGGGCAGCTGACGCCCGGTCAGGCCCTGGTGGAGACCGAGCTCGCCGCGCAGTTCGGGGTGTCGAAGACCCCGGTGCGGGAGGCGCTCAAGACGCTCGCCGGGACCGGGCTGGTGGTGATGAGCCAGTACAAGGGCGTCACCGTCCGCATGGTGGACGCGGACATGGCACGCGAGGTCTACGACGTGCGGTTGCTGCTGGAGCCGGAGGCCCTGCGGCGCTCCGTCCGGCGCGGAGCCTCCCTCGACGCCGCGCGCGACGCGCTGACCCGGGCCGACGACGCCACCGACACCGCCGAACGGTCGCTGGCCAATCGGGAGTTCCACCGCGCCCTGTACGTGCCCTGCGGCAACCCCCTGCTCGGCCGGATGCTCGACGAGGTCCGCGACCAGGCGGCCCTCGTCTCCGCCGTCGCCTGGGCCGCCGACCCGTCCTGGGAGCGGGAGGCCAATGAGCACCGCGAGATCCTGCGCCTGGCCCTGGACGGCGACGCCGACGGCGCCGCGCGCGCCCTCCACGCGCACATCGCGTCGTTCGTCGAGCGGGCCTTCCCCCAAGCGGAGACCGAGGCCCAGGGAGAGGACGGTCAGAAATGACAACGACGTTCGAGACCCAGCGGGCGGCCCTGGCCGACGTGGTGGCGATCCCGGTGACCCCGTTCGCCGAGGACGGCTCCGTCGACCCGGACGCCCACCGGGCCCTGCTGCGTCGTCTGCTCGACGGTGGGATCAGGACCCTCACCCCCAACGGCAACACCGGCGAGTTCTACGCCCTCACCCCCCAAGAACGCCAACTGGTCACCGACTTGACCATCGACGAGGCCGGTGACCGCGCGGTGATCCTGGTCGGCGTCGGCCACGACGTGCCCACCGCCGTCGCCTCCGCCCGGTACGCCCGGGAGCGGGGTGCCCAGATGGTGATGGTCCATCAGCCCGTCCACCCGTACGTCTCGCAGAGCGGCTGGGTCGACTACCACCGCGCGATCGCCGAGGCCGTCCCCGAGCTGGGCGTCGTCCCGTACATCCGCAACGCCCAGCTGCACGGCGCCCGCCTCGCCGAACTCGCCGACGCCTGCCCCAACGTCATCGGCGTCAAGTACGCCGTCCCGGACGCGGCACGGTTCGCCGCCTTCGCCCGGGACGCGGGACTTGACCGGTTCGTGTGGGTGGCCGGCCTCGCCGAGCCGTACGCGCCCTCCTACTTCTCCGCGGGCGCCACCGGCTTCACCTCCGGCCTGGTGAACGTCGCCCCGTCCGTTTCGCTGAACATGATCGAAGCGCTTCGATCCGGCGACTACCCGGCCGCGATGAAGGTCTGGGAACAGATCCGCCGCTTCGAGGAACTGCGCGCCGCGAACGGTTCCGCGAACAACGTCACCGTCGTCAAGGAGGCCCTCGCCTCCCTCGGGCTCTGCCGCCGCGAGGTCCGCCCGCCGAGCAGGCCGCTGCCCGAGAGCGAGCGCGCCGAGGTCGCCGCCATCGCGGCCGGGTGGTCGATATGACCGACCGGAGGCGCCCCAAAGAGCTCAGAAGCCACCAGTGGTACGGCACCGACGGCCTGCGATCCTTCAGCCACCGCGCCCGCACCCGCCAGCTCGGCTACCTGCCCGAGGAACACCTGGGCAAGCCGGTCATCGCGATCCTCAACACCTGGTCCGACATCAACCCCTGCCACGTGCACCTGCGCGACCGCGCCCAGGCCGTGAAACGGGGGGTGTGGCAGGCCGGGGGCTTCCCGCTCGAATTCCCGGTCGCCACGCTCAGCGAGACGTTCCAGAAACCGACCCCCATGCTCTACCGCAACCTCCTCGCCATGGAGACCGAGGAACTGCTGCGGTCGTACCCGGTCGACGGGGCGGTGCTGATGGGCGGCTGTGACAAGTCGACACCCGCGCTGCTCATGGGCGCCGCCTCGGTGGACCTGCCGACGGTGTTCGTGCCCGCCGGGCCCATGCTGCCGGGGCACTGGCGCAACGAGGTGCTGGGTTCCGGTACCGACATGTGGAAGTACTGGGACGACAAGCGGGCCGGCCTGATCGGCGACTGCGAGATGGCCGAGCTGGAGAGCGGGCTGGCCCGCTCGCCCGGTCACTGCATGACGATGGGTACGGCATCCACCCTCACCGCCGCCGCGGAGGCGCTCGGCGTGACCGTGCCGGGCGCGTCCAGCATCCCCGCCGTGGACTCCGGGCACGACCGGATGGCCGCCGCGGCGGGCCTGCGGATCGTCGAACTGGTCCACCAGGACCGCACGCTGAACGACATCCTCACCCGCGACGCCTTCGAGGACGCCGTCACCACCGTCCTGGGCCTCGGCGGCTCCACCAACGCCGTCATCCACCTGATCGCCATGGCGGGCCGAGCGGGCGTCCGCCTCACCCTCGACGATTTCGACCGCATCGCCCGCACGGTGCCGGTGCTCGCCAACGTACGGCCCGGCGGACAGACGTACCTGATGGAGGACTTCCACTTCGCGGGCGGCCTGCCCGGGTTCCTCTCCCGGATCCCGGACCTGCTCCACCTGGACCGGCCGACCGTCTCGTACGACACCCTGCGCGAACAACTGGAAGGCGCCCAGGTCCACAACGACGACGTCATCCGGCCCCGCGACAACCCGGTCGCGAGCGAGGGCGGGGTCGCCGTGCTGCGCGGCAACCTCTGCCCGGACGGCGCCGTCATCAAGCACATCGCCGCCGAACCGCACCTGCTCAAGCACACCGGTCCCGCGGTCGTCTTCGACGACTACAGGACGATGCAGCGGACCATCAACGACCCGTCGCTGAACATCACCGCCGACAGCGTGCTCGTGCTGCGCAATGCCGGACCCAAGGGCGGCCCGGGCATGCCCGAGTACGGCATGCTGCCGCTCCCCGACCACCTGCTGAAGCAGGGCGTACGGGACATGGTGAGGATCTCCGACGCCCGGATGAGCGGCACGAGTTACGGCGCGTGTGTGCTGCACGTGGCGCCCGAGTCATACATCGGCGGACCGCTGGCCCTGGTCAGGACCGGCGACTCCATCACCCTCGATGTCGCGGCGCGGACCCTCCAACTCAACGTGGATGACGAGGAGTTGGTGCGCCGGAGGGCGGAGTGGACGCCGCCGCCCGCCCGGTACGAGCGCGGCTACGGCGCGCTCTACAACGAACAGATCACCCAGGCCGACACCGGCTGCGACTTCGAGTTCCTGGCCCGCCCGGGCACGGTGCAGGACCCGTACGCCGGCTGACCCACAGCAGCACGACCTCGCACAACCATGCACCCGGAGAAAGCGCTTCCCGCACGCCGCACGAGAACCGAGAACGGAGAACAGTCATGGCCCAAGCCGCAGCCGTGGCGAAACCGCCCGCGCCACCGAGGCGGCGCCGTACCTCCGCCACGCCGCGCAGACTGCCGTACCTGCTGATCGCCCCGGCGGCCGTCCTGATGCTGGGGTTCATCGCCTACCCGGTGCTCAGCGTCTTCTACTACAGCCTGCAGGAGTACAACCCCACCAAGCCGTGGCGGAACGGGTTCGCGGGCCTCGACAACTTCGTCCGCATCTTCACCGACGACCCGCTGTTCTGGGACAGTCTCGTCTTCAGCGCCAAATGGGTCTTCGTCGAGGTGGGTCTGCAACTGCTGTTCGGCCTCGCGCTGGCCCTCATTGTCAACCAGACCTTCGTCGGCCGGGGCCTGGGACGCGCCCTGGTCTTCTCCCCGTGGGCCGTCTCCGGCGTGCTGACCTCCGCGATCTGGGTGCTGCTGTACAACTCCCAGACCGGCATCACCCGTTACCTCGCCGACGTCGGCATCGGCTCCTACGGCACCAGCTGGCTGTCGGACACCGGGACGGTGTTCTGGGCCGCGATCGTCGCCGACCTGTGGCGCGGTGTGCCCTTCTTCGCGATCCTCATCCTCGCCGACCTCCAGTCCGTCTCGAAGGACCTCTACGAGGCCGCCGAGGTCGACGGGGCCAGCCGGATCAAGCAGTTCTGGCACATCACCCTGCCACACCTGAAGGACGCCATCATCCTGTCCACGCTGCTGCGCGCGGTGTGGGAGTTCAACAACGTCGACCTGCTCTACACGCTGACCGGCGGCGGACCCGCGGGCGTCACCACGACGCTGCCGTTGTACGTCGCCAGCACCAGCGTCGAGTCCCACAACTTCGGCTACGCGTCGGCCCTGACCACGGTCGCGTTCGTGATCCTGCTCTTCTGCTCGATCGTCTATCTGCGGCTGAGCAAGTTCGGAGGCGAAAACAAGTGAGCACCAAGGTGGCCGCCAAGGCCGCGCCCGCCCCCGCGCCCGCCGCTCCAGAACCGCCGCGGCCGGTGCGCACGTCCCGCCGCGCCTGGGACGAGGCGCCCCGCTGGCAGATCTACCTGCCGCTCGGCATCTACCTCGTCTTCACTCTGATCCCGTTCTACTGGATCCTGCTGTTCTCGCTGCGCCCGGCCGGCTCCACCTCGCTGGTCCCGTGGCCGATGACCTTCGACCACTTCGAGAAGGTGTGGACGGAGCGCAGCTTCGGCGTCTACTTCCAGAACAGCGTGCTCGTCGGCATCGCCACGCTGGTGATGACGACCCTGGTCGCACTGGCCGGCGGCTACGCCCTCGCCCGGTTCAACTTCCGGATCAAGCAGCTCTTCATGCTGGCACTGCTGTGCTCCCAGTTCGTGCCCGGCGCGCTGCTGCTGGTCCCGCTGTTCGAGATCTTCGCCGAGTTGCAGATGATCAACTCGCTGGGCAGCGTCATCATCGCCGAGACGGTCTTCCAGCTGCCGCTGTCGATGATCCTGATCAGCAACTTCATCAAGAACGTGCCGTACTCCCTGGAAGAGGCCGCCTGGGTCGACGGCTGCAACCGGTTCAAGGCCTTCCGGATCGTCGTCCTGCCGCTGCTGCGGCCCGGACTGATCGCCGTCGGTTCCTTCGCCTTCGTGCACTCCTGGAACCACTTCCTTTTCGCCCTGATGTTCCTCAACAACCAGCAGAAGCAGACCATCCCGGTCGGCCTCAACACCCTGATGGGCGCGGACAGCGTCGACCTCGGCGCCCTCGCCGCCGGCGGCATCATCGCGGCCGTGCCCGTGGTGATCGTGTTCGCCTTCATCCAGAAGTGGCTGATCACCGGCTTCAGCGCGGGGGCGGTGAAGGGATGAGAGCACGTCACCTCGCCGTGGCGGCCGGTCTGCTGGGGCTGCTGTGCGTGCCCGCGCACGCCGAGGCCCGGGACATCAGCCGCGACACCCTGCCCGCCCACGACGGCTGGGCCGCGCACGGCACCGGCACCACCGGCGGGGCCGCGGCCGACGACGACCACGTGTACACCGTCACCGACCGCGCCGAACTGGTCCGCGCCCTGGACGGCGGCAGCGACACCCCGAAGATCATCAAGGTCGCGGGCACGATCGACGCCAACACCGACGACCAGGGCCGCCCGCTCAACTGCGCCGACTACGCCACCGACGGCTACAGCCTGAAGACGTACCTGGCCGCCTATGACCCCCGCACCTGGGGCTCGGCCAGGCCCAGCGGCCCGCAGGAGGAGGCCCGCCGGGCCTCGGCGGCGAAGCAGGCCGAACGCGTCGAGCTGACCGTCGGCTCCAACACGACCCTCGTCGGGCTCGGCGACAAGGCGGTCCTCAAGGGCGCCAGCCTCCAGCTCAAGGGCGCGGACAATGTCATCATCCGCAACCTCGACCTGCGCGACGCCTACGACTGCTTCCCCGTCTGGCAGCCCAACACCGGCGGCCTCGGCGACTGGAAGACGGCCTACGACAACATCTGGCTGCGCGGCGCCACACACGTCTGGATCGACCACGTCACGGTCTCCGACAAGGGGCACCCGGACGACAAGGAACCCACCTACTTCGGCCGCAACTACCTGCGCCACGACGGCCTGCTGGACATCACCAACGGATCCGACCTCGTCACCGTCTCCTGGAGCCGCTTCGCCAACCACGACAAGGCCATGCTCATCGGCAACAGCGACTCGGCGACGAGTGACCGGGGCAGACTCCGGGTCACCCTGCACCACAACGAGTTCGAGTCGGTCGTCCAGCGCGCGCCGCGCGTCCGCTTCGGCCAGGTGCACCTCTACAACAACCGATACGTCGTCCCCGACGGCGCGCCCTACCGCTACTCCCTCGGCATCGGCACCGAGTCCGCCGTCTACGCCGAGAACAACGCCTTCACCACACCCGGCCACGTCGAGGCCGCCGACCTGGTCAAGAGCTGGAACGGCAGCGCCCTGCACCAGACCGGCACCCTCTTCAACGGCTATCCGGTCGACCTGCTCGCCATCCACAACGCCTACAACTCGGGCAGCGAGCGCGATCTGACCGCCGACGTCGGCTGGACGCCGACCCTGCACACAGCGATCGACAGCGCCGCGGCGGCCGACCGGGCGGTGGCCCGCGGCGCGGGAGCGGGGAGGATCCCATGAGCACACCCCTGCCCGTCGTCCTCGCCGGTGCCCGCGGCCACGGCCGCTGGCACGTCGAGAACATCCGCCGCCTGCAGCGCCAGGGCCTGGTCCGGCTGGTCGGCATCTGCGAGCTGACCCCGCTGACCGAGGAGGAGTTCGGCGGCCGGCTCCCCGAGCAGTCCGCCGACTTCGGTGCCCTGCTGCAGTCCACCGGCGCCCGGATCGCCGTGATCTGCACGCCGATCCCGACCCACACCGACCTGGCGCTCACGGCGGCCGAGCGGGGCGTGCACATCCTGCTGGAGAAGCCGCCCGCCCCCTCCTACGCCGAGTACCGCCGCATGGCCGACGGGGTCGCCGAAGCCGGTGTCGCCTGCCAGATCGGGTTCCAGTCGCTGGGCTCGCACGCCCTGCCCGCCATCCGCGAACTGGTCGACCGGGGCGCGATCGGCCAGCTGGTCGGGCTCGGCGGGGCCGGGGCCTGGGTGCGCGACGAGGACTACTTCCGCCGGGCACCCTGGGCGGGCAAGCGGCGGCTGAACGGCGCCGACGTGGTCGACGGGGCACTGACCAACCCCCTCGCGCACGCCGTCGCCACCGGCCTCGCGCTCGGCGGCAGCACCCGCGCCGAGGACGTCACCGGCATCGAAACCGAGCTGCTGCGCGCCAACGCCATCGAGTCCGACGACACCTCCTGCGTCCGGATCACCACCGCCCAGGGCCACCCGGTCACCGTCGCCGTGACCCTGTGCGCCGAGCGCGCGGACGAGCCGTACGTCCTGGTGCACGGCAGCAGCGGCCGGATCACCTTCTGGTACAAGCAGGACCGGGTGCTGCTCCAGCGTGCGTCCCACGGCCCGGAGGAGTACGAGTACGGCCGCACCGACCTGCTGGAGAACCTCGTCGCGCACCTCACCACCGGCGCCGACCTCCTCGTCACCCCGGACGAGACGGGCGCCTTCATGAGCGTCGTCGAGGCGATCCGGCAGGCCCCCGACCCGGCCCCGCTGCCCGAGACCGCCTGGCACCGGATCCCCGGCGAGAACCGCCGGGTCGTTCCCGGCATCGACGGACTCGTCGCGGCCGCCGCAGACACCCTCTCCCTGTACTCCGAGCTGGGTGCCCCCTGGGCGCTCCCGCCCGCGCGCCGGAAAGAGGTGAGCACCCGATGACCAGCGACGACACCGCTGTCCTGCGCGTCGCGGGCCGACCGGTCGGCCGGTACGTCACCCGGCCCGAACTGCCCGCGCGCCTGTCCCCGCGGCCCTATCTGCACCCCGTCACCACCCTGGCCGGCACGGCGGTCACCGAACTCGGCCCCGCCGACCACGCACACCACCTCGGCGTCGGTGTCGCCGTTCCCGACGTCGAGGGGCACAACTTCTGGGGCGGACGCACCTTCGTCCGCGACCAGGGCCCGACCGAACTGGACAACCACGGCTCCCAGCGGCACAGCGCCTTCCAGCTGCGCGACCCCGACGGCTTCGTCGAGGAGCTGCGCTGGGTGGCGGCGGGCGCCGAGTTGTTGCGCGAGCGCCGCACGGTCGCGGCCACCGAACTCACCGACACCGCCTGGGCGCTCGACTTCACCTTCTCCCTCACCAACGTCACGCAGGGCCGGCTGTCGATCGGCAGCCCGGCGACGAACGGGCGCCCGGGCGCCGCGTACGGCGGGTTCTTCTGGCGGGCCCGCAAGGAGGCCGAGGCCCCGGACGTCTTCACGCCCGGCACCGAGGGCGAGGCCGGGGTGCACGGCAGGCGCGCCGACTGGCTCGCGCTGGTCGGGGGCGGCTGGACGCTCGTCTTCGCCGGGGCCACTGAGCGGACCAGGCACGACCCGTGGTTCGTGCGCACCGCCGAGTACCCGGGCGTCGGCTCGTCCCTGGCGTACGACGAGCGGCTGCCGGTCGCGCCCGGCGAGACCGCCGTCCGCCGGATCGTCACCGTCGTCGCCGACGGCCGCCTCGACCGGGAGCAGGCCGCGACCCTCGTCCGGAAGGCGGTGAGCCCGTGAGCGCCGAGAAGACCGATGCCACGTACCGCAACCCGATCCTCAACGCCGACTGGTCCGACCCGGACGTCGTGCGCGTCGGCGACGACTTCTACCTGACCGCCTCCAGTTTCGGCCGCGCCCCCGGCCTGCCACTGCTGCACTCCCGCGACCTGGTCAACTGGACCCTGGTCGGGCACGCCCTGCAACGCCTGGAACCGGCGAAGGAGTTCGCGGGGCCCCGCCACGACTGCGGCGTCTGGGCACCCTCGCTGAGGTATCACGACGACCGCTTCTGGATCTTCTGGGGCGACCCCGACCAGGGCGTCTTCCAGATCAACGCCCCCGCGATCCGGGGCCCCTGGACCCGCCCCCACCTCCTGAAGGAGGGCAAGGGCCTGATCGACCCCTGCCCCCTGTGGGACGACGAGACCGGCGAGGCCTACCTGGTCCACGCCTGGGCCAAGTCCCGCTCCGGCATCAAGAACCGCCTCACCGGCCACCGCATGCACCCCGACGGCACCGCACTCCTCGACGACGGCAAGGTGATCGTCGACGGCGACCGCATTCCCGGCTGGTTCACCCTCGAAGGCCCCAAGCTCTACCGGCACGACGGCTGGTTCTGGATCTTCGCCCCCGCCGGGGGAGTGGAGACCGGCTGGCAGGGCGCCTTCCGCTCGCGCGGCTTCTTCGGGCCGTACGAGGAGAAGGTCGTCCTGGAGCAGAAGGACACCGAGGTCAACGGGCCGCACCAGGGCGGCTGGGTGCGCACTCCGTCCGGCGAGGACTGGTTCCTGCACTTCCAGCAGCGCGGCGCCTACGGCCGGGTCGTGCACCTCCAGCCGATGCGCTGGGGTGCGGACGGCTGGCCCGTGCTCGGTCACGCGGGCGCCCCCGTCGCCGTACACGAACGGCCCGACCTGCCACCGCAGCCGCCCGCCGCGCCCGCCACCGACGACGACTTCCCCGGCGGACGCTTCGGCCGCCAGTGGCAGTGGACCGCCAATCCGCAGGACGGCTGGGCCACCCAGCACTCCGGCGACGGGCTCCGGCTGACCTGCTTCCGCTCGGCCGACGCGCACGACCTGCGCACACTGCCGAACGTGCTCACGCAGAGGCTGCCCGGCACCCCGTGCACGGTCGAGGTCGACCTGTGTCTCAACAGCGAGGAGCCGGGGGCGCGGGCCGGACTCGCGGTCCTCGGGGACGCGTTCGGCTGGATCGGGCTCCAACGGGGCGCGAACGGGACCGTGCATCTGGTGCACCGGTTCGCCGAGGCGGTCGCGGAGCAGGAACGGGACGCCGCGCACCCCCGGGAGGCGCCCGAGGGCCGGGCCCGGCTGCGGATCGAGATCGGCGCCGGGGCGCGCTGCCGCTTCTCCTACGACGTCGGGGACGGCTTCCGCCCCTCCGGTCAGGTCTTCGCCGCCACCCCGTGGCGCTGGGTCGGTGCCCTGCTCGGCCTGTTCGCCCTCGCGCCCGCCGGTCAGGGACACGCCGGCGCGGCGACCTTCACGCACTTCCGGATCAGAACCCTGTAACCCATCACACCCCGCCTGTTGGGAGCCGCAATGACGCACCTCCGAAGCAAGCGCTTGCCGGGATCCGGCAGAACCATGGCCGCCGTGTTCGGCCTGGTCGCCGCCCTGGCCCTGGGGGCGGTGGGGGAGGCGAAGGCCGCCGCCCCCGCCGCGGACACGGCGCAGACCACGCCGGCCACCACGACCGCCGACCGCTTCACCGACCGGCCGCACGGTTTCGCCTCCCTCGCCGGCGGCACCACCGGAGGCGCGGGCGGCAAGGTCGTCACCGTCACCGACCAGGCCTCGCTGGCCCGATACGCGGCGGCCGATCAACCGTACGTCATCCGCGTCAAGGGCTCGATCGCCGTCGAACCCTTCGGCTCGGACATCGTGGTGGCGTCCGACAAGACCATCATCGGCGTGGGCGACACCGGCGAGATCGTGCACGGCGAGCTGCACCTCAAACCCGGCACCCACAACGTCATCATCCGCAATCTGACGATCCGGGACTCCTACGTCGAGGGCGACTGGGACGGCAAGACGACCGACTTCGACGCCATCCAGATGGACTCCGTCCACCACGTCTGGATCGACCACAACCGCTTCACGCACATGGGCGACGGGCTGCTCGACGTGCGCAAGGACAGCCAGTACATCACCGTCTCCTACAACCAGTTCGCCGACCACAACAAGGCGTTCGGCATCGGCTGGACGGACAACGTCACCACCCAGATCACCATCGACCACAACTGGTTCACGGGAACGAAACAGCGCAATCCGTCCGCCGACAACTGCGCCTACGCGCATCTGTACAACAACTACTTCTCGAACCAGGTGGCCGACGGCGATCCGCAGTGGACGTACGGCAGCTGGGCGCGCGGCCGGACCGAGATGGTCATCGAGAACAGCTACTACGACGGTGTCCAGCACCCCTATCAGGCCGACGCCACCGCCGAGCTGGTGCAGCGCGGCTCGATCCTGAGGAACACCACGGGGCGGCACGACGCCTGGGGCGACGCCTTCGATCCGCGGGCGTTCTACGACTACCGCCTCGACCCGGCCGCGGCCGTCCCCGCGCTGGTCAAGCGCTTCTCCGGCCCGCAGAAGCGCATCGGCGACGCGGTGACGCTGCACGTCCCCGGGGCGTACCCGACCGTGCAGTCGGCCGTGGACGCCGTGCCGGCCGGCAACGACGTGCCCGTGACCATCGCGGTCGCGCCCGGCACGTACCGCGAGAAGGTGGTCGTTCCCGCGGACAAGCCGAAGATACTGCTGCAGGGGACTGGACAGCACCGCTCCGACACGGTCATCGTCTACGACACGCCCGCCGAGTACGGCGGCTCCACCGGGAGCGCGACCGTACGGATCGCCGCGAACGACGTCACCGCGCGCCACCTCACCTTCAGCAACGACTTCGACGAGGCGGCGCACGAGCTGAGGGGCGAGCAGGCGCTGGCGATGAAGACGACCGGCGACCGGATCGTCTTCGAGGACACCGCCTTCCTGGGCAACCAGGACACCCTGATGACCGACAGCCCCAGGCTGACCACCGTCAGCCGGGTCTACATCCGCGACTCGTACATCGAGGGCGACGTCGACTTCATCTACGGGCGGGCCACCACCGTCATCGAGCGGTCGGTGATCCGGGCGCTGAGCCGGGGATCGACGACGAACAACGGCTACATCACCGCCGCCTCGACCTGGAAGGACAACCCGTACGGGTTCCTGATCACCCGGTCGGAGATCCTCAGCGACGCACCCGCCGGATCGTTCCACCTGGGGCGGCCCTGGCACCCGGGCGGCCAGCCGGACGCCATCGCCCAGGTGCTGATCCGGGACACGAAGCTGCCCGCCGCGATCAAGGCCTCGCCGTGGACCGACATGAGCGGCTTCTCCTGGCGGGACGCACGGTTCGCCGAGTACGGCAACTCCGGGCCCGGCGCGGCCGTGACTGAGGACCGGCCGCAGCTGAGTGACGCCGAGGCACCGTCGTACACCGTCGCCCGCTACCTGAACGGGGCGGACGGCTGGGCGCCGTACGACCGGCACTGACACCCCCACACCTGCACATCTCCGTTGGATCCAGAAGAAGAAGAGAGCCGACCAATGAAGATCAGCAACCGCAGCACCAGCACAGGAAGGCGCCGGACGTCGGCCGCCGTCGCACTGGGGGCCGCGCTCGCCCTGACCGCCACCGCCTGCGGCGACGACGGCAGCGGCGGGGGCGGTGAGGGGGCCGAGGGCAGCGGCACCGGGAAGATCGTCTTCTGGGACAACAACGGCGGTGTCCGCACCGACATCTGGAAGGTGATCATCGCCGACTTCGAGAAGGCGAACCCGGACATCGAGGTCGAGTACGTCGGGATCCCCTCCACCGATGTGCAGTCGAAGTACGACACCGCCATCCAGGGCGGCGGCCTGCCCGACGTCGGCGGCGTCGGCGCGGCCATGCTCGCGGGCATCGCGGCGCAGGACGCGCTGGAGCCGCTGGAGGACCGCCTGGCCAAGTCCTCCCTCAACGGCAAGCTCAACGAGGACATGGTCGAGTCGGTCAAGGTGGCCGGCGGCTCCGACGACAACATGTTCACGATCCCGACCTCCGCGAACAACGGCACCCTCTACTACCGCACCGACCTGTTCGAGAAGGCGGGTCTGGACGCGCCCACCACGTGGGACAGCTTCTACGAGTCCGCCGAGAAGCTGACCAACGTCAAGAAGAACGAGTTCGGTTACACCATCCGCGGCGGGGCGGGCTCCATCGCGCAGGCGCTGGACGCCATGTACGGGCAGTCCGGCATCACGTCCTTCTGGGACGCCGGCGGCGAGAAGACCACCCTCAACGACCCGAAGAACGTCGAAGCGCTGGAGAAGTACGCCGGCCTGTACAAGAAGTACACGCCGGCCGCCGACCTCAACAACGACTTCACCAAGATGGTCTCCCAGTGGGACTCCGGCACGATCGGGATGCTGAACCACAACCTGGGCTCCTACCAGGACCATGTGAAGGCGCTCGGCACCGACAAGTTCCGCGGCATCCCGCAGCCCACCGGTCCCGGCGGCAAGCGCGTCCAGGTCTCCAACCCCATCGACGGTCTCGGCCTGTTCAAGAGCTCCAAGAACAAGGAGGCCGCCTGGAAGTTCATCGAGTTCGCCGCCTCGCACGAGTCCAACTCCAAGTGGAACGAGTCGGCCGGCGCCATCCCGTCCAACACGGAAGCCGCCAAGGACGCCTGGATCTCCGAGGCCGAGCCGACCAAGCTCGCCGCCGAGGCGCTCAACGACGGCTCCACCACCATCGTCCAGCTGCCGTACTACCTGCCGGACTGGAACACCATTTCCAAGGCCGACAACGAGCCCGGCTTCCAGAAGGTCCTGCTCGGCGACATGAGCGCCAAGGACTTCCTGGACAACATGGCCGAGCAGCTCAACGAGGCCCAGAAGGAGTGGAACCAGCAGAAGGGCTGATGCCGGCCCGCCGATCCCCCTTCCCCCACCGGACCGGGCCGGCGGCGGCCACCGATCGCGTCCCGCCGCCGGCCCCCACCCCCCCCACACCCCGAAGCAAGAGGTCGGAACGAACGAACCCGAACCACCGCTCCCCCGAAAGGTCACCTTCGTGTCCCTCACCCGCAGACAGGTCGCCGCTGCGGCGCTCATCGCCGCCGCCCCCGTCGCCGCCGCGTCCCCCGCGCACGCCACCGCCCCCTCCTATGGCGGCCCCCCGCGCACCCGCACCATCTACATCGCCGGCGACTCCACCGCCGCCCAGAAGTACGCCGACGCCGCCCCCGAGACCGGCTGGGGCATGGCACTGCCGTTCTTCCTCCACCACGACCTGAAGGTCGCCAACCACGCCGTGAACGGCCGTAGTTCGAAGAGCTTCGTCGACGAGGGCCGCCTCGACGCCATCTTCGCGGCCATCCGCCCCGGTGACTTCCTGCTGATCCAGTTCGGCCACAACGACGCCAAGTCCGCCGACCCGACCCGCTACACCGAGCCCTGGACGACGTACCAGGACCACCTGCGGTTGTACATCGCCGGTGCCCGCGCACGCGGCGCGCGCCCCGTGCTGGCCACGTCCGTGGAACGCCGCAGGTTCGACGCGAACGGCAACGCCCGGCCGTCCCACGGCGAGTACCCCGCGGCGATGCGGGCGCTCGCCGAGGAGGAGGGCGTGGCGCTGCTCGACATCCAGGCCCTGTCAATCGCGCTGTGGCAGGAGCTCGGCGTCGAGGAGACGAAGAAGTACTTCAACTGGACCGAGACCGAGCAGGACAACACGCACTTCAACCCGCCCGGCGCGATCGCCGTGGCGCGGCTGGTGGTGCGGGAGCTGCTGCGCACCCGGGTACTGGCGCCGCGAGACGTGCGCCGACTGGACGACGACATCCCGGAGTCCTGGATCACCTGGCCCGAGGCCACCGCCTGACCCACCCCTTCCTGTGACAAGGAGAGCCGCATCATGAACGCAGATAGATGGCATGGGCATGCCACGATGAGGACCGCCGTGCTCGTCGGGTGCACCGCCCTGGTGCTGTCCCTGACCGGCACCACCGCACAGGCGGACGGCCGCGACCTCGGCCGCGGGGTGCTCCCCGCGAACGACGGCTGGGCCTCTCAGGGCCCGGGCACCACGGGTGGGTCGGCCGCGGACGCCGAGCACGTCTACACGGTCACCACCTGGGAGGAATTCCGGGCCGCCCTCAAGGACGGCGGATCCGCGCCCAAGATCATTAAGGTCAAGGGGATGATCGACGCCGTCTCGCAGGGCTGCGAGGCGTTCGAGGCCGAGGGGTACGACTTCCAGAAGTACCTCGCCGCCTACGACCCCGCCGTCTGGGGCCACGACACCCCGGTCAGCGGGGAGCAGGAGGACCTGCGGGACGCGTCCGCCGCCAACCAGGCCAAGGGCATCAGGGCGGACATCCCCGCCAACACCACCATCGTGGGTGTGGGGAGGAACTCCGGGATCCTCGGCGGCAGCCTCCAGATCAAGGGCGTGAACAACGTCATCATCCGCAACCTCACCATCGAGGCCCCGGTCGACTGCTTCCCGCAGTGGGACCCGACCGACGACAACAAGACCGGCGCCTGGAACTCCGAGTACGACGGCGTCGTCGTCTACGGCTCCACCCATGTGTGGATCGACCACAACACGCTCACCGACGGCCGCTACCCCGACAGCTCCCTGCCGAAGTACTTCGGCAAGGTCTACCAGCAGCACGACGGGCTGCTCGACATCGTGCGCGGCGCCAACTACGTCACCGTGTCCTGGAACTCGCTCGAGAACCACGACAAGACCATGCTGATCGGCAACAGCGACAGCGCCGCCGCGACCGACGCCGGCAAGCTCAAGGTCACCCTGCACCACAACCGCTTCAAGGGCCTGGTGGAGCGGGCGCCACGCGTGCGGTTCGGGCAGGTCGACTCGTACAACAACCACTTCGTGGTGACCAAGGACCAGTCGTACGGCTACACCTTCGGCATCGGCATCGAGTCGCGGCTGTACGCCACGGACAACGCCTTCTCGCTGCCGAAGGGTGTCAGCGCGGCCAGGACGCTGAAGAAGTGGAAGGAGGCCCCGCTGACCGCCGAGAACAACTACGTCAACGGCAGGCTCACCGACCTGATCGCGGTGCACAACGCGGAGATCCCCGAGGAGACCCTGCAGTCCGGCGCCGGATGGACGCCGACCCTGCGCACCAGGGTCGACTCGCCCCGGGCGGTCCCGGGCATCGTCGACCAGCGGGCGGGCGCCGGAAAGCTGTGCTGACGCGCCCCTGAAAAGCGGCCGGGGCGCACCCCCCCGGTGGGTGTGCGCCCGCTCGGGAGCCACACCCCCCACGGCGAGGTAGCCCCCGACCCACCCTGCACGAACCGCACATCGAAGGAGCACTCCCATGCCCTCGCCCCACCTCCCGCTGTCCCGAAGGGGCTTCCTGATGGCGAGCGCCACAGCGGGCGCCGCGCTCGGCCTCGCGGCGGTCCCCGCACGGGCCGCCGCCCGGCAGGGCCCGTTCGGCCGGTACGGTTCACCGGCCGCGCGCCCGACCCCGACCACCCTGTATGTCGACCCGCACGGCCGCGGCGACTTCACCTCCGTCCAGGCCGCCGTGACCGCCGCGACCGGCAGCGGCTGGACCCTGGTCATCGCGCCGGGCGTCTACCGCGAGACCGTCCTGGCCGACACCCGCCGCACCGAGATGACCTGGATCGGCGCCGGTGACGGCCCGCGTGACGTCGTCATCGTCTACGACAACGCGGCCGGCACGCCCAAGCCCGACGGTTCGGGGACCTACGGCACCACCGGCTCGGCCACCACCACCGTCCGGGGCGACGGCTTCACCGCCCACCGGATCACCTTCGCCAACGATTTCTTGCGCGCCGACCACCCCGGCATCACCGGCACCCAGGCCGTCGCCATCAAGGTGCAGGGCGACCGCTCGGCCTTCCACCACTGCCGTTTCCTCGGCCACCAGGACACCCTGTACGCCGACTCCAACGCGGCGAGCGTCTTCGCCCGCCAGTTCTTCTCGCACTGCTATGTCGAGGGCGACGTCGACTTCGTCTTCGGCCGGGCCACGGCCGTCTTCGAGCACTGCCACTTCCGCACCCTGAACCGCACCGACCTGTCCGGCGCCCCGTACGGCTTCGTCTTCGCCCCCTCCACGGAGGCCGCCAACCCGCACGGCTACCTCGTGACGCGCGGCCGCGTCAGCAGCGAGGCCCCGGACGGCTACTACAAGCTGGCCCGCCCGTGGGTGCCCAGCTCCAGCACCACCGCCCGTCCGATGCTCACGGTGCGCGACACCTGGCTGGGCCCGGGCATCGACGCGGTCGCGCCCTATGCCAACATGCGGGACGCCCACCCCTGGCAGGACCAGCGCTTCGCCGAGTACCGCAACACCGGACCCGGCGCCGTCGTCACGGTCCCCGAGAACCGGCCCCAGCTCGCCGACGAGCAGGCCGAGTCCGCGAACCGTGCGACCTGGCTCGGCGACTGGCGGCCTCCGGAGGCGTGCTGAGACGCGCCGGGGCGGCCGGCGAGCCCACCGCGCCCCCGCGCGTCCGCTTCGGGCAGGTGCCCGCCTGAACGAGATCGTCGGCGGCCTCGGCCTCGGCCTCACGAACGACGTCGGCCGGGACCCCGCCGAGGAGCGGTTGCGGCTGAAGACGTGGCCCGAGCTGGGCCACGTCTTCACGGACCGGATGCAGGACGACGTCTTCGCGTGGCTCGACGCCGTCCTGTGACTGCTACCGGCGTACGGGCCTGATCGACTCCAGCGTCGGCACCACCGGCAGAATCGTCCCGTCGGCCGCGAACTCCATGCGGTCGATGGTGGTCTCGCGGTGTGTGCCGTCGCCGCCCGGCCGGCCGGGGCCGTTCAGGCCGAAGCGGTGGTAGACGATGTACCAGTCGTCGGTGCCGGGCGTGTTCACCACGGAGTGGTGGCCGGTGCCGAGGATGCCGTACTCGGGCCGCTTCTCCAGGATCGTGCCGCGCTTGGTCCACGGGCCGAGCGGGGACGGGCCGGTCGCGTAGGCCACGTGGTAGTTCTCGCTGCGGGTGTCGTCCTCGGACCACATGTAGTAGTAGGTCCCCTGTCGTTTCACGACGAAGGCGCCCTCACGGAAGTTCGCCGGGGTGATGTCCTGCACCTCGGCCGGGTCGTACGACACCATGTCGTCGTTCAGCGGCACGACGTAGCCGCGGCCGTTGCCCCAGTAGAGATACGACGTGCCGTCGTCGTCGGTGAAGACCGACGGGTCGATCATCTGGCCGCTCAACTGGCCCTTGGGCACGAGGGGTTTGCCGAGGGCGTCCTTGAAGGGACCGGCGGGCGAGTCGGCGACCGCGACTCCGATCTGCTGTTCGGCGCAGAAGTAGAAGTAGTACTTGCCGTCTCGTTCCGCGATCGCGGGCGCCCACGCGTTCCTGTCGGCCCAGGAGACGTCCGGTCCCAGGTCGAGGATGACGCCGTGGTCCTTCCAGTGGACCAGGTCCCGGGAGGAGAAGGCCTTGAACTGCGTGCCGCTCCAGCCGGGGAAGCCGTCCGTGGTCGGGTAGATCCAGTAACGGCCGTTCATGTACTTGACGTCGGGGTCGGCGTACAGGCCGGGCAGGAGCGGGCTGCGGGTGCGGACCGCCTCGACCGTCCAGGTGCGCTTCGTGCCGTCGGCGGCCGTCACCGTGTACGTCTGCGGCTTGCGGAAGTCACGCCGGGTGCCCGAACGGGGGCTGATCGTGGCGCCCTCACCGACCGACAGCTTCGGGGCGAGGCGCCGCAGGTCCGCGTCGGGCTGCATCGGCAGCACGACCTTCGACGCCGACTCGGTGACGATCGCGTACCCCTTCTGGTCCTTCGCCGTCGCGTCCACGACCGACGCCGGGCTCACCGGGTACGCGGCGAGCAGCCGGTCGTACTCCTGCTGCGTCACCGGGATGACCGTGCCGTGCCGGGGGCTGGCGGGCAGCTGGTAGTTCGTCGACGGTGTCCAGCGGCCCGAGTCGAGGTCGGTGGTCTCGAACGGGAGATAGCCGCGGCCGCCGTACTCGTCGATGAACAGGTACCACTTCTCCTCGGTGTTGGACTTGAAGACCGTCGGTCCCTCGCCGCGGTCCATCGCGCCCTTGCCGATGCAGTCGGAGACGAAGTCGTACGAGGTCGAGGTGAGGGTGCGCGACTTCTCGCCCGTGATGAACTTCGAGCAGGGGCTGGAGGAGCTCGGGTCCCGCTCGTCCTTGGTGTAGCGGTAGTACGTGCCCTTGTGCTCGACGACGGTCGAGTCGATCACCGAGTAACCGGGGTCGTTCCAGACCTTCGGCTCGCTGAAGGTGCGGAAGTCCTTCGTCGTCGCGTACAGCATCTTGTTGTACGTCGATCCCGTGTGGTCGGGGTCGTCGGCGGCGTACAGCTTCGACGCCCAGAAGACGACGTACGCACCGAGCGAGTCGTCCCAGTAGGCCTCCGGCGCCCAGGTGTTGCCCGCGTTATCGGGGGACACCTTCACCAGGCGCTGGTCGGTCCAGTGGACCAGGTCGGTGGACTCCCACACCATGATGGACTTGCTGCCGTGCCGCTGGACCTGGTCCCAGCTGCCGCTGGAGTTGCGGTACATGCGCAGGTCGGTCGCGATCATGTAGAACTTGTCGCCCTCGGGGGAGCGGATCACGAACGGGTCGCGCAGGCCCTTCTCCCCGATGGTGGAGGTGAGCACCGGCTTGCCGGCGTTCAGCTCCCGCCAGTGCAGCGCATCGTTGCCGCGGCTGAGGGCGTAACGGATCTGCTCGCCGTCGGCGGTGCCCTCGCCGGTGAAGTAGGCGAAGAGATAACCGGCGTACTTGGGCTGTTTCACGGGTGGGGCTCCGGAGAGGGCGGTGCCGGGCGGCGCGGTGAGCAGGGCGACGAGCAGGGCCAGGAAGGGAAGCAGGAGCGTGCGGGCGCGCATGACACATCCTGTGGGAGTCTGGGGGATTCTGTTGGGCTGGCGGTGCCTTCGGAGTGTCACCGGCGGGGAACGGGGCGTCAATCGGTGGGGAAGGGACAGGAGGGGACCGAAACTTTCGGTCGCTGTCCAGTCGCTGTCCAAAGGGGAACGGCGAACGCCCCCGCCAGTCGTCACCGGCGGGGGCGTCGAGCCTCACTTGTAGGTGAGGTCGGAGGCCGTGTAGCGGCAGTGCGCGCCGTCCGGGCCCGTGCCGAGCGCCTTGGGTTCGGCGCCGGTGTTGTTGCCCTGGAAACGCGTACACGGCTTGATCTTCTTGCCGCTGTCGCCGTGGATCCGCACCTTGCGCAGGGCGGCCGTGTCGCCGAGGTTGGCGTTGATCCCGACGATCGACGTGCCCGGGGCGGTGACATCGACGTCGTTGATGATCACCGAGCGGTTCTTGTACTGCGTGGAGCAGTTGCCGCAGGTGCGCACCAGCTTGCCGAAGCCCGACACCTGGAACTTGGTCACGACGAGCTTGCCCGCGCCGTTGAACTGGAAGACCTTGTCGTCGGCCTTCTTCGCGCCGCCGCCGTACACCTTGTACACGGCCGACGCCGACTTGCCCTTGAAGGTGGCCGCGTCCTCGCCGACGTCCTCCCACCACACGTTCTGCAGCGTGCAGCTGCCCATGCAGTGGATGCCATCGGCGGCCGGGGAGCCCAGGATCACGTTCTTCAGGACCGCGCCGTCCTTGAGCTTGAAGATCGGGTCCTGGCCCTCCTCCTGGCCGGACCCGCCCAGCGCGCCACTGCCGTGGAAACGCTTGTACCCTCCGTCGTACGTGCCCGAGACGGAAATGGTGCTGCTCACCGCCTTGGTGCCCTTGGCGGTCGGCCAGGCGGACGCAGCGCCGGCGGTGGACAGCAGCGACGTGGTCGCGAACGCCGCGCCGGTGACAGCGAGCGCGGCCACTCCGCCGATCACGGCCCGCCGCCGGGTGACGCGGCGCCGGTGCCGAACGCGCTGTTGTGCTGGTGCAGTCATGTACCGCTTCCTCAACTGGGTGGTGACTCTTGCGCCTTGTGGTCGCCACCGGTGGAGAAAGGGTTGCCGCGTCTTCGAGACTTTTTCACGAGTGGGCGCCGGGCTTCACGAATCGTCCTCGGACGAGTCGTCGTCCTGGGCCGCGAAGTCGCCCGCCACGGACAGCTCCCGGCCGCCCGCCGTCGCCGTCGCCGTGTAGCGGTCGTCCCCGGCGTCCCGGCCGCCGCGCTCGTGGTCGTACTGTCCCGCGAACACCCACTCGCCCGCCGGGACCGTACGGCCCTCCTTGAGCACCCAGGTGTAGACGAGGAAGCCGTCCTGCTCGCCGACCGTCAGGTCGAAGTCCTGCTCCGGCAACGACCGCCAGGCGCCCGTCGAGGACACCCCGCCGGTCTGGGCGATCCGCAACTGCACGGTGAGCCGCGTCAGTTGCTCGCGGGCCTTGACGGTGACGTTGCTCTGCGCCCAGAAGTCGTTGCTGTGCGGGTCCACCGAGCCGTCCGACCACAGCGGGCCGTCCTCGACACCGGCGGCCGACGGCTGTGTCGTGGGCGGGGCGGGGGCGGACGGTGTACCGGTCTCCTCCTCCCGGGACTCCCCGGACTCCGGGGAGGTCCTCGGCGTCGGGTCCACCGGGAGGGCGGGCGGCCGGCTCGTCGCGTCCGGCGACGGGGTGGGCGTCGCGGTGACCGCGACCTTGCCCTGCGGGGCGGCGGGTTCGTCCTTCACGGCGGAGGCGACCGCGTAGCCGCCGACCGCCAGCACACCCGCGACCGCGGCCGTCGCGCCGGTCACCCGCAGCCAGGCGAACGCCGACGGCAGCGTCGCCCGGTGGCCACCGGCGCGGGGGGCCTCCTCGGTCATCCCGCGTTCGATCCGGGCCAGGATGCGCGCGCGGTCGGGCTGGTGCGCCCCGGCCGCCTCGTGCAGCCGGGCGCGCAGCTCGTCGTGCACGTCCCGCTGCATCGTCATCGGTTCCTTCCTCCGGCCTCACCGGCGCGCGTAGCCATCGCCGCGTGCACTCTCTGCGGAGCCGCCTGTGGACCGAGCAATCTTTGCAGCTCGGCCATTGCCTTCGACGTCTGGCTCTTCACCGTACCCACCGAGATGCCCAGGGCGAGCGCGGTGTCCTTCTCGGAGAGATCGAAGGCGTGCCGCAGCACCACACACGCCCGCTTGCGGAACGGCAGCCGGCGCAGCGCCGCCTGGACGTCCACCGCACCCGCCACGTCCGGGTTCTCCACCTTCTCCTCGCGCTGCGACCAGAACAGGGCGATCCGCCGCCGCTCGCGCACCGCGCTGCGGATCCGGGTGCGGGCCAGGTTGGCGACCACCCCGCGCGCGTACGCCACCGGATGCTCGGCCGCCCGTACCCGGTCCCAGCGGTGCCACATCGCGAGCAGCGCGTCCGCCGCCAGATCGTCGGCGGCGTCCGCCTCGCCCGTCAACAGATGGGCGAGACGGGCCAGTTCGGCGTGGTGGCGCTCGAAGAAGGCATGGAACTCCACGGAGGCGGCGTCGTCGACGACTGTGCCCACGGGCGGTCTCTCCTCGAAGCGTCGACCCGGCATCGAACAGCCGTACGCCGGGATGAGATCCGGAACTGTATCAGCGTTACCTGATGAGTTCGTACGGGGCTTCGAACACCGTATGGCGGGCCGAACCCGATTCCGTAACACGGAGAAAACCTGAAACCGGTTCACCGAGGGAACAATCCAGCCAGCATCCGCACACAGATCATTCAGGCATCAGGGAGTACCCGCCATGTCCGATACGCAGCAGACGGCCGACCGGCCAAGTGCCCCGCCACCGGCGGCCAACAGCGTCGACCGGTTCTTCAAGATATCCGCGCGGGGCTCCACCTTCGGCCGCGAGATACGCGGCGGCTTCGCCACGTTCTTCACCATGGCCTACATCCTTGTCCTGAATCCCATCATCCTGGGCAGCGCCGAGGACAAGTACGGCGCGCAGCTCGACCCCGTCCAACTCACCACCGCCACCGCCCTGGTGGCCGCGGTGATGACCGTCATCATGGGCGTCGGCGGCAATCTGCCGCTCGCGCTCGCCGCCGGACTCGGCCTCAACGCCGTCGTCGCCTTCCAGATCGCCCCGCTGATGAGCTGGGACGACGCGATGGGCCTGATCGTCCTCGAAGGCCTGCTGATCTGCGTCCTGGTGGTGACCGGCCTGCGCGAGGCCGTCATGCACGCCATCCCGCAGCCCCTCAAGCAGGCGATCAGCGTCGGCATCGGCCTGTTCATCGCCTTCATCGGCTTCGTCGACGCCGGTTTCGTCAGCCGGATCCCGGACGCCGCGAACACCACCGTGCCGGTTCAGCTGGGCGGCTCCGGCACACTCACGGGCTGGCCGATCCTCGTCTTCTGCCTCGGCGTGCTGCTGACCGTCGGACTGCTCGCCCGCAAGGTCAAGGGCGCCATCCTGATCAGCATCGTGACCATGACGATCGTCGCGATCGTCATCAACTCCCTCGCCGACATCAAGACCTGGGGCCTGACCACACCCGCCTGGCCCGACCAGGTCGTCGACACCCCCGACTTCGGACTGATCGGCGACTTCAACCTGTTCGGCGCATTCGGCGAGCCCGGCGTCGGTGTCATCACCGTCGTGCTGCTCATCTTCACGCTGATCCTGTCCGACTTCTTCGACACCATGGGCACGGTCGTCGGCATCAGCACGGAGGCCGGGCTGCTGGACCAGGACGGCAAGGTCCCGAACCTCGGCCGGGTCCTGCTCATCGACGGCGCGGCGGCCGTCGCGGGCGGCGCCGCGTCGTCGTCCTCCGCGACCTCGTACATCGAGTCGGCGGCCGGTGTCGGCGAGGGTTCACGCACCGGCTTCTCCAACCTCGTCACCGGCGGCCTGTTCGCCCTCGCCCTGTTCTTCACCCCGCTGCTCACCATCGTCCCGCTCCAGGCGGCCGCGCCGGCTCTGGTCGCCGTCGGTTTCCTGATGATGACCCAGGTCAAGCAGATCGACTGGGACCGGTACGACATCGCCATCCCGGCGTTCCTCACCATCGCCGTGATGCCGTTCACGTACTCCATCACCAACGGCATCGGGGCGGGGTTTGTCGCCTACGTCGTCATCAAGACGGTGCTGGGCAAGGCCAAGGAGGTCCACTGGCTGCTGTGGGGGACCTCGGTGCTGTTTCTGGTGTACTTCGCGATCGACCCGATCGAGCAGATTCTGGGCGTGAAGTAAGGGACGCTGCGCGGCCAGTGTGGGTTCGTTGTGGCTGGTCGCGCAGTTCCTCGCGCCCCTGGGCGTTATTGCAACGCCGCTTCCATCACAGCCTTGGCCACTGGCGCCGCCAACCCATTGCCGCTGACCTCCGACCGAGCCGCGTCCGACTGCTCCACCACCACCGCCACGGCGACCTCCTTGTCCGAGCTGTCGGACTTGGCGTAGGAGGTGAACCAGGCGTACGGCGTCTTGCTGTTGTTCTCGCCGTGCTGGGCCGTACCCGTCTTGCCGCCGACGGTGGCGCCGGAGATCTGCGCGTTCGACCCCGTGCCGTCCTCGACGACCGTCTGCATCGCCGACTGCAGTTGCTCGGCTGTGGAGGAACTCACGATCTCCTTGGTGGAGGCGTTGGCGTCGTAGTCCTCCAGGACATCGCCGCTGTGGTCGGTGATCTCCGACACCATGTGCGGCTGAACCAGCTTGCCGCCGTTGGCAATGGCCGCGGACACCATGGCGATCTGGAGCGGGGTCGCGGTGACGTCGAACTGGCCGATGCCGGACAGGGCGGTCTGCGCCTTGTCCATGTCCTTCGGGTACACGCTCTCGTAGGCGCGCACCGGAACGTCCTGCTCGGCGTCGTTGAAGCCGAACTTCTCCGCCATCGCCCGGACCTTGTCCTGGCCGAGGTCGACGGCCATCTTGCCGAAGACGTTGTTGCAGGAGTACTGGAGCGCCACTCGGATCGAGGCGTTCTCGCAGGGCGCGTTCGGGTTCTCGTTGGTGAGCTTGTCCGAGGACAGCGGGAGCGGGTACGGGTCGGGGCTGTCCGTCTTCTCGTCCACCGACGAGTACAGCCCGTCCTCCAGCGCGGCCGCCGCCACCACCAGCTTGAACGTGGAGCCGGGCGGGAGCGGCTGGCGCAGCGCCCGGTTGGTCATCGGCTTGTCCTCGTCCTTGGTGAGCTGCGTCCACACCTCCGAGTTGCCCGTGGTGATCTCCGACGGGTCGTACGACGGGGTGGAGACGACCGCCAGGATCTTCCCGGTCTTCGGGTCGATCGCGACGGCGGCGCCCTTCTTGTCGCCCAGCGCCTCGTACGCCGCCCGCTGGGCGTCCGGGTCGATCGTCGTGATCACGTCACCGGGTTCGGCGCGCTGGTTGGTGACCGTGTCCATCACGGTCTTCAGCCGGGTGTCGGTGCCGTCCAGCAGGTCCTGGTAGATGCCCTCCAGCTGGGTGGCGCCGTACACCTGCGAGCTGTAGCCGGTCACCGCGGCGTACAGCGCGCCGTCCTGATACGTCCGCTTGTACCTGAGGTCGCCGCTCGTGGTCCGCGCCGAGCCGGTCACCGAATCGCCGGCCACGATGATGTTGCCGAGCGGCTCGCTGTACAGCTCGATCGCGTTCCGCCGGTTGTCCTTGTCGTCCGCGAGCGCCTGGCCCTCGTAGAACTGCACCCAGGTGGCCCTGACCAGCAGGACCAGCACCAGGAGCAGTGTGAAGACCGACGCGCGCCTGATCGTCTTGTTCATCCCGCTCTAGAGACGAGCGGCACCGGCCGGAACGTTCCCTTCCGTCCGGTTTCTCATCCGCTCTTCAGAAAGCTTCGGGTCTTCAGAAGGCTTCGGGGGGTGCGGCACGCTGCTCACAGCCTGCGCGTGGCGAGCGTCAGCCGGTCGCGGGCGTCGAACAGGGCGTCCTTCACCATCTGCTCGTGCGCGGGAGTGAGCCGCGCCACCGGGATCGAGCAGCTGATGGCGTCGCGGGCCGGGGTGCGGTAGGGGATCGCCACACCGAAGCAGCGCAGGCCGAGGGTGTTCTCCTCGCGGTCGACGGCGTACCCCTGCTCCCGCACCTGGTGCAGCTCCTCGATGAGCTTCTCCCGGTCGGTGATGGTGTTCTCGGTCAGCGCGGGCAGGGTCTCCGGCAGCATCTTGCGCACCTGCTCGTCGGAGTAGGTGCTGAGCAGCGCCTTGCCCAGCGAGGTGGAGTGCGCGGGCAGGCGGCGGCCGACCCGGGTGAAGGGGCGCAGGTAGTGCTGCGACTGGCGGGTGGCGAGGTAGACGACGTTGGTGCCGTCCAGGCGGGCCAGGTGGATGGTCTCCGTGGTGTCGTCCGAGAGCCGGTCCAGGGTCGGCCGGGCCACCGCGACCACCTCGTCGCCGTCGATGTACGACGTGCCGACGAGCAGTGCCCGTACGCCGATGCCGTACCGCGTGCCGGTCGCGTCCGTCTCCACCCAGCCGAGCTCGACGAGGGTGCGCAGCAGCATGTAAAGGCTCGACTTGGGGTAGCCCACCGCCTCCTGCACGGCGGCCAGCGAGTGCATACCGGGACTTCCCGCGAAGTACTCGAGCAATTCAACGGTCCGCACCGCGGACTTGACCTGCGCCCCGCCGCCTGTCTCGCCTGCCGACATCGCCCTTGACCCCTTCGTTGGACGGGAAATAGTCTCCGCATCATATTCACCATCAGAGACAGCGTTCAGTATATCGAACAGCGCTGGTGGATGGCATGGTGAATGACGTACGTACTGCGGCAAGACATGTGGAGGGACCCGCGGTGGCAGCAGCACCAGTCTGGAGTGTCGACCCCCGTACCGGGAAGCAGCGTGAGCAGGTTGCGGTGGAAGCCACAGCCCAGGAGGTGGACACCGCCGTACGTGCCGCGTGCGACGTCCGGGGGTCCCTCGCCGACCGTGCGGTCCGGGCGGCCTTCCTGCGCACCGCCGCGGACCAGTTGGAGGCGGCCAGGGACGCACTCGTCGAGACCGCCGACGCCGAGACCGCGCTCGGCCCGGTCCGGCTGACCGGCGAGCTCGCGCGCACCTGCTACCAGTTGCGGGCCTTCGCCGACATCGTCGACGAGGGCGCCTTCCTCGACGTCGTCATCAACCACCCCGACGACACGGCCACCCCGCCCATCCCCGACCTGCGCCGCTACAAGGTCCCGCTGGGCGTCGTCGCCGTCTACTCCGCCTCCAACTTCCCCTTCGCCTTCTCCGTCGCCGGCGGCGACACCGCCAGCGCGCTGGCCGCGGGCTGCCCGGTCGTCGTCAAGGCCCACCCCGACCACCCGGCCCTGTCCGAGCTGGTCGCCAAGGTGCTGCGCCGGGCCGCCGGGGAGCACGGCATCCCCGAGGGAGTCGTGGGCCTCGTCCACGGCTTCGAGGCGGGCGTGGAGCTGATCAAGCACCCGCTGGTCGCGGCGGCCGGGTTCACCGGTTCGATCCGCGGCGGGCGCGCCCTCTTCGACGCGGCGGCCGCCCGTCCGGTCCCGATCCCCTTCCACGGCGAGCTGGGCTCCCTGAACCCGGTGCTGATCACCGAGGCGGCCGCGGCCGAGCGGGCGGAGCAGATCGGGTCGGGTCTTGCCGGGTCGATGACGCTGGGCGTCGGGCAGTTCTGTGTGAAGCCGGGGCTGGTGCTGGCGCCGTCCGGCGCGGCGGGCGACCGGCTGGTGAAGTCGCTGACGGACGCGGTCAGCGACACCGAGGCGGGAGTACTGCTCGACCACCGGATGAGGGACAACTTCGTCGCCGGGGTCGCCGAGCGGACCGCGCTCGACGGCGTGGAGTCGCCGGTCACGCCCGGTGCGGGCGGCGAGCACACGGTGAGCCCGGGATTCCTGACGGTGCCGGCGGAGAAGCTGGCGCGGGAGGGGGCGTACGACCTGCTGCTGGAGGAGTGCTTCGGGCCGGTCACTGTCGTGGCCCGCTATGAGGACGAGGGTGAGGCGACGGCGGTTCTGTCGCGACTGCCGGGGAACCTGACGGCGACGGTGCATCTGTCGGCGGAGGAGGCCGCGGGGGAGGGGCGTGGGCCGGAGCTGCTGGCGGAGCTGACGCCGCTGGCCGGGCGTGTGCTGGTGAATGGCTGGCCGACGGGGGTTGCGGTGGCGCCCGCGCAGCATCATGGGGGGCCTTACCCGGCTACGACGTCCACGTCGACGTCGGTGGGCGGAACTGCTATTGAGCGGTGGTTGCGGCCGGTGGTGTATCAGGGGGCGCCGGAGGCGCTTCTGCCTGCGGAGCTTCGGGATGAGAATCCGCTGGGGCTTCCTCGGAGGTTCAACGGACATCTGGAGCGGTAGCGCCGTAGGGGTGCGGTGGTCTGCGGGCTGCGGGTTCGATGTGGCTTGTCGCGCAGTTCCCCGCGCCCCTGAGGTGCGCATCCTCGGCCTGAGATGATCTGGTTATGGACCTTGAGCTTCCCGAAATACCCTTTTCCCTCCGTACCTACGGGCCCGACGGGCATTGGTCGTACGAAGACGGTGTGCTCACCGGGTGGGCCGGGGCCCGGCAGGATCGGTTTGTGCCGCCTACCGGGGAGGCGTTGGAGCTTGTCTCCGATGCGCCTCGGTTGTTGGGGGCGCCCGAAGGGGACTTTCAGCTGATCGCCCGTGTGACGGTCGGCTTCGGCGCGGCGTTCGACGCCGGGGTGCTGTACGTCCATGTGGGGGAGCGGGAGTGGGCCAAGCTCTGTCTGGAGTACTCCCCGGACGTGCCCACCGTCTGCACGGTGGTCACCCGGGGGCACTCCGACGACGCCAACTCCTTCACCGTGGACGGAAGTTCCGTGTGGCTGCGGGTCAGCCGGACCGGGCGTGCCTTCGCCTTTCACGCCTCCCGTGACGGTGAGCGGTGGACCTTCGTCCGGCTGTTCACGCTGGGCGGGGAGAAGGAGACGGGGGCGGCGCTGGTCGGGTTCATGACGCAGTCGCCGATGGGGGAGGGGTGTGTGGTGACGTACGACCACATCGAGTTCCGGCCCGTCTGGCCGCGTGATCTGCGTGACGGAAGCTGAGCGGGCGGAATGAACGCGGGCTCTTGAACGTTCACGCATCTGCGGGGAGAGCCTCCGCAGCCGTACGACCTGGAGAGAGCCGTGACCCTGCGCGTCGAGATCTGGAGCGACATCGCCTGCCCCTGGTGCTACGTGGGCAAGGCCCGCTTCGAGAAGGCGCTCGCGGCCTTCCCGCAGCGTGACCAGGTCGAGGTGGTGCACCGGTCCTTCGAGCTGGACCCCGGGCGGGCCAAGGACGACGTGCAGCCCGTGCTGACGATGCTCGCCAAGAAGTACGGCATGAGCGAGGCCCAGGCGCAGGCCGGTGAGGACAACCTGGGCGCGCAGGCCGCCACCGAGGGGCTTCAGTACCGGACGCGAGGCCGTGACCACGGCAGCACCTTCGACATGCACCGGCTGCTCCATCTCGCCAAGGAGCACGGCCGCCAGGACGAGCTGGTCCAGCGGCTGTACCGGGCGAACTTCGCCGAAGAGCGGTCCCTCTTCAACGACGACGAGCGGCTCGTGGAGATCGCCGTCGGCGCCGGCCTCGACGAGGCCGAGGTGCGCAAGGTGCTCGCCGATCCGCAGGCGTACGCCGACGAGGTGCGCGCCGACGAGCGGGAGGCCGCGCAGCTCGGGGCCACCGGGGTGCCGTTCTTCGTGCTCGACCGGAAGTACGGGGTGTCGGGGGCTCAGCCCGCCGAGGTGTTCGAGCGGGCGCTGACGCAGGCCTGGGGTGAGCGGTCGCCGCTGACGCTGGTCGAGGACGGGGGCGCGGAGGCGTGCGGGCCGGACGGGTGCGCGGTGCCGCCGCGGCAGTGACGGGCGAAGGTCCAGGTCAGGGCGGGTGCATAAGCGGCCCTTAGGGAATCCACGTAGAAATACGCAATGGACTTGGGTCTCCTTGGGCCGCACAGTGGAGCCATGGAGACCTTCGAGAGCCTGGTCCAGGCCGAGTTCACCCCGAAGAACACCTACCTGAACACCGCGAGCAATGGGCTGCTGCCGGCCCGCACCGTGACCGCGCTGCACGAGGCGGTGCGGCTGCGGGCCGAGGGCCGATCCATGGACCCGCTGTTCGACGACGTGGAGACCACTCGCGCCGCCTTCGCCCGGCTGGCCGGCGTGCCGGTCGGCCGGGTGGCGGCGGGGGTCTCGGTCGCCGCGCACACCGGCGTGATCGCCGCCTCACTGCCCGCGGGCGCCGAAGTCCTCACCGCCGAGGACGACTTCACCTCCGTCCTCAACCCGTTCCACGTGCGCGGCGACCTCAAGGTGCGGGCCGTGCCGCTGGAGCGGATCGCCGAGGCCGTCCGCCCGGGCACCGCGCTCGTCGCGGTCAGCGCCGCGCAGTCCGCCGACGGACGCATCGTCGACCTGCCCGCGCTGCGCGACGCGGCCCGGGAGCACGGCGCCCGTACGTACATCGACTTCTCCCAGGCCGCGGGCTGGCTGCCGATGGACGCGAGTGCGTACGACTTCACCACCGCCACCTGCTACAAGTGGCTGCTCGGCCCGCACGGGGCGGCCTTCCTCGTCGTACCGGAGGACTTCGGCGGGCTGACGCCGGTGCTGGGCGGCTGGGTCGCCGGGGAGAACCCGTGGGACAGCTGCTACGGCCCGGTCACCGAACTCGCCCACTCCGCCCGCCGCTTCGACCTCACCCCGGCCCTGTTCTCCTACGCCGGGCTGCGCCGCTCCCTCGAACTGATCGAGGAACTCGGCGTGGACGCCGTACGCGCCCATGACCTCGCCCTCGCCGACCGCTTCCGCGCAGGCCTGAGCCAGCTGGGCCACGAGCCGGTCCCCGCCCCCGGCTCCGCGATCGTCTCCGTGCCGGGACTCGGCCACCGGGCACCCGAACTGGCCCGCGCGGACATCCAGGTCTCCAACCGAGCGGGCAACCTGCGGGCGTCCTTCCACCTCTACAACACACCCACCGACGTGGACCGACTCCTGGACGTCCTGTCCGACTGACCGGCGGGATGACCGAAGCCCGGGCCCCGTCACAAGGGGCCCGGGCTCAGGGATCGGTGGCTCACCGCACCGGAGTGAAGTCCCGTGCGCCGATGAACTCCGGTCGGCGGATGGGGGCCGCGAACGGTTCGACGGCCTCGTTTTCCACGCTGTTGAACACGATGAAGACGTTGCTGCGCGGGAACGGTGTGATGTTGTCGCCCGAGCCGTGCATGCAGTTGCAGTCGAACCATGTCGCCGAGCCGGCCTTGCCGGTGAACAGCTTGATGCCGTACTGCGAGGCCATCGCGGTCAGTGCCTCGTCCGACGGCGTGCCCGCGTCCTGCATCTGCAGGGACTTCTTGTAGTTGTCCTTCGGCGTGGCCCCCGCGCACCCGAGGAACGTCTTGTGCGACCCCGGCATGATCATGAGCCCGCCGTTGGTGTCGTAGTTCTCGGTCAGCGCGATCGAGACGGACACCGTGCGCATGTTCGGCAGCCCGTCCTCGGCGTGCCAGGTCTCGAAGTCCGAGTGCCAGTAGAAGCCGCTCGCCCCGAAACCGGGCTTGACGTTGATCCGCGACTGGTGGACGTACACGTCCGAGCCGAGGATCTGCCGCGCCCGTCCGACGACCCGCTCGTCCCGCACCAGCGCGGCGAACACCTCGCTGATCCGGTGCACTTCGAAGACGGACCGGATCTCCTTGGACTTCGGCTCCACGATCGACCGCTCGTCGGCCCGGATCGCCGGGTCGCTGACCAGCCGGTTCAGCTCCTGGTGGTAGACGGCGACCTCGTCCTCGGTGATGAGTTCGTCGACGGCGAGGAAGCCGTCACGCTCGTACGCCTGCAGATCGGCGACGTCGATCGGCCCCGGCGTGCCGGGCGTGCCCCAGACGACCGGGTCCTGGCGGGGGGTGGACACCTCGGTGGTGCCGCGGCTGGGGTACAGATCGGTGACGGTGGTGGTCATGGTCGGTCACACCTCCTCGGGTTCGGTGAGCAGGGGGTAGACGCCGTTCTCGTCGTGGTCCTCCCGTCCGGTCACGGGCGGGTTGAACACGCAGATACAGCGGAAGTCCTCCTTGACGCGCAGCGTGTGCCGCTCGTGGCCGTCGAGGAGGTACATCGTCCCGGGCGTGATCGTGTACGTCCGGTCGGTCTCGTGGTCGGTCAGCTCGGCCTCACCCTGCACACAGACGACGGCCTCGACGTGGTTGGCGTACCACATCGACGTCTCCGTCCCCGCGTACAGGATCGTCTCGTGCAGCGAGAAGCCGACCTTCTCCTTGGCGAGGACGATGCGCTTGCTCTCCCAGGTACCGGACGCGGACTTCACATGCCGGTCGGTGCCTTCGATGTCCTTGAACGAACGGACGATCACGGTGCTGAACAGCTCCTTTTCTCAGACGGTTTCGCGAACGGCGCGGGCGAGGACGCGCAGGCCCTCGTCGAGCTCGTCGGGCGTGATGGTCAGCGCGGGCAGCAGCTTGACGACCTCGCTCTCGGGGCCGGACGTCTCGATCAGCAGCCCGAGTTCGAACGCGCGGCGCGCGATGCGCTCGGCCCGGCCCTTGTCGTGGAACTCCAGGCCCCACACCAGGCCGCGGCCCCGGTACTCCTTGACGTCGGCGAGGTTCTCCTCGGTGATGGCGATCAGCGCCTGCTCGACCTGCTCACCGCGCGCACGGGTCTGCTTCTCCATGGCCGAGCCGTCGGCCCAGTACGTCTCCAGCGCGGCGGTGGCGGTGACGAAGGCGGGGTTGTTGCCGCGGAAGGTGCCGTTGTGCTCGCCCGGCTCCCACAGGTCCAGCTCGGGTTTGAACAGGCACAGCGCCATGGGCAGCCCGTAGCCACTGATGGACTTCGACACCGTGACGATGTCGGGGACGACCCCGGCCTCCTCGAAGGAGAAGAAGGCGCCGGTGCGGCCGCAGCCCATCTGGATGTCGTCGACGATCAGCAGCATGTCCTGGCGCTCGCACAGCTCGGCCAGCGCGCGCAGCCACTCCGTGCGGGCCACGTTGATGCCGCCCTCGCCCTGCACGGTCTCGACGATCACCGCGGCGGGCTTGTTGAGGCCGGAGCCCTGATCCTCCAGGAGCCGCTCGAACCACAGGAAGTCCGGGACCCTGCCGTCGAGGTAGTGGTCGAAGGGCATCGGCGTGCCGTGCACGAGCGGGATGCCGGCACCGGCGCGTTTGAAGGCGTTGCCGGTCACGGCGAGGGAGCCCAGGGACATGCCGTGGAAGGCGTTGGTGAACGACACGATCGCCTCGCGGCCCTTCACCTTCCGCGCCAGCTTCAGCGCGGACTCCACGGCGTTGGTGCCCGTCGGCCCCGGGAACATGACCTTGTACGGCAGGTCGCGCGGCCGCAGCACCAGATCCTGGAAGGTCTGCAGGAAGGAGCGCTTGGCGGTGGTCGACATGTCGAGACCGTGGGTGACGCCGTCTCGCTCCAGGTAGTCCAGCAGGGCGCGTTTGAGGACCGGGTTGTTGTGCCCGTAGTTGAGCGAGCCGGCACCGGCGAAGAAGTCGAGGTACTCGTGGCCGTCCTCGTCGTACATACGGCTGCCGCGCGCACGGTCGAAGACGGTGGGCCAGCCGCGGCAGTAGCTGCGCACCTCGGACTCCAGGGTTTCGAAGACGCTGAGGTCGGGCTGGGTGATGGTCACGGGGATTCGCTCCTCTGTGTGACTGGTCGATGTGGGGGTCGTGGCGCTGTGCGTACGGGTCAGTCCGACGTCCGCGGCAGATGGGCCAGCGGACCGATGCGGTAGAGGACCTCGGGGTCGTGCGGGCCGTCCGGGAACCGGTCCGTGCCGAACAGCACCTCGCGCTCGACGTGGGCGCCGTGGCGTGCGGCGTACGAAGTGAACAGCCGCTCGGAGGCGGTGTTGCCCGGCGTGATCGTGGTCTCGACGGAGGTCAGCCGGTGCTCGGCGGCGATCCGGGCGGTCAGCCCGTCCAGCATGCGGGCCGCGAGCCCGCGTCCGCGGTGCGCGGAGTCGACGGCCACCTGCCAGACGAGCAGGGTCTCCGGGCGGTCCGGCCGCAGGTACCCGGTCACGAACCCGACGGCCTCGCCGTCGGCCGTCCGCGCCACGGCCGACGTACCGGCGAAGTCACGGCACCACAGCAGATAGCTGTACGCGGAGTTCAGGTCGAGCGTTCCGGATTCCTTGGCGAGCCGCCAGAAAGCGGCCCCGTCGGCCACTGCCGGGCGGTCTATGAGTAGGTCTGCTTGTGCGGCAGTCATGCGAATTGAATTTACCGACCAAGAATTGAAAATGCATGGCCGGGGGGTCTTACGTATCGCCGCGTCATGTGTTATCGCGCGGGCGCGGGTGTTCGCGCGAGGGGGTGGCGAAACGTCCCGGTTTGCCCGTGTAATACCGGGCATAACGGCTGCGATGTGGAACGCGTCACAGCCGTGTAACCCTCACGAGATCTGCCCGAATTGAACCGATCGGCGTTCGCGAAATCTTTGTGTTTAGGGTCGAGGAAAGCGGGCAGAAGAATACGGGAAGCTGCGCTGGATTGAATTACGGAATGATGGCTGGAGAAGGCTCACTAATTGCCTTGAATTCAGGTTCCGGTCACACCGTCGATGCGCTCGCGGAGGATGTCGGCGTGACCGTTGTGCCGGGCGTACTCCTCGATGAGGTGGATGAGCACCCAGCGCAGGCTCACCTCCACGCCGGTCAACGGACCGTCGACCAGGCGCCCGGTGTCGTCCAGCGATCGCCCGGCGGAGATCTCCTTGCCGCGCGCGATCTCCCGGCGCCAGATGGTGAGCGCCTCGTCGAGACCGCGGTCCGGATGCAGGGCGTACCCGCTCTCCTCCTCGTACACCGGCGGTACGTCGAGACCGGCGAGCACACGCTGGAACCAGTTGCGCTCCACCTCCGCGAGGTGCTGCACGAGCCCGAGCAGGGTGAGCGACGAGGGCTCGGCCGAGGCGAGCCGCACCTGGGCGTCGTCCAGCCCACGGCACTTCAGCTCCAGCGTGGCCCGGTGAAAGTCGAGCCAGCTCTCCAGCATGGCGCGCTCATCAGCGGTCATGGGCGGGATGGGGCGACCGTCGGGGAGGGTCGGGGGCGAGGAGGGCGTGTTGGTCGTCATGGGGCGAGCATGGCAGCAGGGTCTGACAACGGCATGGATCCAAGCAGCGCCGGGCGGCGTCGACGGCCCGTCGAGCACAGCGGCTTCGACGGTCGGCGTCGACGGCCCATCGGGCATAGCGGTATCGCCGGGCGGCTCCTGGTGCTGCCGGGGCTTCTGTCCAGCGGCCCCTACCGCCAGGCCCCGTACCACGAAG
>NZ_BJND01000013.1 GCF_006539505.1 Streptomyces spinoverrucosus
CCACCTACCGCCAAGCCCTCATCGCCGGCCCCCGTACCACCAGCCCCCTACCGCCAGCCCCCCTCCGCCGCCCGGCGGCCCGCCTCCAGGTTCACCGCCAACCCCTTCTCCGACAGGGCTGCCCCCAGTGCCGCCAGGCTTGCCTGGACCGCGTCCGGGGTCGCGTCCGGGCCGTAATGGTTGACGCGGATCATCCCCTTGGCCAGGGCGCCGCCGCCCGACGCCAGCGGGAGGGTGGGGTCGGTGGCCAGGGCCCGGGCGACCAGCTCGGACGCCACGACGCCGGACGGTGCCCGCAGGGTCGTCGCCACCGGTGCCGCCTCCGTCGCCTGATGGACGTACGGCTCCAGACCCCCGCCCAGCGCGAGCGCCCCCGCACGGGTCGCCGCCGCGGCGGACGTGTGCCGGGACATCACCGTCGCAAGCCCCTCCGCCTCGATGCGCTCGACGCACGCGTCCAGCGCCAGCATCTCCAGCTGCGCGGGCGCGTGCAGCAGGGCCTTGCGGCCGGCGTCGACCCAGCGTTCCTTCCAGTCCAGCAGCGACAGGTACGAGCGGCGCGGCGCCCGCGGGTTCGCCGCCATCCGGGCCCACGCCCGCTCGCTCACCGACACCGCCGACACCCCGGCGGGCCCGCCCATCGCCTTCTGCGCCCCGATCACGCACAGGTCCACACCCCACGCGTCCGGCAGCACCGGCTCGGCGCCCACGGACGCGACGGCGTCCAGATAGAAGAGGGCACCCTGCTCCCGTACCGCCGCACCGATCTCCGCGACCGGGTTGGTGTTCCCGGTCGCCGCCTCCGCGTGCACCAGCGACACGAAGTCGATCTCCGGGTGCTCGGCGAAGGCGTCACGGATCTGCGCCGCCGTGACCGCCGTGTGGAACGGCACCGCGAGGTCGTACACCGTCGCCCCGCAGTCCCGCAGCCAGTCGCCGAAGGTCTGCCCGTACGGACCGGTGATCACGTTCAGCGCCACCGTCCCCCGACCCGCGGTGGCCCGGATCGCGCCCTCCAGCGGCAGCAGCGCCTCGCCCTGCATGATCACGACGTCCTGCCGGGTGTCCAGCAGCCGGGCCACCCGGTCCTCGATGGCGGCGAAGTGCGCGGCGCTCAGCGGGGGGAGGTCCAGGAAGGGATGGGTCACGGCGGTGCTCTCTTCGGTCACGGGATCGAACGCAGTCGAGCGTAACCGCCGGACCACAACCCCCGGCCCCTTGTGACTTCTTAGGCCGCACAGCCTCTCGGCCATCGGTTTGTTTTGAGTGACCCAAAGCTCTCCTTATAATCAGAACTTCAAAGTTTCCTCACAGGAGGTTCCCCGTGAACACGGTCCTCGGGCGCCGGGCCCGCATGCTGGCCGCCACCACCGCGACGGCCGGGCTGGTGCTGGTCGCCGGCTGCGCCTCGGACGGTGACGGCGGCAGTGGTACGAAGACCGCCGCCGGCGGGGTCGAACTCGTCAAGGCCGGTCAGCTCACCACCTGCACCCACCTGCCGTACCCGCCCTTCCAGTCGGAGATCGACGGCAAGGTGCAGGGCTTCGACGTCTCCCTCGTCGACCTGGTCGCCCAGGACCTCGGCGTGCGGCAGCAGATCGTCGACCAGCCCTTCGAGAACTTCAAGACCGGCGGGTCCCTCAACGCCGGCCAGTGCGACCTGGCCGCCGCCGGCATGACCATCACGGAGGAGCGCAAGAAGAACGTCGACTTCTCCGACCCGTACTTCGAGGCCACCCAGGGCGTGCTGGTCGACAAGAAGAGCGGCATCACCTCCTTCGCCGGCCTCAAGGGCAAGAAGGTCGGCGCCCAGGCGCAGACCACCGGCGAGGACTACGCCAAGAGCCAAGGCCTCGACCCGGTCTCCTTCGAGTCCTCCGACGCCGTCCTCAACGGCCTGCGCACCGGCCAAGTTGAGGCCGTCGTCATCGACTACCCCGTCGTGCAGGGCTGGCTCAAGGACAAGGCCAACGCGGACGCCTTCCAGGTCGCCGAGCAGGTCAACACCGGTGAGCAGTACGGCTTCACGGTGAAGAAGGGCAACACCAAGCTGCTCGCCGCGATCAACAAGGCGATCGCCGACGCCAAGGCCGACGGCACGTACAAGAAGCTGTACGAGCAGTGGATCGGCCCGTACGAGGAGTCCGCCGCCTCGCCGTCGCCCGCCGCCTCATGACCGACGCCACCAAGGCCGAGGCCCAGCCCCGCAAGAAGGGGCTGACGCGGCGCCAGAAGCGCAGCGTCTCGCGGGGTGTGCAGTACGTCGTCTTCGTCGGCGCCCTGATCGCCCTCGCGGTCGGCGCCGACTGGGACCGGCTGGCCAACCAGTTCGCCCAGGGCGCCATCGCCGAGCAGATGTTCCCCGACGTCATCACGCTGGCGCTGAAGAACACCGTGCTCTACACGGTCTCCGGCTTCGCCGTCGGCCTGGTGCTCGGCATGGTCCTGGCGCTGATGCGGCTGTCGTCCGTCGGCCCCTACCGCTGGGTCGCGGGCGTCTACATCGAGATCTTCCGTGGCCTGCCCGCCCTGCTGATCTTCATCTTCATTGGCGTGGCCGTCCCGCTCGCCTTCCCCGGCACCGAGATCCCCGGTGGCACCTACGGCAAGGTCGCCCTCGCACTCGGCCTGGTGGCGGCGGCGTACATGGCGGAGACGTTCCGCGCGGGCATCCAGGCGGTGCCCAAGGGCCAGATGGAGGCGGCCCGTTCGCTGGGCTTCTCACCGGCCCGCGCGATGGTCTCGATCATCCTCCCGCAGGCCTTCCGGATCATCCTCCCGCCGCTCACCAACGAACTCGTCCTGCTCTTCAAGGACTCCTCGCTGGTGCTGTTCCTCGGTGTCACCCTTCAGGAGCGGGAGCTGTCCAAGTTCGGCCGCGACCTGGCCAGCCAGACCGCCAACTCCACGCCGATCCTGGTCGCCGGCCTGTGCTACCTGCTGGTCACGATCCCGCTCGGTTTCGTCGTACGCCGTATGGAGACGAAGGCCCAGGAGGCCGTGAAATGAGCCGACCCGAGATCGAGATCCGCGACCTGCACAAGTCCTTCGGCGACAACCACGTCCTGCGCGGCATCGACCTGGAGATCGCCCAGGGCGAGGTCGTGTGCGTCATCGGCCCCTCCGGCTCCGGCAAGTCGACGCTGCTGCGCTGCGTGAACCTGCTGGAGGAGCCGACCAAGGGCCAGGTCGTCGTCGGCGGCACCGAACTCACGGATCCCGACGTCGACATCGATGCCGTACGCCGCCGGATCGGCATGGTCTTCCAGCAGTTCAACCTCTTCCCGCACCTCACGGTGACCGAGAACCTCACGCTGCCGCAGCGCCGGGTGCTCAGGCGGGACAGGGCGCAGGCCGCGAAGGTGGCCGCGGAGAACCTGGAGCGCGTGGGCCTCACCGAGAAGGCGAGCGCGTACCCCTCGTCCCTCTCCGGCGGCCAGCAGCAGCGCGTCGCCATCGCCCGCGCACTGGCGATGGGCCCGGAGGTCATGCTCTTCGACGAGCCGACTTCCGCCCTCGACCCGGAGCTGGTCGGTGACGTCCTGGCCGTCATGCGCATGCTCGCCCAGGACGGCATGACGATGATGGTCGTCACCCACGAGATGACGTTCGCACGTGAGGTGGCGGACAGGGTCATCTTCATGGACGGCGGGGTGATCGTGGAGGACGGCAGCCCGGAGCAGGTGATCACGAACCCACAGCACGAGCGCACGCGCCATTTCTTGTCCAGGCTTCTCGACCCGGCGATGGCAAACGTAGAGGAGAACAACGCCGGTTAGGGGCGCGGGGAACTGCGCGAGCAACCACATACAACCCGCACCCGAAAACCGGCCGAAAGCGGAGCGTTAGTCTGCGGTACATGAGCGAAGTGCTGCACGTGAAGGGCCACATCCTCCTCGGCCCCGAAGACGTCCGCGACGAGCTGTGGGTCGTCGACGGACGCATCTCGTACGACCGTCCCGCCACGGCCCGAGACGTGCGCACGGTGCAGGGCTGGACCCTCCCCGGCCTGGTGGACGCCCACTGCCACGTCGGCCTGGATCAGCATGGCGCGGTCCCACAGGACGTCGCCGAGAAGCAGGCCCTCACCGACCGCGACGCCGGCACCCTTCTCATCCGCGACGCCGGCTCCCCCTCGGACACCCGCTGGATCGACGACCGCGACGACCTGCCGAAGATCATCCGCGCCGGCCGCCACATCGCCCGCACCCGCCGCTACATCCGCAACTACGCCCACGAGATCGAGCCGGACGACCTGGTCGCCTACGTCGCCCAGGAGGCGAGCCGGGGCGACGGCTGGGTCAAGCTGGTCGGCGACTGGATCGACCGCGACCTCGGTGATCTGTCGGCCTGCTGGCCCAGGGACGCGGTCGAGGCGGCCATCGCCGAGGCGCACCGCCTGGGCGCCCGCGTGACCGCCCACTGCTTCGCCGAGGACTCCCTGCAGGACCTGGTCGAGGCGGGCATCGACTGCATCGAACACGCGACGGGCCTGACGGAGGACCTGATCCCGTTGTTCGCGGACCGAGGGGTGGCGATCGTCCCCACCCTCGTCAACATCGCGACGTTCCCCAAGCTCGCCGCCGGTGGCGAGTCCAGGTTCCCGCGCTGGGCGGATCACATGCGGCGACTGTACGAGCGCCGCTACGACACCGTGCGCTCCGCCTACGACGCCGGGATCCCGGTGTACGTCGGCACGGACGCCGGCGGCTCGCTCGCGCACGGGCTCGCGGGGGCCGAGGTGGTGGAACTGGTGACCGCCGGGATCCCGGCGGTGGAGGCGCTGTCCGCCGGGACGTGGGCGGCCAGGGAGTGGCTGGGCCGTCCGGGTCTTGAGGAGGGGGCACCGGCCGACCTGATCGTGTTCGAGACGGACCCACGGGCGGACGTACGCGTACTGACGGCCCCGCGGCGGGTGGTGCTGAACGGCCGGGTCGTCGGCTAGGACGGGTCAGCGTCCCCGGGGACTGCTCCCGTGGCGCGGCTCAGCGGCCGGTGGGCTGTGCCGGCAGGTTGAAGACGTGCTGCGGGCTCACGATCCTCGTGATCGCGTCGCCGAAGAGCGTGCTGGGTTCCGTGTCGTCGTGGCTGATGTCCGTGTTCAGCACCACGACGAGCGTGGCCCGGGCCGACGGAAGGTAGATCGTCAGGGACTCGTAGCCCGGCAGTGAGCCGTTGTGCCCGATCCACCCCTGGACGTCGAAGATGCCGAGCCCGTACCCGGCGCCCGGGATCGTGGTGGGCGGGGTGTCGAGCCGCTGCTTCTGGGTGGCGGGGCTGATCAGCGTGTCGCCGTCGGGCAGGACGCCGGTGGCGACGGTGGGCGCCCAGATGCGCAGATCCTCGAGCGTGGAGATCATCGCGCCGGCCGCCCAGCCCCAGGAGGGGTTCCAGTCGGTACTGTTGGCGACCTTCCCGTCCGCGGTCTGGTCCGTGTACCCCTGCGCGTGCGGCCGGGGGAACGCCGCGTCGGTCGGGAAGATCGTGCGGTGCATGCCGGCCGGTTCCAGGATGTTCTCCCGGATGTAGTCCTGCAGCGGCCGGCCGCCGACCTGCTCGACGACCAGACCGAGCAGGATCAGGTTGGTGTTGGAGTAGAAGAACTTCTCGCCCGGCTGGAACAGCACCGGGTGGCTGAAGGCGTAGTCGAGCAGCTCCCGCGGGGTGAACGACCGCTCGGGGTCGGACGTCAGCGCCTTGAAGAAGTCCGGGTCCGCCGAGTAGTTGAAGAGCCCGCTGCGCATCCCGGCCAGCTGACGCAGGGTGATCCGGTCGCCGTTGGGCACGTCGTCGACGTACTGGCCGATGGTGTCGTCGAGGCCGATCCGGCCCTCGTCGACCAGCTTCAGCAGCGCCGTCACGGTGAAGGTCTTGGTCTCGCTGCCGATCCGCATGTAGAGGTCCGGCGACATCCGCCGGCCGGTGTCCTTGTCGGCGACGCCGAAGGACCGCACGTGGCTGCCCTTGTCGGGGGTCCACAGCCCCACACTCACGCCGGGCACGTCCGCCTCACGCATGACCCTCTGCACGGCCCTGTTGACCTGCCGTGTCACCTCGGGGGTGAGCCTGCGGAAGTCGTCCGACGGCGACGGGGAGGGCGAGGGCTGTCCGGCGACGGCCGGGGCGGATTCAGGTGCCCCGAGCGAGGTCCCGCCGCCGAGGGGAACCACGAGTGTCCCCACCGCCGCGGCGATCACGGCCCCCCGGCGCAGTCGTCCGCACGAGCGCGTCATGGGCTGACTCCCGACATCACGAGGAGAGGCCCGCGACCTGGGCCGAAGGCCCTGTTCACCTCAGCATAGGAGCGCTCGCGCCGCGTCGCCCGTCGGAGAGCGGGCGCGTACGGGCTGCACCCACCGCGCAGGGAACATCCGTACCGGAAAATCGAACTCGTTCACAGAAACCCCACTATGGGGTGAAGTAACGCAGGATCGCTGCCCGTTCACTCTTGGTGCGTAATTCTTGCCGGGTCCCAAGCGTCACTCTTCTGGGGAGTCCCACCACCGTGAACAGCAATAACTTCCGTATGCCCGCATGCCGTCCGGTCGCCGTCGCGGCCGCCACCCTCCTTGCCGCCGGTCCCGCGACCCTGGCCGGGGCGAGCTCCGCGTACGCGACCGGCGACCAGGGGCGCGCGAGCGCCCTCGTGCTGCGCACCGGGCTGGACGTGTCCCTGCTCAACAAGACCGTCAACGTCCCGCTCGCGGTCACCCTCAACGAGGTGCAGGCCCCCCAGAGTGCCGAAAAGACCGCGCTCACCGCGCAGTTGGACGGCGTCGACGGCGGAAAGCCGTTCAGCGTGCTGCGCGCGGATGTGGCGCAGGCGAAGGCGACCGTGACCGACGAGCAGGCGCAGGGCAGCACACGGCTCGCCAACGCCCGGCTGCACGTGCCCGGTCTGCCGCTGCTGTCGGTCATCGAGGTCGAGAAGGTCACCTCGACCGCGACCTGCGCCGCGGGCAAGTCGCCGGTCGCAGAGTCGAACGTGGCCGGCGCCGTGACGGTGCTCGGCAAGAAGGTGACGCTCACCGCCGGTGGCACGACGAACGTGACGGTGCCGGGCGTGGGCGAGGTGCGCCTGGACCTGTCGAAGCGGGAGACGACCTCCCGCACGGCAGCCGCCACCGCCCTCGAACTGACCGTCTCTGTCAACCCGTTGAAGCTGAACGTCGCCGAGGTGCAGGGCAGCGTGACCCTCGCGAAGGCGACCTGCGAGACGCCCCCGGCGCCCACCGGGACGGAGAGCGAGCCCGCCGCCCCGGGCACCGACCCCGTTTCCGACGTCAAGCCCCAGGGTGCCCCGGCACAGGACACCCTCGCGGAAACCGGCGGCAATGCGATGACGCCGTACATCGCGGGCGGCGCCCTCGCGCTGCTCGTGGCCGGTGGCGGAGCGGTCGCCCTGACCCGCCGCCGCAACCGGAGCTGACGCAAAGTCAAGGGAAGCGTTTTCATCAGCTGGCCCAGGTCGACGCCCGGCGTTGACCTGGGCCAACGCCCTTTCTCTGTCAGAATCGTTGACGACGCTGTGAAAGCGCTTTAACTTCCCTCACACTGTATCCGAGGCAGTGAGGGGGGAACCGTGGCCGTTGTCCGACGAAAAGGTTTTCACGGCCGCAGTCGCACGCTGTTCCTGCTCATGCTCCCCGGCCTGGCCTACTTCCTGCTGTTCCACTACGGCGCACTGGTCGGCAACGTCATCGCGTTCAAGGAGTACGTCCCGTTCGACGGCCTCTGGGGCAGCCCCTGGGTCGGACTGGCCAACTTCCAGCGCATGTTCGAGGACGGCGCGTTCTGGGCGTCCGTCCTCAACACCCTCTGGATCGCCGTCCTGCAACTGGTCTTCTACTTCCCGGTGCCGCTCGCCTTGGCCCTGCTGCTGCACACCCTCACCTGGAGTTCGGTACGCCGCTTCGTGCAGTCGGTGGCGTATCTGCCGCACTTCATCTCATGGGTGATCGTGGTGGCGCTGTTCCAGCAGGTCCTCGGCGACACCGGGCTGCTGAACAGCGCGCTGAGCGGCGCGGGCCTGCACACCGTCGACATCATCGGCAACCCCGACGCCTTCAAGCCGCTCGTCGTCGCCCAGGTCATCTGGAAGGACGCCGGCTGGGGCACGATCATCTTCCTCGCCGCGCTGGCCCAGGTCGACGAGCAGCAGTACGAGGCGGCCGCCATCGACGGCGCGGGCCCCTGGCGGCGGTTCTGGCACGTCACCCTGCCCGCCATCCGCCCGGTGATCGTGCTGCTGCTCATCATGCGGCTCGGCGACATCCTCTCCGTCGGCTTCGAGCAGATGCTGCTGCAACGCGACGCGGTCGGTCCCGAGGCCGCCGAGATCATCGACACCTTCGTCTACTACCAGGGCATCGTCGGCGGCGACTACGGATTCGCCGCCGCCGCGGGCCTGTTCAAGGGCGTCATCGGCGCCCTCCTCGTCTACGCCGCCAACAAGGTCGCCCACCGCCTCGGCGAACAGGGGGTCTACAAGTGACCGCATCCGCACGGCCGGGCTGGATGGAGAAGCCCCGGCCGATCACCCAGGCCGGCAAGGCCCTGGCCCTCGCCACCGTCGTGCTGCTGGTCTGCGTACCGTTCCTCGTCATCGTCTCGACCTCGCTGGCCTCCACCGACGAGGTGATCGCCAATGGCGGCTGGGTGCTGTGGCCGACCGAGCCGACGCTGGACGCCTACCGCGACATCCTCGACGGCGGCATCGTCACCCACGCCCTCGGGGTCAGCGCCGGAGTGACGATCGTCGGCACGCTCCTCAGCCTCGCCTGCACCGTCACCCTCGCCTACGCGCTGTCCCGCCCCGGCGTCCTCGGCGGCAGGCCCGTCCTGCTGCTCATCCTGTTCACATTCCTCTTCCCGCCCGGCATGATCCCCAGCTTCCTGCTGGTCAAGGAGCTGGGCCTGCTCGACAGTTATGCCTCGCTGGTCCTGCCCGTCCTGGTGAACGTGTTCAACCTCGTCGTCCTGCGCGGCTTCTTCCAGGGCATCCCCGAAGAGCTGTACGAGGCGGCACGGCTCGACGGAGCGGGGGACTGGCGGGTGCTGTGGTCGGTCGTGCTGCCGCTGTCCAAGGCCGCGCTGGCCGTCGTAGGTCTGTTCTACGCGGTGGCGTACTGGAACTCCTGGTTCTACGCCTCGCTCTACCTGGAGAGCGACCACTGGCCCCTCCAGCAGGTGCTGCGCACCTATGTGGTGGCCGGTTCCGGACTCACCGACGCCACCACCGGCGAGGCCACCATCACCGCACCGCAGACCGTGCAGATGGCGGTGCTGGTGATCGCCACCGTGCCGATCCTGCTGGTCTATCCCTTCCTGCAGAAGTACTTCACCAAGGGCGTGCTCACCGGCGCCATCAAGAGCTGACACAAGCCGACACGAGGTGATTCACCTATGAGCCGCATGTCCCGACGTACCCTCCTGCGCTCCATGGCGGTGGGCGGTGCCGCCCTCTCCGTCCCCGGCCTGCTGACCGCCTGCTCCACGAGCTCAGGCGACAGCGATGTCTCCAACGCGGGCAAAAAGCTTGCCCCCTGGCCGACATACAAGCCCGCGACGGGACCCAAGCCGGACCTCGCGCCCACCGACGCAGGCGTCCAGGCCGGTTACACCGCCTACCCCTCCGACCTGGTCAAGTCGGTCGCCCGCACCCCTGGTGACGGCTCCACCGTCAAGGTCATGTCGGTGTCCTTCGGCACACCCCCGAAGCCGGCCTCCGCCAACCGTTTCTGGGCCGCCGTCGAGAAGGCCCTCGGTGTGAAGATCGAGTACACGATCGTCTCCCAGGCCGACTACCAGAAGAAGATGGCCACCGTGATGGCGGGCGACGCCGACTCCCTCCCGGACATCATCAACCTCTTCTCCGGGTTCGTGCTGCCCCGCGAGGCCGAGTTCGTGCAGCGGCGCGCCGAGGACCTCACGCCGTTCCTGTCCGGCGACGCGATCGATGCCTACCCCAACCTCGCGAACATCCCCACCCACGCCTGGCAGGACATGGGCCGCATCGGCGGCCGCATCCACGGCATCCCGCTGGAACGCCCGCTGCCCGGCTCGACCCTCTGGCTCAACCAGGGCATGTTCACCGACGCGGGGATGACGGAGGGCTGGACCGCCGACGACTTCGCCGCCGTGGCGAAGCAGGCGACGAGCGGGCGGACGTACGCGCTCGGCGCCGCCCAAGGATCCCTGTTCGGCAACGCCGTGCACTCCGCCGCCCACAACGCGCCCCAGGAATGGGCCGTCACCAAGGACGGCACGTTCCTGCCCGGCTGCGCCGACGAACGCTACAAGGCGGCGATCGCCTTCCAGGCGCAGCTGCGCAAGAACGGCTCGTACCACCCCGACGCCACATCCATCTCGCAGATCGACCTGACCACGCTCTACTACAACGGCACGGTCGGCTCGATGCAGGACGGCTTCGGCGCGTATCTGCCCAAGTACCAGGAAGCCCCCGACGGGATGACCCCGGCCGCCGCCCTCCCCTACAGCGTCGGCGGCGAGCCCGGCGGGATCGTCGCCGCCCGCCGCTCCTTCGGCTACACCGTGCTGAAGAAGGCGAAGAAGGAGCGCATCGAGTTGCTGCTGCGCATCCTCGACTACCTCGCCGCCCCCTTCGGCAGCGAGGAGTGGGAGCTCGTCCACTACGGCGTCGAAGGCACCCACTTCACCCGCGCCGCCGACGGCTCACCCAAGCCGACCAAGCTCGGCGAGGTCGAGAACAACACCAACCTGCCGCTGAAGTACCTCGCCGAAGGCCCCCAGGTGCTGTTCGTGCCCGGCATGCCCGACGCCGTACGGGCCCTGCACGCCTGGCAGGAGAAGGTCGTACCGCGCGCCAACCGCAACGCCTCCTTCGGCCTGCAGTCCCGCACGAAGAACGCCCAGGGCACCACCCTCAAGGCCCTCCTCGACGACACCGTCACCGGCATCGTCGCGGGCCGCCTCGCGCTGTCCGAATGGGACGCGGTGGTGAAGCGCTGGCGGCAACGGGGCGGCGACAGAATGGCCGAGGAGTTCGCGCAGGACCACGCGGCCAACACGTGACGCTCCGCCGGCGGAACAGGAGACATGGGGGATGGGGAACGGCATGACAGGCAAGGGACGGGTCACGATCCGGGAGGTCGCCGAGCGGGCGGGCGTGTCGATGGCCACGGCGTCGCGTGCGCTCAGCGGCAATCATCCGGTGCCCGCCGCGACCCGGGCCCGCGTGCTGCGTGCCGCGCGTGACCTCGACTATGTCGCCAACGCGCATGCGCGGGCACTGGTGGGTGGCGGCCGGAAGATGGCCGCGGTCGTGGTCCGCCAGGTCACCAGCCCCTTCTACGCCCAGGTCGCCGAGGGCGTCGAGGCGGAGGCCGCCGACCGGGGCTGGCTGTGCGTGGTCGGCGCGACCGGTGGGGACGCGCAGCGCGAGATGGAGTTCGTGCAGCTGATGCGGGAGGAGGGGGCGCGGCTGGTGATCCTCGTCGGTGGCGTGGTGGAGGACGACGCCTATCGGGAGCGGGTCGCGCACTACGCGCATGCGCTGGACTCCTCGGGGGCGCGGCTCGTGCTGTGCGGGCGGCCCGCGCCGGGTCCCGATGTCCCGGCGCTTGTCGTGGAGTTCGACAACGAGGCGGGGGCGCGGGCGATCACCGGGCATCTGTTGTCCGCCGGTCATCGCAGGATCGCCTTTCTCGGGGGGCTGCCCGGCAATACGGCGCTGGATGCCCGGGTTGCGGGGTATCGGGCCGCGCTTGCCGAGTACGGCTTGCCGCCGGAGGCGGCGTATGTCGTGGACTGTGGGCTGGGGCGGGCTGCGGGGTTGCGGGCGATGAGCGCGCTGCTTGAGGAGACGCGGGAGTTCACCGCGGTGTTCGCCGGGGACGACATGGTGGCGGCGGGGGTGTTGCGGGCCGTTGCGGAGGCGGGGCTCACTGTGCCGGACGACATCTCTGTGGTCGGGTACAACGACATTCCGCTGGCTGAGGATTTCAATCCGCCGTTGACTACTGTGCGGACGCCGGCGGAAGAGCTCGGCAGAGCCGCCGTGCGGATTGCTCTTCGCGATCCCGACAGTGCGGCCGGGAGTCATCATCTGCTGGGGACACACATCGTCGTGCGCCGTAGTGTCTGTGCGCCGTCGCGGTCTTGTGGGTGATCGGTGGCTGGTCGCGCAGTTCCCCGCGCCCCTGAAGGGGCGCTGTACCGAGCCCCGACTGACGGAGGAACTGACCCCGTATGACCGACGTATCGCCCATCACCGGGTGGACCCGCGTCCACTGGGAGGCCATGGCCGACCGGTTGCTTGATGGGTTGCTGCCCTACGCCTCGCCCAAGTTCGCCCAGTACCGGCTGCCCGGGCCGCCCAGTCACTCGGGGGCCTGGTCCGATGGGCTGGAAGGCTATGCGCGGTCCTTTCTGCTCGCCGCCTTTCGTATCGCGGGCGCGCACGGGCGCGTCGGGCCGGAGCTCGTCGAGCGGTACGCCGTCGGGCTCGCCGCCGGTACCGATCCGCACGGGGACGAGCGCTGGCCGCCCATCACCGACCGTGCCCAGCCGATGGTCGAGGCCGCGTCCGTCGCCATCGCGCTGCACGAGTCCCGTCCCTGGCTGTGGGACCAACTCGACGACCGCGTACGCGAACAGGTCACCGACTGGCTCGGTGGATTTGTCGGCGCTCGTGCCAACGACTCCAACTGGCGGCTGTTCCAGGTCATCACCGAGGAGTTCCTCGCCTCGGTCGGCGCCCCGCACAGCCGCGCCGAGATCGACGCCGGGCTCGCGCGCCTGGACGACTGGTACCGGGGCGACGGCTGGTACACCGACGGGGACGGCCGGAAGTTCGACTACTACAACGCCTGGGCGCTGCACCTGTATCCGGTTCTTTGGGCCCGGATCGCCGGGCCCCGTGCGGACCGGCAAACGGTGGCTCGGCATCGAGCAAGACTGCGTACCTTCCTCGCCGCCCACCAGCACTTCTTCAGCTCCGACGGCGCCCCCGTCCACCACGGCCGCTCCCTCACCTACCGTTTCGCGACCACCGCCCCCCTGTGGGCGGGCGCCCTCGCCGACGCCACCCCGCTGCCGCCCGGCCGCACCCGCCGCCTCGCCTCGGGTGCCCTGAAGCACTTCGCCGAGCGCGGCGTCCCCGACGAGCGCGGACTGCTCACCCTCGGCTGGTACCGGCCCTTCCTCGGGGTGACCCAGCGCTACTCGGGCCCCGCCTCCCCCTACTGGGCGAGCAAGGCCTTCCTCGGTCTGCTGCTGCCCACCGACCATCCGGTGTGGACGGCGCCGGAAGAGCCCGCCCCCGTCGACACCACGGACGTCTGTCTCCCGTTGCCCGCCCCCGGCTGGTTGCTGCACTCCACCGCCGCCGACGGGATCGTACGGCTCGTCAACCACGGCAGTGACCGTCTCCCGCCGCCGCCCGCGACCGACGTGGACAGTCCCCACTACGCCAAGTTCGCCTACGCCAGCGCCGCCGCGCCGGAGACTCCGGGGCCGGGTCCGGACAACCACATCGCACTGCTCGCCCCGGACGGCACCCCTTCCCCCCGTGGCCGTATTCACCCGCTCGGCGTCGAGGGCCGCCGCGCTGCGTCCTGGCACCGTGCGGGGGAGGGGCGGCGGATCGAGACGGTGAGTGTGGTGCACGGGCCGTTCGAGGTGCGGGTGCACAGGCTCGATCCGTGCGCCGACTCGCCGGTGCGGGAAGGCGGTTGGGCGGTTGCCGACGATGGCATGCCGCCCACCGGTCACACCGGGCCCGGGTGGGCGCTGGCTCGCCGTGCCGACGGGCTGACCAGTGCTGTCGTCGGCCTGCACGGCTGGGGTGACATCGAGGGCACCGTCGCCCATGCCGTCGGCACCAACGCCGTCGGTCACCACTCCGCGACGCCCTGCCTCCAACGGGGCGCGGGCGCCCGCCTGCTGGTCACCCTGGTGGTGCTGAGTGCCGACCCGGACCTGGACCCTGTGACCGTGACCTCGGGTACGCGCGCCACCGTCGGCGCCGACGGCACCGTAGAGATCCGCTTCCCGGACGGCACCCGCGAGCGGATCAGCGGTCCGCCGGTGTCAGCGCCGTCTCAAGCGCCCGGAGGAACGAGTTGACCGTCGCCCGGTCCCGCACCGCCAGCCGCAGCCACTCCTCGTCCAGTCCCGGGAAGGTGTCCCCGCGCCGGACCGCGAACCCCAGATCGCGCAGTCGCCTGCGGACGGCGGCGGCTCCGGGCAGCCGTACGAGGACGAAGGGGCCCTCGGCCGGTTCGACGACCCGCAGCCCGGCGATCCGTGACAGCCCGGCGACGAGATGGGCCCGGTCGGCGGCGACGCGGTGGGCGGCGTGGGCCGCCTCCGCCAATGCCTGTGGCCCCACGCAGGACTCGGCGGCGGCCAGCGCGGGTGTGGAGACGGGCCACAGCGGCTGAGCGCGTTCCAGGTCCGCGATGGTCTCCGGGGACGCGAGGACGTACCCGATCCGCAGCCCGGCCAGACCCCATGTCTTCGTCAGGCTGCGCAGCACGACCAGCCCGGGGATGTCCGTCCGCCCGGCCAGCGCCTCCCGCTCACCCGGCACGGCGTCCATGAACGCCTCGTCCACGACCAACGTCCGCCCGGGACGGGCAAGTTGGGCGATGGCGGCCGCCGGGTGCAGTACCGACGTCGGGTTCGTCGGGTTGCCGATCACCACCAGGTCGGCGTCCTCCGGTACGGCCGCCGGATCCAGCCGGAAGCCGTCCTCCTCGCGCAGCAGCACCCGGTCGACGGTGTGCCCCGCGTCCCGCAGCGCGGCCTCCGGCTCGGTGAACTGCGGGTGGACGACGACGGGTTGCCGTACCTTCAGCGCCCGCGCCAGCAGCACGAACGCCTCGGCGGCGCCCGCCGTCAGCAGCACCCGCTCCACGCCGACCCCGTGCCGTGCCGCCACCGCGGCCCGCGCGCGCCGACCGTCCGGATAGGCGGCCAGCCCGGCCAGCGAGTCGGCGATCACCTCCTGCAGCCAGGCCGGGGGAGTGTCCGCGCGGACGTTCACGGCGAGGTCGACCAGTGCCGCGCCGTCGTCGCGGACCTCGGCGTCGCCGTGATGCCGCAGATCGTGCCCGTCAGTGGGCATGGGAGTGCGTGCCGTGGTGGTGATGGTGGTGCCCGTGGTGGTGGCCCTCGTCGTCGGGGTGGTAGTGCGGCTGCTGCGGCGCGCCCACCTTGTCCTCGAACCCGGGCAGCGCGATGCGGTACACGCACGAGTCGCAGTTCATCCGCAGATCGCCCCGCACGGCCTCCTCGTACCGCTCCATCACCAGATCGAGCAGCTCCGGCTCCGGACCGATGACGTCCGCCGAGCGCACCTCGACCTCGGGGTGCGCAGCCGCCCAGCCCTCGGTCTGCAGCCGCACCCGGTCCGGCAGGATGCCGGTGAAGAGGAAGTACGGCAGGACGACGATCCGGCGCGCGCCCAGCCGCACACACCGGTCCAGCCCGCTCGGCACGTCCGGCGCCGCCAGCGACACGAACGCCGTCTCGACCCCGGCGTACCCGCGCCCCTCCCACAGCAGCCGGGCGGCCTTGTGCACCTCAGCGTTGGCGTCGGGGTCGGTGGACCCCCGCCCGACCAGCAGCACGGTCACATCGGCACGGTCCCCGGGCCTGCGCCCCTCGGTGCCGAGCGCCTCGTCCAGCCGCCGCTCCAGCACCGACAGCAGCGCGGGATGCGGGCCCAGCGGGCGGCCGTAGGTGTACGAGATCCCGGGGTGCCGCTCCTTCTCGCGGGCCAGCGCGGCCGGGATGTCGCCCTTGGCGTGCCCGGCGGACACCAGCATCAGCGGCACGGCGGCGAAGCGGCGCACGCCCCGCTCCACCAGCTCGGTGACGGCGTCGCCCAGCGGCGGCGGGGACAGCTCGATGAAGCCGCCCGCGACGGGCAGGTCGGGGTGGCGGCGCCCCAGCTCCCGTACGAAGTCGCGGAACGCCTCGGCTCCGGCGTCGTCCCGGGTGCCGTGGCCGGCGATGAGCAGGGCGGGCGGCGGGGTGGTCACGGTTTCTCCTCGTACGACGTCGGGTGGTACAGCAGGGCGTTGAGCGCGGCCGCGGCGACCGCCGAACCGCCCTTCTCGGACACGTTGCTCACGGCGGGCAGTCCGCTCTCCCGCAGGGCCGCCTTGGACTCGGCCGCACCGACGAAACCGACGGGCAGCCCGATCACCAACGCGGGGTCGGCGTCCAGGGTCAGCAGTTCCTCCAGCGCGGTCGGGGCACAGCCGATCACCCAGATCGCGCCGGGACCGACGTCCTCGTACGCCAGCCGCACGGCGTGCGCCGAACGCGTCAGCCCCGGCCCGGACTTGGCGTCCTTCAGCCGGCAGACCGTGTCGCGCCGGGTGATCCCGGCCGCGACCATCTCGACGTCCACGACGACGGGGGCGCCGGAGTGCAGCGCGGCATGCGCCGAAGACAACTCGCCCTCCTCCATGACGAGGTCGGTCGCGTAGGCGAGGTCGGCGGCGGAGTGGATCACCCGCTCCACCACCGCCCGCGTGAGCGGCGGGAAGTGCGAGGTGTCCAGTCGGGCGCGCAGCCGCCGGAACGACTCCTGCTCGATGGGGTGGACCACACGGTTCACCGGGCCTCCTCCTGCTGCCAGCGGTAGCCGCGCGGCGTCACCATGCGCCCCGCGATCTCCCGGGTGGCCGTGTTGCCCACGGTCACGACGGTCATCATGTCGACCGTCGCCGGGTCGAGTGCGGTCAGGGTCGTCAGCCTGCTGGACTCGTCCGGCCGGGAGGCGTTGCGTACGACACCGACGGGCGTCGTCGGCGCGCGGTGCTCGGCGAGGATCGCCAGCGCCTTGGGCAGCTGCCAGTCGCGGCCCCGGCTGCGCGGGTTGTAGAACGTCACGACGATGTCCGCCTCGGCCGCCGCCCGCACCCGCCGTTCGATGACCTCCCACGGCGTGTGCAGGTCCGACAGGCTGATCGACACGTGGTCGTGCCCGAGCGGCGCGCCGAGGATCGCACCGGCCGCGAGCGCGGCGGTGACTCCGGGGACGCCCACGACGTCGATGTCGTCGCTCGCCTCCGCCAGCGCCGGTGAGGCCATCGCGTACACGCCCGCGTCGCCGCTGCCGATCAGCGCGACGGCCTGCCCCTTGCGCGCCTCCTCGACCGCCGTCCGCGCCCGCTCCTCCTCGGCGCCCAGCCCGGACTGGAGGATCCGGGTGCCGGGGCGCAGCAGATCGCGGATCTGGTCGACGTACTGGTCGAGGCCGACGAGCACGGAGGCGCGGCGCAGCTCCGCCTTGGCACGCGGGGTGAGCAGATCGCGGGCTCCGGGCCCGAGCCCGACCACCGCGAGCCGGCCGCGCGCGGGCCGCCGTACGACCGCACAGGTCGCCATCGCCGACTTCCGCTTGGGGACGACGAGTTCACCACAGCTGATCAGCGCCGACGCCTCCGCGACGGACGGGGTGCCGACGGCGGCGAGGGGCGCGTCGGAGGGGTTGGGGACCGTCACGGCCGCCAGCCGCTCGGCCGAGTGGGTCACGAGTGGCACACCGAGGCGCTCGGCTGCGGCGACGATCCCGGGTTCCTCGGCCTTGGCGTCGATGGTGGCGAGTTCGGCGATGCTACGAGGGGACAGGCCCGCCTCGCGCAAGGCGTCCTCGATCAGCGCGAGGACCTCGTCGACGGGGGCGCCCTTGGACGCGCCGACGCCGACGACCAGGGACGGCGGGCGGAGGACGACCTCGTGTGCCGCGGGCTGCACGGCACGATCGGTGACGCGGACGGTGTACGAGCCGTCCGCCACGACCGGCAGCGCGGGCAGCGGCCACGCCGACTCGACGCGCAGGGCGACCGGTTCGCCGTCCAGCAGGGCGCGGGACACGGCGGCCACGTCACCCTCCACGGGCAGGCCCAGCGTGTCCAGGCCCGCCATCCCGACGGAGTCCGTCGCCGTGGTCACCACGGGCTCGGCGCCCAGCAACTCGCCCACCTCTCGGGCGAGTTCATTGGCGCCACCGCCGTGCCCGCCCACCAGGGACACCGCGAACCGGCCCCCCTCGTCGACGCAGACCACCCCGGGATCGGACACCTTGTCGCCCAGCAGCGGGGCGACCAGCCGCACCACGGCACCCGTGGCCAGGAAACACACCAGCTGCTCGCACTCCCCGAACGCGGCCCGCACGGCGTCCCCCACGGGACCCTCGTACACCCGCGTCCGCTCCGGCCACGCCGCGGCCAGCCGGTCCCGCGCCGCCGCTCCCGCCGCCGTGGCGGAGATGAGGCCGATCACTGAGCGACTCCTTCGCTATGAGCCGGGGGCCGGACGCCCCACAGCAGAAAAACAGGGTTGGTGGCCGCCAGCCGGGTCACTTCCCCCGGCAGCGGCGCGAGCCGCGACGACTGCAACAGCACCCCGTCACAGTCGAACCCGGCGTCGGTGAGCGCCTCGCGCACCCCCGGCACCCGGTCCAGCGCGGCGAGGGCGACGACCACTGTCCGCCGCGCCCGCCGCGCGCACTCGGTGACGACGGCGGGCAGCTCACGCCCTCCGCCCCCGACGAACACCGCGTCGGGATCGTCGAGTCCGGCCAGCGCCTCGGGCGCCTCCCCGTGCACCACCCGTACGTCGACGCCGTGCGCCCCGGCGTTGGCCCGGATCCGCTCCACACCGTCCGCCGCCTTCTCCACGGCGACGACCGCGGCGCCCAGCCGCGCACACTCGACGGCCACCGAACCGGACCCCGCCCCGACATCCCAGACCAGATCACCGAGGCGCGGCCCGAGCCGGGCCAGGGCCAGCGCCCGCACCTCGAACTTGGTGATCATCGAGTCCCGGTGCGTGAACGCGCCCTCGTCCAGCGCCCACCCGGCGGGCCCCTCGGCAGGACCCGCGACGGTCCGTACGGCCCCGAGCGCCCGCCGCTCGTCCAGGCACAGCACGACACTCACCGCCGAACCCCAGTCCTGTGCCGCGGCCTCGGCGGGCGTCACCCGCTCCACCCGTTCCCGCGCCGGATCACCCAGCGCGGAGGCGACCACGAGGACGCGCTCGCTGTCCGCCAGCGCCGCGCCCAGCTCCGCCGGACCGGAGCCCGGCCCGGTCAGCACGGCGACTTTCGGGCGCGCCCGGCACACGTTCACCGCCGTGCGCAGCTCCCGCCCGTGCGCGCTGACCACCACCGCGTCGTCCCACGGCAGCCCGACGCGCGCGAACGCGGCGGCCACGGACGAGACACCCGCCCGGACGTCCAGCCGCTCCGCCCCGAACCGCTCGGCGAGCGCCCGCACGATCCCGAAGAACCCGGGATCCCCCGACGCCAGCACCACGACCGGCCGGTCCTTCTCGACGTACTCCGCGATGGTGTCGAGGGCGGGCGCCAGCGGCCCGAGCACGACCCGCTCGGCCGTCTCCGGCAGCCGTACCGCCTCCAGATGGCGCCGCCCGCCGACGACGAGTTCCGCGCCGGCGGCCACATCGTCCGGCAACGGCGCCCCCGTCCCCGTACCGACGACCCTGATCATGTGCTCGCACCCCGCTCCCGCAGGGCACGGCGGGCCTCGGGGTCGGCCTTGCGGTAGCCGTGGAAGTGGCCGGGGTGGTACAGGTGCGAGCGGGTGCCGTGCGCGTCGAGGGCCGGGCCGACCAGGAAGAGGGTGTGCTTCCAGAGCTTGTGCTCCTTCACCGTCTCCTCCAGCGTCCCGATCGTGCACTTCACGACCAGCTCCTCCGGCCAGGTCGCCTGGTACGCGACGACGACCGGCGTGGTCGTCGGATAGCCGCCCTCCAGCAGCTCCCGCACCAACTGCCCACTGCGGGCCGCCGACAGGAAGACGGCCATGGTGGTGCCGTGCCGGGCGAACTCGCGCACCTCCTCCCCGGGGGGCATCGGCGTCTTGCCGCCGCCGAGCCGGGTGAGCACGACGGACTGCGCCACCTCCGGGATCGTCAGCTCGCGTTGGGCGAGGGCGGCGACGGCGGAGAAGGAGGAGACGCCGGGCACCACCTCGGTCGCGATGCCGATCTCGGCACACCGGTCGAGCTGCTCCTGCGTACCGCCCCACAGCGCCGGGTCCCCGGAGTGGATGCGGGCGACTTTCAGCCCATCGGCGTGCGCTTTTCGGTACACGGCGACGACGTCCTCCAGCGACATCGTCGCCGAGTCGAGGATCTCGGCGCCCTCGCTCGCGTGTTGCAGGACCTCCGCCTGGACCAGGCTCGCCGCCCAGATCACGACGTCGGCCTCGGCGATGGCGCGCGCGGCACGGAACGTCAGCAGATCGGCGGCGCCGGGGCCGGCACCGACGAAGGTCACCTTGCCGGTGGGGGCTTCGGCCATGGGTTCGGATCCTCTCCTACGGATGTCAACGCGCGTGCGGCCGGATGTGCACGACCGCGCTCTGATCGGATAGCAAGGGCACATGGCGGTCTTCGTCGCGCTGGGCGCGTTCCTGATGACGCTGGCGGGTGGCTGGACGGCACAGCGCGTGACGGACCGCCGTCACCTCGTGCTGGGCCTGGCCGGCGGCCTGATGCTGGGCGTGGTCGGCCTGGACCTGCTGCCGGAGGCGCTGGACGCAGCGGGCACGGAGGTGTTCGGCGTACCCGCGGCCCTGCTGCTGTTCGTGACCGGTTTCCTCTTCGCCCATCTGGTGGAACGTCTGCTGGCCGCACACGGCGGCGACGAGCACCACCGCACGCCCGAGGTGGGCCTGACCGCCGCCGGGGCGATGGTCGTGCACAGCGCCATGGACGGCGTGGCGATCGGCGCGGCGTTCCAGATCGGCGAGGGCATGGGCGTGGCGGTCGCGGTGGCCGTCGTCGCCCATGACTTCGCGGACGGCTTCAACACCTTCACGATCACGACCCTGTACGGCAACGCCCGCCGCCGGGCGATCGCGATGCTCTTCGCGGACGCCGTGGCCCCGGTCGTGGGCGCGGCGAGCACCCTGCTGGTCAGCATCCCGGAGCCGGTACTCGGCGGCTACCTCGGCCTGTTCGGCGGAGCACTGCTCTACCTGGCCGCCGCCGAGATCCTCCCCGAGGCCCACCACAAACACCCCGCCGGGCCGACGCTGCTGTGCACCATCGGGGGAGCGGCGTTCATGTGGGTGGTGGTGGGCATCGCCGAGTGATCGCCTGGGCGTTGCAGCCCATCTCCTGGACGTCACAGCTTCCCGCCCCGTCCGCCGTCGCGCCGCGCGGGGGCGATGAGCGTGGAGAGGTACGGCAGCGGCGCCCCGTCGAGCTCACCGGCGGGCCGGATGGACTCCTCCGGCAGTCCCAGCGCCGATCCCCACACCGCCCCTTCGATCCGCCCGCTCTCGCGCAGCGCCTCCGCGACCTCACCGGCCTGCCGCCCGAACTTGTAGGCGACGACGGTCCCGGGCCCGTTCAGCGCGTCCTTCAGCACGGCGGCCCCGGCGGTCACCGGCACCAGCGTGAGCGGCTCGGTCCCCTCCGTCAGCACGGCACCCGACCGCGCGGCGAGGTCCTGCATGGCGGTGATGCCGGGCACGGTCTCGACGACGGTGCCCGGGACCAGCTCGGTGACGGTCTGGGCGAGATAGGTGAACGTGGAGTACACGTTCGGGTCCCCGATGGTCGCGAAGGCGACGGAGCCGTGCTGCCGCAGCAACCCGGCGACGCGCTCACCCGCCGCGTCCCACGCCGCCTCACGCCGAGCCCGGTCGGTGCGCTCGTTCAGCGCGAACACCACCCGGATGACCTTCTCCTCGGGCACGTAGTGCAGCACGGTCGCCTCGGCGCGCCCGCGCTCCCCGGTGTCCATCACCGGTACGACCACGATCTCGGCGGCGCGCAGGGCGTTGACGCCCTTCACGGTCACCAGCTCCGGATCGCCCGGCCCGACGCCCACTCCGATCAGCCTGCTGCTCATGACGTCCGGCACCTCTCCACGAACCGACGGGCGACACCGGGCTCGGACGCCCAGTGCGTGTGCAGATAACTCGCGTGCACGCCCTGCTGTACGAAACCTTCGACCCGCCGGACCGGCGCCCGCATGCCCCAGGCGGGTGCCGCCCCGGCCCCCGGCTCGACGACGGTCCGATGAAATTCATGCCCCCGCATCCGCGTCCCCGCCCCCGCGAGCACACTGTCACTCACGGCGACGGCGTCCCGGTAGCCGAGGGTGAGCCGCTCCGACATCCGCGCGGACACATCAAGCACCCCGCACATCGGCTGCCCGTCCAACTCCCGGCAGAGGTAGAGCAGACCGGCACACTCCGCCGCCACGGGCGCACCCCGCTCCGCGAGCGCGGCAACGGCCTTGCGCAGCGCCTCGTTGGCCGACAACTCCCCGGCATACACCTCGGGGAACCCGCCCCCGATGACCAGCCCGCTCGTACCTTCGGGCAGCTCTTCGTCCCGCAACGGATCAAATACGACGACCTCGGCCCCGGCAGCGGCAAGCAGCTCGGCATGCTCGGCGTAGGAGAAGGTGAACGCCTCTCCACCGGCGACGGCAACAACCAGCCCGTCCGGCGTTTGAGGACGAGGCCATTCAGGCCGACCGGGGGTCCAGGGGGCGGAGCCCCCTGGCGGGGTCGAAGGGGCGGAGCCCCTGGAGGACGGGAAGGGTAGGGGCGGCGGGGGCGAGGAATCCAGGACCTCACCCGCATCCCAAGCCGCACAAGACAACGCCCCCGCACCACGCGCCAGCCCCAGCAACCCCTCCAGATCGCACCCGGCCTCCACCTGCGCAGCCATCGCCGCGACCGCCTCCACGGCGGCAGCCCCCCGCTCGGCAACAGGCACCAGCCCCAGATGCCGCGACGGCGTCTGAACCTGAGCCACCCGCCGCAGCACCCCCAGCACCGGCACCCCGACCGACTCCAACGCCCCCCGCAACAGCTCCTCATGCCGATCCGACGCGACCTTGTTCAGGATCACGCCCCCGACCCACACCTCCGGATCCCACGACACAAACCCGTGCACCAGCGCCGCCACCGACCGCGACTGCGACGACGCGTCGACGACCAGCACCACCGGCGCCCGCAACAGCTTCGCCACATGAGCCGTGGACGCCAGCTCACCCTCCCCCGCGGCCCCGTCGTACAGCCCCATCACACCCTCGACGACAGCGACATCGCACCCGCGCGCCCCATGCGCGAACAGCGGCCCGATCAGCTCCGGCCCGCACAGATACGGGTCGAGGTTCCGCCCCACCCGCCCGGTCGCGAGCGCGTGATACCCGGGGTCGATGTAGTCCGGCCCGACCTTGTGCGCAGACACGGCGAGCCCCCGCGCGGCGAACGCGGCCATCAACCCCGTGGCGACGGTGGTCTTCCCGCTCCCGGAAGCGGGCGCGGCGATGACCAGCCGAGGGACGGAGGACGTCACCACTCGATGCCCCTCTGCCCCTTCTGCCCGACGTCCATCGGATGCTTGACCTTGGACATGTCGGTCACGAGATCGGCGAAGTCCACCAGCTTCTCGGGCGCGTTCCGCCCGGTGATCACCACATGCTGGGTCCCGGGCCGGTCCCGCAGCACGGACACGACCTCGTCGACGTCCACCCACCCCCAGTGCATGGGATAGGCGAACTCGTCGAGCACGTACAGCTGATACGTCTCGGCGGCCAGGTCCCGCTTGACCTGTTCCCAGCCCTCCCGGGCCTTCTCCTCGTTGTCCATCTGGGAATCCCGCTGGACCCAGGACCACCCTTCGCCCATCTTGTGCCAGGCGACGGTCCCGCCCTCACCGGAGTCCCCGAGCACCCGCAGCGCCCGCTCCTCGCCGACCTTCCACTTCGCCGACTTGACGAACTGGAACACCCCGATGGGCCACCCCTGGTTCCAGGCCCGCAGCGCCAGCCCGAAGGCGGCGGTGGACTTGCCCTTCCCGACCCCGGTGTGCACGACGACGAGCGGTCGGTTCCGTCGCTGACGGGTCGTCAAACCGTCGTCCGGTACGACACTCGGCTGTCCCTGAGGCATTACGCGGCCCTCCTCTGTACGTCCTTCACCAGCCCGGCGATCGAGTCGGCCCGCAACTCGTCCAGCGTCACCGCCGTACCACCCAGCTCACCCGCGAGCTGCCCCGCGAGCCCCAGCCGCACGGGCCCCGACTCACAGTCCACGACCACCGAGGCGACCCCCTCGGCGGCGAACAACCGAGCCGCCCGCCCGGCCAGCACGACCGGCTCCGGACCACCGGTGGCCCGCCCATCGGTCACCACCACGACCAGCGCCCGCCGCGCCGGATCCCGCAACCGCTCCACACGCAGCACGTCATGCGCCCGCAGCAGGCCCGCCGCGAGCGGCGTACGACCCCCTGTCGGCAACGACTCCAGTCGAGCCGCCGCCGCGTCCACGGACGAGGTCGGCGGCAGCGCGACCTCGGCACCGGCACCCCGGAAGGTCACCAACCCCACCTTGTCCCGCCGCTGATAGGCGTCCAGCAGCAGCGACAGCACGGCCCCCTTCACGGCACTCATCCGCTGCCGAGCCGCCATGGACCCGGAGGCGTCGACGACGAACAGCACGAGATTCCCCTCGCGCCCCTCCCGAGTCGCCTGCCGCAGATCGTCCCTGCGCACGACCAGCCCCGGCCCGGAACGCCCCCGCGCCCGCTGATGCGGGGCCGCGGCCTGCACGGTCGCTGCCAGATGCAACTTGGTCAGGGCGCCCCGCGGCCGCCGGGCGCCCGTCGTCCGCCCGTGCTCGGTCCGCGCCCGCGAACGCCGCCCGGCGGCACCCTCACCGATCCCGGGCACGCTCAGCGCCTTGATCCGAAACGGCTCCGCAGCCCGTACGGAGGACTGCTCGCCGCTTCCACCGGGCAGCTGATCGCCCTCACCGGACTCGGGCCGCGCAGCCGCGTCCCCGCCCTGCGGCCCGTCGCCGGGTGTCGGCTCACCGCCACCCCCACCATCGGGCCCGTCCGGGCCGCCGGGATCCGGATCCTCGTCGCCGCCGAACTGCTCCAGCGTCTCGTCCAGCTTGTCCTCGTCGAGCCCCGGTGCGTCGAAGGGATTGCGCCGGCGCCGGTGCGGCAGCGCCAGCAGCGCGGCCTGCCGCACATCCTCCGCCAGCACATCGGTCCGGCCCGCCCACGCGGCCAGCGCCGTGGCGGTGCGCGCCATCACGATGTCGGCGCGCATGCCGTCCACCTCGAAGGCCGCACAGGTCGCCGCGATCTGCCGCAACGCCCCGTCGCCCAGCCGCACGGACGGCAACAACTCCCGTGCGGCGGCAATGCGTTGGCGTACAACGGCTTCCTCGTCCGCCCAGCGCGCCGCGAACCCGGCCGGATCGTCGTCGTACGCGAGCCGCCTGCGTACGACCTCCACCCGCTGGTCGGGCTCCCGTGAGGCCGCGACCTCGACGGTCAGCCCGAACCGGTCGAGCAGCTGCGGCCGCAGTTCGCCCTCCTCCGGGTTCATGGTCCCGACGAGCAGGAAACGGGCGGCATGCCGTACGGAGACGCCCTCCCGCTCGACGTACGAGGCCCCCATCGCGGCCGCGTCCAGCAGCAGGTCGACGAGGTGGTCGTGGAGGAGGTTGACCTCGTCGACGTAGAGGATCCCGCGGTGCGCGTCGGCGAGCAGCCCGGGCTCGAAGGCCTTCACGCCCTCGGCGAGCGCCCGCTCGATGTCGAGCGCACCGACGAGCCGGTCCTCGGAGGCGCCGACGGGGAGTTCGACCATGCGCGCAGGCCTGTGCATCCCGGGGTCGGCCTCGTGAGGCCCGTCCGGGCACGCGGGATCGGGAGCGGCCGGGTCACAGGAGAACCGGCACCCGGGCACCACGGCGACCTCCGGCAGCAGCGCCGACAGCGCCCGCACCGCCGTCGACTTGGCCGTGCCCTTCTCACCGCGCACCAGCACACCGCCGACCGCCGGCGACACGGCGTTCAGCAGCAGCGCGAGCCGCAGATCGTCCTGGCCGACGACGGCCGTGAACGGAAACGGGGTGGTCACTTGTCGTCGCCCTCCAAGTCGCCTTCCAGCTCCAGGTACGTGGCGCGCAGCCGCTCAAGCGTCTCCGCGTCCGGCTCCGCCCACAGCCCCCGGTCGGCGGCCTCCAGCAGCCGCTCGGTGATACCGCGCAGCGCCCACGGGTTGGACTTCTTCATGAAGTCCCGGTTCTCCGGGTCGAAGACGTACTCGGCGCTGAGCTTCTCGTACATCCAGTCGTCGACGACCCCGGCGGTGGCGTCGTAACCGAAGAGGTAGTCGACGGTGGCCGCCATCTCGAAGGCGCCCTTGTAGCCGTGCCGTCGCATCGCCGCCATCCAGCGCGGGTTGACCACGCGGGCGCGGAAGACCCGGTGGGTCTCCTCACCGAGGGTGCGGGTCTTGACCTGGTCGGGGGTGGCCGAGTCACCGACGTACGCCTCGGGGGAGGCGCCCGTGAGATGCCGGACCATGGCGATCATGCCGCCGTGGTACTGGAAGTAGTCGTCGGCGTCGACGAGGTCGTGCTCGCGCGTGTCGACATTCTTCGCGGCGACCGCGATCCGCTTGAACGCCGTCTCCATGTCCCCGCGCGCCGCCCGCCCGTCGAGCCCGCGCCCGTACGCGTAGCCGCCCCAGACGGCGTACACCTCGGCGAGGTCGGCGTCGGAACGCCAGTTCCGGGCGTCGATCAGCGGCAGCAGCCCGGCACCGTACGCCCCCGGCTTCGACCCGAAGATACGAGCCGTCGCCCGCCGCCGGTCACCGTGCTCGGCGGCGTCCTGCTCCACGTGCGCCCGTACGTAATTGGACTCGGCCGGTTCGTCCAGCTCGGCCACCGCCCGCACCGCGTCGTCGATCAGCCCGACGACATGCGGGAACGCGTCCCGGAAGAAGCCGGAGATGCGGACCGTGACGTCGATGCGCGGTCGGCCCAGCTCGGCCAGGGGGATCACCTCGAAGCCGGTCACCCGGCGCGAGGCGTCGTCCCACACCGGGCGGCAGCCCAGCAGCGCGAGGATCTCGGCGATGTCGTCGCCCTGGGTGCGCATGGCCGACGTACCCCAGACCGTGAGGCCCACGGACTTCGGGTACTCCCCGTTGTCGGCGAGGTAGCGCTGCACCAGCGAGTCCGCCAGCGACTGCCCGACCTCCCAACTCAGCCGGGAGGGAATCGCCTTGGGGTCGACGGAGTAGAAGTTCCGGCCGGTCGGCAGGACGTTGACCAGGCCACGGGTCGGCGAACCCGACGGGCCCGCCGGGACGTAACCGCCGTCCAGGGCCTTGAGGATGTGGCCGATCTCGTCGCTGGTGCGGGCGAGGCGCGGTACGACCTCGGTGCAGGCGAAGGTGAGGACGGCGACGGCGTCCGGCAGGTCGGTGCCGAACACCTCCCGTACGAGGGCAGTGCTCTCGGACGCCACCCAGCCGCGGGCCTCCATGCTCTCGGCGATCCGTCGGCACAGCTGCTCCAGCAGATCGATCGCGTCGGCGGCCGTACGAGACGGACCCTCGACAAGTTCCGTCAGCTCGACCGGCACCTTCACGGCCGCGCCCGGCTCGGCGAGCAACTCCTTCTCGTCGAGTCCGAAGTGCGCGGCCAGCGAGGCCCGCAGTCCCGGCAGTGCGTTCGCCTGCCCGCCCCACACCTGCGAGGCCCGCAGCACGGCGAGGACGAGGTTCACGCGCGGCTCACCCACCGGCCCGCCGCCCAGGATGTGCAGCCCGTCCCGGATCTGCACGTCCTTGATCTCGCACAGATAGCCGTCGATGTGCATCACGAACTCGTCGAACTCGTCGTCGTCCGGCTGCTCGTTCACATGCAGGTCGTGGTGCAGCTCGGCGGCCTTGACGAGGGTCCAGATCTGCGCGCGGACCGCAGGGGCCTTCGCCGGGTCCAGGTCGGACACGAGCGCGTACTCGTCGAGCAGCTGCTCCAGCTTGGCCAGATCGCCGTACGTGTCCGCCCGCGCCATCGGCGGGACCAGGTGGTCGACCACCGTGGCGTGCCCGCGCCGCTTGGCCTGGGTGCCCTCGCCGGGGTCGTTGACGATGAACGGGTAGATCAGGGGCAGGTCCCCGAGGACCGCGTCCGGGGCACAGCCGCGCGACAGCCCCAGCCCCTTGCCCGGCAGCCACTCCATCGTGCCGTGCTTGCCCATGTGCACGATGGCGTCAGCGCCGAAGGAGTTTTCGAGCCACCGGTATGCCGCCATGTAGTGGTGGGACGGCGGCATGTCCGGGTCGTGGTAGATCGCGATCGGGTTCTCGCCGAAGCCGCGCGGCGGCTGGATCATCACGACGACGTTCCCGAACTGGAGGGAGGCGAGGACGATGTCGTCGCCGTCGACGTACAGCGACCCCGGCGGCTCGCCCCACGCCTCGGTCATCGCCTCCTTGAGTTCCGGGTCGAGCCTGTCGAACCACGCCCGGTAGTCGGCCAGCGGCACGCGCGCGGGCGCGGCAGCCAATTGCTCCTCGGTCAGCCACTCGACATCGTGCCCACCCGCCGCGATGAGCCGGTGGATCAACTCGTCGCCGTTGTCGGGGTATTCGGTCAGCCCATACCCGGCCTGCTTGAGTGCGTCCAGGACTCGCACCGCCGACGCGGGCGTGTCGAGGCCGACCGCGTTGCCGACGCGCGAGTGCTTGGTCGGGTAGGCGGTGAAGACCAGCGCGAGCTTCTTCTCGGCGTTCGGCTTGTGCTTCAGCCGCGCATGCCGTACGGCGATCCCGGCCACCCGCGCCGCCCGCTCCGGGTCGGCGACGTACACGGGCACGTCGTCCGGTCCCTGCTCCTTGAACGAGAACGGCACGGTGATCAGCCGCCCGTCGAACTCCGGGATCGCGACCTGCATCGCCGCGTCCATGGGGGACAGGGCGGCGTCCGACTCGTCCCAGGCGGCTCGCGAGGAGGTGAGGCACAGGCCTTGCAGCACCGGGACGTTGAGCTCGGCGAGCTGCCCGATGTCCCACGCCTCCTCGTCGCCACCCGCCGAGGCGTGCGAGGCGTGCGTGCCGCCCGCCGCGAGGACGGTGGCGACCAGGGCGTCGGCCCGCATGAGGATTTCGTACAGCCCGGCGTCCGCGCCACGCAGCGAACCGCAGTACACAGGCAGGGCGTTGGCACCCCGCGCCTCAATCGCGTCGCACAAGGTGTCGACGAAGGCGGTGTTGCCGCTGAGCTCATGGGCCCGGTAGAACAGCACGCCCACGGTCGGACGGCCCTCTTCGAGGGCACGGGAGCCATGGACGCCGTACTCCGGCATCTTCTGCGGCTCGACGAACCCCTCACCCGTCAGCAGCACGGTGTCCGACAGGAACCGCGCCAGCTCGGTGAGGTTGGCGGGCCCGCCCTCGACGAGGTAGCGCAGCGCCTCCGCCACGACACCGGCGGGCACGGACGACTCCGCCATCAGCTCGGCGTCCGGCACGGCCTCGCCGCCGAGCAACACGGTCGGGATCCCCGAGGACTTGAGCCTCGCCAGCCCGTCCTCCCAGGCCCGCTTGCCGCCCAGCAGTCGTACGACGGCGAGGTCCGCGCCGTCGATCAGCGCGGGCAGCTCGCTGTCGACGTCGACGCGGGTCGGGTTGCCGATCCGGTAGGGGGCGCCGGAGGCACGGGCCGCCAGCAGATCGGTGTCGGCGGTCGACAACAACAACACAGTGCTCATGCGGGCGCTCCCGGTGGAATGAAAGGCAGTCCTTGCGGCGCGCCGGACTCGATGAGCCGCCACAGCGCGTCCGTGTCCGCGTGCTGTTCGATCAGGTCGCCGAGCCGGTCGAGCTGCTCCTCGCGGAGCGCGGCGAAGGAGGTGCCGGGCGCGGGCACGAAGCGGCGGCCCGCGGCGGCGGCCACCTCGCGCAGGAAGGCCCGCCGGAAAGCGTCCGACTCCAGCGAGCCGTGCCAGTGCGTGCCCCAGGTCTGCCCGACCCGGCAGCCGTCCAGGAAGGGCTCGCCCCCTGATATGTCGGCGACCCCGTGGTGGATCTCGTAACCCTCGACGCGCTCCCCGAGGGCCTCGCCGACGGGCCGGGTGAGGGTCTTCTCCCGGGCGAACCGCACCCGGACGGGCAGGACCCCGAGGCCGTCGACATGCCCGCGCCGGCTCTCCACGTCGTCCTCGATGTGCTCGCCGAGGATCTGGAAGCCGCCGCAGATCCCGAGCACGGGCCTGTGCTCGGCGGCTCTGCGGGCGATGGCCGCCGCGAGCCCCCGCTCGCGCAGCCACTCCAGCGCCCGTACGGTCCCGCGCGTCCCCGGAATCACCACCAGATCCGCGTCCGCCAGCTCCTCCGGCCGGTCCACGAACCGCACCACGACACCGGGTTCGGCGGCGAGGGCGTCGACGTCCGTGAAGTTCGACATCAGCGGTACGGCACACACGGCGACGCGCAGCACGTCCTCACCGACGGGCGGCGCGACGACGGACTCCCGGACGGTCCCGCGCATTGAGACGCGCAGTCCGTCCTCCTCGTCGATCCCGAGCCCGTGCCGGTACGGCAGCACACCGTACGTCCGCCGCCCGGTGAGCGACTGGAGCATGTCCAGCCCCGGTTCCAGCAGGGAGACATCCCCACGGAACTTGTTGACGAGGAACCCGGCGACGAACTCCTGGTCCTCCGGCGACAGCAGCGCCACGGTCCCGTAGAAGGAGGCGAAGACCCCGCCGCGGTCGATGTCGCCGACGACGAGCACGGGGAGCCGGGCGCCCCGGGCGATGCCCATGTTCACGATGTCGGTCCGGCGCAGATTGATCTCGGCCGGGCTGCCTGCCCCCTCACAGATCACCGCGTCATACGTGCCCCGCAGTTCGGCAAGACAGTCGAGCACGGTGCCGAGGAGCCGCTGCTGCCGCCCCCCGTGATATCCGCGCGCACTCATCTCACCGACCGGCTTGCCCAGCAGCACCACCTGGCTGCTCTGCTCCCCACCCGGCTTGAGCAGCACGGGATTCATCAGCGCGGTCGGCTCCACACGGCACGCCTGCGCCTGCATGGCCTGCGCCCGCCCGATCTCGGCACCCTCCCGGGTGACGAACGAATTCAGCGACATGTTCTGCGCCTTGAACGGCGCGACCTTCACCCCCTGCCGCACCAGCCAGCGACAGATCCCGGCGGTGACGACACTCTTACCGGCGTCGGAGGTGGTACCGGCGACCAGCAGTCCCCCGCTCATGACGTACGCCCCTTCTTCAGCATCCGTGCGCCTGCGGCCGCGCCCGCGCACACGCCGAGCGCGAGCCGGCCGACGCGCCGGGAGAGCCGTACGGCCCGCTCGATGTCGGCGACCCCGACCGCACGCCCTCGGCCGTTGAGCACAGGCCGGTGCTCGACCCGCCCTCCGTACGACAGGGTCCCGCCCAGCCGCACCCCCAGCGCCCCCGCGAACGAGGCCTCCACAGGCCCGGCGTTGGGGCTGGGATGCCGGCCGGCGTCCTCGCGCCAGGCCCGTACGGCCGCGCGCGGATCCGGTCCGGCGAGGGCGGCCAGCACGGCGGTCAGCCGAGCCCCCGGCCACCCGGCGAGGTCGTCGAGCCGAGCGGAGGCCCAGCCGTATCGCCGGTACTTGGGCGACTTGTGCCCGACCATGGCGTCCAGCGTGTTGACGGCCCGGAACCCGACCAACCCGGGCACCCCGCCGACGGCCCCCCACACCAGTGCTCCGACCACCGCGTCGGAGGTGTTCTCGGCCACCGACTCGACCACGGCCCGGGCGATCCCGTCGGCGTCCAGCGCCTGCGGATCCCGCCCGCACAGATGCGGCAGCCGAGCCCGCGCCCCCTCGACGTCCCCCGCCTCCAGGGCACGCCCGACGGCGCGCGCCTCCCGGGCCAGCGAAGTCCCCCCGACGACGGCCCAGGTGGCGAGTCCGGTGAGGGCGACGGAGGCGGCGGGGGAGGACCGTACGACCCTGTGGGCGAGGGCGCCGAGCGCGACGGCGCCACCGGCGCACACGGCGGTGTGCGCCGCACCCCACGCGCGGTGGTCGCGCCACAACACCCGTTCCACAGCGGCGGCGGCCCGCCCGAACGCGGCGACCGGATGTCCGCGGCGCGGATCGCCGAGGATCAGGTCGCCGATGAGGCCGGCGGCGGCGCCGTACGCGAAAACGCGATCGGCACGCATCGGGCTCAGCCGGCCGCAGGGTCGGGCAGAGACCTGGTTCTGGACCTCACTGGGCAGCCGAGCATCGCGTTATGTCCTCACTCAGGGTGTCCACGCCCTGGTTCGACGAGACCGGCGGTGAGAGTTCCTGGCTCCCGGGGAGTTCCTTCCCCGGTCACAGTGGCGGGACCGCGCCGGATTCGCACCGGCTTCCTCTCTTGCCGCCGTACATGGCCCCGGAAGTCCACCACGGGGCCGGAACAGCCGTCAACTTGCCGTTGACCTGCGGCGGGGCAAGTGTGCTGAGGCCCACACGACACGTGCGGCACTGGTCCCGCACAGGTGCGCGTCCCCATCACCGGCGCACGCCGAAGCGCCCTGCCCGAGCCCTCGTTGGGGGCATCGTGCAGGGCGCGGGTCGCCGACGGCCGTCAGGCCACGATCAGATAGATCCCGTATCCCACAGCCGCCGCGCAAGCTGCGAACGCGGCGTACGCGCCGGTCACCGCCAGCGCCGCCGACTCGCCCTGCTGCGCCGCGCGTTCGCGCCGCGACAGGCCGGTGATGCCGAGGGTGAACAGGCCCACCAGGGCCACCGTGACCACGAGGCTGACGCCGAAGACGGAGCCGAGGGCCGCCCAGTCGATCTTCATCTGCTGCTGCTTCCTTCAGTAACCGGGTGCTCAGACGGTGGCCTGAGAGGGCGTCGGCTCCGCGGCCGTCTTCGGTGCGGGGATCGTGGCGGCGAGGTCGTCCACCGGCGTGCCGGCCGGGGGCGGCGTCACCGCGGCCATCGCCGCCGTCACCACGCCGGCCGGTTCCTCGTCCGTGTCGTTGACGTTCGTGTGGTCCACGACCTCGCGGCGGGAGATCTTCCAGATCGCGGCGCTGGAGCCGACCAGGAAGACGGCGACGAGGGCGGTGCCCCAGGGGCCGAAGCCGGTCACCCACTCGGCGATCGCGCCGACCAGCGCGGCGGCCGGGAGCGTCAGACCCCAGGCGGCGAACATCCGGGTCGCCGTCGACCAGCGGACCACACCGCCCTTGCGGCCGAGGCCCGCGCCCATCACCGAGCCGGAGACGACGTGGGTGGTGGACAGGGAGAAGCCGAGGTGGGAGGAGGCCAGGATGGCCGTGGCCGCGCTGGTCTGGGCGGCGAAGCCCTGCTGCGGCTGGAGGTCGGTCAGGCCCTTGCCCATGGTGCGGATGATGCGCCAGCCGCCGAGGTAGGTGCCGAGCGCGATGGCCAGGCCCGCGGAGAGGATGACCCACATGGGCGGGTCGGAGTCGGGGGCGAGGGTGCCGCCGGCGACCAGGGCGAGGGTGATGATGCCCATGGTCTTCTGCGCGTCGTTGGTGCCGTGGGCCAGGGAGACCAGGCCCGCGGAGGAGATCTGGCCGGCGCGGTAGCCCTTCGCGGCCGCCTTGCCGTCGGCCTTCCTGCCGAGCCTGTACGTCAGCCGGGTCGCGATCATCGCCGCGACGCCCGCGACCAGCGGGGCCGCGATCGCCGGGATCAGGACCTTGGTGACGAGCACGTCGCCGTGCACCGCGCCGACGCCGGCCGAGGCGACGGTGGCGCCGATCAGGCCGCCCATCAGGGCGTGCGAGGAGGAGGACGGCAGGCCGACGAGCCAGGTCAGCAGGTTCCAAAGGATCGCGCCGACCAGGGCGGCGAAGATGACCTCGGGACGGATGCCGCTCTCGTCGACCAGGCCCTTGGAGATCGTGTTCGCGACCTCCACGGACAGGAAGGCGCCGACCAGGTTGAGGACGGCGGACATGGCCACCGCGACCTTGGGTCGGAGGGCACCCGTCGAGATGGTGGTGGCCATCGCGTTCGCGGTGTCGTGGAAACCGTTCGTGAAATCGAACGCGAGTGCGGTTACCACCACAATCGCGAGGATCAGCGAGATGCCTTCCATTTACCCAGGCAATCGTTCGAGGTCATTGGCTGGACGACCGTAGGTAACCCAGGTGAACGAAAGGTGAACTGAGGGGGGCTTCCGAGTGTCCTTAGGTGGGGGCCGCCGTACCCCCCGGAATCGACGGCCCCCGTGCCCCACCGCCGGGCCCCCACCCCGTACGGCTAGGCGCCCTTCGCGAACCGCTTCAGCTGGGTCATCGACCCGTTGAAGAGATTCTGGTCACCCGGCAGGCTGCCGCTGTTGTCGTACTGCCAGAAGGTCCACAACGACCACCCCGCGGGCAGTGTGCCCGCCGTCGCCGAGTCGTACCGCGCGATCCACAGGGCGTGGTCGCGCCCGAAGGCGCGGCTGCCGCCCGTGCAGGTGTTCCACCAGTGGGTGGTGGTGTAGATCACCGGACGGCGGCCGGTGCGCCGCTTCACCTCGTCGCTGAAGGCCTTGATCCAGGCGACCATCGTCGCCTTGCTCAGGCCGTAGCACTTCTTCTTCTTGTCGTACGGGTTGTACTCGATGTCGAGCGCGGGCGGCAGCGTCCAGCCGTCCGGCTGCCAGTCGCCGCCGTTGCGGACGAAGTATGCCGCCTGGGTCTTGCCCGACGACTTGTTCGGCAGGGCGAAGTGGTACGCCCCACGGATCAGCCCCGCGTTCCGCGCGCCGCTGTACTGCCGGCCGAACTGTGGGTTGCGGTAGGTGGTGGACTCGGTCGCCTTGACGTAGACGAACCGCGCGCCCTTCGCCCTCGCCTGCTGCCAGTCGACGTTCTTCTGGTGCGACGAGACATCGTGTCCCTTCGGCTTGCTCGCCGCGGCGGCCGGAACCTCGGCCAGCGCGGTCCCCCCTATCGTGAGCGCCGCCACCGAGGCCGCGAGGATGCGGCCGCGACGGCGGGACGGTTTGTGGTCACGAGCCATGTTTCCCCCCGAAATGGCGACGTGCATGACAAATCCACCGAGAGCGTAGTGGAAGATCGTTGAATGCTCATCGATCTCCGGCCAAGCGGGAGCAGAAGGGGACGAAGGGTGATCTGCGCCCTGCCGGAGGTGCCGGTTCCCCCCTACAGTGCGCCCGCGCCGGGACGCGCCGGGGGCCGACTGGCAGGATCGCGGCATGGCTGAACAGCGGTGGGAACAGCGGGATCAGCGGGATGCCCGGGGCGTCTCCACAGGCGCTCAGGATGCGCCGGAGTACCGGGGGAGCGGTGTGCCCGACGAGGAGGCCCGGGCCTGGGAGCAGCTCGTGGCCACGGCCCGCCGGACCGTGGCCGACGGACTGGTCGTCGGGACGTCCGGCAATGTCTCCGTACGCGTCGGGGACACGATCCTCGTCACTCCGTCGGGCGTCCCCTACGACCGGCTCACGCCGGACGACATGACCGGCGTCGACCTCGACGGGCGCCAAGTGCGCGGCACGCTCGTACCGACCAGCGAACTGCCCATGCACCTCGCCGTCTACCGCACCACCGACGCCCGCGCCGTCGTCCACACCCACGCCGTGCACGCCACCGCCGTCTCCACGCTCGTCCCGGAACTCCCGCTGATCCACTACATGGCCGCCGCGCTCGGCGGGCCCGTCCGGGTCGCCCCCTATGCGACGTACGGCACCGACGAGTTGGCCGAGAACATGCTCCGCGCCCTGTCCGACCGCTCCGGCTGCCTCCTCCAGAACCACGGCACCATCACCTACGGCACGACCCTGCCCCAGGCCTACGACCGCACGGCCCAGCTGGAGTGGATGTGCCGACTGTGGCTGACGGCGTCCTCCGTGCCGGGCCGTTCGCCGTCACTGCTGTCGGAGGAGCAGTTGAGGGAGGTGGGGGAGCGGCTTCGGGAGTATGGGCAGCGGGGGTGAGGTGGGGGCGGCATTGGGGGGTGCGGTAGCGGGTGTGGAGGCGTGGAGCGGCATTGGGGGGTGAGCAGCGGGAGTGAGGCGCGGAGTGGCTTGGGGCACAGGCGGCGGGAGTGAGGCGCGGAGCGGGGAAGGCGTCGATCCCGGTCTGCGAGGG
>NZ_BJND01000014.1 GCF_006539505.1 Streptomyces spinoverrucosus
AGGCGCGGAGCTGGGAGGGCGTCGACCCCATCCAGCGATGCCGCATGCGCCGAGGCGGTGGGGCACCCGGCCGCCCCCTCCCGTACCACCCGGAACAACGCCCTTACCGCGCCAAGTCGCACCACCCCGTCCGCCCTCCCGCTGGCCGCCGGGCGGGTCCGACAGGACACTGGATCCGTGCGCACTGTCAAAGCGACGGCCGCTGCCGTCACCGCCATGACGGTGGCCGGCGCCGCAGCCGTGGCCGCCGGCCGGTTCGCCAGTGACGCCGCGCTGAAGGCGCCGCCCGACCGGCCCCTTCCCACGGAGCCCCGGCTCACCGTGCACGGCACGGCCGCGGGCCGCGTCACCCTCACCCGCGCCCTCGCCTCCCTGCGCCCCGGCAGCTACGGCCTCGTCGGCAACGGCTCCCACGCGGTCGTCGGCCCCGTCCTGGAGTCGGCCCCGCACGCCGCCGACTCCGTGGTACGCCGCCTGGAACGCGTCACCCACGGCACCCTGGAGCCCGGCGACAAGGTCTGGCTCACCCCGGGCCTGCACATCGGCGACCCCGGCGCCGCCCTCGGCCTGGACCACACCGACGTTGACATACCCGGCGAACTCGGGCCCCTGCCCGCCTGGTTCGTGCCCGGCGCCCGGGACACCTGGGTCATCACCGTGCACGGCCTGGGCACCACCCGGGAGCACCCCATGAACCTCATGGAGTTCCTGCACGGCCTGCGCTTCCCGGTGCTCGACCTCTCCTACCGCGGCGACCCCGGCGCCCCCCGCCCTCCCGACGGCCTGAACCACCTCGGCGAGACCGAGTGGCGCGACCTGGACGCGGCGATCCGCCACGCCACGACCCACGGTGCCCAACGCGTCGTCCTCTACGGCTGGTCCACCGGCGCCACCATGGCCCTGCGCGCCGCCGCGCACTCCTCGGCACGGGACCGTATCCGCGGGCTCGTCCTCGACTCCCCGGTCCTCAACTGGGAGGCGACCCTGCGCGCCCTCGCCGCCGCCCGGCGCACCCCGAGCCCGCTGCTGCCGCTGGCCGTCCGCGCCGCCCAGGGCCGCACCGGCCTGTACGGCGACCGCATCGACGAGGCCGCCCACCCCGAACGGCTGACGGTCCCGACGCTGATCTTCCACGGCCCCGACGACACGGTGGCCCCCTGGGCCTTCTCCCGCCGCCTCGCCGACCACCGCCCCGACCTGGTCGCCCTCCACACCGTCCAGCACGCCCCGCACAACGCCATGTGGAACCCCGACCCGCCCGGCTACGAGGAAGCCCTGCGCCGCTTCCTGACGCCTCTGATGTGAGGGCTGCGCCGCGCAGAGCGCCCAGGTCCGCCCACCGCTGTGGGAGCAGGCGCCGCGCCGACCCTTTCGCCGTGCTGCCGCGATGGGGTTCCGGGGGCCCTGTGGTCGTGCTGCCGCGATGGGGTTCCGGTGGCCCTGTGGTCGTGCTGCCGCGATGGGGTCCCGGCCCCCTCTGGTCGTGCTGCCGCGACGGGGCCCTGGTCGCCCTCTGGTCGTGCTGCCGCGTCGGGGTCCCGGTCGCCCCTGGGCGTGCCCCCACGAGGGGATCCCGGTCACCTTCTGGGCGTGCCCCCACGAGGGGATCCCGGTCGCCCTCTGGTCGTGCTGCCGCGACGGGGTCCCGGCCACCCTCTGGGCGTGCCCCCACGACGGGGTCCCGGCAACCCTCTCGCTGTGCCGCCGCGACAGCGCCCCGGCAACCCTCCCGCGCGCCCCGCTGACGCACCTGGGGCCACCGCCCTCGCGACACCCTCGCCCTCCTCCCCGCGCACACCCTCACCAGCCCCGCCCCACGGTTCCGTTTAACGCCGTACCACTGTCCGGTTTTCGGCCGGCACCCCCTCACAGCGCCCGTCCCTTGGCCACTCCCGTCGCCCCGCGTGACATTCCGTTTGGGTTTTCGGACCGTCAACCGGAAGACTGCACCCGTGACGTCCCGTATCCCGCGCGACTCCAGGCTCCGACTTGTCCGCCCGCGACCCCTGGCCGCCGCCCCCCGAGCGATGAACCAGCGGCGCTCGCGCCGCCCCGCCCCCCGGCCTCCGGAGGGCACACCGGCCCCTGCGGAGCTGGCCGGAATGGCGCGCTCCAGGCTGGCCGGCGCGGCCCGCGTCGCCCGCTGGGCCGACGCCGCCCTGCGCCCCGGCAAGGGCAACGCGACCTCCGACGGCAAGGCCACCCTCGCCGACGCAACCGCCGAATGGGCTGCCCGCGAACTGGGCCTGACGGTGTCCCAGGTCTGCGCCGAGTGGGACACCGCCCGCCTCGCCGGGCTCGTCGAGGTGCACGGCGACAGCGCCCGCCCCGGCTGGCGGCTGCGCGCCTGGGACCGCGACGACACCGCCGTCCTGCGCGGCTGGGTCGCCCTCTTCGACGCCTGGTCGCTCGCCCACCCGGAACCCGCCGGCCACGAGCCCGCCGCCGTCGCCGAGGTCGTCTCGGCGATGCCTCAGGTGCTCTCCTTCCTCCAGCTCTCGGCCGGCCCGGTCCCCGTCGAGCAGCTCCTCGACCTCCTCCAACAGCGCGTCGGGGAACTGCGCACCGAACGCTGCGAAATCCCCTACGGCCCCCAGCGCGAACCCGCGAGCCCCCCGGCCCCCGGCACCGCGTCCCCCGCCGACGCCGAGCCCGAGGACGCCGAACTCGCCCCGCTCCTGGACTGGGCCCTGCACGCCCTCGCCTCGGTCGGCGCCCTCACCTACGGCGCCGGACAGGCCACCCTCACCCCGCTGGGCAGCTGGGCGGTCTGGGTCAAGCTGGAGCAGATCTGCGTCGCCGCGCAGAGCCCCGCCGGGAACATCGAGGCCGCCGCCGAGGACATGCTGCGCGGCTGCGCCCAGCTGCGCCCCAACGCCGCCCGCGCCGAGTACCGCGCCTGGCTCGCGGCGCGCCCCGTCGGCAGCGCCGTCACCGAGCTCCTCGACGCCGCCCGCGGCGAGGACGCCCTGCTGCGCGGCCTGGCCTTCGAGGCGCTGCGCGTCGTCGGCGCCCCCGCCGAGCCCGACGTACGCGCCGTGCTCGACGAGTCGACCCTGCGGCCGTACGCCCTGCTGTGGCTCGCGGAGCACGACGGTGCCGATCCCGAGGACGCCCACGAGGTCCTCACCCGGGAGGAGGCCACCTGGCTGTGGGTCGACACGGCCGCCGCCGTCGCCGACCACGGCGAGGCACCGCTCCTGGTACGACATCTGGAGTCCGCCGTGCAGCCGACCGTGCCCGCCCTGCTCGACGAGGTGCGTGCCGTCGGTCACCCGCGCACCGTGCAGGTCCTGGTCGCGCTGGCCGCGGCGCACCCCGACCCCGCGCTGGCCAAGGCCGTGCGCCGCGCGGCCTTCCAGGTGCACACCGGGGGCAGCTGAGGCCGTTCGGTCGCCGGTGCGGGGCGCGGGTCAGTCGGTTATCCGGGGCGCGTACGTGCCGAAGCTCCAGACATTGCCCTCGGCGTCCCGGGCCATGTAGTCCCGCGAGCCGTAGTCCTGGTCCGTCGGGGGCATCAGGATCTCCACGCCGTGGTCCACGGCCCGCTGGTGGTGTGCGTCGACGTCGTCCACGACGACGTACACCCCGACCGGCCCCGCGTCCTTCATCACCGTGTCGTAGAGCCCGCCGCGGCCCTTCGAGCCGATCATCACCGCGCCGTTGCCCTGCACCAGCTCGGCGTGCATCACCGTGCCGCCCTCGCCCTCGTACACGGCCAGCTCCGTGAAGCCCAGGGCCTCTGTGAGCTGCTTGATCGCCGCCTTCGCGTCCGCGTACAGCAGCGTCGGGTAGATACTCGGACCGCCACCGCTCGTGCCTGCCATGCCGATCACTCCTTTGTGTGTCAAGGCCGGAAAATCAGTGGTGGATCCGTCCGCCGGATCCGCCCGCGTCATTCATCCTGGCACCCACCACTGACAACGCCACCTGACCTGCGCAAAAGCCTCAGCCGAAGGTGTCGCACCGGGCCATGTCCCCGGTCCGGTACCCCTGCCGGAACCACGCCTGCCGCTGCTCCGCCGATCCGTGTGTCCACGTCTCCGGCGTCACCCGCCCCTGGAGCCGCTCCTGGATCCGGTCGTCGCCCACGGCCGCCGCCGCGTCCAGGCCGTCGCTGATGTCGGCCGCGGTGAGGCTGCTGATCAGCGGTCGCCCGGTCGACTCGTCCGGCGTCGTCGTGGCGTGGTGCGCCCACACCCCGGCGTAGCAGTCCGCCTGGAGCTCCGTCCGCACCGCGTTGCTGTCCGCGCCGGTTCGCCCGTCCTGCGACCGGCCGAGGGTGCCCATCAGGTCCTGCACGTGATGCCCGTACTCGTGCGCCACCACGTACGCCTGCGCGAACGGCCCGCCGTCGGCGCCGAAGTTCGTCCGCAGCTCCTCGAAGAAGCCCAGGTCGAGGTAGACCTTCCGATCACCGGGGCAGTAGAACGGCCCGACCGCCGAGGTCGCCGCGCCGCACGCCGTGCCGACCCGCTGACTGAAGAAGACGGTGGGGGAGCGTGAGTAGGTGCCTCCGCGCCGCTGGAACTCCTCGTCCCAGAAGTCCTGCACGCTGTTGACCACCGCCACCATCCGGCAGTCGTCTCTCGTGTTCGCGTCCTCCCCGGTACGGCAGCTCTGCTGCACCTGCGCGAGCGAGGACGCCGTCGGGACGGGCTCGTCGTTCCCGGTGGACAGGCCCAGCTGGTCCGGACCGACGCCGAAGAAGAGTCCGAGGAGCAGCGCCAGCAGACCGGCGAGGCCGCCGCCGACGGTCGCCCTGCCGCCGGGGATCCGGCGGCCGCGTACGTCCTGCACCTCGGACGTGTCCAGCCGGGCGTCGTCGTCGAACTGCATGGAGGCACCGCCCTCTGCCGCACCGTCCCCCTGTCGCCATCCTCACCGGGCCCCGGCCGCCCGGCGCCGGACGAGCGTCCGAACGGGCGACGCACCCACCGTGGGACCGCCACCTCCCGACGGCACCCCGCAGCCCTTACTACGCTCAGCGCCTATCCACGAGCACGGTTGTCGAACGGTTGTCGAAGGGAGCCCGGTGGTCGTCCTGCCGGCCGAGGCGATACTGGCCGATCCCCTCTCCCCGGACACGAAGCCCGCCCTTCCCTCGACCCCGCCCCGCGCACCCCGCCGCCTCCTCACAGCCATGGCCGCCCTCCTCCTCACGGCCGCTCTCCTCGCCGCCGTCCACCAGGCCCGCCCGGCTCCTTATGGAGACCGCCTCACCGTGCACGCGCGCGTGCAGCACCTCACCCCGCACCTGCGCATCCAGAGGGCGGCCGTCGAGGCGTACGACCGAGCCACGGGAGGAGTGCGCTGGCGCTACACCCGCGAAGGCCGCCGCCCCCTGACCGTGCTCCACGCGCGCGGGGAGGCGATCACGCTCTGGAACGACGGACTCGTCACCGACACCGACGGCACCTCCGTCCGCTGGCACCGCGCCCTCCCCGCAGTCGCCGACTGGCTCCCGGCACACGGCGGCACCGGTGTCCTGCGCCCCCTGGGCCGCGGCATCCTCGCCGTCGTCACCCCGCGCCGCATCGCGGCGTACCGCACCGCCGACGGCGACCTGCGCTGGGTACTGCCAGCCCGCAAAGGCTGCTTGTTCCGCCCCGAACGCGCGCTGCACCGGGGCAGAGCCCTGCTCGTCGCCCAGCCCTGCCGACGCGCCGCCTGGACCACCCAACTCGTCGCCATCGACGACCTGGGCCGGATCACCCCCCACCGCACCCCGCTGGGCAACGAAATCCCGGGTCACTGATCCGAACCCCGCGGTCCGCACCCGAAGCCACGCACCCGCCACCCGCGCATCCGCCCCCGCGACCGATAGACGCACACCCTCCACCAGTGCACCCGCG
>NZ_BJND01000015.1 GCF_006539505.1 Streptomyces spinoverrucosus
CCCCCCACCCCCGCCGCAACCAACCCCCCACCCGAACACCCACCCCACCCCCCGAACACACGAACCCGCAAAAACTGGTTGCACCACCCCGTTAGACTGGCCCCATGGCCATTCTCCTCGCGCATTAGACGGCGGGAACGTCCTCAGCCGCCTGTCCCGCCACCAACCCGCCCTGGAGTCTGTCCGTGATCTCCGCCTCCGGTATCGAGCTGCGCGCCGGTGCCCGCGTCCTCATCGAGTCCGCCACCTTCCGTGTCGCCAAGGGCGACCGCATCGGCCTGGTCGGCCGCAACGGCGCCGGCAAGACCACCCTCACCAAGGTCCTGGCCGGCGAGGGCATCCCCGCCGCCGGCGCCGTCACCCGCTCCGGCGAGGTCGGCTACCTCCCGCAGGACCCCCGCACCGGCGACCTCGACATACTCGCCCGCGACCGCGTCCTCTCCGCGCGCGGCCTCGACGTACTGATCCGCAAGATGCGCGAGAACGAGCAGCGCATCGCCAATGGCAAGGGCGCCACCCGCGAGAAGGCGCTGAAGCAGTACGAGCGGCAGGAGACGGAGTTCCTCACCAAGGGCGGGTACGCCGCCGAGGCCGAGGCCGCCACCATCGCCGCCGCGCTCAACCTGCCCGACCGGGTGCTCGGCCAGCCCCTGCACACGCTCTCCGGCGGTCAGCGCCGCCGTATCGAGCTGGCCCGGATCCTGTTCTCGGACGCGGACACCCTCCTGCTGGACGAGCCGACCAACCACCTCGACGCCGACTCCATCATCTGGCTGCGGGACTACCTCAAGACCTACCGCGGCGGCTTCATCGTGATCTCCCACGACGTCGACCTGGTCGAGACGGTCGTCAACAAGGTGTTCTACCTGGACGCCAACCGCGCCCAGATCGACATCTACAACATGGGCTGGAAGCTCTACCAGCAGCAGCGCGAGGCCGACGAGAAGCGCCGCAAGCGCGAGCGCGCCAACGCCGAGAAGAAGGCCGCCGCGCTGAACGCGCAGGCCGACAAGATGCGCGCCAAGGCCACCAAGACGGTCGCCGCACAGAACATGGCCCGCCGCGCGGAGAAGCTGCTGTCCGGCCTCGAAGACGTCCGCATGTCCGACAAGGTCGCCAAGCTGCGCTTCCCCGAGCCCGCGCCCTGCGGCAAGACCCCGCTGACCGCCGAGGGGCTGTCCAAGTCGTACGGCTCGCTGGAGATTTTCACCGACGTCGACCTGGCGATTGACAAGGGCTCCCGCGTGGTCATCCTGGGCCTCAACGGCGCCGGCAAGACCACGCTGCTGCGCCTCCTCGCAGGCGTCGAGAAGCCCGACACCGGGCAGGTCACCCCCGGCCACGGCCTGAAGCTGGGCTACTACGCGCAGGAGCACGAGACCCTCGACCCGGACCGCACGGTCCTGGAGAACATGCGCTCCGCCGCGCCCGACATGGACCTGGTCGAGGTCCGCAAGGTGCTCGGCTCGTTCCTGTTCTCCGGCGACGACGTCGACAAGCCGGCCGGTGTCCTGTCCGGCGGCGAGAAGACCCGCCTCGCCCTCGCCACCCTGGTCGTGTCGTCGGCGAACGTCCTGCTCCTCGACGAGCCGACCAACAACCTCGACCCGGCCAGCCGCGAGGAGATCCTCGGCGCGCTGCGCACCTACAAGGGCGCGGTCGTCCTGGTCACCCACGACGAGGGCGCGGTCGAGGCACTCCAGCCGGAGCGGATCATCCTGCTGCCGGACGGCGTCGAGGACCTGTGGGGCGCGGACTACGCGGACCTGGTCGCCCTCGCCTGAGCCCCACCCAGTCCCATCGGTCAGTGCGGCTTGATCGAATGGTTGATCCACTGCGTATGGATCATTCGGCTTAGCCGTGATCCATCATCTGTGTGAGATCTCCTCGTACCCAGGTGTGTCCTACACCCGATTCCGGTGAATCCCTTTATCGACAAGGGCTCGGTCGTGTGACCTTCCTGACCTGCCCCTTCGTGGATCAACCCGTTCGGCCGTACGCACACCACTCGACGGAACTACGAATTCCACTTGTGGGGATGCGCTCCTGTCGTCAAAACCCTCATCCACGGACCTTGCCGAATGGGTGGCCATGAAGGCCCGGAGGGGTGATCATGAGGGGACCAGAGCGCACTTCCCATGAGGAGGCACGGGTGGCCGAGACTCTGAAGAAGGGCAGCCGGGTGACCGGCGCCGCGCGCGACAAGCTCGCGGCAGACCTGAAGAAGAAGTACGACGCCGGTGCGAGCATCCGGGCATTGGCCGAGGAGACCGGCCGCTCGTATGGCTTCGTGCACCGCATGCTCAGCGAGTCGGGCGTCACGCTCCGTGGGCGTGGCGGGGCGACGCGGGGCAAGAAGGCCGCTTCGGCCTGACCCCCGGGGCGCCCCTCGACTTCGATGGTGGCCACCCGGTCGGTCCGGTGATCGGCTGGGTGGTTACTGTGCAGTCACTTATGAGTGCCTCGGTACGGCACTCACGATGACCGCACCCATCGGAGGCGCCCATGGCTTCGCTCGACCCGGTACTCGACAAGGACGGCGTACGGCTCACCGTCGACGACGCGATCGCCACGGTGACGCTGACCAACCCGGCCAAGCGCAACGCGCAGAGCCCCGCTCTGTGGCGGGCGTTGACCGAGGCCGGTCGGCTGCTGCCGGGCACCGTCCGGGTGGTCGTGCTGCGCGCCGAGGGCAAGTCCTTCTCGGCGGGCCTCGACCGGCAGGCCTTCACCCCCGAGGGCTTCGACGGCGAGCCGTCCTTCATCGACCTCGCGCGTGGCAGCGACGAGGAGTTGGACGCGACCATCGCCGAGTACCAGGAGGCGTTCACCTGGTGGCGGCGCAGCGACATCGTCTCGGTCGCCGCCGTCCAGGGGCATGCCATTGGCGCGGGTTTCCAGCTCGCCCTCGGCTGTGATCTGCGCGTCGTCGCCGACGACGTGCAGTTCGCCATGCGCGAGACCAGCCTGGGCCTGGTCCCGGACCTGACCGGCACTCATCCGCTGGTCGGGCTCGTCGGCTACGCCCGCGCGCTGGAAATCTGCGCCACGGGACGCTTTGTGCACGCGGACGAGGCCGTGAACACCGGGCTGGCGAATGTCGCCGTACCGGCGGCCGAGCTCGACGGTGCGGTCCGCGACCTCGCGGCGGCGCTCCTTGCCGCGCCGCGCGACGCGCTGATCGAGACCAAGGCGTTGCTGCGCGGCGCGGGGGAGCGGACGTACGAGGAACAGCGCGTCGCCGAACGCGCGGCTCAGGCACGGAGGTTGCGGGATCTCGCGGGCCTGGGCGAGTGACGCCGTCAACCCACCGCCGTGATCAGTACGGCCACTGACGGGTGATCTTTCAACGCCGATCCCACCTGTGCGCGGACATGCCGGGCCACCTCCAAGGCCCGGTGGTCCGCGCCGACGGCGATTTCCACCCGGACATGCCGGCGCGGCAGCGTGGCCTCGCCAGGGCTCTCCTCGATGTGCACCGCCCGGCCGAGTATGTCCGTAAGCCGCGTCACGCCCGGGACCGCAAGGGCCGCGGCGGCCACGGCGGCCGCGTCGCCGTCCGCGGGCTGCCGCGCCCGGGGCGGCTCCGGCGCTCGTACGATGTCCGGTTCCGCGTCCTCGTCCAGCAGGGCCGTCACCCGTAGGTCGACCTCCGCCACCGTCAGCCCCAGCCGTGCCGCCGCGGTCGCCGACAGGACCGTACGCAGCCGGGCGGCGGTCGTCGGCAGCGGCTCGGCCGCCGTGGCCGCGCAGTCGGCGGTCAGGCGAAGAGGGCCCGGTGGCAGGGCAGTCGGTGGGGGCGGTACGGCGGGGGCGTGGGCGGCGTCCGGGTCGGCCAGGGTGATCCGGAGCGCGCCCAGGCGCACGCCCGGCACCGCGTTCCCCGCGCGCCGCAGGACCGTCGCGGCCGCCCCTTCGGCGATCCACGCGCCGTCGCGCGGGCCGCCCAGCGGGAGCAGTCTGCCGAGGCCCAGCTGCTGTCGTACTGCCTGCGTCCATCGGTCCGCCGTCATTGCTCCAGCCTGCCGCATTCCCGGCGCGGGTCCGTGCAGCCTCACTTACCGTGGTCGCAGGACGACGGAAGGACGCACGGCGATGACCGAGATGGACCGGAACCGGACGCAGACCTCCGAAGGAGAGACCGAGCCGCCGGTGCAGACCCGCAAGCCCGTCAGGCGGGGCGGCGGGGATCCGGGGACCCGGGGCAGGACCACCATCGCCGACGGGGTCGTGGAGAAGATCGCCGGGCTCGCCGCCCGCGACGTCGTGGGCGTCCACGCGATGGGCAGCGGACTGAGCCGCACCTTCGGGGCCGTACGGGACCGGGTGCCCGGTGGGTCGAAGTCCGTGACACGTGGCGTGAAGGCCGAGGTCGGCGAGGTGCAGACCGCGCTCGACCTGGAGATCGTCGTCGATTACGGGGTGTCGATCGCGGACGTCGCGCGGGCCGTGCGAGAGAACGTGATCGCGGCCGTGGAGCGGATGACCGGCCTGGAGGTCGTCGAGGTCAACATCGCGGTGAGCGACGTCAAGCTTCCCGAGGAGGAGGAAGAGGAACCGGAGCCCCGGATTCAGTGACGTACCGTCACTCGAAGACCGTAATGGACCAGAATGACATCGAACGCATCCCTAATGGGCCCGAATGACTCGCACGGCTACGAGCTGAGGAGCGCACGATGAGCAGGGCCGTGGTCGGCATGATCGCCGGAATGGCGCTGGGTTTCGCCGGGTACTTCGGCGGGTTCGGCGCGTTCGTGCTGGTGGCGGCGCTGGGCGCCGTCGGGTTCGTCGTCGGCCGGTTCCTGGAAGGGGATCTGGAACTCGGCGACTTCTTCCGCACCCGCGACCGGCGGCGGTGACGTCCGTGAGCAGCGGGGGCGACGAACCACGCGGAGCGGGCGCCGTGATCCCGGCGGGCGAGCGTGGGCAGACCACCATCGCCGACCGGGTGGTCGCCAAGATCGCCTCGCAGGCCGCCCGCGAGGCGCTCGGGAAGCTCCCGCAGGACGCGGCCCGCCCACATGCCACGGTTGTCGTCCACCACGATGTGGCCCGGGTGCGCGTCGATCTCGAACTCGACTACCCCAGCGACATCGGCTCCCGGTGCGGCCAGGTGCGTCGCCATGTCGTGGAGCGGGTAGGCGCGTTGGTGGGAATGGAGGTTCCGGAGGTCGCCGTCCAGGTGGAGCGGCTGCATCTGGCGGCGGCGCACGCGGCACAGGGGAGGACCCGATGAGCGAGCCCCAGGGCTCCGAGGGCACCACACAGAGACTGCCGGTGATCGAGAAGGCCGAACCGGAGTTGGGCCAGTCCGAGTCGGCGGCCGCCTACGAGCCCCGGCCCGCACTCGAAGGCGAGGACGGCCGAACCCACCGCTTCTGGTCGGCCCGCCGCGTCCCCGCGGCCGTCGTCGCCACGCTGCTGCTGGTCGTGGCCGGCACCTTCCTCTACGACATCGCAGCCGTACGCGCCGACCAGCGGGCCATGTTCTGGCGGCGGGAACTGGCCCGGCAACTCGCCGAACGCCCCCTCGACGACACCTGGGTCCTGGTCGGCGCGGGCGTCGCCGCCGCCCTCGGCCTGTGGCTGATCGTGCTCGCCGCCACGCCCGGCCTGCGCGACGTCCTGCCGATGCGGCGCACGCACCCCGACGTACGCGCCGGACTGCACCGGGGCGCCGCCGCGACGGTGCTGCGCGACCGGGCCATGGAGGTGTCCGGGGTGCAGTCGGTACGGGTGCGGATGCGCCGCCGGCGGGCCGACGTCCGCGCGGTCTCGCACTTCCGTGAACTGGACGACGTACGCGCCGATCTGGACGAGGTGCTCGCCGACGCGATCAGGGCACTGGGCCTGTCCCGCCGCCCGGCGCTGTCGGTGCATGTCCGGCGGCCCGGCCGGAAGGGGTGACTACGGTGCTCAGGACCGTCAACCGGGTACTGCTCGGCGTCGCAGGACTCGTGATGGTCGTGCTGGGCGGCGCGGTGCTGGCCGTCGGGCTGGGGGTCGAGGCGCCGTCCTGGTGGATCCACGACAGCCGCAACGACGTACTGCTCAGCGACGCCGAGCGGACCCGGTGGCGGGACGCCGGCTGGTGGTGGCCGACCGTGCTCGCCGCCCTCGCGGTCCTCGTCCTGCTCGCCCTGTGGTGGCTGGTGGCGGTGGTGCGCCGGCGTCGGCTGGCCGAAGTGCTGGTCGACACCGGCGACGGCGAGGGCGCCCTGTTGCGGGGCAGCGCCCTGGAGGGCGTACTCGCCGCCGAGGCGACCGCGCTGGACGGCGTCGCCCGCGCCCACGTCCACCTCACGGGCCGCCGCACCGCCCCCGCGGCCCGCGCCAGGCTCCTGCTGGAACCCCACGTGGACCCGGGGGAGGCGCTGGACCACCTGGCGAACCAGGCCCTGGCCCACGCCCGCACCTCGGCGGGGCTGGCGTCGCTGCCGGCGGAGGTACGGCTCAAGGGCGTCAGGCACCGCGCGGAAAGGGTCAGTTGACGCCCGCGAGCCCCACGCCGGGAAGGGTCGCTCGACGCCCCCAGAACCCGTCCCGGCGCCGGACGCGGCGGGAGGCTACCGCCGGTGCCACGTGCGGCCACTCCGCCCAGGCCGGGCATCCGCCGGGCGCGGGAAGGGCCGTTCACGGCCTCAGGCCCGCGCCGGGAGGGGTCGGTTGACGGCGTCAAGAGCACCGCCCAGCCCCACATCCGCCGGAAAGGCTCAAGCCGACGCCCTCAGAAGCCGTGCCGCGCCCCACCGTCCACCGGCACCATGACCCCCGTCAGGTACGACGCGGCCGGAGACATCAGGAAGGCCGCCGTACGCCCGAACTCCTCCGGCATCCCGTACCGCCGCAGCGGAATCCGCGACTCACTGGCCGCCCGGGTCGCCTCCGGATCTGCCGACAGTGCGTCCAGCTCCCGGACCCGGTCCGTGTCGATCCGCCCCGGCAGCAGGCCCACCACCCGCACGCCCCGCGGACCCAGCTCGTCCGACAGCGACTTGGCGAACCCGGCCAGGCCCGGCCGCAGGCCGTTCGAAATCGTCAGCCCCGCAATCGGCTCGTACACCGACCCCGACAGTACGAACCCGATGACACCCCCGGCCTCCAGCTCCGCGGCCGCTGCACGAGCCAGCCGCACCGCCCCCAGGAACACCGACTCGAACGCGGCCTGCCACTGCTCGTCGGTGTTGTCGGCGACGAACCCGGCGGGCGGACCGCCCACGCTCACCAGAATCCCGTCGAACCCGCCGAACCGTTCCCGCGCCGCACCGATCAGCCGTGCCGCCGCCTCCGGATCGGCGTTGTCCACGGCCACGCCGTGCGCGTTCGGCCCCAGCTCCGCCGCCGCGTCGGCGACCCGCTTCTCGTCCCGCCCCGTGACGACGACTTTCGCACCGTCGGCCACCAGCTCGCGCGCGGAGGCGTTGCCCAGTCCACGCGTGGCCCCGGTGACGACGTACACCCGGTCCTTCAGTCCAAGATCCATGGGCCCTATCCTGCCCCCTCGTCCCCGAACAGGGCGAGGGCCGTGTTCACCAGGCCGATATGGCTGAACGCCTGCGGGAAGTTGCCGAGCTGGCGGCCGGACACGGGGTCGTACTCCTCGGACAGCAGCCCCACGTCGTTCGTCAGCCGCACCAGCCGTTCGAACAGCTCGCGGGCCTCCTCCCTGCGGCCCGTCATGTGCAGCGCGTCCGCCAGCCAGAACGAGCACACCAGGAAGGTGCCCTCACCGCCGGGCAGCCCGTCGACGACCGTGTGGTCGGTGCTGTAGCGGCGCAGGTAGCCGTGGTGACCGAGTTCGGCGCGGACCGCCTCGACGGTGCCCTGCACGCGCGGGTCGTCGGGCGGGAGAAATCCCACGCGCGGGATGAGCAGCAGGGCCGCGTCGAGTTCGCGGGAGCCGTAGTACTGCGTGAAGGTGTTCCGCTCGGGGTCGTAGCCCCGTTCGCACACCTCGCGATGCACCTCCTCGCGCAACTGCCGCCAGCCGTGCAGATCGCCCTTCAGCTCCGGATGCCGCTCCATGGTGCGCACCGCGCGGTCGGCGGCCACCCACACCATCACCTTGGAGTGCACGAACTGACGGCGGCCGCCGCGCACCTCCCACAGCCCCTCGTCCGGCTGTCGCCACGCCGACCGCAGGAACTCCATCAGGGCGCACTGCAGTTGCCACATGTGCGGCTTGACGGCCATCCCCGACGTCCGCGCCAGCGACAGCGAGTCCATCACCTGGCCGTACACGTCCAGCTGCAGCTGCCGTACGGCGGCATTGCCGATCCGGACCGGAGTGGAACCGGCGAAACCGGTCAGCCACGGCAGTACGGACTCGGGCAGCCGTCGCTCGCCGGCCAGCCCGTACATGATCTGCATGTCCGCCGGGGCGCCCGCGACCGCGCGCACCAGCCAGTCACGCCAGGCCTCGGCCTCCTCTTGGTAGCCGGCCATCAGCAGCGCCCCCAGGGTGAGGGTGGAGTCGCGCAGCCAGCAGTAGCGGTAGTCCCAGTTGCGTACGCCGCCGATCTCCTCCGGCAGGGAGGTGGTGGGGGCGGCGACGATGCCGCCGGTCGGGGCGTAGGTGAGGGCCTTCAGGGTGATCAGTGAGCGGAGCACGGTGTCCCGATGCGGGCCGTGGTAGCGGCACCGGGCCGACCAGGCCTGCCAGTCCGCGATGCTGCCGCGCAGTGCTTTGTGCGGGTCGACGAGGGGCGGGCGCGGCTCGTGGGAGGGGTGCCAGGTGAGCACGAACGCGACCTTCTGGCCCTCGTCGACCGTGAACTCCGAGTGGGTGCCGAAGTTCTCGCCCCAGGTGAGCACGGGCGGCTCACTGCGCAGCCACACCGAGTCCGGGCCCGCGACGGCCACCCGGTGGCCGTCGGACCTGCGCATCCACGGCACGATCGAGCCGTAGTCGAAGCGGAGGCGGAGGGTGCTGTGGACGGTCACGCGGCCGCTGAGGCCCTCCACGATGCGTACGAGGTCGGGGGCGCGGTCGCGCTGGGGCATCAGGTCGGTGACCCGGACCGAGCCCTGGGGGGTGTCCCACTCGGTGTCCAGGACCAGCGTGCCGGGACGGTAGGCACGCCGCGTGCAGGCGTGTGGGGCGCCGTCGGCGTCCTTGGGGGCGATCCGCCAGTGGCCGTTCTCCTCGTCGCCGAGCAGCTTGGCGAAGCATGCGGCCGAGTCGAAGCGAGGCAGGCACAGCCAGTCGACGGAGCCGTCCCTGCCGACGAGGGCGGCGGTCTGCTCGTCACCGATGAGGGCGTAGTCCTCGATACGGCTCTTGGCGATGTCCTCGGCGGAAATCCTGGTGGGCGGGTGCACGGAGTGCGGGTTCCCGGGGGGCCGGTCGGGCAATCGGGGGGTGGACCGGGTGGGGGAGCGGGGCCGCACCGGTGCTGGTGCGGCGTGGGTGGTGCAGGCCTGCACCGGCGGGGGCGCGGCATGCGTGGCGAGGCTGCACCGGCGCGGATGGCGCTGGCTGCACGTGCGCCGGTGCCGCACAGGTGACGCGCACTAAACCGGTGCCGGTGCTGTTTCCTCCTGCTGTGCCTCGCTCGCCGCCTGTGCGCGGTCCCGGGACTCGCGGCGGGCCAGGATCACCCAGCCGACGGGGACGCCCGCGGAGAACAGCCACCATTGGATGGCGTACGCCATGTGGTTGCCGATGCTGTCGTGGTCCGGGGCGGGGATCAACTCGGGCGTGTCGCCCTTCGGCTCTGGCGCGGTCAGTTCGATGTACCCGCCGAGGACCTGCTTGCCGAGGCGCTCGGCCTCCTGCCCGCTGTTGATCAGCATGATCTGGCGGTCCGGCAGGCCCTGGACGTTCTTGATACCGCTCTCGGCGGTCGTCTGGTCGGGCATCAGCCGCCCGGTGACGGTGACCTCACCCTGCGGGGGCGCGGGGATCTTCGGGAATGCGGTCTGGCTCAGCCCGTCGGAGGGCACCCACCCCCGGTTGACCAACAGAACCTTGCCGTCGTCCAGGACGAAGGGGGTCAACACGTGGTAGCCGACCTCGTCGTCCGCGTTGGTCCGGCGGCGTACGACGACCTCCTGCGCGGTGTCGAAACGCCCCTGCGCGGTCACGCGCCGGTACAGGTCGGCGTCCTTCACCTCGGCTCCGGGCGAGGTCAGCGACTCCACCGGGACCGGCTCGGCGGCCAGCGATTCGGCGATCACGTTGTTCAGCGCGACCCTGCGCTCGTGCCGGTGCAGCTGCCAGAAGCCCAGCTCGATCATCGTCGGGATGAGCGCGAGGACGACAAGGGTGAGGATCACCCACTGCCGGGACAACAGGAAGCGGTACACCCCACGACCGTACATCTCGGGCCGTGGGGTGACGTGGGTGGGGGTGCGGGACGGGTTCCCCGGGGCTCAGACGCGGTCGACGATGCCCACCCTCCCCTCCGCGCGGGCGCAGTGGGCGCCGCAGTACCAGTGGCCCTCGACCTCGACGCCCTGCCCGATGATCTGGACCCGGCAGTGCTCGCAGATGGGTGCCATGCGGTGGATCGCACACGCGAAGCAGTCGAAGACATGCACCGCGCCCTGCGCGTGCACCTCGAAGGTCATTCCGTAGTTATTGCCGCAAACCTCGCAAGTCGCCATGCGCCACAGGGTGAGCCGTCCCAGAGGCGGGGGCGAGCGGACGCCGGGCGAGTCGCACACCAATCACCCGTCCGTACGGTCATGCCTCCGACGCCGGTTCCACATCCCTCAGCAGCTGCCCGAACGCCGCCTCGTCGACCACCGGCGTGCCGTACTGCCGGGCCTTGACGACCTTCGAGGTGCCCGCGTCCGGGTCGTTGGTGACGAGCAGGCTGGTCCGCCGGGACAGGCTCGTGGCGACATGCAGCCCCGCCTCGATGGCACGGTCCTCCAGCAGCTCGCGTTCGACGGACGTGTCCCCGGAGAAGGCGACCCGCATGCCCTGCTTGAGGCGTTTGCCCTCTTCGTACCGCCCCGGGTTGGGATACGGGCAGGCGGGTCTCTTGCGGGACGGACGCCAACTGCCCGGTCGGTAGCCGCCGTATCCGCCCGCCTGCTGCCCGATCATGGCGGCGGGCCGCTCCACCCACTCGGTCAGCGGCCGGCACTCGTGCAGCGGCAGCCGCACGCCGCCCTCCGCCGCGGCCCTGAGGCTCGGCCGGAACGCTTCCGCCAGCACGCGCGCGTCGTCCAGCGCGTGGTGCGCCCGCCGCTGTACGACGCCGAAGTGCGCGGCCAGCGACTCCAGCTTGTGGTTGGGCAGCGGCAGCTCCAGAGCCTTGGACAGGGCGATGGTGCACAGCCGCTGCCGTACCGGCGCCTCGCGCCGCACGCGCGCGTACTCGCGGGCGATCATCTGCCAGTCGAACACCGCGTTGTGCGCGACGAGCACCCGGCCCTCCAGCCGGGTCGCGAACTCCTCGGCGATGTCCTCGAAGAGCGGCGCCCCTTCGAGCGCCTCGCTCGTCAGCCCGTGGATCCACACCGGGCCGGGGTCGCGCTCCGGATTCACCAGCGTGTACCAGTGGTCCTCGACCTCGCCACGCCCGTCCAGCCGGTAGACCGCCGCGGAGATTATCCGGTCGTCCCGCGCCAGCCCCGTGGTCTCCACGTCAACGACCGCGTATCCGTGGGGATACGCGGTCGGCCAGGCTGTCGGGAAGGACGCTGCGGGCGTGCGGTCTTCGAGCATGGTCATTGAGGATACGGGCCGGGACTGACACCGCTGTCCGTCAGGTCTCCTGGTCCGCCTGCCTGTTCGAGCGGCGTACGTCTGCGGCGGCCAGGGCGGGTCGGCGCGCACCCGCGACGGTCCTTGGTGCATCCTCCGACCGTGACGGAACCCACGCATGACGAGGCCCATGGAGGCGCGCTCGGCGAACGCCTCAACTGGCTGCGGGCGGCGGTCCTTGGTGCCAACGACGGCATCGTCTCCACGGCCGGCCTGGTCGTCGGCGTGGCCGGCGCGACGGACGACCGCTCCGCTCTCCTCACGGCGGGCCTCGCGGGGCTGCTCGCCGGTTCCATGTCGATGGCTGCCGGGGAGTACGTCTCGGTCTCCACCCAGCGCGACTCCGAGATGGCCGCCCTGGCCCTGGAGAAGCGGGAGCTGAGGGAACAGCCGGATGCGGAGCTGGAGGAACTGACGGACCTTCTGGAGGAACGCGGACTGTCCCGGGACGTGGCCCGTGAAGCGGCGGTCCAGCTGACGGAACGTGACGCCCTCCGCGCGCACGCGCGCGTGGAACTCGGCATCGACCCCGACGAGCTGACGAACCCCTGGCACGCGGCGTGGGCCAGCTTCCTGGCGTTCACGGCGGGCGCGTTGCTGCCGTTGCTGGCGATGGTGCTGCCGCCCGAGGACTGGCGGCTGCCCGTGACGGTGGGGTCGGTACTGGTGGCGCTGGCCTGCACGGGGTGGAGCAGCGCGCGCCTGGGGGCGGCGAAGCCGGGGCGGGCCGTGGTGCGCAATGTGGGCGGCGGGGCGGTGGCCATGGGGGTCACGTATGCGGCGGGGAGCCTGCTGGGGGCGGCGGGAGTCTGACTCCGTGCTCGGCCGAAGGCGCCGGCCATTGGTGGAGATCGCCAACAAGCAAGCGCGTACCGCCGGTAATACTTGTCGGTAACAACCTCTAGCCGTGGCCGACCGGCGGTCCTACGGTGCACGCATGCCGAACCTCCCCAATGTCGTGGTCTGGTCCATACCGGCCTTCGTGCTGCTCACCGTCATCGAGATGATCAGCGTCCGCCTCCACCCGGACGAGGACGCGGCCGGTTACGAGACCAAGGACGCCGCCACGAGCGTCACCATGGGACTCGGCAGCCTCTTCTTCGACCTGCTGTGGAAGATCCCGATCGTCGCCATCTACACGGCCATCTACGAGCTGACGCCGCTGCGGGTGCCCGTGCTGTGGTGGACCGTTGTGCTGATGCTGCTGGCGCAGGACTTCTTCTACTACTGGTCCCACCGCGGTCACCACGTCATCCGCATCCTGTGGGCCTGTCACGTGGTCCACCATTCGAGCAAGAAGTTCAATCTGACCACCGCGCTGCGCCAGCCGTGGACGTCCTTGACCGTTTGGCCGTTCTATGTGCCCTTGATCGCTCTCGGTGTGCATCCCGCCGCTCTGGCGTTCTGCTCGTCCGCGAACCTCGTCTACCAGTTCTGGATCCACACCGAGCGGATCGACAAGATGCCCCGATGGTTCGAGTTCGTGTTCAACACGCCGTCCCACCACCGGGTGCACCACGCCTCCCAAGGCGGCTATCTCGACCGCAACTTCGGCGGCATCCTCATCGTCTGGGACCGCCTGTTCGGCTCCTTCGTCGCCGAGACCGAGCGGCCGGTGTACGGACTGACCAAGAACATCAACACGTACAACCCGCTGAAGGTCGCCACCCACGAGTACGTCGCCATCGCCAAGGACCTGAGAGCCGCCAGCGGTTGGCGTGAGCGTGCGGGGCGCCTTTTCCGCGGGCCGGGCTGGCAGCCCGCGCAGGCACCGTCGACAGCGCCGTCGCCGGAACCGGCCGGGGAGAGCGCGGCGGCGTGAGGACTCCTCGGACACTCCTCGCCGCCTTCGGCCTCGCCGCCGTCGTCGACCTCACCTCGCTCGCCGTCGGCTTCGAGCCCGGGCACACTGTCGCCAAGCCGCTCCTGATGCCCCTCCTCGCCGCCTGGGCCGCCCTGCGCGGCGCGCCCCGACTGCTCGTCGTCGCCCTGCTGTTCGGCTGGGGCGGGGACACCCTGCTCCTGTCGGACGCCGAGCCCGCCTTCCTGGCCGGGATGGCCTCCTTCGCCGTGGGGCACGTGTGCTACCTCGCCCTCTTCAGGGCACACGGCCGGCGCAACACCGCTCCACGCGCGCGTACGGGCCTGATCGCCCTCGGCTACGCCGCCGCGCTGACCGGCACCGTCGTCCTGCTCTGGCCCGATCTGCCCGCCGACCTGCGCGTCCCCGTCGCCGCCTACAGCGCGCTGCTCACCGCCATGGCGTACGGCGCCCTCACCCGGCTCGGCCTGCTCGCCGGGCTCGGCGGCGCGCTCTTCATGCTCTCCGACACCCTCATCGCCACCGGCGTCGCCGACTGGCCACAGCTGCCCAGGCCGGACTTCTGGATCATGCTCACGTACATCGCCGCGCAGTACCTGCTGACCCGGGGCACGCTCGGCGTGCGGGACACGATGCGGGGCGCTCAGGATGCCGGTCCCGGTGGTCCTGGCGAGCTGCGGCCGGGCCGAACGGATGACCCCGTCCGGCCCGGCCGGCTGTAACAAACGCCCCGACTACTTGGTCACGGCGTCCAGCGCGTCCGCCATGCCCCAGCCGTAGAAGCCGTTGTAGTTCTTCGGCCCCTCGCACACCGCGTCGACCTTGCCGTCGCCGTTGATGTCGTAGGGGTCCGTGCACGGCGTGGCGTCCGCCTCGGCGTACAGCAGGGCCTTCACCAGGGCGGGCGGGGCGTACGGGTGCGTCGACTTGATCAGGGCGGCGACCCCGGCGACATGCGGCGACGCCATCGACGTACCGGCCATGTAACCCCACTTGCCGCCGGGCAGCGTGCCCAGGATCAGACCGCTGGTCGCGGGCGGCTCGGGCTTCTGGTACGCCGTCGAGTCGCCGCCGGGCGCGGCGATGTCGATGACGCCGAAGCCGTGGTTGGAGAAGGACGACTTCAGGCCCTTCGCGCCGGTCGCCGCCACCGTCACGATGCCGGGCAACTGGGTCGGTATGTCGTAGCACTCGGACGGGTCGATCACCCGTTCGCTGGGCGTGGAGTCGTTGGGGGAGACCGGGTCGGTGATCTCGTCGGCCGCGAGGTCGTAGTTCTCGTTGCCGGCCGCGGCGACGTTGACCGCGCCCTTCTTCTCCGCGTACTTCGAGGCCCGGGTGATGGCCTCCACGAGCGCCTTCTGGTCCGGGTCGTTCTTGCAGTTGAAGTACCAGGGGTCGGTGTAATAGCTGTTGTTCGTGACGTCCACGCCGTGCTCGGCGGCCCAGACGAAGCCGCAGACGACGGCCTCTGTGTAGAAGAAGCCGGCGGTGGTCGACACCTTGATGCCGGACACCTTCACGCCCGGCGCCACCCCCGTCATGCCGACGCCGTTCTTGGCGGCCGCGATCTCCCCGGCCACATGCGTGCCGTGCGGGCTCTCCGCCGCGCTGGGCCGCCAGGCACCGTCGGTGGTGTCCGGCTTGCCCGTGACGCAGTTGACGGACGCCTCGCGGTCGAAGTTCGGCGCGATGTCCGGGTGGGTGTCGTCCACGCCGGTGTCGATGACGGCGACGGTGACCCGATCGCTTCCGAGCGACTTCTCATGGGCCTTGTCCGCCTTGATGGCCGGCAGGTCCCACTGCAGCGACTGGAGCGGGTCCTGCCCCTCGACGGCCTCCACATCCGCCAGGTCCTCGGCCGTGAGCACCTTCGGCGTCCCCACGTCGGTCGTGGACTGCGCGGGCAGCGGCGCCGTCCGGGTGGAGCCGGCCGACTGCACTCCGCGTACCTTCCTGATCGTACGAGCGAACTCGGCGTTCGCCGAGTGCACAACGATCACACCGATCTGGTCGTACGACATGACGATCGTGCCGCCGGCCTCGGCGATCGCCTTCTTCACGTGCCCCGAGGAGCCCTTCCCGGGGCGGACGTTGACGACATAGCTGAGCGAGGTGGCGTCGGTGGCCACCTGGGCGGCGGGCTGCGCCGCGGACGCCGTGGCGTTCGGCAGGAACGCGAGAGCCGTCGCCATGGCCATCCCGACCGGGATCACCAGGGCACGGCGGTGGCGGGGGTGAGGCACTGTCATGGTGTGCGTGTCTCCAGTTCGTTCGCGGTAGTACGAGCGGACCGTGCGGGAAGTTTCCGGGCGGGCGTGCGGCGGCGCGGCCGGTGATGCGGCCGCGCCGCGGCGTGAGCGACTATTTGACCGCGCGCAGCGCGTTGACGATGCCGTGTCCGTAGAAGCCGTTGACGCGTGTGCCGCCCTCGCACACCGCGTCCTGCGTACCGTCACCGTTCTGGTCGTACGACTCGGGGCAGGCCGTCTTGTCCGCCTGCGCCTTGAGCAGCCACTGGAGCTGTGCCGGGCTCGCCCACGGGTGCTCGGACTTCAGCAGCGCGGCGACGCCCGCCGCGTGCGGCGAGGCCATCGAGGTGCCCTGCAGGAAGGCGTACTGGTTGTTCGGCATGGTCGACAGGATGCGGCCGTTCTTCGACGGCGTGTCCGGGATCTGGTAGAGCCGGTCGCCGCCCGGCGCCGCCACGTCGACGACGCCCTTGCCGTACGAGGAGTAGTACGACTTGAGGTTCTGCACGCCCGTGGCGCTGACGGTGACGATCCCCGGGAGCTGCGTCGGCACGTCGAAGCACTCGTGCGGGTCGATGGTGCGCTCGACCGGGGTGGAGTCGTCGGGGCTGCTGTCGTCGACGATGGCGTCCGCGTCCAGGTCGTGGTTGGAGTTGCCTGCCGACGCCAGGTGCAGGGTGCCCTTCTTCTGGGCGTACAGCTGGGCCCGGTTGACCGCGTCGACAATCGCCCGCTGGTCCGGGTCGTCCATGCAGTTGTACAGCCACGGGTCGACGTAGTAGCTGTTGTTCGTGATCTCGACGCCGTGATCGGCCGCGAACACGAACGCGCACACCACGCTCTCCGGGTAGAAGAGCCCGTTGTGCGGGTCGCTCACCTTGATGCTGGAGACCTTCACACCCGGCGCCACGCCGGCGACGCCGATGTCGTTGCGGGCCGCGGCTATCTCACCGGCGACATGCGTGCCGTGGTAGTCCTCCGCGGTGTACGGCCGCCAGGCCCCCTCGCTGGTGTCCGCGACGCCGCCGACACAGTTGGCGGACTGGCCCGCGGAGAAGTTCGGGGCGAGGTCGGGGTGGGTGTCGTCGACGCCGGTGTCGATCACGGCGACGGTGACCTTGCGGCTGCCCGGGTTGATCTGCGCGGCCTTGTCGGCGCCGATCGCCCGCAGGTCCCACTGGTCGGCTTCGAGGGGCTCGCTCCCGGCCGTGGCGGCCGCCTCGACCTTCGCGGCCTCCGCGGCGGTCAGGTAGTCGGCCGCGTCCTGGTCCGTCGTCCCCGCGGCGACCAGCGGAGCGGTGCGCGTGGCACCCGCCGACTGCACGCCACGGGCCTTGCGTATCTGCGCGCCGAAGTCCGGATTCGCCGAGTGCACGACGATCACGCCGATCTTCTCGTACGTGGTCACGACCGTGCCGCCGGCCGCGGCGATGGCCTTCCGCACCGACGCGATCGTGTGACGGTCCGTCTTGGTGTTGACGACGTACGCCAGATTGGGCGCGTCCGCGGACTGGGCGGCGGAATCCGCGTGCGGGGCGGCCGAGGCGGCCGCAGGCAGGAAGCCGAGCGAGGCGGTCAGCGACAGCACGACGGGCACGGCGAGAGCGAGCCGGCGTCTGGAACGCAGATGAGCCATGGGGTCTCCACATCATCCGGAAAAAGAAACCGGCCCGAGGCACAGGTGGTGCTCGGGCAGGTACATGACGGGTGGTGCAGGGTGAAGCTATCCCTCGACCTCGCTGGCCAGCAATCACTTCCGGCGATGACTTCGGAGTTTTCCGGCGATGACTTCTGAAAGAACTCAGAGCGGTTGAACCGGTCCACGCGCGGCGCCGTGACGTTGAACAGGGAGCCCGAGCACGATCGAGCCCCCTGTCGGATCACGCACCCAGCCACTAACATCGCCGCCCGGTTCCCGTGATCCACATCACTACCATCAGCACCGCATCCGCAACGCGAGGAGACTCCGTGGCCACCGACGCACCGCCCCCCTCGAACACAGAACATCGACTCCCCTCGACCGAGGAGTTCGTCGAGGTGCAGAACAGCGCGGAGTTCGGTGAACTGCGCCGCTCCTACCGCTCCTTTGCCTTCCCGCTGACCGTCGGCTTCATCGCCTGGTACCTGCTGTACGTCCTGCTGTCCAACTACGCGGGCGGCTTCATGGGCAGCAAGCTCTTCGGCAATGTCAACGTCGCCTTTGTCTTCGGTATCGCCCAGTTCGTCACCACGTTCCTCATCGCCTGGTGGTACTCGCGGCACGCCGCCGCGAAGCTCGACCCCAAGGCCGAGGCCATCAAGTCCCAGATGGAGGGCCGCGCATGAGCCCCGTACAGCACACCGTTCTCGCGGCCAACGAGGCCAGCGAGCACCGCCCGCTCATCATCACGCTGTTCGCACTGTTCGTCGTCGCGACCCTTTTCATCACGGTTTGGGCGGGCCGCCAGACCAAGAGCGCGGCCGACTTCTACGCCGGTGGGCGCCAGTTCAGCGCCTTCCAGAACGGGCTCGCGGTCTCCGGCGACTACATGTCGGCCGCGTCGTTCCTCGGCATCGCGGGCGCGATCGCCCTCTTCGGATACGACGGTTTCCTGTACTCCATCGGCTTCCTGGTCGCCTGGCTGGTCGCCCTGCTCCTGGTGGCCGAGCCGCTCAGGAACTCCGGCCGCTACACCATGGGTGACGTTCTCGCCTACCGCATGCGCCAGCGCCCGGTCCGTACCGCGGCCGGCACTTCCACGATCGTCGTGTCGATCTTCTACCTGCTGGCCCAGATGGCGGGCGCCGGTGTCCTGGTCTCGCTGCTGCTCGGCATCACGTCGGACTTCGGCAAGGTCCTCATCGTCGCCCTCGTCGGCATCCTGATGATCGTGTACGTCTCCATCGGCGGTATGAAGGGCACCACTTGGGTCCAGATGGTCAAGGCCGTGCTGCTCATCGGCGGCACGATCCTGATCACCTTCCTGGTGTTGCTGAAGTTCAACTTCAACATCTCCGACCTGCTCGGCACCGCCGCCGAGAACAGCGGCAAGGGCGCCGCCTTCCTGGAGCCCGGCCTGCAGTACGGCGCCACCGGCACCTCCAAGCTGGACTTCATCTCCCTCGGCATCGCCCTGGTGCTCGGCACCGCCGGTCTGCCGCACATCCTGATCCGCTTCTACACGGTGCCCAACGCCAAGGCCGCCCGGAAGTCCGTGAACTGGGCGATCGGCATCATCGGCGCCTTCTACCTGATGACCATCGCCCTCGGCTTCGGCGCCGCCGCGCTGATCTCCCAGGACGAGATCATCGCGTCGAACCCGTCCGGCAACACGGCGGCGCCCCTGCTCGCCCTGCACCTCGGCGGCATCGACTCGGCCTGGGGCGCGATCCTGCTGGCCACGATCTCCGCGGTGGCCTTCGCGACGATCCTCGCCGTGGTCGCCGGTCTCACCCTCGCCTCGTCCTCGTCCTTCGCGCACGACATCTACGCCAACGTCATCCGCAAGGGGCAGGCCACCGGCGAAGAGGAGGTCCGGGCGGCCCGCTGGGCGACCGTCTTCATCGGCATCGTCTCCATCGCCCTGGGCGCCCTCGCCCGCGACCTCAACGTGGCCGGTCTGGTGGCCCTGGCGTTCGCGGTCGCCGCGTCCGCCAACCTGCCGACGATCCTCTACAGCCTGTTCTGGAAGCGGTTCACCACCCAGGGCGCGCTGTGGTCGATCTACGGCGGTCTGATCGTCGCCGTCGGCCTGGTGCTGTTCTCGCCCGTCGTCTCCGGCGACCCCAAGGCGATGTTCCCCAATGTCGACTTCGCCTGGTTCCCGCTGAAGAACCCGGGCATCATCTCCATCCCGTTCGGCTTCCTGATGGGCTGGCTCGGCACCATCCTGTCCAAGGAGGAGCCGGACACCGGCAAGTACGCCGAGCTGGAGGTCCGGTCCCTGACCGGCACCGGCGCCCACTGAGCACGCCCCCTGAAGCGGCCGCGTCTTACGTCGTGGGATCGGGCCTTAGTCGTTGTCAGTGGGGTCACGTAGGCTCGCAGATGTCGGAGAAAGAAGTGCTCCGGAGAAATCCGGAGAAAGATGTGCTCCGCTGCGTGTGATCCGCCACGAGGGAGGGGGCCACGTGCTCATCGACACCTACGGCCGGCAGGCCACCGACCTGAGGGTCTCGCTGACCGACCGCTGCAATCTGCGCTGCACGTACTGCATGCCCGAGGAAGGCCTGCAGTGGCTGGCCAAGCCCGACCTGCTCACGGACGACGAGATCGTGCGGCTGATCGACATAGCGGTCACCACCCTGGGCATCGAGGAGGTCCGGTTCACCGGCGGCGAGCCCCTGCTGCGCCCCGGCCTGGTCGGCATTGTCGAGCGCGTCGCGGCCCTTGAGCCGCGCCCTCAGATGTCGCTGACAACGAACGGCATCGGCCTCAAGCGCACGGCGGCGGCCCTGAAGGCGGCGGGCCTGGACCGGGTCAACGTCTCCCTGGACACCCTCCGCCCCGATGTGTTCAAGGCCCTCACCCGCCGGGACCGCCACAAGGACGTCATCGAGGGCCTGCACGCCGCCCGCGAGGCGGGCCTGACCCCGGTCAAGGTCAACTCGGTCCTGATGCCGGGCCTGAACGACGACGAGGCCCCCGACCTTCTCGCCTGGGCGGTGGAGCACGACTACGAGCTGCGCTTCATCGAGCAGATGCCCCTGGACGCCCAGCACGGCTGGAAGCGCGACGGCATGATCACGGCCGGGGACATCCTGACCTCCCTGCGCACCCGCTTCGACCTCAGCCCCGAGGGCGACGAGGCCCGTGGCTCGGCCCCGGCGGAGCGCTGGCTGGTCGACGGCGGCCCGCACCGCGTCGGCGTCATCGCCTCCGTCACCCGCCCGTTCTGCTCGGCCTGCGACCGCACCCGCCTCACGGCCGACGGCCAGGTACGCACCTGCCTGTTCGCGACGGAGGAGACCGACCTGCGCGCGGCGCTGCGGTCGGGAGCCCCGGATGAGGAAATCGCCCGCATCTGGCGCCTGGCGATGTGGGGCAAGAAGGCGGGCGCGGGCCTGGACAACCCGAGCTTTGTGCAGCCGGACCGTCCCATGTCAGCGATCGGTGGCTAGGAGTTCGTCGGCGGGCTAGGACGCCTCGGGTTCCTGCCAGTCGGCGAACTTCACCACGTCCTTCAAGAACCCCCGCACCCCGAGAAACTGCGAAAGATGCTCGCGATGCTCCTCGCACGCGAGCCACGTCTTGCGCCGCTCAGGCGTGTGAATCTTCGGGTTGTTCCACGCCAGCACCCACACGGCGTCGGCACGGCAGCCCTTAGCGGAGCAGATCGGGGTCTCGTCACTCACAGGTTCGTCTCACCACTGCACAGAAAAGGCGACGCCGAGCAGCCACGGGGGGAGCTGCCCGGCGTCGGTCTGTCGCTCCGACGGGGGATGCGGAGCGCCTACGAAGTATGTCACGGGTAACCGGTTGCCGGGCACCTGAACAACATGATTGATCTGAGCTTTTCCATAGTCCTGAACGAAGGCTTGATCCGCAGGCCTCAGGTCCTCTGCTCCGGCCGCTCCTTGGCCGGATCACCCACCCCGTCCTCCGGTACGGATTCCGTGAAACCGCTGTCGTCCGCCCTCGGCGGCGCAAGCATCGGCGGAGGCGGCACAGTCACGAACGTCGACGGCAACGACGGCGCGTTCTCCCGCCCGGCGTTGGCGATCACCACCGCGATATAGGGGAGTACCGCGCCCAGCACCAGCGCCACGATCGCGACATGCCGCTCGACGTTCCACAGGGTCGCTGCGAGGATCACCGCGAGCGTACGGACCGACATCGAGATGACGTACCGCCGCTGCCGGCCGCGGACGTCCTCCTGGAGGCCCTGCCGGGCTCCGGTGATCCGGAACACCTGGCCGTTGACGTCGCCATGCCTATTCCGCATCACGTTCCACCATCCGCCCGCCTCGGATTCTCCCCGGCCCGTCCCAGCTCCGCACCCGGCCGGAACCGGGGCCGGACAACCTCCACGTTACGCCGCCGCCGCGCCGCCCACGAGACCGGGTCCCCCTCCTGCCTGGGCGAACGCCGTCGGACGTCGCGCGTACGGCCGTACCCGACATGCGCCGAACGGCCGAGGGGCCGAGACTGGGTGTAATGCTCACGTCGAGCCGTACGAGGAGGCAGCCATGGGTTGGTTGTGGGCGATCATCGTGGGATTCGTGCTGGGTCTGATCGCCAAGGCGGTCATCCCGGGCAAGCAGCACATCCCGCTCTGGCTGACCACCATTCTGGGCATGATCGGCGCCATCGCCGGCAACGCCATCGCCCGGGGCTTCGGGGTCGCCGAGACGGCCGGCATCGACTGGAGCCGTCACATCTTCCAGCTCGTGGCCGCGATCATCCTCGTCTTCCTGGGCGACATGGCGTACATGCAGCTCAGGGGCGGCAAGCGACGCGCCTGAGACGACGCACGACGCACGACGTACGACGAACGGGGCGGTCTCCGCTGTCGGGAGAGCCGCCCCGCTCGCACTTCGGTACGTCCGCTCAGGCGCCCGTGACCTCGACCGCCGCCAGGTTCTTCTTGCCGCGGCGCAGCACCAGCCAGCGCCCGTGCAGCAGGTCCTCCTTGGCCGGAACGGCGTCCTCGGAGCCGACCTTCGCGTTGTTCACGTAGGCGCCGCCCTCCTTCACCGTGCGGCGTGCCGCCGACTTGCTCGGCACCAGGCCGACCTCGGCGAACAGGTCCACCACCGGCGCCGGCTCGGCGACCTGGATGTGCGGCACCTCGGACAGGGCCGCCGCCAGCGTCCGCTCGTCCAGCTCGGCCAGCTCACCCTGCCCGAAGAGGGCCTTCGACGCGGCGATCACGGCGGCCGTCTGGTCGGCGCCGTGCACCAGCGTCGTCAGCTCCTCGGCCAGCGCGCGCTGCGCCGCACGCGCCTGCGGACGCTCCTCCGTCTGCCTCTCCAGCTCCTCCAGTTCCTCACGGGACTTGAAGGACAGGATCCGCATATACGTCGAGATGTCCCGGTCGTCCACGTTCAGCCAGAACTGGTAGAACGCGTACGGCGTCGTCATCTCCGGGTCCAGCCAGACGGCGCCGCCCTCGGTCTTGCCGAACTTGGTGCCGTCCGCCTTGGTCATCAGCGGCGTCGCCAGCGCGTGCACGTTGGCGTGCGGCTCCAGCTTGTGGATCAGGTCCAGACCGGCCGTGAGGTTGCCCCACTGGTCGCTGCCGCCCTGCTGGAGCGTGCAGCCGTAGCGCCGGTAGAGCTGCAGGAAGTCCATGCCCTGCAGGATCTGGTAGCTGAACTCGGTGTAGCTGATGCCCTCGGAGGACTCCAGGCGCCGGGCGACGGAGTCCTTCGTCAGCATCTTGTTGACGCGGAAGTGCTTGCCGATGTCCCGCAGGAACTCGATCGCGGAAAGGTTCGCCGTCCAGTCGAGGTTGTTGACCATCACGGCCGCGTTCTCACCCTCGAAGGACAGGAACGGCTCGATCTGGCGGCGCAGCTTCTCGACCCAGCCGGCGACCGTCTCCGGGTCGTTCAGCGTGCGCTCCGCCGTGGGGCGCGGATCGCCGATCAGGCCCGTCGCGCCGCCCACCAGCGCCAGCGGCCGGTGACCGGCCTGCTGGAGCCGGCGCACGGTGAGCACCTGCACCAGGTGCCCCACATGCAGGGACGGCGCGGTCGGGTCGAAGCCGCAATAGAACGTGACGGGACCGTCCGCGAGCGCCTTGCGCAGTGCTTCCTCATCGGTGGAGAGGGCGAACAGCCCACGCCACTTGAGCTCGTCGACGATGTCCGTCACGGTTCTCGTGTCTCCTTGGATGATCTTCGGGCCGTCGGGTGACCGCCGCCTACGAGGTTATACGCCCCGACTGACAGAACTCATATTGAAATCCGGGATCCGCAGCGGCGGCATCGCGGCCCTGGTGAACCAGTCGCTCCACTCCCGGGGCAGCGTCTTCTCCGTGCGCCCGGCCTCGACGGCCCGGCCCAGCAGCCCGACCGGCGACTCGTTGAACCGGAAGTTGTTCACCTCGCCGGTGACCTCCCCGTTCTCGACGAGGTAGACGCCGTCCCGGGTCAGGCCGGTCAGCAGCAGCGTCGCCGGGTCGACCTCGCGGATGTACCACAGGCAGGTCAGCAGCAGCCCGCGCTCGGTGCTCGCGACCATCTCGTCCAGGGAGCGGCCCTCGCCCCCGTTCTCCAGGATCAGATTGTCGATCCCCGGCGCCAGCGGCAGCCCGGTCAGCCCCGCGCTGTGCCGACTGGTGAGCAGATGCCTCAGCTCACCCTCGGCCACCCACTCCGTCGGCGTCAGCGGCAGACCGTTGTCGAACACCGACGAGTCGCCCCCGGAGGAATGCGCGAGCACGAAGGGCGCGGCCTCGAGGCCCGGCTCGTTGGGGTCGCTGCGCAGGGTCAGCGGCAGCTCGGTGAGCCGCTCACCCACGCGCGTGCCGCCGCCCGGCTTGGAGAACACCGTCCGGCCCTCCGCCGCGTCCCGGCCCGACGCCGACCACATCTGGTAGATCAGCAGGTCCGCGACCGCGGTCGGCGGCAGCAGCGTCTCGTACCGCCCGGCGGGCAGCTCCACGCGCCGCTCGGCCCAGCCCAGGCGTACGGCCAGCTCGGCGTCCAGCGCCGCCGGGTCGACGTCCTTGAAGTCCCGTGTCGACCGGCCGGCCCACGCCGAGCGGGTCCTGTCGGGCGACTTGGCGTTCAGTTCCAGCGTCCCGTTCGGCTGGTCGTGCCGCAGCCGCAGCCCCGCCGACGTACCGAGGTAGCTGGAGGTCATCTCGTGGTTGGCGAAGCCGTACAGCTCGCGGCCGCCCGCACGCGCGCGTGCGAACGCCTCACCCAGCGCCGGCGCGAAGTCGGCGAACACGGCGGACGAGGTCTCGGCGGGCGTGTCCGTGAAGTCGGGCGACTCCGGCACGCCCGTCACCAGCGGCTGCGCGTCCTCGGCGGGCCCGGCGCCCCGCGCGGCGGCCTCCGCGGCCCGCACCAGGGGTTCCAGCTCATCCACGGTCACCGCGGACCGCGACACGACACCCGACGCCGTGCCCTCCTTGCCGTCGACGGTCGCCACGACGGTGAGCGTCCGCCCGCGCGTGACGCCGTTCGTGGTCAGCGCGTTGCCCGCCCAGCGCAGGTTGGCGGTCGAATGCTCGTCGGCGATCACGACACAGCCGTCGGCCCGGGACAGCTCCAGGGCCCGCTCGACGATCTCGTGCGGCTTGTGGTTGGGGGCGCTCATCGACCGGCCTCCTGGGTGGTGTTCAGAATGTTGACGCCCCTGAAGAGGGCCGAAGGGCAGCCGTGCGACACGGCCGCCACCTGGCCCGGCTGGGCCTTGCCGCAGTTGAAGGCGCCGCCGAGGACATACGTCTGGGGACCGCCGACGGCCGCCATGGAGCCCCAGAAGTCGGTCGTCGTCGCCTGGTAGGCGACGTCCCGCAGCTGCCCCGCGAGCCGCCCGTTCTCGATCCGGAAGAAACGCTGCCCGGTGAACTGGAAGTTGTAGCGCTGCATGTCGATCGACCAGGACCGGTCACCGACGACGTAGATGCCCCGCTCCACACCCCCGATGAGGTCCTCGGTCGACATCCCGGCCGGATCCGGCTGCAATGACACATTGGCCATCCGCTGCACCGGCACATGCGCGGGGGAGTCGGCGTAGGCGCACCCGTTGGACCGCTCGAACCCGGTCAGCCGGGCGATCCTGCGGTCGAGCTGATAGCCGACGAGGGTGCCGTCCTTGACGAGGTCCCAGGACTGCGCCTGCACGCCCTCGTCGTCGTACCCGATGGTGGCGAGGCCGTGCTCGGCGGTGCGGTCGCCGGTGACGTTCATCAGCTGCGAGCCGTACTTCAGCTTGCCGAGCTGGTCGAAGGTGGCGAAGGAGGTGCCGGCGTAGGCGGCCTCGTAGCCGAGCGCGCGGTCCAGTTCGGTGGCGTGCCCGATGGACTCGTGGATGGTCAGCCACAGGTTGGACGGGTCGACGACGAGGTCGTACAGGCCGGGCTCCACGCTCGGCGCGCGCATCTTCTCGGCGAGCAGATCGGGCAGCTGGGCGAGTTCGGCGTCCCAGTCCCAGCCGGTGCCCGTGAGGTACTCCCAGCCGCGTCCGACGGGCGGTGCGATGGTGCGCATGGAGTCGAACTCCCCGGTCGACTCGTCGACCGACACCGCGGTCAGCTGAGGGTGCAGCCGTACGCGCTGCTGTGTGGTCACGGTCCCGGCGGTGTCGGCGTAGAACTTGTTCTCGTGCACGGTGAGCAGCGAGGCGTCCACATGGTCGACCCCGTCGGCGGCGAGCAGCCGCTCGCTCCACTCGGCCAGGAGCCCCGACTTCTCCTCGTCGGGCACGGTGAACGGATCGATCTCGTACGACGAGATCCACGTCTTGTCGGCATGCACCGGCTCGTCGGCCAGCTCCACTCGCTCGTCCGACCCGGCCGCCTTGATCACCTGCGCGGACAGCTTCGCCATCGCCACGGCCTGGCTCGCCACCCGCGCGGCCGCGTCCATGGTCAGGTCCACACCGGACGCGAACCCCCAGGTCCCGCCGTGCACGACCCGCACCGCGTACCCGAGGTCGGTGGTGTCCGACGACCCGGACGGCTTGCCGTCCCTGAGCCGCCAGGACGCGCTGCGCACCCGCTCCAACCGGAAGTCGGCATGCTCCGCCCCCAGCGCCCGCGCGCGTGCGAGCGCGGCGTCGGCCAGGGCGCGTAGCGGAAGCGCCGTGAAGGCTTCGTCGATGGTATGAGGCACCGAGGGTCTCCCTGCTGTCGTCGCCTGTCGGGTCCGATCATGTCGCGGGAGCGGTCCCGCGGACCACATGTTTCAGTCCGCCGTACGCGACTTTCTGTAGGGATTCGACAGTGGCGCCCCCGCGCCACTGTCGGTGCCCGAATGTCCTGTGGCGTGGGCGGACCGATAGGTTTTCGGTGAAGCCGCCTGTCATCCAGGTGTTCGGGCGGGGGTACCAGACCGCTATCGAAAGGGTGATCCGTTGAGCCGCTCGGTTCTCGTCACCGGAGGCAACCGGGGCATCGGCCTCGCCATCGCCCGCGCTTTCGCCGACGCCGGCGACAAGGTCGCGATCACTTACCGCTCGGGTGAGCCGCCGGCCGCCCTGGCGGAATTGGGCTGCCTCGCCGTCAAGTGCGACATCACCGACCCCGAACAGGTGGAGCAGGCCTACAAGGAGATCGAGGCCGAGCACGGCCCCGTCGAGGTCCTGATCGCCAACGCCGGGATCACCAAGGACCAGCTCCTGATGCGGATGTCCGAGGACGACTTCACCTCGGTCATCGACACCAACCTCACCGGCACCTTCCGGGTCGTCAAGCGCGCCAACCGCGGCATGCTGCGTGCCAAGAAGGGCCGGGTCGTCCTGATCTCGTCGGTGGTCGGGCTGCTCGGCTCGGCGGGTCAGGCGAACTACGCCGCCTCCAAGGCCGCGCTGGTCGGCTTCGCGCGCTCCCTCGCCCGTGAGCTGGGCTCGCGCAACATCACCTTCAACGTCGTCGCGCCGGGCTTCGTCGACACCGACATGACGCAGGCGCTGACCGACGAGCAGCGCGCGAACATCGTGTCGCAGGTGCCGCTCGGCCGGTACGCGCAGCCCGGGGAGATCGCCGCGACGGTGCGGTTCCTCGCCTCGGACGACGCCTCGTACATCACTGGAGCCGTCATCCCCGTAGACGGCGGACTGGGAATGGGTCACTGATCACCATGAGCGGAATTCTCGAGGGCAAGCGCGTCCTGATCACCGGTGTGCTGACGGAGGCCTCCATCGCCTTCCACGCCGCGAAGCTGGCCCAGGAGCAGGGCGCCGAGGTCATCCTCACCGCGTTCCCGCGGCCCACGCTGACCGAGCGCATCGCCAAGAAGCTCCCCAAGCCCACCAAGGTCATCGAGCTCGATGTCACCAACGACGAGCACCTCGGGCGCCTGGCCGACGTCGTCGGCGAGGAGCTCGGCGGTCTGGACGGCGTCGTGCACTCCATCGGCTTCGCGCCGCAGGACGCGCTCGGCGGCAACTTCCTCAACACGCCGTTCGAGTCGGTCGCCACGGCCATGCACGTCTCGGCGTTCTCCCTCAAGTCGCTGACCATGGCTTGCCTGCCGCTGATGCAGAACGGCGGCTCGGTCGTAGGTCTCACCTTCGACGCCCAGTTCGCCTGGCCGCAGTACGACTGGATGGGCCCCGCCAAGGCCGCCCTGGAGGCGACCAACCGCTACATGGCGCGGGACCTCGGCAAGCAGAACATCCGCTGCAACCTCATCTCGGCGGGCCCGCTCGGCTCCATGGCCGCCAAGTCCATCCCGGGCTTCGGCGAGCTGGCCTCCGTGTGGGACAGCCGCTCCCCGCTGGAGTGGGACCTCAAGGACCCGGAGCCGGCCGGCCGCGGTGTCGTCGCCCTGCTGAGCGACTGGTTCCCGAAGACCACGGGCGAGATCATCCACGTGGACGGCGGTCTGCACGCCATCGGCGCCTGACCGATCGATCACCCGGTGATCGATCGGTCACCTGATCCCGGTGATCGCCTGATCACCTGATCACAGCTGATCAAGGGCCCGCATCCGGCTGGGTGCGGGCCCTTGGCGTGTCCCCCGTTCGGCCTATCCGGCCGGGCGGGGCGGGGGGCGACTGGGCACCCTGGAGTACGCGTTCACTACGCGTCCCTCCCCAGCACGGCCGAGGAGGTCCCCCTTGTGCGCCTGTACCGCTGCCTGGCCTCAGTGACCGTCGCCGTGGCTCTCGTCCTGTCCGCGCCGTACGACGCGCTGCCGCACGCGCGCGTGGAGGCTGGGGATGCGAAGGCTCCGCCGCCGTTCGGCGCGGCGTGCCGCACCCGGATCGAGGGCTCCCATGTGGTCGCCCACTGCCACAACCCCTATGTGGACGTCGACCGCGTCCGCCTGCACATCGAGTGCGACCGGTGGTGGGACCTGGACACCGACAGCGCGCCCGTGGACACCGAGCCCGCGATGACCGTGCGCCTGACCGGCCGCTGCTGGAAGGAAGTCCGCTCGGCGTGGATCAGCCACCAGAACCGGGGGAGCTGATCCGGCCAGGGCGGCACTGGAACGGATAGCTCGCCGCCTCCGTCGCCGCCGTCCCGGCGTCGCCCGCGCGGATGGCGTCCAGCAGCCGGCCGTGGTCCATGTACGTCTCGGGGGTCAGCTCCTCGCCGATGTCCTCGCGCAGCCAGTCCCGCAGCACCTCGCCCAGGTCGGCGTGCATCGCGGTCATCACGTCGTTGTGGGAGGCGGCCACGACGGCCAGGTGGAAGGTGGCGTCCGCCGCGACGAATGCCTCCGCGTCACCCGACTCCCAGGCCTCCTCCCGCCGCAGCAGCAGCGCGTCGAGCTGCTTGAGGTCCTTCTCGGTGCGCCGCTCGGCGGCCAGCTTCGCGGCGGCCGACTCCAGCGTGGAGCGCAGCTCGGCGATGTGCCGGGGGTCGGCGCCGGCGAACCGGCGGTGCATCACGCCGGCCAGCTCGCTGGTGGCCACGACGTACGTGCCGGAGCCCTGGCGGATGTCCAGCAGGCCGTTGTGCGCCAGCGCCCGGACGGCCTCACGGACCGTGTTGCGGGCGACCCCGAGCTGCTCGACCAGCTCGGGCTCCGTCGGGATGCGGGAACCGACCGGCCACTCACCCGACGCGATCTGGTTGCGCAGCTCGGCGATGACCTGTTCGGACAGTGCCGAACGGCGGGGATGGCTCAAAGGCATGGCACACCTTCGCACGGGAACGCCGACTGCGGACCGCACCGGGATGGACAACCAATCATCCCATGATTCTATGATGGGCAGCATGGCAAGCGAGGAAACCCGGACGCAGCACCACCCCGACATACGCAGCTCGGCCACGGACGAGCCCCGGAACGCGACGGAAGCCTCGCCCACGCGCGCGTGGAGCCGTACGGCGGCCGGGACGTCACCCGCGCGCGCGTGGACCACGCGCCTGGTCGTCGTCGGCATCGTGCTGTCCGCCCTGAACCTCCGCCCCGCCATCACCAGCCTCGGCGCGCTCCTGGAGGAGGTCCGCGACGGGCTCGGCATGAGCGGCAGCGTGGCCGGACTGCTCACCTCCGTGCCGCCGCTCTGCTTCGCCGTCTTCGGCGTCATGGCACCGCGACTGGCCCGCCGCTTCGGTGCGGGCGCGGTGGTCTGCGCCGGCATGGCGGCCATCACCGCGGGTCTGCTCATACGGCCGTACACGGGCGGCACGGCCGGGTTCCTGGCCGCCAGCGCCCTCGCCCTGATGGGCATCGCGGTCAGCAACGTGCTGATGCCGGTCATCGTCAAGCGCTGGTTCCCGGACCGGGTCGGCTCCATGACCGGCCTGTACTCGATGGCGCTCGCCCTCGGCACCTCCCTCGCGGCCGCGGTGACCGTGCCCATGACCGAGGCGCTGGGCGGCAGTTGGCAGTCGGGCCTCGCCGTATGGGCGGCGCTGGCGGCCGCGGCCGTGCTGCCGTGGCTTCCGTTCGTACGGGACCGAGGGGGCGTACGGGGCGAGGGCCCGGCCTCCGCCGCACAGACGTCCGGACGTGAGCCGCACGCCCGCGGGGAGGCCGCCTCGGCTCCCGCGCTGCGGATCACCCGGAGCCGTACCGCCTGGGCGCTCGCCGTCTTCTTCGGGCTCCAGGCCACCGCCGCGTACATCACGATGGGCTGGATGCCGCAGATCTTCCGCGACGCGGGCGTCCCCGCGGGCACGGCCGGACTGCTCCTCGCCGTCACCATGGTGATGGGCGTGCCGCTGGCCTTCGTCATCCCGCGCCTGGCCACCCGGCTGCCCCAGCAGGGCCCGATCGCGCTCGCGCTGGGCGTCTGCGGACTCGCCGGATACGCCGGGCTGTACCTCGCGCCGGCCGGGGGCGCCTGGGCCTGGGCCGTGCTGCTCGGCGTCTCCAACTGCGCCTTCCCACTGGCCCTCACGATGGTCGGGATGCGGGCGCGCACCGGCGCGGGCGTCGCCCAGCTGTCGGCGTTCGCGCAGAGCACCGGGTATCTGATCTCCATCCCCGGGCCCCTGCTGGTGGGCGTCCTCTACCAGCACAGCGGCGGCTGGGGCCTGCCGCTCGCGCTGATGGCCGCGCTGATGGTCCCCCAGATGGCGGTGGGCCTGCTGGCGGGCCGCAACCGCACGGTGGAGGACGAGGCGGCTCGCTGACCCCCGCGGATCCGGCGCGGGCGCGGAGTGCGAGACTTGCCGTATGCCAGTGCTCGACCCGAACCCCCGCAACGGCCAGAAGAAGATGCTGCTCGTCTTCGGCTCGTTCCTCGCCATCTTCGTGATCATCGCCATCATCGCGTCCATCGCCGCGCCGTGACGGCTTCCCCGCTGCCCTGCGGGCCATGGTGGGGCTAGCCCCACCATCCCCTAGGGGGCGAGGGTCAGGGTCAAGTGGGTGGATCACCGGATGGGTTGGCGGCTCTTGATTCCGTAGCTTCGAAATGTGGCCACAGGACGCGGGCCATCACCGTCGAGGACGACCCACGGAGGCAGCATGTCGGCCAGCACGCACACCCGGCCCCGCCCGGCGACCACGGGCCGTGTCGACAGCCGCCTGCCCTGGTGGGCCCTCGCCCTGCCGACGCTCGCCTTCGTCGTCCTGCTGGCGCTGATTCTGAACCCCTCCGAGGCCCACGCGGCGAGCGGCGAGCCGGCGATCGCCCACCTCGTCGAGCGCGCCCATCAGCTGATATCGCGCTGAGCACGCCCCAAGCCGCCCGTCAACTCCCTGCGCCCCATGGCCTGTTTTCATGCGAAGCTGGATCTCATGAGCGTCGCTGAACCCCGCAGGATTGTCCTCTTCCGGCATGCGAAAGCCGACTGGCCACAGGTGAACGACCACGAGCGGCCGCTCGCCGAGCGGGGCCGCAAGGACGCCGCTGTCGCCGGACGCAAGCTGGCCGACTCCGGCATCACCTTCGACCTGGCCCTCTGCTCCACCGCGACCCGGACCCGAGAGACCTGGAAGCTCGCCGTCCATGAGTTCCCCCAGCGGCCGAAGACCGTCTACGAGGAGCGGATCTACGAGGCCTCGCCCGGCGAGCTGATCGCCGTGCTCAACGAGACTCCCGACGACGCGCAGAACGTCCTGCTGGTCGGCCACAACCCCGGCGTGCAGGGCCTCGCCGAGGTGCTGTCCGGCTCGGCCGACGGCGACGCCCGCGAGCGGTTGAGCCGCCGCGGCTTCCCGGCCGCAGCCTTCGCCGTGCTGTCCTTCACCGGCTCCTGGAAGTCCCTGGAACCGGGCGTGGCCACCCTGCTGGACTACTGGGCCCCGTCCGAGTGACCCACCGCGCACACCAGGGGCCCGGCACCACAGGGCGCCGGGCCTCTCGTAAGCAGCGCGGCTAAGGCTCAGTCGTCCTCGTGCGCGTCCGCCGCCTCGACCTCTTCGCGGGTGACCCCGAGCAGATAGAGGACCGTGTCCAGGAACGGCACGTTCACCGCGGTGTGCGCCGCCTCGCGCACCACCGGCTTGGCGTTGAAGGCGACCCCGAGACCCGCCGAGTTCAGCATGTCGAGGTCATTGGCGCCGTCGCCGATCGCCACCGTCTGCGACAGCGGTACGCCCGCCTCCGCGGCGAACCGGCGCAGCAGCCGGGCCTTGCCCGCCCGGTCCACGATCTCGCCGGTGACCCGGCCGGTCAGCCTGCCGTCGACGATCTCCAGCGTGTTGGCCTGCGCGAAGTCGAGGCCCAGCCGCTCCTTGAGGTCGTCGGTGACCTGGGTGAACCCGCCCGAGACGACGCCCACTTGGTAGCCGAGTCGTTTCAGCGTGCGGATCAGCGTGCGCGCGCCCGGCGTCAGCCGTACCTCGCTGCGGACCTTGTCCACCACCGACGCGTCCAGCCCCTTCAGCAGCGCCACGCGTGCGTGCAGCGACTGCTCGAAGTCCAGTTCCCCGCGCATCGCGGCCGCCGTCACCTCGGCGACCTCCTTCTCGCACCCGGCATGGGCGGCGAACAGCTCGATCACCTCGTCCTGGATGAGGGTCGAGTCCACGTCCATCACGACCAGGCGCTGAGCGCGTCGGTGCAGTCCCGCCGCCACGACCGCCACGTCCACGCCGAGTGCCGCCGCGTCCGTCACCAGGGCGGTGCGCAGCGGCTCGGTCTCCACGCCGGACACCGCGAACTCCACCGCTGTCACCGGGTACTTGGCGAGCCGGAAGATACGGTCGATGTTGCCGCCGGCCTTGGTGATCCGCCCGGCGATCGCGGCCGTCGCCTCGGCGGTGAGCGGATGCCCGAGCACCGTCACCAGGGACCGGCCATGACCGCGCGGCCGGTTGTCGCCGTGGCCGGAGATGATCTCGGCCTGCATTCTCATCGACTCCGCCCAGCTGTGGACGGTCGCCCGCAGCTCGCCCTCCAGGCCCTGGGGCGGCTCGGTCACGAGCGCGCACAGCACAATCCGGCCTCGCGTCACGACCTGCTCGATGTCGACCACGTCGACGGAGTAGGCGGCGAGGGTGTCGAAGAGTCCGGCCGTGATGCCCGGCCTGTCCCTGCCGAAGATCTTGACAAGGAGAGTGGGGGCGTCAGAGGTCTGCGAAGCGCTCATGGTGTTCCCACGGTAACCGGCACCGAGTGCCGATCGCCCCCGAGGTCCGCCTGGCGGACACGGAACACTCAATAACCCTGGATGTCGCTCCGGTGGCGAACGCCTGACAGGTCGGCCACGGCTTCGCCCCACGACCCGCCTCACCGGCCACGCTTCGGCCGCCCCGGAGGTGGCGGGCTCGGAGGTGGCGGCTCCGGCGGGGGCCCAGGAGGCGGCGGGCCGTCCTGCGCTGAAGAGGAACCCGACGGCCGCCTTCCGGACGACGAGGCCCCCGGCGTGCCCCGCGGCCCTCGCGGAGGCGGCGGCTCGAACGGCCGGGCGACGGTCGGGGCGTCGTACACATCGTCGCCACCCGGGGCCTGCCCCGGCGGCTGCGGCCCGTGGTGCTCGGGCGTCTGTTCGGGCGGCTGTGGCCCCTCATGCTCAGCCGCCCGCCCCGGCGGCTGTGGCCCGTCGTGCTGAGGCGTCTGGCCGGGCGGCCGTGGCCAGTCGTACTCACGCGCCTGCCCGGGTGGCCGTGGCCCCTCATGCTCAGCCGCCCGCCCCGGCGGCTGTGGCCCGTCGTGCTGAGGCGTCTGCCCGGGCGGCTGTGGTCCGTCGTGCTCCGGCGTCTGTCCGGGCGGCTGTGGTCCGTCGTGCTCCGGCGCCTGCCCGGGAGGCCGTGGCCAGTCGTACTCACGCGCCTGCCCGGGACGCCGTAACCCGTCGTACTCACGCGCCTGCCCAGGCGGCCGTAGCCCGTCATGCCCACGCGCCGGTGCCGGCGCCCGCAGCCCGTCATGCTCAGCCGCCCACCCCGGCGGCCGTAGGCCCTCGCTCCCGAGCCCTCGCGCATCCCCACCTCCAGCTGCCCCACCCGGCGGCCGAGCATCCTCCGGCTCCCGCACCCCGTCCGGCAGCCGCAGGTACGGATTGGTGTCAGGGTTCGGCGGCCGGTACGGCGTACTCGGCACATACGGCCCAGAGGTCCCCGCATACCCCCGCACCCCCACCGCCACGTCACTGAGTGCCAGCGGAGCCACCCGCCGCCCCGCCGCCCCACTCGCGTACGCCAGCAGCGCCCCGGCGGCCCCCGCTCCCGCGCCCCACAGCGCGCCCAGCAGCAGCGCCATCCCGAGGTGCCCGCGCAACTCGACCCCCGCTCCGAACGCGTCGAACCCCAACACGGACAGCGAGGCATCCACGGACACCTCCGCCAGCCACCCGAGCAGCGGCAACGCCAACGCGGTCACAACCCCCAGCCGCAGCGCACACCGCCCGGCAAAGCCGAGGGCACCCGAACCCCGTACGCCCCCAGCACCAGCCCCCACCGGCGCCCGCACGCCCGCCCCCACGGGAGTGCGCACCGCCTGCAACACCCCCGCCAGCAGCATCATGACCACCGCCGCCACCCCCAGCAGCCACACCCGCCCGTCCAACTCCGCCAGCCGCCCCAGCGTCACCGGCTGGTCCGAGTCGACCAGCAGGTCGTCCAGCGGATCCGGCAGAAAGCGGGTGAGCGCCCCCGACGCCTCCCCGTGCCAGGGCACGAACAGGCCGATGGGAACGCCCAGCCACACCCCGTTCGGCGCGCCCAGCAGCGCCGCCCCCGCGATCCGCCGGGGATGGTCGTCGCCGATCGCCGCGTACGCTGCCGCCGCGAGCCCCGCCGCGACCGCCACCAGGAGCACCGTGACCAGCGCGGACACGGCGGGCCGTACGACCCGGTGCACCGCCTCCCAGCCGCGCGGCAGGGGAGTGCGGCGGGAGGCCAGCAGCGCGATCAGCAGCACCCCGGCGACCCAGCCCAGCCCGCCGAGCAGCGTGGGCGCCGTGTCGACGCTGAAGCCCACCGCCGCCTCCGCGTCGATCAGGTCGCCGACCCGATCGGGCAGCAGCCCTCCGATGTCCCCGACGTCACCCAGCCCGGGAATCTCGATGCCCCCGGAGCCCGAACCGCCGGGCAGGTCGTCGAGGCCGAGCGCGCCCCCGTCGATGGTGATGACGTCGTGCCCGGCCCACGCCAGCCCGCCCAGCGTCGCCACGAACAGCACGACCACCGCGCCCGCGCGCGCGAGGAGTTCGGAGGCCGAGATCACAACTCCCGCCGCCCGCAGGGATCGTAGGAAGAACCAGGACAGAAGAAGCGCGCCGACCAGGCTCACGCCCAATGGCGTGATCTCGACGGCCGTGGTGGCCTCCGCGCCGGTCAGCCCGAAAGCGGACACATCGCCGGACGGCGTCACCGAACCACCCGCCCCAAGGGCCACCACCGCCGCGGTCATCGGCCCCAGCGAACCGGCCGAGTCCGCTTCCAGGAGCCGCAGTCCGAGCGCCGCCGTGCCCGCCATCCCGATCAACGCCCAGCTCACGGCGGCGATCGCGGACAGCAGGATGTCGACCCACGGCAGCCTCGTGCCGTACCCGGCCTTCTCGACGCTCACGGCAGACCCCCCGATCCGCGGCGCGGCGTCACCGCCGCGCATGCCCCCATCGCGTGGGATTACCACTCTCCGGGCCGATTTCAACCCCGTCAACGGCGCACGGGGACGCGCCCGTACGCGGTCTTCACAAGGCCCGACTTTCGGTCAAGGGGCCGCTCCTGAAATAGTTCCCCCCGATGTTCGACATCCCTAGACTCCCTGCGACGGGGGTAACTCGGGGGACAACTCAGTGGGGCATGGAGTGCCGGAACTCGTACTGCAAACCAATGGACAAACCTGGACGCTCGACCCGTCCAGGGCTTACACACTCGGACGCGATCCGCAGGGCGACATCGTGTTCGACGACGCCAGGGTCTCCTGGCGGCACGCCACGGTCAGTTTCAACGGCCGTAGTTGGGTCATCGAGGACCATGGCAGCACCAACGGAACGTTCGTGCAGGGCCAGCGGATCCATCAGTTGGAGATCGGCCCCGGCTCGGCCGTCAACCTCGGCAACGCGACCGACGGACCGCAGCTGAGCCTGTCCGGCGCCGCGGCCGCCGTCGCGCCGCAGGCCCAGCCGCAGCAGCAGCCGTTCGCCGCGCAGGGCGCGAATCCGGGCTGGTCCCAGCAGGCGCCGCAGCAGCAGGCCCCTCAAGCGGGCTGGCAGCAGCCCGCCCAGCCGTTCCCGCAGCAGCAGGGCCCGGCGGAGCAGCACGCGCAGAAGGTGCCCGGCGGTGCGGCGGGGGCACCACCGGTCTACGGCGACCGCAGCCCGACCACGTTCCACCAGTTCGCGCTCGGCCGTGTGATGCGCATCGGGCGTGCCCTGGAGAACGACCTGGTCGTCTCCGACCTGCAGGTCTCGCGTCACCACGCCGAGTTCCACTCGACGCCCGACGGCCGCATGGAGATCCGCGACCTCGGCTCGCACAACGGCACGTACGTCAACGGTCAGCCGATCGCCAAGGGCGGCTCCCAACTGCTCGGCCCGACCGACATCGTGGGCGTCGGCCACTCGACGTTCCGCATCGTCGGCGACCGCCTCGAGGAGTTCGTCGACACCGGTGAGGTGTCCTTCTCCGCCCGCCACCTGACCGTCACGGTCGACGGCGGTAAGCAGATCCTCAAGGACGTCTCCTTCGGCGTCCCGGAGAAGTCGCTGATCGCGGTCATCGGCCCGTCCGGCTCCGGCAAGTCGACCCTGCTGAAGGCGCTCACCGGGTACCGGCCCGCCAACCAGGGCGAGGTCCTGTACGACAACCGCAACCTCTACAAGCAGTTCGCCGAGCTGCGCCAGCGCATCGGTCTGGTCCCGCAGGACGACATCCTGCACAAGGAGCTGACCGTCAAGAAGGCCCTCAAGTACGCGGCCAAGCTGCGCTTCCCCGCCGACACCACGGCCGCGGAGCGCGAGGCCCGCATCGACGAGGTGCTGCGCGAGCTCAAGCTCGACATCCACAAGGACAAGAAGGTCACCTCCCTGTCCGGCGGCCAGCGCAAGCGCGTGTCCGTCGCCCTGGAGCTGCTGACCAAGCCGTCGCTGATCTTCCTCGACGAGCCGACCTCCGGCCTCGACCCGGGCATGGACCGCGATGTCATGCAGCTGCTGCGCGGCCTCGCCGACGACGGCCGTACGGTCCTGGTGGTCACTCACTCCGTGGCCGAGCTGGCACTGTGTGACAAGCTCCTGGTGATGGCCCCGGGCGGCTCGGTCGCCTACTTCGGCCCGCCCGAGGAGGCGCTGAACTTCTTCGGCTACGACACCTGGGCCGACGTCTTCTCCGCCTTCGAGAACTACCGCGACTACGACTGGGCGGGCCGCTGGAAGGGCTCGCAGCACTACCAGATGTACGCCGCGGACATCGACGCCGTCGCCCCGCAGGCCGTACAGATGCCGGCCATGCAGGCGATGAAGCCGCCCAAGCCGCAGGGCTGGATGTCCCAGTGGGTCACGCTGGTGCGCCGCTATGTCTCGGTGATCGCGTCCGACAAGGGCTTCCTCGCCCTGATGGTGATCCTGCCGGCCGTCCTCGGCGCGGTGAGCCTGCTCATCGAGCCGGACAACGGCCTGCTGCCCAACGACGCCAACCCGCGGACCGGCCGGATCATCCCCAACGGCACGGCCACCACCGTCCTGCTGATCCTCGCGGTCGGCGCCTGCTTCGCCGGTGCCGCCAACTCGGTCCGTGAGCTGATCAAGGAACGGGTCATCTACGAGCGGGAGCGTGCGACCGGCCTGTCCCGCTCGGCGTACCTGATGTCCAAGGTGTTCGTGCTGGGCATGATCACCGTGTTCCAGGGCCTGCTGGTCGGTGTGATCGGCTTCTCCAGCCGGGAGCTGCCTCAGGAGGGCCTGATCCTGGGCAGCGCCACGATGATCGAGCTCTCCCTGCCGATCATGGCGCTCGGCTTCACCTCGATGATGTTCGGCCTGATCATCTCGTCGCTGGTGAAGACGGCCGAGAAGACCATGCCGCTGCTGGTCATGTTCGCGATCATCCAGGTCGTGTTCACGGGCTGCCTGTTCGCCCTGAACGGCACGGTCGGCGTCAACCAGTTCTCGTATCTGATGCCGTCTCGCTGGGCGGTCGCCGCGGCCGGCGCCACGCTGGACTTCAACAAGATCAGCCCGCCCCAGGAGGGCGGCGACACCGACCCCCTGTGGGAGCACACGGTCGGCGCGTGGACCATGGACATGGTCGCCCTGCTCGCGCTCGGCGTGATCTGCGGCTTCTTCGTGGCCCGCTTCCTGCGCCGCCACGAGCCCGAGGTCATGCGGAAGTAATCGCGTCTCTACGACGCCGAAGGGCGGCACCCCGTCAGGAGGGTGCCGCCCTTCGGCGTTCGTCGACCGCGTCGTGCGGCAAGAGGTCCGCGCCGACCTCAGTACGCGCTGTTGACGTTGTCGATCGAGCCGTACCGGTCGGCCGCGTAATTGGCGGCGGCGGTGATGTTGGCGACCGGGTCGTAGATGTTCCAGGAGGTGCCGGGCACGTGGTACGCCTTGAAGGTCGGCGGGATCACCTGCAGCAGGCCCTTGGACGGGATGCCGTTCCGGGCGTTGATGTCCCAGTTGTTGATCGCGTTCGGGTTGCCCGAGGACTCGCGCATGATGTTCTTGTGCAGGCCGTGGTAGGAGCCCGGGATGCCCTTGGCCTTCATGATCGACAGCGCCTCACGGATCCAGCCGTCGAGGTTGTTGCCGTAGGACTTCTTCACGGCGACCGGCTGGAACGCGATGCGCTCGACGGACCGGTTCGCGGCGGCCTTCGCCTCGCGGCGCAGCTCCGCCTCCTTCGCGGCGGCGGCCTGCGCGGCGGCCTTCTTCGCGGCAGCGGCCGCGGCAGCGGCCTTCTTCTTGGCGGCGGCCTCGGCGGCGGCCTCCTTCTTCGCCGCGATGGCCTCGACCTTCAGGCTGGCACCGGCGAGCTGGTCGGTGACGCTGGCCTTGACGTCCTTGACCGGCTCGGAGCTGTAGGCGACGTTCGCGGGGGCTGCGGCCTCGGCGGTGGTGGTCTCTCCGCCCGAGGGCACCGTGGAGAACGCGAGGGCGGCGGCGCCGAGCGCGGCGGCACCGGCGAGGGCGATCTTGTTCTTGGGCATGGCTGATGGACCTCTTCGAATAGCGCGGAGGTCGCTCACGTCCGGCGGGGGACAGGTGCTTCCCGCACGAACGCCGCGGGCAGACAACCCGCGGCGCTGAGCGACGGCAGCCATTCTTAGCGGCCGCAAAAACCAGTGGCAAAGGTGTGACCTACGATCCCGGGTAGTGGATCAGGGAAGGGCAAATCGGGACAGACCAGAACGTCTTTCCCGCTCGCTCCATGTCTCTTTGTCTCCTATAGTCCTTCGTACGTGATCTGCGCCCTATGTGCGGCCTCACATCGGCGACGTAGCGGTCTCACCAGCAGTTGCTGGAGCAATGCTCAGTGTGACCGGCCTCCTCCGGAAGGAGGAGATGCACGTCCCCGAACTCGTGCCACAGGTAGCGGTGGCGCAGCGCCTCCTCGTACCCCCGGTTGATCGCCGCCGCGCCGGCCACCGCCTCCAGCATCAGCAGATGCGAGGCCTCCGGCTCGTGCAGCCCGGTCAGCAGCCCGTCCACCACCCGCACCCCGCGCTCTGGCGTCACCACGAGGTCCGTCCACCCCTCGACCGCCCGGACCACCCCGTCGGACCCCGCAGCGGACTCCACGGCGCGTACGGCCGTCGTACCCACCGCGATCACCCGGCCGTCCCCGGCCCGCACCGCGTTGATGACCCGCGCCGACGCCTCCGGCACCGCGAACCGCTCCGGGTACGGCGGCTCGTGCGCCTCCGCCGAGGCCACCCCGGTGTGCAGCGTGATCGGCGCGAACTGCACACCCCGGCTGACCAGCTCCGCCACCATCCGATGCGTGAAGGGCCGTGCCGCACTCGGCATCTCCGCACTGCCCGCCCCGTCGGCCGGCGGCAGCGCGAACACCGTCTGGTACACGGACAGCGGCTGATCCCGCTCCGTGTAGGAGTAGCGAATGGGCCGCCCGTACGCACCCAGCAGCTCGCGCACCTCCGCCCCGGTCGCCCGCGCCCACCACAACCGCTCGCCCCGCGCACTCAGCGGCTCCTCCAGCACCAGCCGCACATCCCCGGGCAACCGCACCTCCGTACCCGCCGGACCGCCCGCACGCGCGCGTGTGGTGCCCTTCTCATCCGGATCCCGCAGCTCGACGGCCCACCGCCCGTCATCGCCGCGCGTCGAGAAATGCACCACCACGCGCGCGTGCCCGATCCACCCGTCCACCGCCGCCGCCAGCGTCGGAGAGGTGTTCACGATCAGCAGATCACCCGCCCGCAGCAGCCGCGGCAGCTCCGCGAAGGCGTGGTGCGAGACCTCAGTCCCACGCGACACCAGCAGCCGTACGGCATCCCGGTCCAGCCCCGGCCCGCGCTGCTCGGCCGGCACGCGCGCGGACAGCTCCTGAGGGACCTTCCCCCACTCCCGGACGTGCTCCACGGGCGTGACGCCGAGAGCCGACGTCATCACTCCCCCTCCAGCAGGGCCGGCGCCCCGTAGCGGCCGCTCGCCGGACGCTCGTCCAGCAGCCGCAGGAACGCCGGCACCACACTCGCCGGCTCCGGCCGCGGATCGTCGTCCTCCGGTACGGCCGCCGCATACAGCTCCGTCGCCATGTCCCCGGGGTCGACCGCCCAGACCCGCAGCCCGGGCTCCTCGGCGGCGAGCACCGCCGCGAGCTGGTCCAGGGCTGCCTTCGACGCCCCGTAGCCGCCCCACGTCTCATACGCCTCGGCCGCCGCGTCCGAGCTGACCGCGATCACCGCGGCCCGCTGGGACGCCCGCAGCAGCGGCAGCGCCTCCTGGACCAGGCCCAGCGCGGCCACCACGTTCACCTCCAGCGCCCGCCGCAGCCCGTCCAGGGGCAGCTGGTCCAGCCGGACCAGCGGTTCGGCGCCCAGCGCGCTGGCGTTGGTCACCAGCAGATCGACACCGCCCAGCTTCCAGGCCGCCGCCACCAGCTCGGCCCGGTGCCCGGCGTCCGTGACATCCCCGGAGAGGGCCTCCACCCGCGTCCCGTGCGCCGCGAGCGCCGCCGCCGTCTCCTTCAGCGCCCGCTCGCCCCTGGCGTCCAGCACCAGGTCCCACTCGCGCGCGGCCAGGGCCTCGGCCAGCGCCCGCCCCAGCCCCTTCGACGCCCCCGTGATGATCGCTACCGGCATGACACGTTCCCCTCGTCCTCGACGCCGCTTGATCGGCTGCCCTCAACGTAGGAACCGCGGACCCCGCCCCGCCTCGGACGCGGGCCGCAAAGCGGCGGGGCCCTTCGACCTAAGCCGCAGGTCCACGACCTCCGGACTAGGCCCAGCGGCCTAGGCGGCTGCCGTCACCGGTCCGATCCGCGCTGTCACACCCCGCCGGTAGCGTGGAAGCCATGAGTCAAGGTCCCCGGTCCGGCCTCGCCGCGGTGAGTTCCGCGCTGCTCGCCATGAGCAGGCATCTGGAGGTGCGTGACGTCCTCAAGACGATCGTCGCCTCGGCCCGCGAGCTGCTCGACGCGCAGTACGCCGCGCTGGGCGTGCCGGACGACCACGGCGGCTTCGCGCAGTTCGTGGTCGACGGGGTCAGCGACGCACAGTGGAAGGCCATCGGCCCGCTGCCCCGCCAGCACGGCATCCTCGCCGCGATGCTCAAGGACGCGAAACCGCAGCGCCTGGCCGACGTCCGTACGGACCCCCGCTTCGAGGGCTGGCCCTCCGCCCACCCCGACCTGGCCGACTTCCTGGGCCTGCCCATCCGCGACGGCGACGAGGTGATCGGCGCGCTCTTCCTGGCCAACAAGAACTGTCCGAAGCCCGAGGGCACCTGCGGCTTCACCGCCGACGACGAGGAACTGCTGTCCATCCTCGCCCAGCACGCCGCGATCGCCCTCACCAACGCCCGGCTCTACGAACGCAGCCGCGAGCTCACCATCGCCGAGGAGCGCTCCCGCCTGGCCCACGAGCTGCACGACGCGGTCAGCCAGAAGCTCTTCTCCCTGCGCCTGACCGCCCAGGCCGCCACCGCCCTCATCGACCGCGACCCGGCCCGCGCCAAGGGCGAACTGCAGCAGGTGGCCGCGCTCGCCGCCGAAGCCGCCGACGAACTGCGCGCCGCCGTCGTCGAATTGCGCCCCGCGGCCCTCGACGAGGACGGCCTCGTCGCCACCCTGCGCACCCAGGCGCAGGTCCTGGACCGCGCCCACACCGCGCACGTGACCTTCACCGCCCACGGCGTGCGCGCCCTGCCCGCCGCCCAGGAGGAGGCCCTGCTGCGCGTCGCCCAGGAGGCCCTGCACAACGCCCTGCGGCACTCCGGCGCCGACCGGGTCGACGTGACCCTGGCCAGGCGCGGCAGCGGCGCCGTCCTGCGCGTCACGGACGACGGCGGCGGCTTCGACCCGCACGCGATACGTCGTGCCGGACGTCACCTCGGCCTGGTCTCCATGCGGGACCGGGCGGGCGGCGTGGGCGGCACGCTCACCGTGGAGTCGGCGCCCGGCAAGGGCACCACGATCGAGATGGAGGTCCCCGGTGGCTGACGCAATCAGGGTGCTGCTCGTCGACGACCACCAGGTGGTCCGCCGGGGCTTGCGCACCTTCCTCGAAGTGCAGGACGACATCGAGGTCGTGGGCGAGGCCGCCGACGGCGCCGAAGGCGTCGCCCACGCCGAGGAACTGAAGCCCGACATCGTCCTCATGGACGTCAAGATGCCCGGCATGGACGGCGTCGAGGCGCTGCGCAGACTCCGCGAACTGGGCAACCCCGCGCGCGTGCTCATCGTGACCAGCTTCACCGAGCAGCGCACGGTCGTCCCGGCCCTGCGCGCCGGCGCCGCCGGGTACGTCTACAAGGACGTCGACCCCGACGCGCTCGCCGGCGCCATCCGCTCGGTGCACGCCGGGCACATCCTGCTCCAACCCGAGGTGGCGGGCGCCCTGTTGTCCCAGGAGGAGACCAACTCCGGTCAGGGCAGGCCGGGTTCGCTCACCGAGCGGGAGCGCGAGGTGCTCGGCCTGATAGCGGACGGCCGCTCCAACCGCGAGATCGCCCGCGCGCTGGTCCTCTCCGAGAAGACCGTCAAGACCCACGTCTCGAACATCCTGATGAAGCTCGACCTGGCGGACCGCACGCAGGCCGCCCTGTGGGCCGTACGGCATGGCGTGACTGGCTGAAAACAGGCAGAAAAGGCAGAAAAGCACTCCGTACGGCAATACGGAGGGTTCCCTTCCGGACTGAGATTCATACCGTCGTGGGAATGTCCCCCGGATGGCGCATCCTCCGCGCGGCTCCGGCGTTCTTCAGTGCGTGCTGCGGCGACTGGCCGTGGCAATCGCATCAGAAGGGCTTACGAAGTGAAGAACCTGAAGAAGGCAGCGGCCGTGACGATGGTGGCCGGTGGTCTGGTGGCCGCCGGTGCCGGTATGGCCTCCGCCACCGACGGATCGCACGCCACCGGCAAGGCTGTGGGCTCGCCGGGTGTCATCTCGGGCAACCTCGTCCAGGCCCCGGTGCACGTTCCGGTGAACGCCGTCGGCAACAGCGTGAACGTCGTCGGTGTGCTGAACCCGGCCTTCGGCAACCTCGGCATCAACCGCTGAGTTTCCGCCGTGTCGGCCGTCGGCCAGGACCACGTGGGCAAGCTCCCGACCCACGCCCCCACCGCCTGACGCCGACCGGGCACCAAAGGGCTCCGCGAGTCATGGACGACTCGCGGAGCCCTTCGCCGATTTCACGTGAGCCGGCCACCAAGGCAGCCGACGATCACCGCATCCCCCGCTCCCGCTCCTCCACCACGGAGTTGTACGCCGCGACCTGCGCCCGCCGAGCCGTCCGCTCCACCGGCCGCAGCACCTCCGCCCGGGCCGCCATCTCCGAGGCGCTCACCGCACCCCCGTGCCCGTTCTCGTACGCCACCGAGATCAGCACCCCGACCCGCTGCGCCAGCTCCAGCACCCGCACCGCCCGCCCCGGATACCCCGGCGCCAGCACCTCCTGCCCCCGCTCGGCCCGCGCCCGATACGCATCGATCGCCGCCTCCGCCACCGGCCCCGACCCGGCCACATCCAGCCGCGTCAGCACCTCGGTCGCGTCCCTGAGCGCCTCCGCCAGCTCCCGCTCCGCCTCCCCGAGCGACGGCACATCCGCAGGCGGCGTCTCCCGCACCGGCAGGCAGTGCCACACCACCTCGACATGCACATCACCCTCGGGCCCGGCCTCGTACACCTCGGGAACCAGCCCCAGCGCACCCCCGTGGCAAATCACCGCCTCCTCGGCCTCCAGCGCCCGCGCATTGAACTCCGGCGGCCCGCTCAGCCCCAGCGGATGCCCCGGCGCCGGCAGCGCGACCCGCAGCCCGCTCACCCCGAGCGCCCGCAGCCGCCCCAGCGCGAGCGTGAGCCCGACGGGCGCCGACTCACCCGGCAGCCCCTCCACCCGGTGCACGGCGTCATCGCCCACGATGGCGAGCACGGCGTCATCCGGCGAAACAAGTCCGGCAAGAAGGGCATTTCCCCAAGCGGCAAGGCGTCCAGAGCGCGGTTCCGAGAGCATGCTCCCACCCTAAGTACCGGGCCGAGGGAATGGACCGACTGACCGGTGGCGTAGATTTCGTTGAGGGCTGCGCCCACCGGTGCGGCCCCGAGCCACAGGCGTACGCGACAGCCGAGACCGGCCACACTGCAAGGGGAGACAACGCGCTCATGAGCGATGTTCTGGAGCTTCAGGACGTATCCGTGGTCCGCGAGGGCCGGGCTCTGGTGGACCAGGTCTCCTGGTCGGTCAAGGAGGGCGAGCGCTGGGTGATCCTCGGCCCCAACGGCGCCGGCAAGACCACCCTCCTCAATGTCGCGTCCAGCTACCTCTTCCCCAGCAAGGGCACCGCCACCATCCTCGGCGAGACCCTCGGCAAGGTCGACGTCTTCGAGCTGCGCCCCCGCATCGGCATGGCCGGGATCGCCATGGCCGACAAGCTCCCCAAGCGCCAGACCGTCCTGCAGACCGTGCTGACCGCCGCGTACGGCATGACCGCGGGCTGGCACGAGGACTACGACGAGATCGACGAGCAGCGCGCCCGTGCGTTCCTGGACCGCCTCGGTATGTCGGACTTCCTGGACCGCAAGTTCGGCACCCTCTCCGAGGGCGAGCGCAAGCGCACCCTGATCGCCCGCGCCCTGATGACCGACCCCGAGCTGCTCCTGCTCGACGAACCCGCCGCCGGCCTCGACCTCGGTGGCCGCGAGGACCTCGTACGCCGCCTCGGCCGCCTCGCCCGCGACCCGATCGCCCCCTCGATGCTCATGGTCACCCACCACGTCGAGGAGATCGCCCCCGGCTTCACCCACGTCCTCATGATCCGCCAGGGCAAGGTCCTCGCCGCCGGCCCGCTGGAGCTCGAACTCACCTCCCGCAACCTCTCCCTGTGCTTCGGCCTGCCGCTTGTCGTCGAACAGGTCGGCGACCGCTGGACCGCCCAGGGCCTTCCGCTGTCCTGAACCCGCGAAGTCCCCGCGAAGACACGGGTAAGAAGCCCGTCCCAAACCAGATCGCGCCCTGTGCGCGCACGTTCCGCGGTCCTACCATGACCGTGTGGAAATCGACGCGTGGGTATGGTGGTTGATCGCGGCGGCCGGGCTCGGCGTCGGACTCGTGATCACCGCAATGCCCGAACTCGGCATGCTCGCGGTGGGCGCCGTCGCGGCCTCGGCGACCGCCGGCCTCTTCGGCGGAGACGCCGTCTTCCAGGTCGTGGTCTTCGCCGTCGTCTCCACCGCCCTCATCGCGGTGGTACGCCCCATTGCCAAACGGCACCGCGCCCAACAACCCCAACTCGCCACCGGCGTCGACGCGTTGAAGGGCAGACAGGCCGTCGTACTGGAACGCGTCGACGGCTCGGGCGGGCGCATCAAGCTCGCCGGAGAGGTCTGGTCGGCCCGCGCCCTCGACTCTGGTCGTACCTATGAGGCAGGCCAGGAAGTGGACGTCGTGGACATCGAGGGAGCCACGGCAATCGTCATATGACCTCGCACGACGCAAGGTGACCGAACACCCCACGAGGTGCGCGACGGTCTGTCAGACTCGACCAGCAAGATCTTGGACAAGCATAAGATCTTCCAAGAGCGCCGAGGCGGAGAAGGGTACGGGGAGCGACGATGGAACCGGTCATCATCGTCCTGATCATTCTGGTGGTGTTGGTCTTCATCGCCCTGATCAAGACGATCCAAGTCATCCCGCAGGCCAGCGCCGCCATCGTGGAGCGCTTCGGCCGCTACACGCGCACGCTGAACGCGGGCCTCAACATCGTCGTCCCGTTCATCGACACCATCCGCAACCGCATCGACCTGCGCGAACAGGTCGTCCCGTTCCCGCCGCAGCCGGTGATCACCCAGGACAACCTGGTCGTCAACATCGACACGGTCATCTACTACCAGGTCACCGACGCCCGGGCCGCCACCTACGAAGTCGCCAGCTACATCCAGGCCATTGAGCAGCTGACGGTCACCACCCTGCGCAACATCATCGGCGGCATGGACCTGGAGCGCACCCTCACCTCCCGCGAGGAGATCAACGCGGCCCTGCGCGGCGTCCTCGACGAGGCCACCGGCAAGTGGGGCATCCGCGTCAACCGCGTCGAACTCAAGGCGATCGAGCCGCCCACCTCCATCCAGGACTCCATGGAGAAGCAGATGCGCGCCGACCGCGACAAGCGCGCCGCGATCCTCCAGGCCGAAGGTGTCCGGCAGTCCGAGATCCTGCGCGCCGAGGGCGAGAAGCAGTCCCAGATCCTGCGCGCCGAAGGTGAGGCCAAGGCCGCCGCACTGCGCGCCGAGGGCGAGGCCCAGGCCGTCCGTACGGTCTTCGAGGCCATCCACGCCGGCGACCCGGACCAGAAGCTGCTCAGCTACCAGTACCTCCAGATGCTGCCGAAGATCGCCGAGGGCGACGCCAACAAGCTCTGGATCGTCCCCAGCGAAATCGGCGACGCCCTCAAGGGCCTGTCGGGCGCCATGGGCAACTTCGCCCCCAAGCCCGGCGGTTCGGACTCGGGCAACGGCACCGGCTCAGGCACGGAACGCCGCGAGAGGCCGTCGATCGACTAGGGGTGCGTCCGTACGTGGGTCAGCCCCCGCGCCCTTGCTTTTAGGGGCGCGGGGAACTGCGCGATCAGCCACAACGAACCGGCAGCCAAAGGACAACAGCCAGCCCTACGGTCTAAGCCGCAGCCGACGCCAACCACTCAGGCAACGCCTCATAGTCGTCCTGCGCCAAAGCCAACAGCATCGCATCCGCCGGCGTCGGCTCAAACGGCTCCCGCAGCAACGGCATACCCGCTTCGTCCGGCGTCCGATTAGCCTTCCGGTGGTTGTCCTCCGCGCACGAGGCCACCGTGTTCAGCCAGGTGTCCTGACCCCCTTGGGACCGCGGCACCACGTGGTCCACGGTCGTCGCCCGACGACCGCAGTACGCGCACCTGTGCCGGTCCCGCACCAGCACACCCCGCCTCGACCACGGCGCTTGTCTTCGGAACGGCACCCGCACATACCTGCACAACCTGATGACCCGGGGCGCCGGTATGTCGACCGCGGCTCCGCGCATACGCAGTTCGGGGTGGGCCTGCTCGACGACGGCCTTGTCCTGGAGCACCAGAACGACGGCTCGGTTCAACGTCACCGTCGACAGCGGCTCGAAGCTCGCGTTCAGTACCAGCGTGTCCCGCATACCAGCCCACCTCCCGTGTGCACCGGCCCACCCCTTGGCGGGCTGGGATCAACTCTGGCCGTGCACGCCGAGATGGACAACGCAATATCCGCTGCTCCCACGAGGTCCGACCTCGCAGCCCCCGGCCACAAAAATGCCCGCCTCCGATCACTCCAAGACCAGAGGCGGGCAAACGTTCGGTGAACGTCAGGCTTCGGCGGGCACCTCGTACTCACCGATGAGCTGGGCGCGCGCCAGCGTGTGGAACCGCAGATTGAAGCCCACGACGGCCGGACTGGCGTCCGAGTCCGGACCGAGCTTCTCCTGGTCCACGGCGTAGACCGTGAACACATACCGGTGCGGCCCGTCACCCGGCGGCGGCGCTGCACCGCCGAAGTCCTTCGTGCCGTAGTCGTTGCGCGCGTGCGACGCGCCCTCCGGCAGTCCCTCGAACTTCCCGCTGCCCGCACCCGCCGGCAGCTCCGTCACCGAGACCGGGATGTCGAACAGCACCCAGTGCCAGAACCCGCTCCCCGTCGGGGCGTCCGGGTCGTAGCAGGTCACCGCGAAACTCTTGGTCTCGGCAGGAAAACCCTCCCACCGCAGCTGCGGAGAGGTGTTGCCGGCCGCGTGGACCTGAGCGTCCTTGAGGGTCGCACCCTCCCGCACGTCCTCACTCGTGACCGTGAACGACGGCACCGGCGGATGGAAGTCGTGGGGGAGCGGCCGCCTCTTGAGCTCGGTCACCTCGATACCTCCTGATCGGATGGTTCAGTGGGTTCCGAGCCTAGAACCAGTTGCGCTTGCTGCCGACTTCGGACAGCCACTGGTTGAGATACGCCACCCAGTCGGTGCCCTGGTAGTCGTGCAGCCCCACCTGGAACGAGCGGAACGTGTCGCTGCCCTCGCTGAACAGACCCGGCTTCTTGTCCATCTCCAGCACGACATCCATCGCCTGCTGGTCGGCCACGAAGCTCAACTCCACCTGGTTCAGCCCCCGGTACTGCTGCGGCGGCAGGAACTCGATCTCCTGGTAGAACGGCAGCTTCTGCCGCGTACCCCGGATGTGACCACGCTCCATGTCCGCGTTCTTGAAGCGGAAGCCCAGCTGGATGAACGCGTCCAGGATCGCCTTCTGCGCCGGCAGCGGATGCACGTTGATCGGGTCCAGGTCACCGGAGTCCACCGCACGCGCGATCTCCAACTCGGTGGTTACACCGATGTGCATCCCGCGCAGCGCCTGACCGTCGATCATCGTGATCGGCGTCTCCCACGGGATGTCCAGCCCGAACGGCACCGCGTGCACGGCCTCTGCCTGCAGCTCGAAGGCACCGCCGAGACGCACCTTCGTGAACTCGATGTCCTGCTTGTACTCCGTGTCCTGGCCCTCGACCTCGACCTTGGCCTGCAGCCCGACCGACAGCGCCTCGATCCGCTGGTTCACGGACCCGCCCTGGATGCGCACCTCACCCTGGACCACGCCGCCCGGAACGACGTTGACCTCGGTCAGCACCGTCTCGACCGAAGCCCCACCGGCCCCCAGACTCGCGAGCAGCTTCTTGAACGCCATGTCTCTCCCTCGATCACTACGCTCACTACGTCTCTGATCACTACAAACGCGATCCGGCCGCGGCCGGTTCCGGGCCCCACCCTGGCAAGACGAACGCCCCCTGGCCACCCCACCACACCCACCCGTCTGCACTACCCTCGGACGGCATGATCGCGACCCCCGACCGTACGCCCCTGCCCCGAGAGTTCTTCGCCCGGCCCGTACTCGAAGTGGCCCCCGACCTCCTCGGCCGCATCCTCGTACGCACGACCCCGGACGGTCCGATCGCGCTGCGCCTGACAGAGGTCGAGGCCTACGACGGCCCGAACGACCCCGGCTCCCACGCCTACCGCGGCCGCACACCACGCAACGACGTGATGTTCGGCCCGCCCGGACACGTGTACGTCTACTTCACCTACGGCATGTGGCACTGCATGAACCTGGTCTGCGGCCCGGACGGCACAGCGAGCGCCGTTCTGCTCCGCGCCGGCGAGATCATCGAGGGCGCCGAGCTGGCCCGCACCCGTCGACTCTCGGCCCGCAATGACAAGGAACTGGCCAAAGGTCCGGCCCGCCTGGCCACGGCCCTGGACGTGGACCGCACCCTGGACGGCACCGACGCCTGCGCCTCCGGCGACACGCCCCTGCGCATATTGAACGGCACCCCCGCGTCCTCTGACCAGGTACGCAACGGCCCACGCACCGGAGTGGCCGGCGACGGCGGCGACGGGGACGTCCACCCCTGGCGCTTCTGGATCGCCAACGACCCGACGGTGAGCCCCTATCGGGCCCATGTCCCGAGGCGCCGCCGAAGTTGACGCGCACTCGGAAGGTGCGTAATGTAGCCCGAGCCGCTGAACCGGGTACTGCGATCGTCAGCAGCCGGAGCGGCCAACCCACTACCTAGCGAGCAACCCCTCAGCGGGGTCGATTCGGGCGTGCCCGCATGCCTGAATTCGAATCCGCAGAACCCGATTATGAATCGGGTGGGGGAATCGGCTAACGTAGTGAATGTCGAAAGGCCGCAAGGCCGAAAGACAAACCCGCCGACCGGGAATCGGAACCGAAAGGATCTGATAGAGTCGGAAA